>JBGOUQ010000011.1:0-100980 GCA_041477065.1 Gemmatimonadota bacterium
GACCGACTTCGGGATCTCCAAGGCGCTCCAGTCCGCCTCGGGGCTCACCGGGACCGGGATGATCATCGGCACGCCGCACTACATGGCGCCCGAGCAGGCCAAGGGCCAGCCGGTGGACGGGCGGGCCGACCAGTACGCGCTCGGCGTCGTGGGCTACCGCATGATCACCGGCGCGCTGCCGTTCAGCGGCGACTCGGTGCATACCATCCTCTACAAGCACATTTTCGAGGAAGCCCCGCGCACCAGCGCGGTGCGCAGCGGAATCCCCGGCTTCATCTCCGACGCGATCGCTCGGGCGCTCACCAAAGAGCCCGATCAGCGCTTCGCGACCATGGAAGACTTCGCCACCGCCGTCTGGCCGGAGCAGCCGGTCTCCGCGCCGCGTGGCGGCAAGTCGGGAACGACCTCGCGGCCGCGCCCCAAGCCGGCGGTCACCGCCGAATCGCCGACCGAGTCCGTGTCGTCGATGGCACCGACCACACCGATGCCGGTGGCCAGGCCGGGTCCGGGTCCCGGAGGGCGCCCCGCCGTAAGACCGGAGCAGAGGAAATCGAAGGGTGGGTTGATCGCCGCCGTCGTGGGCGTGGTGGTCGTGGGGGTGGGGGGATATGTGGTGTTCGGGCGAAGCAAGGCGGAGGCTCCGCCACAGCAGGTCGCGCAGCAGTCGGTGCCGCTGCAGCCGACCGCGCCCGCACCGACCGGTGGAGGGGACTCCGCAAAGCAGTCGACGACGCAGGCGTCGCCGCCAAGCACGCAGCAGCCCGCGCCGCAGACCACGCCGCCGCGCCGGCAGCAAGCACCGCCCGCGCGGCAGCCGGTGCGCCAGCAACAGACTCCACCACCGGTCGCCGCGCCGGTCGAGGCGACGGGGATCCTCACGGTCGCCTCGGATCCGTTCGGCACACTGTTCCTGGACGGGGTGGAGATCGGCCAGACGCCGATCTTCAACTACCAGGTGAAGGCGGGGAAGCACACGATCCGCATCGAGCGCGTCGGCTACAAGACGGAGACGCATGACATCCAGGTCGACGCGAACAACACCGTGCGGAAGAAGTACACCCTGATTCCGGAGGGATGAGGCCCATGCGGCGCTTCGGCTGGCTCCTACTGCTGGTCCTCTCGTGGCCTGCGGCTGCGCGGGCGCAGAACATCCAAAACGCCACGCTCCGCCGCGCCCTCGCGGCCTATGACAACCTCGACATCGCCCAAGCGCTGGCGCTCGGCCGGCGCGCCCTGACCGAGCGGCTGACCGGGCCGGAGACCGCCCGCGCCTACGAGCTGTTGGGCTTCGCCTTCAGCGCCACCGATTCGCTGCTCAAGGCGGTGGACGCCTTCAAGCAGGCGATCCTGCTCGATCCCGACCGCCAGCTCGACCCGGCCAAGATCTCCCCCAAGATCACGAGCTCTTTCCTGCTTGCCCTGTCGCAGGTGCTGGTGGTGCGGCAGCTCCAGGTGGACAGCGCCGCGTTCGTCGGCGGCCAGGGTGGCGGATTCGTGCCGATCCGGTTCACCGTGACGAGCCCGGCGCGGGTGCGCACCCGCGCGGTGAGCGGGGCCACGTCGGTGCTGATCGACTCGAGCGTGGCCACCGGCCAGGTGAACCTGCGCTGGCCCGCCGCGCTGCCGAACGGCGACCCTGTGCCGGGGGGGAACTACCTGATCCTCGTGGAGGCGAGCGCCGGCCAGAACACCTATTCGGCGTCGCAACCGGTGCGGGTCACGCGCGGTGCCGTGGACACGGTGGCGCATCTCACCGCGCTCCCCGGGTACACGGAGCTGCCGGAGGAAGAAGTGCCCCCGCGTAGCTGGGCGCCGCTGGGGCGGGCCTTCCTCTATACGGGCATCGCCGGGGCGGGGACCTTCGCGCTCGAGAGCGGGACTCTGGGCTCGGCGCCGCGGCGCGAGCTGGCGGCGGTGAGCGTCGGGGCGATCCTCACCGGGTTCATCATGTCGTTGAAAAAGCCGTCCCCGCAGCCCGCGCGGGGCAACATTCTGTACAACCGGCTGCTGCGCGAGCAGCTCGTGCGCCGCAACGCCGACATCGCGCAGCAGAACGTCACGCTGCGACGGCAGGTGGCGTTGCGGGTGGTGCCGCTGCCCAAGCCGGGAGGCGGTCGATGACGCGCTCCCTCGGCATGAGCGTCGCGCTCCTCGCCGCCCTAGTGGCCGGCGCCCGGGCGCAGGGCATCAAGGCGAGCGTCGGGGTGCAGGGGGCCTTCGGGGACTATCGCGAGGTGGATTCCAGCCTCGCCTTCCGCGGCAAAGGGGTCGCGGGGACCGCCACCGTGTCGTGGCGCAAGCTCGGCGCGGACGTCGAAGTTACGAGCCTCACCTACGATCCCCACGGCGGCGGCGCGAGCCAGTCGTTCAAGTCGACGCAGGTGGACGTGCACCTGCGCTGGTACATCGCGGGCCAGGTGAGCTTCGAGACCGGGTTCACCAAGCGCACCGTGGATCCGGAATTCACCGCGCAGTCCATGGGGGCGGTCCGGATCGGCGTACGGGGGCTCTACAACATCGGGCCGGGAGCGAGTCTCTCGCTGCGCGGCAACTACCTGGCGGGCTCCAAGTTTTCGGGCGGGGGGACCGCGGGGTTCGGCGTCGAGCTGGGGCTGGGCATTTCGGTCGGCCGCCGCGACGGGCGCTTCCGGCTGACGGGGGACTACGGCTTCCAACGGGTGAACCGCAAGACGACCAGCGACGTGCCGATTCAGCAATCGCTGGCGCGACTAGGGGTGGCGGTGGGGTTCTAGGGGCGCCACGCGAACGACCCGGCGTTACGGCATCAGGACGGTGGCTATGGCGAGGCGCCGCACGCCGCCGTCGTCCACTCGGATGAACACGACGCGGTCGTCCACCATGCTGGCATAGTACAGCTGGGTCGTGTCGGAACCAAGCAGTCTGCCCTCCACCTGCCAATTCTCGAGGTCGGTACTCACCGCGCTCCACAGCCCGCTCCGCCAGCCCGACGCCGGGCGGTTGTCGGCGGTGAAGATCATGCGCCACAGCCCAGGGGCCACTTGCCGGATGGTCGGGCTGTACACGTTGCCGTCGCCCGCCGCCGGCATTTGGCGCGTGCTCAGCACGGGGCCCTGGTACGTCCAGTTGGCCTGGTCCGGGGAGTCCCATTCGATGATCTGGAACCGGTCTTCATACGGGTTCAGGTGCTCGTAGGCGCCGAGCAGCATCCGCCAGCCTCCGGACGGCAGCCGGTCCACTACCATCCCCTCACCCGTCGGCCAATACGGCGGCGGGATTTTTAGCTGCGGCACGGCGGACTGTCCATCCGGCAAGCGAACTCCCTGCTCGAGGGTCCAGTTGCGCTCATCCGTGGACACCGCCGAGAACACCTGCCAGCCATAGCAGTCGAATTGCCCGGCGGCGACGTACATGCGCCAGCCGGCCGCGTCCTGTCTCGGCACCACGGCGACGTTCTCGAACCCGAATCCGGTCAGGCTGCAGCTCTTGGCATCGTGCTGGAACACGAGGCCGTCGTATCGGAAGGTGATTCCGTCCTCCGACACGAGGCGGTGAAGGTCCTCATAGTCGCGACCGCTCCCGTCGCCGCGACCCTGGGCGAAGTACAGCTCGAACTGGCCGCGGCTGTTGCGGCGCATGGAAGGCGCCCAGGGTTCGCCTGGGGGCAAGCTATCGACTTGCAGAAACTCTCCCATCGGCGAGCTCACCGCCGGCGGCACCGCGACGGCCACGGGCAGCGCCAGGACCGCCGCGGCACTGGAAAGCCGCACCGTATCGAGGCCCGAGCGCTGGACGCGCACGTCGGAGCAGCCCGAGGCGGTGAGGACACCGCTCCCGGAAACCGTGACACTGGGCTCGGTGGCGATCGCGTAGCCCATCGCGTCCAACACCCGGCACTGCAGTGGAACGAGCGACCCCGGCGGGAGCGTGACGATCGGTGCTGGGGACAACACCGTCGCCTCGATGCTGGCGGGCTCCTGCAGGACGAGGATGACCACCTGGCGGGAGATGTTCTCGGCTTGCAGGTGCATGATCGTCGTGCCGTTGCGCAACGCGGTGACCGTGAGCGGCGCGACCGCATGGACCCGCGCCACCGAGGAATCTTCGAGCTCCACGAGCGGCAGCAAACCCCGGATCGTCCGGCCTTGGTCATCCACAACCCACGCTTTGAGCGTGTCGATCTGATGCAAGGAGGCGAATCGCAGCGTGTCGTGGTCTACGCCGATGGCGCTCACGGTCTGCACTACGCGGACCACGCCGGTGCCGGCGACGCCGGCCGCGGTGACCACGACCTGGGCGAACCCCGAGTCGCGCGACCGCAGCGTGCCCAGCGAGTCGATGGTGACGATGGTCGTGTCCAGCGAGGTGAAGCGCACGTTGGTCGGCGCAAACCGGTTCCCGAACGGGTCCGTCGCCACCACTCTCAGGACGCGGGGCGTGCCGAAGAAGACCGCGGTGGTGTCCGGGGCGATCGAGATCGCCGCCACCTCCGATGGTACGGCCGCGGCCTTGAGGTCGATGACCCCCGCGCGGTCCGGCCAGGTGACTTCAGCCCGCAGCTCTTGAACCTCGCTGGCGCGGGTGCCGAGCACCCACACGGCCGTGAAGATCCCGTCGCCATCGGTTACCGTGGCGGCGCTCTCAAGACGGCTGCCGGTACCCGTGACCGTCCACCGCACCTGGGCGCCGGCCATGGGCCGGTACCCATTATCGAGCGCGCGAAACGTGACCGGCAGCGGCCGGCCGGGTGCTCCGGAAACAGGGGCGCTGGCGGCCGGTTGGAGCGCTTGCACGAGCAGCACGCCGGGCGGCCCGGCGACGTCGCCACTGCACGCGACGGCGCCTCCGAGCGCGATACACGCCCAGAGGATCCGCGTCCCTGACCTGACCATCCACGTGCGGTGCAGCATGAGGCTCGTTCTCGCCGGAGTTGCCTACGCAGAAGGCGAGGAGCGTGCCATGTGCAATCCGTTACGAGGCAGTTGCTTGTGGAAGCGACCGTCAAGAAACCGGGCATCGGCAAGTGCTCCAGGCACGTCACTTGGACGGCCTACATCGGTCGCTGTTAGAAAGCGATGCGAGGTGTGACGCGGCCTGCTCGGGAGGATGGTCGGTGCGACGGCGCTTGCATCCGGCGGCTAGGCGTGCAAGCTGCGATTCCAGGCGCGCCGCTGGAATGTGAGCGGCATCACGGCAACGCCGGACGCCGCGTGTCCGCGCTACCGGTTGGCGCGGGCTTCGACGAACGCTCGAAGGACGTTTTGCAGGAACCGCTGAATCGGTGGACGCGCGATGTGCCGGTCGAAGCTCGCCAGCGACCAGGTGAATCCCGGCTGGCCGCTCGCGTAGACCAGCGCCCCGGACGCGGGCCACCGGTAGACCGTGGCCTGCATCAACTGCGTCGCCGTAGCGTCTTCAGCCAGAACGTACGGGCTGGCGAAGAGGATGCGGATGCTCGGGGGCGTTGCGCCGTTTTCGACAATCCGGTCGCCTTCCCACCCGGCGGCTCGAGGGATGTGCTCTCCCGTCGTTAGATCGGTGCCCGCCATCAGAGGATCGGATCCATTCGCCACCACCAGGTCAACGGGTGAGTTGCGAACTTGCAGCTTGCCGGGCACGCTCATGACCCCGACCAGCTCATTTTCCGGGGTGTTGTTGGGCGAAGACCGAAACCGCACCGTGGCGAGGCCCGGCGTGTCCCCCAGCGGATCCTGAGTCGCGTCCCGATAGCACACCACCACCGGCGCCTCCAACCCGTTCACCGCGGCGGTCTCATACCGCACCAGCCAGTAGATGTCGTTGCCGCCCAGGAAGCCCAGGCTGATCCCTTGGGCACGCGCCGCCTTGGCCCGGAGCCACATCGGCCAGGACCAGTACTCGGAATGACCCGAGAACAACCAGGCGATCGCCGGATCGCCGCCGCCGCGGTGGAAGTCGTAATCGGTGATGTAACTGACATCGTAGGCGTTCTGCTCGAGCCAGCGCACGAGCAGGTAGTCGAGTCCCAGCAGCATGCCCGTCATGACCGACGCACTCAAGGGCCGCGCGGAGGAGACTTTGACGGCGCGGTTGGCGTAGACTTCGCTCGGGGTGGCGCCCGGTCCGCCATACAGGCTCGCGCCGCCCCAGTCGTTGTACGCCTGGTAGGTGGCGAACGGCAGCACTACCACGAACGCGGTCGGGCGGTTCGAGCGGACGACGAATGGAAAGGCGCGCGATCTCCCCAGCGAGTCGGCGAACTTGGCGACGTAGAGTCCGGGCACCCAGCTCTGGTCGACGACGAAGTGATCGGTTTCCAGCCAGGGGCACACCGAGGGGCCCGGCACCGGGGGCGAGCAGGCAGGCTGTGGTGGTGCGGTGCGATCGCCGTGACGCGCCAGCAGCCGGGCGCCGGCACCGCCATACCAGCCCAGCCGGTAAATGGAAATGGAGACCCGGCTGCTCTGCGCCGCGACGAAGAGACGCAACGTGTCGCCGCTGGCCAGGCTCGCGGGAAGGCCGTAACCGCCGATTATCGACTCCGGCCCCGCGTCCAGGCCGGCGGCCCACGCCGCGGTGCCCGTCCGGAGGTTCTCATCCTGGACCGCTGCCGACGTGGGGAGGCGTGGTGAGACCGGGCCTACGGTGTCGAGGCAGGCTGTGGTGAGTAGGGCGAGAGCAGCGATCGACCGCGCAAACGGGATGCGCGAATTCCCGAGCGTAGCGTTTCTCCCCGGAGCGACGTGGATACCTGAGGTGCGCAAGAACCGGGCCGGGCAGGGCGTGGCTGGCGGACGGCCTCCGCCGTAAGTCACTCGCTGAATCCACGCAACATGTTGTCTCGTTGGTGCGCTCGGCGGGAAGCACCAAGCCCCGGCACCGTAGCAGAGGTTGCCGGGGCTTCCCATGATCTCCATGCGCCAGGCGGGACTCGAACCCACGACCTTCGGCTCCGGAGGCCGACGCTCTATCCAGCTGAGCTACTGGCGCGATAATCTGCGGATTATCGGATGGCCGGATCGTCGGAAAGGGAAAAACCATCCGACCATCCAACCACAGTCGGGGCGAGTGGATTTGAACCACCGACCTCCTGGTCCCGAACCAGGCGCGCTAACCGGACTGCGCTACGCCCCGATGCTAGTAGACGCCCGGCGTCTCCGCGCCTCGGCGTCTCCCCTTGTCCCTCGATTCACTCTCGCCGTCTCTTGCCCCCCACAATGCGCCCGGAGGGACTTGAACCCCCAGCCTTCTGATCCGTAGTCAGACGCTCTATCCAATTGAGCTACGGGCGCGATGGGCGGTACTAGACTCGAACTAGTGACCTCCACGATGTCAACGTGGCGCTCTAACCAACTGAGCTAACCGCCCCGAACAAATTGCGGATTGCGGATTGGCGATTGCCGATTGAGGGGCGCCGACACCGTCAATCCGCAATCCGCAATCCACAATCCGCAATGGAAGTAGCGGGGGTGGGATTTGAACCCACGACCTCCGGGTTATGAGCCCGGCGAGCTACCAGACTGCTCCACCCCGCGTCGCTTGTGCGTCGGCGCTCAGAGCGGGAAACGGGACTCGAACCCGCGACCCCAACCTTGGCAAGGTTGTGCTCTACCAACTGAGCTATTCCCGCGCGCGCTGCAAATGTAACCGCTCAGTGGGCTTAGTTCTACCGCTGCCGCCCGTTCCCGCTCGCTACCGCCCTGCAGTGGAGGCGAGGGGGATCGAACCCCTGACCTCGTGAATGCCATTCACGCGCTCTCCCAACTGAGCTACGCCCCCGTTATATTTGCGCCCCGCAAACGCTTCGGCGGGAACACGGCATCTTATCCGAGCGTTCTTACGGTGTCAAGCGAACTTTTCTCCCTGTGAGGCGTATCACAGGGCAAACATAGAGCGCCGCAATGCCCAAGCACCCGAAGAAGAAGACCAAACCGGCCCCCGCTGCACGGGCCCCCCGCGCCAAGGCGCGCGCCGCCGCCCCGACCGCCAAGCCGGTCCCGGCCTCCGCTCCGAGCGCGCCTGCGCCCGCCGCCCAGGCCAAGCCCAAGGCCGCCAAGAAGCGCGCCCGGCGCCGCGGCCTGCTCACCGGCCTCGGCCACCACGAGCACGAGCGCGACATCCTCGATCAGTACCTGCACGAGGTGAGCAAGACGCCCCTCCTCACCCAGAAAGAGGAGATCGCTCTCGCCCGCAAGGTGCGCGCGGGCGACCAGGAGGCGATGCAGGAGCTCGTCAAGCGCAACCTGCGCTTCGTCATCTCCGTGGCCAAGAAGTACCAGAACCGCGGCCTGCCCCTCACCGACCTGATCGGCGAGGGGAACGTCGGGCTGCTCACCGCTGCCCGGAAGTTCGACCCCGACCAGGGCGTGAAATTCATCTCCTACGCGGTTTGGTGGATCCGGCAGGCGATCCTCGCCTCGCTGGCGCGCCAGGGCCGCACCGTGCGCGTGCCGCTCAACCGCACCGCCGACCTGTCGCGCATCGTCCGCACCGCGGAGTACCTGCGCCAGAGTCTGCGGCGTGAGCCGACCCCGGAGGAGATCGCGGACGCCACCAAGCTGTCGCTCGAGGTGGTGCAGTCGCTCGCCGCCCTGAATACCGGGGACGTGCGGCTCGACGCGCCCCTCGATCCCGACGGCGATCGCTCCCTGATCGAGCGCTTTATCGCCGAGGACCTGCCGGACGCCGAAGACCAGGCGATGGACCGGTTCCTGTCCGACGAGATCGAAAGCGCCCTCAATACGCTGCAACGGCGCGATGCGAAGGTGCTGCGGCTCTACTTCGGGCTCGACGGCGGGCGCGAGCATACCCTGGAGGAAATCGGCGGCATGCTCGGCGTCACGCGTGAGCGCGTCCGCCAGCTGCGCGACCGGGCCCTCAAGCGACTGCGCGACGGGGAAGTCGGCAAGGCGCTGGCGAGCTTCGCGGCGTAACCGCCACGGGGGCATAGGGGCTTAGGGGCATGGGGGCACAGCGTCTCCATGCCTCTATGCGTCTGCGCCTCTGTGCCCATAGTTTATTGCCGTGATCAGCGCCCTCGGTCGCCGTACGCTCGCCCTCGTTGAGGCCGCCGGCCGCTGGGGCTTCTTCGTCACCGACCTCGGTCGCGCCCTCTCCGACGTGGGCACCTGGAGCCGGCTCCTCGCCGGTCAAATGCGGCGCATCGGGGTGGACTCCCTCCCGGTCGCCATGTTCATCGCCGCGTTCACCGGCGTGGTCCTCGCCCTCCAGGCGTCCTACACCTTCACCGGCGCCGTCCCGATGTATTTCGTGGGCACCCTCGTCGGGAAGACGATGATGCTCGAGCTGGGCCCGGTGCTCGCGGGGTTGGCGCTCGCGGGGCGCGTCGGCGCCACCATGGCAGCCGAGCTGGGCACGATGAAGGTGACCGAGCAGGTCGATGCGCTCGAGACCCTCGCCTACGATCCGCAGAGCTACCTCGTGCTGCCGCGCGTGCTCGCGGCGACCCTGATGTTCCCCGTGATCGTCGCGCTCTCCATCCTCGTCGGCATCTGCACCGGCTGGCTCACCAGCCTCGTCCTGCTGCACCTCTCGACGCCCGAGTTCATCAAGGGCTTGAAGATCTTCTACCGCTTCAAAGACACCTGGTTCGGCCTGTTCAAGAGCGCCACGTTCGGGGGCACAATCGCCCTGGTGGGCTGCCGCGTCGGCCTGAGCACCTACGGTGGCGCCGAAGGGGTGGGCCGGAGCACCACCCGCGCCGTCGTGTACTCGGCCGTCCTCATCCTCGTGCTCGACGCCTTCTGGGCGGTGGTGCTGCTGTGATCGAGTTCCGCGACCTCCACAAGGCCTTCGGTCCCAAACCGGTTCTGACCGGGCTCACGCTCACCGTGAAGGACCGCGAGACGATGGTCATCATCGGATACTCCGGCACCGGCAAGAGCGTGGCCCTGAAGCACGTCGTCGGCCTGTTGCACCCCGACGCCGGAGACGTCATCGTTGACGGCCGGGCGGTGTCGACGCTCGACCGCCCGGGCCTCACCGCGCTGCGCCGCGACATCGGCTATGTGTTCCAGTTCGCCGCGCTGTTCGACTCGATGACCGTCGCCGACAACGTCGCCCTCGGGCTGCGCCGCCGGGGGCTGGGCGAGGAGGAAATCGCCGACCGGGTGCGGGAAGCGCTGGCCCTGGTGGATCTGACCGGCACCGACGAGCGCATGCCCGCCGAGCTCTCGGGGGGCATGCGCAAGCGGGTGGGGATCGCCCGAGCCATCGCGCTCAGGCCGAAGTACATCCTGTACGACGAGCCCACCACCGGGCTCGACCCGGTGACAGCGGCGGTCATGGACCGGCTCATGGTGCGCACGCGCGAGCACCTGGGGGTGACCGGAGTCGTCGTCACGCACGACCTGCGCAGCGCCTATACCGTGGGGGACCGGATCGCCATGTTGTACGAGGGGCGCATCCGCCAGGTGGCGACCGTGTCGGAGATTCAAGCGACGGAGGATCCCGTGGTGCGGCAGTTCATCGAGGGCCGGGCGGCGTGAAGCGGGAGAACGAGTTCGCCGTCGGGCTCGCCGTCATCGCGGCCTTCACGGTCGTGGTCGGCGGGGCCCTGTGGCTCTCCAACATCCACCTCGGTGGCACCGAAGCGGTGCGGACCGCCCGGTTCCGGACCGTGGGGGGCCTCTCCGTCGGGAACCCCGTCGTGCTGCGGGGCGTGCGAGTGGGCCGTGTCGAGGCGATCCGCCTCGCGTCCGGGAGCTGGGTGGAAGCGGACCTCAGGATCTACTCGGGCGTCGCCCTGCCGGAGCGGCCGGCGGTGATCGCCGCCTCGGCCTCGCTGTTCGGCGAGTGGGTGGCCAGCCTCGTCTCGCTGGACCAGCTGCCCAACGATCCCAACGTGCGCCAGGCGATCGCGGAGGCGCAGGCGGCGGGGGGGGGCGGGACCAAGTGGCCGGGGGCCACCCTCCCGGACATCGGCCAGCTCACCGCCCAGGCCAGCCGCATCGCCACCGACATCGCCACCGTCGCGGCGCGCGTGCAGACCGCGTTCGACTCCGAGGCGGTGCTGGAGCTGCGGCGCTCGATCCGCGACTTCGGCCAGATCGCCGACCGCCTGGTCCGCGTCACCAACGAGCAGGCCGACGTGATCGGCTCCGTCGGCACCAATCTACGGAAGGGCTCCGACGCCCTGGGCCGCGCCGCGACGGATCTCCAGGCCACGCTCGGCCGCGTGGACTCGGCAACCAACCAGGGCCAGCTCGGGGCGATCCTCAACAACTCCGCCGCCGCGAGCCACGACCTGCGCCAGGCGTCGCAGGATCTGCGGGATTTCATGGACGCCGCGCACCGCAACCAGGAAAGCCTGGTGCGCGTCCTCGTCGCCGCCGACACGGTCATGTCGCGCATCGCCAACCGCACCGGCACGTTGGGGCTGCTCGTGGCGGACTCGACGCTGTACCAGGAAACCACGCTCACCATGATCCAGCTGCGCCAGCTCCTCTCCGACATCCAGGCGAACCCGCGCAAGTATTTCCAGTTCAGCGTGTTCTAGGGAGCGGGCGCCCAGGTTGTCTCAGCGGAAGCCCCAGCGCAAAGCCCAGCGCGAGACCAGTGCCGGAGGCGTCGTGTTCCGGCGCGCCGCCGCCCCTGATGGGCAGGTCCGTTTTCTGCTCATCCGCGACTCCTACCGGAGCTGGGGGTTTCCCAAGGGCCATCTCGAGCCGCGGGAGCCTCCCGCCGACGCGGCGCGCCGCGAGGTCACCGAAGAGACTGGGCTCGGCGACCTGGTGCTGCACGGGCCCATCAAGGTGATCGACTGGTACTTCCGATTCCGCGGCAAGACGATCCACAAGTACTGCCACTTCTTCCTGTTCGAGTCGCGGGAGGGCGAGGCGGTGCCGCAGGTCGAAGAGGGGATCACGGCCTGCGTCTGGCACCCGGTCGAGGAAGCGTTGGAAACCATCTCCTACGACAACGCGCGCGTGGTGCTGCGACGGGCCGGGGAAATGGTGCGGGCGCTGTCGCAACCCGCGGACGCCGCCCCGTGATGGCCGTCGTGCCTGTCTTCCATCCGCGCCGGGAGGCCCGCCAGGCCGTTCAGCGCGGCTATCCGCGCCGAGCCGGCACCGTCCGGCTGTGTCGCGGCGTGTCGGCGCTCGAGCGACTCCTCGCGCAGCGGTTGGTGGACGCGGTCGTGCTCGACATCAAGGCGGCGGCCGCCGCGGTGACCCTGCCGGCGCGGTTCCCGCGCATCCCGATGTACGTCCTCTCGTCCTTCAAGCCGGAGGACGGTGCCTTGCTCGTGACGTGCCACGCCGCGGGGTTCGCCGGGGTGCTGGTGGAAGGGGTCGACAACGCGGTGGCGGGGGAATGGATCGCCGCGCGCACCGCCCAGGCGGCGCGCCGCTCCGCCCTGGAAGACGCGCCGCGGCTGCTGCGGCTCACCGATCCGCTGCAGCTGGCGGCGTGGGACGAGGTGCTGCGCCGGGTGTCGCTACCCACCAAGACGGCCCAGGTGGCGCAGGCGCTGCACGTCACGCGCGAGCACCTCTCGCGCCAGTTCGCGGCGGGAGGCGCGCCGAACCTGAAGCGGGTGATCGACCTCGCCCGCACAGCCTGCGCCGCCGACCTGTTGGGCAACCCCGGGTACACGGTGCGCGCGGTGGTGCGGATCCTCGGCTACGCCTCGCCGAGCCATTTGGCCGGGGCGGCGCGCCGCGTTGCGGGGGTGACTCCGCACGAATTGGGGGAACTCGGTCCCCGGGGAGTGCTGGCGCGGTTCCTCCGGGGCCGGACGAGGTCCCGCACCTAAAGCTCGCGCGCCTCTATGCCTCGGTGCCTCGAGCCCGTAGAATCCCGTTGCCGTAAGCCAGTTTCCATGTGATATTTTTCACAATCTCTCAACCGCGACACTATGGCCACCGATTCCATTCTCCGCCCAGGCGAGCTGAAAGACATCCTCCTCAAGGAAATCCAGGCGGCCGACCTGGCGGACATCGACGTTCGGGAGGTCGGCACGGTGCTGGAGGTGAAGGACGGCATCGCGCGCATCTACGGCCTCACGTCGGCGATGTCCGGCGAGATGCTCGAGTTCACCTCTTCGGAGACGGGAGAGAAGATCACGGGGCTCGCGTTGAACCTCGAGGAGGACAACATCGGCGCCGTCATCTTCGGTGACTACCTCCAGCTCCGCGAGGGCGACGAGGTGCGCCGCACCGCCCGTGTGCTGGAGGTCCCGGTCGGGCCGGCGATGGTGGGTCGGGTGGTGGATGCGCTGGGCCGGCCGGTGGACGGGCTGGGACCGGTCAAGACGACCAAGAGCCGCAAAGTGGAGATCATCGCCCCCGGCATCATCAAACGGCAACCCGTGAAGGAGCCGTTGCAGACCGGCGTCAAGGCGATCGACTCGATGATTCCCATCGGCCGCGGCCAGCGCGAGCTGATCATCGGCGACCGCGGCACCGGGAAGACGGCGATCGCGATCGACACCATCATCAACCAGAAGGGGCAGGGCGTCGTGTGCGTGTACGTGGCGATCGGGCAGAAGAACTCGACCGTCGCCGCCGTCGTGGAGCGCCTGAAGGAGCGCGGCGCGATGGACTACACCATCGTCGTCGTGGCCTCGGCCTCCGAGCCGGCCCCGATGCAGTACATCGCGCCCTATTCGGGCTGCACCATGGCCGAGTACTTCATGTACGACGAGAAGAAGGCGACGCTCTGCATTTACGACGACCTCTCCAAGCAGGCCGCTGCCTACCGCCAGCTGTCGCTCGTGCTGCGCCGGCCCCCCGGCCGCGAGGCGTATCCCGGGGACGTCTTCTACCTGCATAGCCGCCTCCTGGAGCGCGCCGCGAAGCTGTCGGATGAGATGGGGGGCGGCTCGCTCACGGCGCTGCCGATCATCGAGACCCAAGCGGGCGACGTCTCGGCCTACATCCCGACCAACGTCATCTCGATCACCGACGGCCAGATCTTCCTGGAGACCGACCTGTTCTATTCGAACGTGCGGCCCGCGGTGAACGCCGGCATCTCGGTGTCGCGCGTCGGCGGCAACGCCCAGATCAAGGCGATGAAGCAGGTTGCCGGCCGGCTGCGGCTCGATCTCGCGCAGTACCGGGAGCTCGAAGCGTTCTCCCAGTTCGGCTCCGAGCTCGACCCGGCCACCCAACGCCAGCTGGCGCGCGGCGAGCGCATCGTGGAGGTGCTGAAGCAGCCCCAGTATCGGCCGATGCCGGTGGAGCAGCAGGTGGTGATCATTTTCGCCGTGACCAACGGCTTCCTCGACGACGTCGCCGTGGAGAAGATCAAGGCCTGGGAGCAGGGGTTCCACAGCTTCATGGCCGCGCAGCACCCGGAGATCGGCGAGGAGATACGCACCCGTAAGGCGCTGGGCGAGGACCTGACGGCGCGCGTGCGTCAGGCCATCGAGGAGTACAAGGCGCTCGGCAGCCGCTGATGGCCCAGACCCGCGAACTCCGCCGGCGGATCAAGTCCGTCCAGAGCACGCGCCAGATCACGAAGACGATGGAGATGGTGGCCACGTCCAAGTTGAAGCGCGCCCAGGACCGGGTGGTAGGCGCGCGTCCGTACGCTGCCGCCCTCGCCGAAGTGATCGGCAGCCTGTACGCGCCCGAGCTGGCCGAGCGATTTCCGCTGCTGCGGCGCCCGGGGCCCGACGCGGTCCGGCGGGTCGCGCTGCTCCTCATCACCTCCAACCGCGGCCTGTGCGGCGGCTTCAACGCCAACCTGATCCGCGAAGCGCGGCGGCGGATGCAGGAGCTGGAAGGCCAGGGCGCCGCGATCGAGCTCCACCTGGCGGGCCGGAAGGGGATCAGCTTCTTCAAGTTCTCGCATCGCGCCATCGCCTCGCAGCGCATCGACATCGGTGACCGGCCGACCGCGGCGCACGCCGCCGAGCTGGTCGCGCCGCTGATGGCGCGATTCGCGGGCGGCGAGCTCGACGCGGTCGAGATCGTGTTCGCGAAGTTCAACTCTCCGATGTCCACGCCGCCAACGGCGCTCCGCATTCTCCCCGTGGAGCCTCCGGCTGGACGCGTCCAAGGCTCCCCACCCCATTTCATCCTCAAGCCGTCGGCGGAGACGATTCTGGAGCAGCTGCTGCCACTCTACGTGCGCAACCAAGTCTTCCGGGCGCTGGTGGAAACGGCGGCAGCCGAGCACGGGGCGCGGCGCACGGCGATGAAGAACGCGACCGACAACGCGGGCGATATCCTCGATATCCTGCGGCGCACCTACAACCGCGCACGGCAGGCGCAGATCACCCAGGAGCTGGCCGAGATCGTAGGCGGAGCGGAAGCGTTGAGAGGCTGACGCCTAACTCGGGAGTTTGCATGGCGACGAGAACCAAGGCCGCGCCGAAAAAGCCGGCGGGCGAGTCGAGGCAGAACCTGGGCAAAGTGGTCCAGGTCATCGGGCCGGTCATCGACGTCGAGTTCGAGCCCGAGCAGCTCCCCGAGCTCTACAATGCGCTCGTGGTCGAGCAGCCGGGGGTCCGCCTGGTGGCGGAGGTGCAGCAGCACATCGGCCGCAACCAGGTCCGGGCGGTGGCGATGAGCACGACCGACGGCGTGGTGCGCGGGATGCCCGTGCTCGACACGGGCGCGGCGATCTCCGTGCCCGTGGGGCAGGCCGCCCTGGGCCGCATCCTCAACGTGCTGGGCGAGCCGGTGGACGAGGGCGAGCCGATTCCCGCCACCGCGGAGCGCTGGCCGATCCACCGGGAGACGCCGAAGTTCGTGGATCTCGAGCCCAAGACCACGGTGTTCGAGACGGGGATCAAGGTGGTCGATCTGATCGCGCCGTTCGTCAAAGGCGGCAAGATCGGCCTGTTCGGCGGGGCCGGCGTCGGCAAGACCGTCGTGATCATGGAGCTGATCCACAACGTCGCCATGGGGCACGGCGGCCGCTCGGTCTTCTGCGGGGTGGGAGAGCGCACCCGCGAGGGCAACGACCTCTATCTCGAGATGAAGGAGAGCGGCGTGCTGGGCGCCTGCTCCTTGATCTACGGCCAGATGAACGAGCCGCCCGGCGCGCGCTTGCGCGTCGGCCTGTCGGGCCTCACCGTCGCCGAGTACTTCCGGGACGTGGAGGGCCAGGACGTGCTGGTCTTCATCGACAACATCTTTCGCTTCACCCAGGCGGGCTCGGAGGTGTCGGCGCTGCTGGGCCGGATGCCGAGCGCCGTGGGCTACCAGCCCACCCTCGCCACCGAAATGGGTGAGCTCCAGGAGCGGATCACGTCCACCAAGAAGGGATCGATCACGTCGGTCCAGGCGATCTACGTGCCCGCCGACGACCTCACCGATCCCGCCCCCGCCACCGCCTTCTCCCACCTCGACGCGACCGTGGTGCTGTCACGGCAGATCGTGGAGCTCGGCATCTACCCGGCGGTCGATCCGCTGGCGTCGTCCTCGCGCATCCTCGACGCGCAGTACCTTGGCGATCGGCACTACAAGGTGGCCGTGGAGGTGCAGCGAATTTTGCAACGCTACAAGGATCTCCAGGACATCATCGCGATCCTCGGCATGGACGAGCTCTCCGAGGAGGACAAGATGCTGGTGGCCCGCGCGCGACGGGTGCAGCGGTTCCTCTCCCAACCCTTCTTCGTCGCCGCCCAGTTCACAGGTCTCGAAGGCAAGTACGTCAAACTCGAGGACACGATCGCGTCCTTCGAGCGCGTGGTCGCGGGTGAGTTCGACCACCTTCCCGAGCAGGCGTTCTACATGGTCGGCGGGATCGACGAGGTCGGGGAGCAGGCCAAGCGCCTGGCGTCGGCATGATGCGCGTGACGGTTCTCTCTCCCGAGCGGTCTCTGTACGACGGGGAGGCCGACGCGGTCGTCGCTCCGGCCTTCGACGGCCAGGTCGGCATCCTGCCCCGCCACGCGCCCTTCCTCACGTTGTTGGGCGAGGGCCCTCTGCTGGTGCACAGTGGAACAGGCGAGAGCCGTTTCACCGTGAGCGGGGGGTTCCTCCAGGTCGTTGGCGACGTGGTGCGGGTGGTCGCGGATCGCGCGGACGCCGTCTGACCCCACCAGCCGGAATCTGATCAAGGGAGGTACGGGATGCGGAACCTCACGTGGAACGCGCTGGTCGCCCTGGCGGTCGCGGGCGGGCCGGCGGTCGCGGCGGCGCAGCACAACGGTATGAGTCACGGCGGGTCCCCCGGCCATGAGTTCGGGGCGGATCTCGCCTTCGTGTACGAGCACGAGGCGTCCCTGCTCTCGGGCGGTGCGGCGCTGAATCACGTTCTGATCGCCACACCGGTCGACCTGCGGCTGGGCTTCCAGGCGGGCCAGAAGCTGACCGTCGAGCCGCGCATCGTGTTCGCCTTGGACAGCAAGGGGGCGCTCGGCAAGAGCGCCTACATGTTCGCGCCCGACCTGAACCTGCTGTTCTCACTCGGCCCGGACACCAAGCGGGGAGCGTACGTGACCGTCGGCGGCGGCGTCGACCTGCAACACGCGGCGGGCACCAGCGCTTCCCAGTTCTCCTTCAACGGCGGCCTTGGCACCCGCGTGCCCTATGAATCGGGCGCCATCCGGCTCGAAGCGTTCGCGCGGTACGCGCTCAAGAAGGTGAGCGACGGCTTGCCCAACACCCTCGACCTCGGAGTGCGGATCGGGCTCTCGCTCTGGCATTGACCGGCGGCCCGGCGCGGTGTGAGCCGCGTCACGCCCCCTTTCGTGGCCCCTCACGCTTCTGTGAGCGGGCCACGGTCGTTATTCCGGGCCGGAATCTCTTGACAGAAGGGGAGGGCGTTCATTAGCTGTTGTGCGGCTTCGGGGCACCCTGGAACGCCCGTCCACCCCCTCCTGGAGGTGTCGCATGCGCAGGCTCATCGGGAGCAGTCTGCTGGTACTCGGCATCGCGGCCGTGCCGTCGCTCGCGTCGGCCCAGCGCCGCGCCGCCCCCCCCGCGCGCGCCATGGCGCAGCACGAGTTCGGCGTGGACGTCGGGCTCGATTACGCCAAGCCCGACAACGTCAGCGGCGGCATCGAGATCTTCACGCCGGTCGACGTCCGGGTCGGCTTCCGCACGAGCGGGAAACTGATGTGGGAGCCGCGCGTCAGCTTCGCCTTGACCACGTGGGGAGGTGCCACAAGCCATAACATCGGCTTGGGTATTGCCGGGTTGTACGCCATGAGTCCGACCGGCCACACTTCGGGCATGTACTTCAGCGGCGGCGCCGGAGTCGTGCTCGTGGGCGGCGGGGGCACCAGCGGCACCAACCTGTCCCTCGGCGCCGCCATCGGCTGGCGCAAGCCGTACGGCTCGGGCGCGATGCGCTACGAGATCGGGATCCGCTACGACACCAAGAACGACGCGTTCCTCCCCGCCACGATCCGCATCGGCGGCCGAATCGGTCTATCGCTGTTCCACTAGGCGCGCGCCGGAACGTTTGCGCACTCCCCGGGGTACCGGGGAGCGCGCAACACCGCCACGACTCGAAACGGGAGTGCTGCAATGCGGCTGCGAACACACCTGGTGCTGATCGGCGGGCTCGTCGGCGGGGTCGGGACCCTCTCCGCCCAAGCGACCGGGATGCCCACCTTCAACGCTCCCTACCGTGCGTTCACGCGGTCGGAGATCGGTCTGTTGCTCAGCTTCCCCAACGGGGGCGGCACCGCGTTCGAGGGCGCCTATCGCGCGGCCACCGGCAAGTTCGACATCGGCTTCAAGGGCGGGCTGTTCGATCCGAGCGGGCCGGGAAAGACCGTGCTGCTGGTGGGCGTCGAAGCGCGCGAGCGCGTGCTCACCCATACGACCGATTTCCCGTTGGACGGCGCGCTGGTGCTCGGCGTCGGGGGCCAGTTCGTCTCGGGCAACTCGTCGTTGATCGTACCCGTCGGCCTCTCGCTCGGCCGCCGGCTCGATCCCCAGGGCTCGCAGGTCAGCATCGTCCCGTACGTGCAGCCCACGATGTTTCTGACCGTGGACGGCGGGTCCAACGTCAACTTTGCGCTCGGGTTGGGAGCGGATTTCCGGCTCAGCCGCGTGTTCGACGCGCGGATCAGCGCCGGCCTGGGCGACCTGAAAGGCGTGTCGATCAGCGCCGTGTGGGTGCATTGAGGTGACACACCGTTGACTTGCCGGCGGCGAGTTCCTACCGTTGGCGGGTCGATTCCCGGGGCCGGATGAGTCGGCTCCCTACTTCGCGTGTGGAGGGATGACATGAAGCCCACGAAGAGTGGATTGATGGTTTTCGCGATGGCCGTCTGTGCGGTCTCCCCGGCGGCTGCGCAGCTCGCCGGCATGCCGGTGTGGAACAGTCCCAAAGGCGGGACGGGCATCACCCTCAGCGGCGACTACGGCAAGCCCGACGCCAATTCCGGCAGCGGCAGCGCGTTCGGCGCCCGTGCCACGCTCGGGTTGGTCAACCTGAACATCACCGCCGGCATGTCGAGCTACAAGCCGAAGGGTGCGACGCAGAGCCTGACCTCGATCGGCGGCGATGTGGCCTTCCGCCTCATTGGCGGCAGCCTGATTCCGCTGGCGGTGAACCTGCAGGGGGGTGCCGCGCACACGACCGCGACCGGCGCGCCCGGCGTCACCACCGTCACAGGCGCCCTGGGCATCAGCATCAACGTCCCGACGCCCGGGATCAGCATCGAGCCGTACGTCTCGCCCGGCATCCGCTACACGAAGCGCAGTGCATTGGGCCTCCTCATCCCCAGCAGCAGCGCGACCAACTTCGGCTTTGCGATCGGTGCGAACCTCGGGCTCGGCATGTTCGGCTTCCACGTCGCCTACGACTACACGAAGGTGAAGGGCGGAGGCCACTCGAGCATCATCGGTCTCGGGGCGCACGTCGCCCTCAAGGTGCCCTTGATGTAAAGCCGGTTCACAAGCGGAGCCTTTGCCGCTAGCTTTGGGGCGCGCCGTCCTCGGCGCGCCCCTTTGTTCCCCGGGAGACTTGTGACGCGACGATTCACGTGGGCCTGCGGGCTCGCCCTCAGCGTGGCCTCGAGCGGGTGCGCGCTCACCTTCGATAGTACGCGCCTCGGGGTCCCGGTGGCGATGGCCGATTCCGCGCACGCGCCCGCCGGCACGCCCTTTCACGTCACCAAGCACCCGGTCTTCTTCGCCTGGGGCCTGGCGACCATCGCGGCGCCGAGTCTCGAGGACGCGCTGGCGGGGCAGGTGGGCACCGCCGCAAAGGTTAGCAACCTGCGGATTCACGTGCGCGCCCGCTGGACCGATCTCCTCGTTACCGGACTGACGCTCGGCCTGTTTTCGCCGCGCTCCGTGACGTTCGACGGAGTCGTCGTCTCCCACTAGGAGGCGCGTTCCCCCTCATCCGCTTTCGCATCACCCACCAGCTCACGTACCAGGCGCGTCGTTCGCTCGGCCGCCCCGCGACCCTCCAACACCACCTGCCGCGCCGCATCGCCGGCCTGTCGTCGCGCCGCGGGGTCGTGGTGCCACACCAGCCACTGCGACAGGAGCGGGTGGCGCCCTCCCGCCGGCAGCGCGACGGCGCCTCCCCGCTCGAGCAGTAACCCCGCGTCTCGGCTCATCGTCCAGTACGGCCCCACCGTCACCGGGACGCCGAACACCGCCGGCTCCAGCACCGAATGCAGCCCCGCCCGGTGGTACCCCCCGCCCACGAACGCCGC
This sequence comes from Gemmatimonadota bacterium, assembly GCA_041477065.1. Lineage (GTDB taxonomy): Bacteria > Gemmatimonadota > Gemmatimonadetes > Gemmatimonadales > GWC2-71-9 > 13-1-40CM-70-15. The sequence continues at coordinate 20,564 of JBGOUQ010000011.1, forward strand.
GTCTCCGAGCGCGTACAAGTCGGCGAGCACGCCCACCCGATCCACGACGATCACCGGCGCGGGTCCCGCGTGCTCGAGCTGGGACAGCCGCACGGGGCGCGCCACCTTCAGCCGCTGCGCCAGCTGCGCGATCCCGGCCAGGTGGTCGGGGTTGGGCTCGTGGGGAGCGAGCAACAGTCGCGCCGTCGGCAGCTGTCCGAGCAGGTCGGCGAACGCGGCGAGCACCACGGCCTCGTCCGCCGGCCACGTCGAGCCCGCGACGATGGTGAATGGGGCACTTCCTCCCCGGTCGTGCCCGGTCGCCGCGGCGGCGAGCCGTGCGAACGGCTCCCGCGTGCGGTCGAGCCGCTCGGCGCGCTCGCTCACGCTGTCGTAGCGCGTGTCTCCTGTGACCCGCAACGCCTCCGCCCGCACTCCCAGCAGCTGCAGCCGTCGTCCGTCGTCCTCGCTGATCGTGCCCACGCTGGTCAGTGCCTGGTAGGCGGGCAGCGCCCACTGCCGCGCCGGCCAGCGCAGGCGCGAGCTCTCGGGGGCCACCGTCGCCGAGATCAGTCCCAGCTGCACCCCGCGCCGCGCCGCGGCGAGCGTCAGCTCCGGCCAGACATCGAGCTTGCTGAACACCAGCGCCCGCGGCTGCAGCGCGTCCAGCACGGCCTCGACTTCTTCCGGACGATCGAACGGAACGTAATCGGTGACGTCCACCGGCAGCGTGTGGGCGAGACGCTCCGCCGAGGGCGAGAAGAAGGTGTAGGCGAGCTGCCAGTCCGGGCGCTCCGCGCGCAGCGCTTCCAGCACGGGTTTCGCCTGGAGACCCTCACCGACCGACGGCGCGTGCACCCAGACCAGCGGGCGGCGGGGATCCCGCTGGGTGCGTCCCCAGGCCGCCAGTCGCTGCACCAGGCCGCGGCGCGCGTCGAGGCCGCGGGCCAGCTTCTTGTCGAACCGCGCGGCCCAGGGCACCGCCGTCTCCGCGAGCTGCAGGCCGAGGCGGTACCACATCGACGGGCGACCCATCATCGGGCGCCGGTCGTCTTGGCGATGTAGATGGAGTCGAGGACCCGGCGGAAATCCGCCGGCGGCCAGGCGCCGCTCAGCAAGCCGCCTTCGATGTAGAAACTCGGTGTCGCCTCCGCCCCCGCGCGCCGCGCCGCCGCCGCGTCCGCGTCGATCTCCGCTCCCGTGGCGTGCGTCGCCAGGCAGGTCGCCAGCGGCCGCGTGCCCACGCCCGCACTGTCGGCCGCCAGCGCGCGGAAATACGGTCCCGGGTTTTGCAACGGCGCCCATTCGCGCTGGTGCCGGTAGAGCAAGTCATGGACCGGCCAGAACCGGCCCTGCCGGGCCGCGCACATGGCCAGCTCCGCGGCGGCCGCGGCGTTAGGGTGGATGTGGGTGAGCGGCAGGTTCACGAACACCCAGCGCACCTTGCCGGTGCGGATATAGTCCTGCTCCAGAACGGGCAGCGTGGTCACGAAAAACTGGCGGCACGCGGGACACTGGAAGTCCGCCATCTCGTACACCGTCACGGGGGCGCCAGGTCGACCGCGAGCGCGGGCGGCGAGCGGGTCCGCCTGTCGAGTTGGCCTGAGAGGCAGGGGCGCCAGCAAGAGCGCCAGTGTGGCACCGAGCGTGATCGTTCGGGGGGCGGTCATGGTGCCCCCAATATGTAATAAATAGAGGAAAGGGACTGCGGGGGGGGCGAGGGGGGGGGAGGGCGCGTCAGGGGTTGGGGGCCGACCGCGTCCAGATCACGATGACCCCGCACATCGCCCCAGCCCTAGTGAACTCGGCCGGTGTTTCGGTCTGACTCCGGTAGATTTCGACGGCCACGATGCCCACCGTCGGCAGAGTCCACGTGGTGGAAAATGTCGCCGGAAAGCCGTCGACCATGAAGTCGGGTCGGCACGCGCCGCGGGAGGACCGGCTCATCCGGACGATGCAGCCCGTCCCGTTGCAGACCGTCTGGACTCCGGCGGCCGTGCGCAGCAAGTCACTCAAAGTCGCTGCGTTTTCGCGCCGGATCTCCTCTTCGGTGATGAAGACCCCGCGGCCGCTCTCGCGGCGCCGATTGAAGTCGATCATGCGTTGCTGCATGAACCCCGGCCGGCCCTCGACGGTGACCGGGTCCATCCCAATGGCCAGCGGGGCAATTTCGAAATCCTGGTCCACCACGTCCCCGCCCTCCAGGCGAACCACCCAGGTCCCGATGGAGTACCCGACGGCCCTTACCTGGAGCAGGTAGGTCCCGGAGGCCAGACTGTCCTGGGTGAATCGTCCCGTGACATCGCTGCCGGTCCGATGGGGCGTACCAAGCAGAAACACGCGGGCGCCGGGGATCGGGGCGCGGGACGTGTGATCGATGACGCGACCCGCGATCGTGGCGTTGGCCAACTGCCCTTGGGCCACGAGGGTTGGCAAGGGAAGGAGGCATGAGGCCGCCTCGAGCCCGATGAGAAGGAGGACCGACCTGGAGTAATAAGGAAAGGGAAGCGCCATCCGGCGACCCCGCAGTGATGCGCGTAATGGAACGTATGCCTTCCCTAGGTTCTGGCAAGAACCCACCCCTCCCCCCCCCCACCCGCCTCCCTCCCCCTCCCCCTATCCATCTCCCCGGTATTGACGGCGGCCGGGAACTAGCGTATTAGAATGAAACTCGCAGTAACGCACCGGACCTCAACTCGAGCGCTATGTCCGTCACGCTCGCAGGCCGCCGTTTCCGGCTGCAGGTCATTTCGCCCGCTTCTCTCGCGGCCGCTGTTGCTTTTTATGGCGGTCGCGGGCTCGTGCGTTGTCGCTCTATGGCAGGTGTCGTCTCCAGCGTCTCCGGCAACCGTCGGGGCCGCTCATTGCTCACAGGAGGTAGTCCGTTATGACCCACTCACGTCGTGACCTTTGGTTCGGCGCGATCGTGCTGGCGGCGCTGTCGCTCGCCGGCGCGGGACGCGCCCTCGCTCAGGATGCGGTCATCAAAGGCCGTGTCGTGTCGGATCGGGGCGAGCCTGTGGTAGGCGCCAACGTCTTCATCGAGGAGCTGCGGCTGGGCGTCAATACGACGAACCAGGGGACGTATCTCCTCACGGTGCCGTCCGCGCGGGCGCGCGGCCAGCAAGTGTTCCTGCGCGCTCGGGGCATCGGGTTCAAGCCCACGAGCAAGCAGATCACCTTGAACACCGGGGAGCTGACCGTCGACTTCACACTCGTCTACGACGTCAACCTGCTGCAACAGGTGGTCGTGACCGGCGTGCAAGGCGAGACGGAGATGGCGAAGATCCCGTTCGCGCTCGATCACGTGGATGCGGCGCAGATGTCGGTGCCGGGGCAGGATGCGCTGACCCAGCTCAAGGGGAAGGTCGCCGGCGTCGACATCGTCTCCGCCAGCGGCCGGCCGGGCGCGCAGCCCGCCGTGCTGCTCCGCGGGCCGACGATGATCAATGCGCAGGGCCGCAGCCAGGATCCGCTCTACATCGTGGACGGCATCGTCATCAACGGCAACCTGCCCGATTTGAACCCCAACGACATCGAGAGTGTCGAAGTCGTGAAGGGGGCCGCGGGCTCGTCGCTGTACGGTGCCCGGGCGGGGAACGGCGTCATCCAGATCACCACGAAGTCCGGGCGGCACGCCGCCGACGGCCTGCGATTCAACGTCCGCAGCGAAGCCGGCGTGAGCGACATCGAGCGCGACTTCGGGATAGCGCGGTTCCAGGGCCTGATCACGGATGAGACCGGCAAGCGCTTCTGTGAGTTCGTGACCGGCCAGCCGCTGTGCGCCCGCACCTTCGACTACCAGACCGCGGTGGACCGGGCCAACAACCAGCCGACGGATTGGGCCGGGCAGACGCCGGCGATTCCGTTCGACCCCGGGGCGACGATCCCGACGACCGTGCCGTCCATCAGCGGCAGCCCTCTGCGCGAGCGGTTCCAGATCATGCCGTGGCCGCAGACGGCCTACAACGCGGTCGCCCAGACCGTGGATCCCCACGCGCACAGCAACACCAGCCTCGACATGACCGGCCGGTTCGGCGGGACGACGTTCTACACCAGCGTCGACCAATACTCTGAAGCCGGCGCCATCCGGTACTTGCAAGGCCTGCGCCGCTACTCCTTCCGCGCCAACGTGGACCAGGTGATCGGCACGAACTGGAATTTCGCCGTGCGCACCTCGTACAGCCGCAACTCGCAGGACGGCCTGTGGACCGATGGTGGCAACAACGCCTTCTTCCGGCTGACCCGGGTGCCGGCGATCGCCAACGTGCTCGCGACGGACACGACGGGCCGGATCTACATCCGCCCGAACCTGCAGCAGGGCGGCCAGCAGAACGAGAACCCGATCTACTCGTTTCAGAACGTGGGCCGGTCCGACGTCGCCAACCGGTTCATCGGCGGTATCACCGTGCAGTACACGCCGGCGACCTGGGCGAACTTGAGCGCGAACTTCAGCTACGACCTGCGGCGCCTCACCTACTTCCAGGGTCAGGATAAGGGATACCGGACCACCGGCCCCGCCGCGGCACCGACCACCAACAACGGTACGGTGTTCCGCGGGGCGTCCGGGAACGAGGCGCTCAGCGCCAGCCTGAACGCGCTCTTCAAGAAGGACTTCTCCACCGACCTGCGGACCCACGCCACCCTGGCGTACCAGTTCGAGGACCGGCAGACGAATTTCAGCCAGGGGCAGGGCAACTTCCTGACGTTCAAGGGCGTCACGACGTTGAACAACGTGACGCAGAACTTCACCGTTTCCTCGTCGTTCACCGACATCAAGCAGATCGGTCTCGCCGGCGGGGTCGGGGCGGAGTACAAGGGGCGCTACATTCTCGACGCGTTGCTGCGGCGGGACGGCAGCTCCCTGTTCGGCGTCGATAACCGCTGGCGCACGTGGGGCCGTGTCTCGGGCGCCTGGCTCCTCAATCAGGAGCCGTGGTGGCCCGTGCCTCAGTTCAGCCAGCTCAAGCTCCGGGCCTCCTACGGCACGGCGGGCGGCTCACCGCAGTTCTCGGCGCAGTACGAGACCTTCGGGATCGCGACGGGCGGCATTCCCACGCTGGGGAATCTGGGGAACAAGCTCCTGCGGCCCGAGATTCACCGCGAGCTGGAGATCGGCACCGACATCGAGCTGCTCAATCGCTACGCGCTGACCGTCACGTACGCGAAGTCGAACATCGACGACCAGATCCTGCCGGCTCCCGTGTCGGCTTCGACCGGCTTCACGCAGCAGTGGTCCAACGCGGGCACCCTCCAGAACAAGACGCTGGAGCTGACGCTCAACGTGCCGATGATTCAGCGGCGTGACGCGTCGTGGACGATGCGGTTCATCTACAGCCGCACGCGGTCCATGATCACGAAGCTGGGCGTCCCGCCGTACTTCTTCGGCGGCCCGAACCAGGGCAACACCACTATGTTCAAGGCGGTCCAGGGCGAGGCGTTCGGCACGCTCTACGGACACCGGTTCGTCACCACCTGCGCCGAGCTACCCGCCCCGTACAATCAGGACTGCGGCGGCACCGCGAGCTCCTACCAGCGGAACGACGAGGGCTTCATCGTGTGGGTCGGCAGCGGCAACAGCTGGACGGAGGGGATTACCAAGAATTTGTGGGAGACGTCTAACGCCACCGGCGCGTTCGGCGTGATCGAGAACTGGGGCATGCCCATTCTCATCCGGCAGAACGGCGTACCGTCCCTGCTGCCGCTCGGCAACGCGCTTCCCAACTTCCAGTTCGCCGTCACCCAGGACGTCACCTGGAAGCGCTTCACGTTGTACGCCCTGGTGGACGCGTCCATCGGCCAGCATGTCTTCGACGAGGGATTCCACTGGGCGCACCTCGACTTCCTCTCGAAGGACGTCGATCAGGTCGGCAAGAACGTCCAGAACGCTAAGCCGATGGGCTACTTCTGGCGGACCAATTCGGCCGACGGCTTCACCGGGCTCGGCGGCTACTACGACCAGCTCGGGCCGAACAACTACACCGTGGAAGACGCCAGCTACGCCAAGCTGCGGGAGGTGTCGCTGTCCTATCGCGTCGGCCCGATTGGGGGCAGGGGCGACTGGACCGTGAGCCTGATCGGCCGCAATCTCTACACCCTCACGGGGTACCGCGGCTTCGATCCCGAAGTCGGCATTGCGGGCGGCGAAGCCGGCTCTGCCGCGATTAACGGGGCCGACAACTTCGTGTTCCCGAACCTGCGCAGCTTTACCGTCGCCGTGCGCACGAGCTTCTAGTCAGGCCCACCCGGTCGCGGGGCGCTCGCGCCCCGCGGCCGGAAGGGCCCATTCGACTCGATCGAGAGAGGAACCGATGCGAACCTTTCGCTCCGTACTGTGTGGCGCGGTGTTGCTGGCCGTCCTGGCGTGCAAAGACACGCTGCTGGTGCCGAACTCCAACAACGCCGACCGCGACCGTGCCCTCGGCACCGCAGCCGACCTGGAGACCTTCATCGGACTGGCCGCCTACAACACGGCGCACAACGCCACCCTGGCAGGCTCGAACGACGATCTCCAGACGCAGCTCCAAGTCATGGGCCTCGAGAACTTCTCGGGACTCGCCAACTTCGCGATGGGCCCACGGGGCAACGTGCCGCGCGGCCTGATCGACAACCAGCCCAACGGCACCGGCGATGCCGGCAACCTGCGCGACTTCACCGTCGGCCACCGCGCCGCCCGGATCGCGAGCATCGGGCTCGATAAGCTGAGAACGGTGTCGCTGGGCTCGCTGGCGGCCAACGCGCGCGCCAAGGCTTTCGCGTATTTCGCCCGCGGCGTGGCGTTCGGGAATCTCGCCCTGGCGTACGATTCGGCTTCCATTCTTTCGGAGAACGATGCGACGCAGGACATCGTCGCGCTCTCTGGCTACCAGGCGGTCATGGCGGCAGCGCAGAAGGACCTCGACTCCGCCATCGCCGTCACGAACGGCAACTCGGGCTCCTTCCCACTGCCCAGCACCTGGATCAACGGCCAGGCGCTCACCGCCGCCGCGTTCATCCAGCTCGTCCACTCCTATAAGGCCCGCTTTCTGGCGAGAGTCGCCCGGACGCCCGCCGAGGCCGCCGCGGTAAACTGGAATACGGTCATCACCGAGGTCAACGCCGGCATCACCGGGGACTTTATCATCACCATGAGTCCCTCGGCGGGGTGGGACGTCGTCTGGCCCGCGCAGGCGTTCGCCACCGGCTCGGCCAGTTGGCACCAGATGCACCAGTTCATCCTGGGGATGGCCGATGTCTCGGGCGGGTACGCCGCCTGGCTCGCCCTGCCGCGCTCGGGGAAGGCGCCGTTCGTGGTGGTCACCCCGGACCTGCGGCTTCCCCAAGGGGCGACCCGCGCAGCGCAGGTCGGAGACACGTTGCGCGCCGGCTTCAAGGGCTTCTACGTGGGCGCGACCGCCAACCCGGGGCGCCCCTACATCCGCAACCGGCCTGCCGGCGAGGACGCACCCCAGGACGCGTTCGGGTTCTCGATGTACGACTATTTCCGGACGCGCGCGTTCTTCGGAGCAACCCCCACGCGCTCGGGACCGTACCCGATCATGACCATCTCCGAGATGCGGCTGCTGGCCGCCGAGGCGTACTTGCGGCTGAACAACTTTGCGGCGGCGATTCCGCTCATCAACGCATCGCGCAGCGACCCCAACCGCGGCGGGCTCCCCGCCATCCCGTTGACCGTTGCCGACACCCTGACGGACGTGCCCGGCGGCGCCGCCGCCTGCGTGCCGCGCGTGCCGGACATCGCGCAGGCGTTCAAAGGCACCAAGTGCGGCAACGTCTGGGACGCGCTGAAATGGGAGTACCGGATCGAGACGGCCTACGCCGGCTACGGGATGTGGTACTTCGCCTCCCGCGTCTGGGGTGACCTCCCGGAGGGCACGGCACTTCACTGGCCGGTGCCGAACGAAGAGATGCTCACCCGCCGCAAGCCGTTCTATTCGATCGGCGGCGTGGGAGCCCCCAGCGGGGCGGCCAAGGGCAACTACGGCCTGTTCTCCGGGGGTGTGTACTAGTGCGGCGAATCTGGGCCGCGCTGTCGGGGCTCGCGCTGGCGGGGTGCTACACCTACACCCCGCTGGCCACCCTGGACCCCGTTCCAGGGACCCATATGGCACTGGTCCTGAGCGATCAAGGCCGGGTCGGGATGGGGCCGAGCATCGGGCATGGGGTGGCGCGCTTGGACGGAGCGCTCGTCCGCTCGTCGGATACGGCGTATGTGCTCGCGGTGTCGGACGTCCTCGGCATCAACGGCGGCCGTACCCCCTGGGCCGGTGAAACGGTGCAAGTCCAGCGCGCCTACGTGGCCAATTCGCTGGAACGCCGCTTCTCCCGCGGGCGGACGTTCCTCGTGGCCGGCGGGGCTGCCGTGGCAGTCGTGGCCTTCATCCTCACGCGGAACCTCCTGGGGATCGGCGGGACCGACGCGAACACCTTGCCCGGCGGGGGCGGAACGGGGAACCAATGAGCGTCCGCATTCACCTTTTTCCGATCGAGCGTGCAATGACTCCACTTCGGTTTTCGACTCTCTGCGTGGTCGCTGTGGCGGTCACCGGGTGCTCCAAGGATGCCACGTTCTCGGAGCCGCTGCCCGCACTTGCCGCCGTGTCTTGGATGAACGCCCTGCCTGATACGGGCCAAGTGGACATCCGCATCGTCGATATCGTCTCGAACGCGGGGTTCTTCGACGTCAATTTTCGAACGGCCATGACGTTCCCGCAAGCCATCGAAGCGGGCCAGCGGCACATCCGCGTCTTCATGAGCAGCACGGATCCCACCATCTCGCAGAAGGTGCTGCTCGACACGACCTTCACTTTCGCCGAGAGCGCGCGGTACTTCTTCTATCTGAGCGGCTTCACCCGCGCAGGTCAGTCACCGGCGGCGCGGGGCGTCATCACCACCGTCACCACGCCGACCGTTGCCGCCGGCAAGTTCGCGGTCCGGATCCTGAATCTCGCACCGACGTTTGCGGGCGCCATCCCGGCGCTGCCCGACACGACAGTCCATCCGGACGTGTTCCTTCGGAAGTTCCCCGGGTTGCCCAGTGGGGCCCCGGAGGTCGCGAACCTGGCGTTCTCCCAGTTGTCCGCATACGTCGTGCTGGACACGGGACGCTACATTCTGACCCTGACCGGAACGGGCACGACCACTCCCGGCATCGTGAACGTGCCGCTGCCCCTCGGGGTCGCAGGGACCGCGACCGCCGACCCCATTGCCGGATCGCTCGTCCCGGGATCCATACTCACGGCGGTGATTCTGCCGCGCGCGGTGCTCGGGAGTGCGGCCCCGCAAGGCGGCCGGCCCACGGCACGTGCGACGCAGCTGCTGACTCGCAGCAACGACACGGTGACGGTCCAGACCGGATCTACTACCATTCTAACGAACCGGGGGACGGGGAAGGCGGACTCGACCCTGGCGACCTCTGGCACTGGGGACCTGGTCAACCCGGGAGACGCCATTTCGGTGTCCGGAGCGACTCAGCCGGAGTACAACGGGTGGCCGTTCGTGATGGCGCTCGCGGACTCGCTCTTTTGCAAGCCGACCGATCCAGCGGACACGAAGACAAAGTGCGCCGCCGCGAGCGACACCGCCACCACGTTCTTCAGGTACCGGTTCCGCATCGTGGGCACCCCGGTCACTCCCGCGACGGGCACGGTGCAGTACCGGATCTACCCGCCCGGGTACACCGCGTCCGACTTCACGCTGCCTTACGTCGCGTACTTGGTCGATCGCCGGCCCTGAGCCTCCGTCGGTAAGCGCGCCGGGCACACACGCCGCCGTCCCGTACCGGGGCGGCGGCGTCGTGATGTTATGGCCGCCAGCGCGGCATCACGTCTTCAGGGAACCCCTTGGTGGCGCGCGTCGGCAGGCGGCCGTCGGCGTACATGATCCAGACGTCGCTGTCGGCGTCATAGGCGATCTTCGTGCCGTCGGGCGACCAGGAGGGAAGCTCCGTAGGGAACGCGCTGTTGGTGAGCTGCACCGGATTCGTCCCGTCGGCGTTCATGACCCAGATCTCCTGATTGCCGCTCCGGTCGCTGGCGAAGGCGATCTTCTTGCCGTCCGGCGACCAGGCGGGCTCCAGGTCCGTGTTGGGGCTGTGCGTGAGGTTGACCGGTCCGGACCCGTCGGTGGCGCTCATCACGTAGATCTCCGCGTTCCCGTCGCGGAGCGTGGCGAACGCGATCTTGGTCCCGTCGGGCGACCAGGCGGGCTGTCCGTCCTCGCCGGAGCTGGTGGTGAAGCGCACGAGGTTGGCTCCGTTGGCGTCCATCACATAGATCTCGTAGTCGCCGGCGTCGCGATTGGTTGAAAAGGCGATCTTGCCGCCGTTGGGGGACCAGACGGGCTGAATGTCGTCGGATAGGCCCGTGGTCAGCTGGGTGATGCCGGAGCCGTCGCTGTTGATCGTGAAGATGTTGAAGTTGACGGAGTCGCCGGCGAGATGGATGCGGTCAGACTGAAACACGATGCGTTGGCCGTCGGCGGTCCAGTTCGGCCAGAGGTCGTTGGCGAAGCTCGGGTCCAGCAGTGTCAGGCCGGACCCGTCCGGGTTGATGATGTAGATGTCCCACTGGGCGAACTGGCCGCGGTTGGACACGATCGCCAGCCGGCCAGAGCCCGAGGCCGGTCCGGCCATATCGCTCTTGCAGGCGGCTAGGGCAACGATCGACAGCGTGAACAGAACAGCCCTCACAGGGCCTCCATCGTGACGGTCCCCGGAAATTGGCCCCACCGGAGCGTCCCCGAAAGAGGACTCGACGGCCTCCGGCGGCCCCCGGTCCTCTTGCGGCCGTCGGTAATGGGCCTCAGTATTGAGGATAGTCGGTGTCCCGTTTTCCTTCCATCAGCCGAGGAGGAACGGCATGACTGAACCTTCCGTTCGCTGCGTGCCCCACCTTCTGCGGAATATCATCATTCCGGGTCGATGTAGTCGGTAGGCCGACTGCGTCGATCGCCGTCCGGCCACCCGGTCTCTCGACCGGCAGGCATGATGATGTTCTCCGACTTCACGAAGTCCTTGGTACTCCAAGCGTGAGGAAACTGACTATGCGATTTACTAGTGGTAGAACCATGCTGAGCGCCGCCCTGGCGTTGGCCGCACTGGTGTGCGTGCCCCGGGTGTCGGCGCAGCAGGGTGCCGTGGCGGGCCGAGTTAGCGATAAGGCCACCTCGCAACCGCTGGCCGGGGCGCAAGTCTCGATCGTCGGCACCACCCTGCGGACGTTGACGGCCCAGGACGGCCGGTACCGGATCGGCAATGTGACGCCCGGCACCGTGTCGGTGCGGGTGTTGTTCATCGGGTACTCCGCCCTCGTCCAAACGGCGACTGTGGCGGCCGGTGGTACCGCGGAGCTGAATTTCGCGGTGGCGCAGTCGGCGGTCGGCCTCGACGCCGTGACCGTGACGGCGACGGGGGACCAGGCGGTGCGCGAGCAGGGATCCATGGCGCACACGCTGGACGTGGCGGCCACCACCAAGGCCGCGTTGCCGACCAACTTGTCGGATGCGCTGAACTCCCGCGTGCCCGGCGTGGTCGTGCAGTCGAGCGGCGGGACCACCGGGAGCGGGACCCGCATCCGGATCCGTGGCTCGAACAGCGTGTCGCTCTCCAACGATCCGGTGCTCGTCGTGGACGGCATCCGGGTCGAGAACGGCTCCAGCTCGTCGTCCGTCGGTGTGGGCGGGCAGGTGCCGTCGCGGCTCAACGACATCAGCCCGCAGGACCTCGAAGCGGTGCAGGTGGCGAGCGGTCCGTCCTCCAGCGTGCTGTTCGGCACGGCCGGGGCGAACGGCGTGATCCAGATGCGTACGCGCCGCGGACAGCCCGGCCCCACCCGCTGGACGGTTTCGAGCGAGGGCGGCTTCGTCAATGACGTGGGCAGCTACCCGGCGAATTTCACCGGGCTCACCGTCGCGAACGCGGCGTGCAGGCTGACGCAATTCGCGGAAGGAACCTGCGCCATCGATCACGTGCGCACCTTCAATCCGATCGAGTTCTACAGCCCGTTCCGGACCGGCCACGTGCAGCAGTACGGCATCAGCGCCTCCGGCGGCACCGAGCAGACCACCTTCTACGTCTCCGGGCATTTCAACGACGAGCAAGGGGTCTACCCGGTCAACGAGAACCGGCAGGTCAACCTGCTGGCGAACCTCTTCGACCACGTGCGCAGCAATCTGGACTTCCAGATCACGGCGCTGTACAACTCGGGCAAGCTGCGCCTGCCCCAGAACGACAACAACGTGTTCGGCGTGCTGTCGAGCGGCTTTCTGGGCTCCTCCGACAGCAGCGTCAACCACGGCTACGGCTTCCTGACGCCGGCGCAGAGCTTCAGCATCCACACGTTCCAGAACATCGACCATTTCACGGGCAGCATGCAGATGAACTACCGGCCCCTCGATTGGCTCGAGGCGCACGCGGTGGCCGGAACCGATTTCACCAACCGCTACGATGAGAACACGCAGGTGCCGGGCGCGATTCCCGCGACCTTCAACCTGTCGGCCAGCCAGGGGAGCCGCGCGGCGAACCCGTTCCAGATCTACAACTGGACGGCGAACACGTGGGTCACGGCCTCGTTTGCCCTGACGCCCGACCTCAACTCGACCACCAACGCAGGGGTCCAGTACTTCCACCTGCGCTTCCACGGCGTGCTCGCGAGCGTGCAGCAGCTCACCGCCGGCACCAACTCGCTGGCGGGCGGCGTCATTCCGTCGGCTAATGAGACGACCAGCGAGATCGTCACGCTGGGCAAGCTGGTCGAGGAGCGGGTGGGCTTCAAGAACCGGGTCTTCGTGACCGGCGCTCTGCGGAGCGACTTGAACTCCGCCTTCGGCAAGAAGTTCGGCAACATCGTGTACCCGAAAGCCTCAGGCTCGTGGGTGCTGTCCGAAGAGCCGTTCTTCCCCGCGCCGAGCTGGCTGGGGTCGTTCCGCGTCCGCGCGGCGTACGGCACCTCGGGTCTGAACCCCGGGGCCACTGACGCGCTGCAGTTCTTCAACAGCACGCCCGTCGTCATCAACAACGCCGACGTTCCGGGCATCACCATCGGCAACCTCGGCAACGCGGCGCTGAAGCCGGAGCGGACCAACGAGGCCGAACTGGGCTTCGACGTCGACCTCCGGCCGCTGAGCACGCATCTCGGGTTCACCTACTACACCAAGACGTCGCATGACGCCCTGATCGCCGTCGTGCTGCCTCCGAGCTGCGGCTGCGGCAACTCGATTTTCCGCAACCTCGGATCGGTGAGCAACAAGGGCGTCGAAATCCAGGCGACCGCGACGCTGGTGCAATCGCGCAAGTTGTCCATCGACGTGAACGTCAGCGCCTGGGGCAACCGGTCGCGAGTGGAGACGCTCGGCCAGGGCATCGCGCCGATCATCTTCGGGCTGGGCGGCGCTACCCAGCGGATCACGCCGGGCTACGCGCCGGGCGCGTACTTCCAGGTGCCGTACACGTTCGCCGATGCCAACGGTGACGGCCTGATCGACACCAACGAGGTCAAGCTGGGTTCGGCGGCGAGCTTCCAGGGCCAGCCGTTCCCCGATCACGGCGGCTCGTTCAGCACGACCATCACGGTCCTCGAGCATCTGCATCTGTACGGCCTGGTCGACGGCCGGTTCGGCAACAGGCTGTTCAACAGCACCGAGCAGTTCCGCTGCGGTCAGGGGAACTGCGCCGGACGGAACGATCCCAAGGCGCCGCTCGCCGCTCAGGCCGCGGCGGTGGCCAACATCAAGGGCACGCAGGCGGGTTACATGGAGGACGCGGATTTCGTGAAACTGCGCGAACTCTCGCTCACCTATGACGCGCCGATCGCCTGGGCGTCGAAACTGGGCGCGTCGTCGCTCAGCTTCACGATCGCGGGACGCAACCTGCTCAGGTGGACGAAGTACACCGGCCTCGACCCCGAGCTGAACGAGGCGGGCCAAAGCAACTTCACGACGGCCGACTTCCTGACCCAGCCCCCGGTGCGGTATTGGATCGGGCGGCTCAACCTCACCTTCTAACCGGAGGCACGGACCAATGACTGCGCAATTCCTGAAGACTGTGGCCTGCGCGCTCCGGAGCTCCGGAGAGCGAGGGTTCGCCGTGGCGGTGCTCGCGGTGGCCCTCACGATCGCGGGCGGGGCGTGTCACAGCCTCGATGTGACCACGCCGGACGTCGTGCCGGCCGACAATCTCAACAACCCGCTCGCGCTGCCGACAATTCGCGCGGGCGCGATCGGCGACTTCGAAATCGCCTACAGCGGCTCGGGCGCCAACGGGTCCGGCGGCACCACGGAAGGCCAGATCCTGGCCAGCGGCATGCTCGCCGATGAATGGATCAACACCGAGACGTTCCCCGACCGGATTCAGGCGGACGCTCGCCAGGTGGATCCCAACAGCGGCACGTTCGGGACCATCTTCCGGAACCTCGCGCGGGCGCATCTGTCCGCCGAGAACGCGGCGGCGAAGTTCCGCACGCTCGCGGATACGACCGTAGACCCCGGTCTCTCGGAGATGTTGAGCCTGGCCGGGTACACGCTGCTGTTCTTCGCCGAGAACTACTGCTCCGGCGTACCGATCAGCTATCCCAATACTGACGGCTCGATCCGGTTCGGCAGCCCGATCACGACGGATCAGATGCTGGACTCGGCGTTGCAGCGGTTCAACCAGGCGCTGGCCGCCGCGAGCGCCATCACGTCAGCCGCCAACAAGGCCAACATGATCGGCCTCGCGTCCGTCGGAAAGGCGCGGGTGTTCATCGCCAAGGGGCAGATCGCCACCGCGGACACTGTGGTTTCGGTGGCCAACGTGCCCACGACCTACTCCTACCTCCTGCAGCACGATCTCAATACCACCCGCCAGCAGAATGGCGTGTACAGTGGGATCCGCAAGTTCAAGCGCTATGGCGTCGCCAACTTGAAGGGCGGCAACGGCCTCGCGTGGACGACCGTGGTGGATCCGCGGACGCCGTCTACCCGCGCTCCAGCCACGAATCGCGGTTTCGACAACGCGACGCCGCAGATCGACCAGCTGCGGTACACCGACGAGAAGGCGTCCGTCACTCTGGCCACCGGTCTCGAAGGGCGGCTGATCAACGCCGAAGCAGCACTGATACGCGGCGATACGGTGGGGTTCATGACCCAGTTGAACACACCGCGGGCCACGCCGCCGACCTACATCCTGGCCGGCGTTGCGGGTACCTTGTCTCCTGCGGATCAGCCGAAGCCGCTGGCGGCAGGGGTGTTGGCGCCCCTGACCACGCCGGCGTCGCCGGCCGCCTCCATTGACCTGCTCTTTAACGAGCGGGCGCGCTGGCTCTGGGGTACCGGCCACCGGCTGAACGACCTGCGGCGCCTAGTACGGGCCGTTGGCGTGCGCGGTGGGTACGGGCGGGCGGTCAACGCCGTCTTCCCGACAGGGGTGTACTTCAAGAACGGGTTGAGCTACGGCACCGACGTGAATTACCCCGTGCCCGTGGACGAGCTGAACAACCCGAACTTCCTGCAGTGCCTCGACCGGCTGCCGTAAGGCGATCACCGAGGTAGGACGAAAACGACGCGGGAGGGAGCGCCATTCGGCTCCCTCCCGCGTTCGCTTTCAGCGCCCCGATCCGGTTACGGCGTGCCCACCTTCGTGTGAACCAGGATGACCCCGCTCACCGCGTTCGTCCCGTAATAGGTCGTCCCGTCGATGCCGGTCAGGATCTCGATGCTGAACAGGTTGGAGGCGGGCATCTGCTGCAGCGCGCCGAAATCCGCGCTGCGCACCCCGTCCACGAACAGCATCGGCGCATCGTTCAACACGAAGCTGCCGCGTCCGCGGCGCCCCATGCCGATCGCCTGGCCGTTGCGATTCTCCCGGTAGGTGAGCTGCGGCGCTTCCCGTCGCAGCACTTCCCAGGCCGTTTGGCCCCCCGAGCGCGCAATCATCTCCTCCGTGATCAGGATGCGGTCGCCGTCGTTGTGCGCCGTGACCTTGGAGGGATGGAACGTGTGACACCCGACCAGCAGGCCCAGCGCGAGGAAGGGGAGTGAAGAATGGCGGACAAACGAGGCGCGCATGCGGCCTCCTGAGGTGCGAGTACCATCAATCATGGCCGTCCGCTCCCCCGCGCGTCAAGCGCCGCGGGGGGGGGCCGTCGTGCTGAAGCAACGCGCGGGCGAATCACGTAAGATTCACACGCCCTATGAGTTCACCCGCCGTCGCGTGCCTGCTCCTCCTACAGCAAATCACCGTGCCCCCTCCACGGGGGTACGTGAGCGACTTCGCCGGCGTTTTGGACCCCGCCAGCATCTCCCACATGCAGGCGGTCATCACCGACCTGCGGGCCAAGACCCGGGGGGAAGTCGCCGTCGTGACGCTAGCGGATATCGGGGGACGCGCGGCGAGCGATGTGGCCGTGCGCATTGGCCGGCAGTGGGGGGTAGGGGCGCAGGCCGAGGCGGGAGATCCAGCGAAAAACCTGGGGGTGGTGCTCCTGCTCGTGCCCCGGAAGGACCACAGGCCCGGCACCGGGGACGTATTCATCGCCGCGGGCCGGGGCGCGGAGGGCTTTCTCCCCGACGCGCGCGTGGGACGGATCCGGGACGCGATGCTGCCCTACCTGGGCGAGGAGCGCTACGGGGAGGGGTTGGCTGTCGGCGTCGACCTGCTGGCCACCGCGTTCGCGCAGGAATTCCGTGTGGCGCTGGACTCCGTCTCCGCTGCGACGGAGCCCCCGCCCCCTGCGGAGCCGAGCTCGGGGCCCCGGCTGCCCGTTCTGCTCATCATTTTCGTGCTCCTGCTGCTGTTCACCCGCGGCCGCGTTCTCCTGTGGCCGTTCTTGTTCGGGGGCTTTGGTGGTGGGCGGTCACGGGGGGGGGGGTGGGGCGGTGGAGGAGGGTTCGGTGGTGGTGGTGGGGGGGGTGGCTTTGGGGGCTTCGGCGGCGGCGGTGGGTTCTCCGGTGGCGGTGCCGGCGGGAAGTTCTGACCGGTGCAAAGGGGGAGAAGCATATGATGGCGAAACCGAAGACAGCGGAAGCGCTCGCCGCAGCCCTGCAAGAGAAGCTGGGTTCGCGGCTCGAGGCCTTCTTGCTGTACGGCTCGGCGGCTCGGGGAGCGGGTGCGCACGAGCCGGGCCGTTCGGACCTGAACACCGTGCTCGTCGTGGACGCCGTGGATGACGCGCTCTTCGCCGCCATTGGGCCCCTCGTTGCGGCATGGGCCGGACACGGTCACCCGGCCCCGATCCTGCTCACGGCGGCGGAGTGGCGGGACTCCGCGGACGTGTTCGCCATCGAGTACACGGACATGCGCGAGGCGCACCGCCTGCTCGCCGGCCGGGACCCGTGGGCGGGCGTGACCGTGCAGCGTGCCGACGTGCGGCGCCAGCTCGAGCAGGAGCTGATGGGCAAGCTCGTCCGGCTGCGGCAGGCGCACGCGACGCTGCGCGACGATCCGAAACGGCTGGGCGCTGTGCTCGTAGGAAGCCTGGGCGGGTTCCTGACGATGTTGCGCACCGTGCTGCGGCTGGCCGGCCGTACGCCGGCGGCCGAGCCCGACACGCTGGTGCGGGAGGCGGCGGCCGCCGTCGGCTTTCCGCCGGACGCGGTGGCCGCCTTAGTCGCGCACCGGCGGGGCGGGACGCGGCTCGGACTTGTCGCCGGCGATCCGCGGGCGGCGGCGTACCTGGCGGCCGTGGCGCGGACGGCTGAGTACGTAAACCGACTCACCTGAAGAGGAGCGACGACGTGAACACGCTGCGGTGGACGCTGATCGCCTCGCTCGCGCTGGTCGCGGGCTGCGGCTACAACACGATCCAGACCTACGACGAGCAGGTAAACGCCGCCCAGTCGCAGATCAAGGTGCAGCTGCAGCGGCGCGCGGACCTGATTCCGAACCTGGTCGAGGTAGTGAAGGGGTACGCCAAGCAGGAGCAGACGATCTTCATCGAAGTGGCGAACGCCCGGGCCAAGCTGGCCGGCGCGGTGCAGGGCGGGGACCTGGCGCAAATGGCGAGCGCCAACGCCGCCCTGACGGCGCCGCTCGGCCGCCTGCTCGCCATCGCGGAGAACTACCCGCAGCTCAAGTCCAACGAAAACTTCCGGGCGCTGCAAGACCAGCTCGAGGGGACAGAGAACCGCATCGCGGTCGCGCGCCAGGACTACAACGACACGGTGAACCGCTACAACGCCTACATCCGGCGGTTCCCGCAGGTGCTCACGGCGAAAGTGATCGGAAAGGGGTCACGAGCGTACTTCGAGCTGCAGACTCCGGGCGCCGATACGGTGCCGAAGGTGAAGCTGAACTAGTCGACGATCGCGTCCGGCAGGACGTACTTCATCGGGTCCACCGGCTTCCCGTTGACCCACACCTCGTAGTGCAGGTGGGGGCCGGTGGACAACCCGGTCGAGCCGACGAGCGCGATCTTCTGCCCCCGCTTCACGCGCGACCCGCGGGCCACGAGGATCTTGGAGCAGTGGGCGAACCGCGTGACCAGGCCGTAGCCGTGGTCCAGCGTGATGATGTTGCCGTAGCCGTCTTCCCACCGCACTTCCGTGACGACCGCGGCGGCCGGCGCTTCGATCTCCGCGCCCATCGGGGCCGAGACGTCGATCCCCTCGTGGGGGCGCGCCAGATGCAGGATCGGATGCACGCGCTCGCGGGCGAACGCGCTGGTGAGCCACCCCTTCGTCGGCATAATGGACGGCGTCGCCGCGAACCGCGCCTGGTGGCTCGAGAGCGAGTCGTAGGCTTCGTTGAGCGAGCGGACCAGGATGTTGGCGCGACGGCTGAGGGCGTCCACGTCGGTCCGCGCCGCGAGGGCTTGGGTGCCCACCGGACCGGACGCTGCCAGGCTGTCGCGCTCGGACCAGGCGCCCGCCGGACCGCCGATGCCCGCCTGCTGCACGCCGGCATCCGTGGGGTTGAGGCCCGCCAGCAGCCGCAGCTCTTGCTCGCGCTGCCCGATGGTGTTCAGCGTGTCCCGCAGGCCTGCCATGCGCTCCCGCAGCCGCTGGATCTCGTCGGCGAGCAGCCGGTTCTCATGCTCCAGCGCGCGACTGCGCGTGATGTTGATCCCACGCGACAGAGCGGCGCCCCCGAGCACGAGGAACAAGAGCGCGACCACGCTCCCGAACCCCACGAGGGCTTTGACGACGGTCTGTGACACCTCCACGGCACGGGACGCTCCCGCGCCGTGGGGAACCAGCATGACCGTCCACTTCCGCTCTGCCTGAGTCGGCATGACGCTCCGCGGTTGCCGGTTAGCCTAAAGGAGTCGTGAACATAGACCCCCGCCAGAGGGTCGTCAACACGCTTTCTGGTGAGCTACGTCACGCAGTTTGCGGCTAGCGGCTAACTCGTGGGTGGCTTGGGGAATAGGGGCGCGGGTTTGCGGACCGTCCAACCCTCCACGGCCAGGTCGGCGAGCTCGGCGAAGCCCACGGCGGCGAGCGGCCGTCCGGCGCCGAGCAGGCTCCAGATCTCCTCCGCCTTGCCGGGGACGAAGGGCGCCGCGAGCACCGCGAGCCGCGCGACGGTGCGGGTCAGGGTGGCCAGCACCGCGTCGAGCTCCGCGTCCTTCGAGTTCTTGGCGAGGGCCCAGGGCGCCGTCTCCTCGACGTAGCGATTGGCGCGTGTGGCGAGCGCCATCACGGCGGCGGCGCCGTCCGCCAAGGCGAACGCGTCCATGGCCGTGGCATAGTCGCGCAGGCCCTGCTGTGCGGCCTCCTCGAGTGGGGAGCGGCCGGGCGTCGGGTCGCGGGGCACGGTGCCGCCGCGGTAGCGGTGCACCATCGAGAGCGTGCGCGACACCAGGTTGCCGAACGTATCAGCGAGGTCGGCGGTGTAGCGCGCGTCGAAGCGCTCCCAGGTGAAGTTGCCGTCGTTCTCGAACCCGATCTCGCGCAGCAGGAAGTAGCGCAGGGCGTCGGGGCCGTAGCGCGCGATGGCGCTCCCCAGATCCACAGCCGTGCCCGCGGTCTTGCTCATCTTGGCGCCTTCCCACTGGATGTAGCCGTGCGCCCAGACGGCGCGGGGCAAGGGGAGGTCGGCCGCCAACAGCATCGCGGGCCAGATGACGCAATGAAAGCGCGTGATGCCCTTGCCGATCACGTGGAGATCGGCGGGCCACAGGCGCTCGTACCCTGGGTCTGGGAACCCGGTGGCCGTGAGATAGTTGATGAGTGCGTCGAACCAGACGTAGACCGTCTGCTCGGCATCCCCGGGGAAGGGGATTCCCCACGGGAGCCGCTGCCGGGAAATGGAGACGTCCTGCAACCCCGCCTCGAGCAGCCGCAGGACTTCGTTGCGGCGAATCGCGGGCTCGACCCGGAGCGCGCCGCCGCGCACGAGCTCGAGGATGCGGTCGCGGTAAGCGCTGAGGCGAAAGAAGTGATTGCGCTCCTTCGTCGGGACGAGGTCGAGGGTCGGGTGCTCGACGCAGCGCCCGTCCACGATGTCGGCGCCCTGCTTGAACTCCTCGCACCCCGTGCAGTACAACCCCTCGTATTGCGCCTCGAACAGGTCGCCGGGGCGGCTCCGCCGGATCCGCTCGAGCAGCGCCATGACGCTGCGGATGTGCCGCGGCTCGGTGGTGCGAATCCAGTCGTCGTTGCTGCAGTGCAGCCGTTGCCAGTAGTCGGCGAACGTCGCCCCCATCCGGTCGACCCACGCGCGGGGGGCCACGCCGGCGCGTGCCGCCGCCTGGATGACGGATTGGCTGTGCTCGTCCATCCCCATCAGGAAGTGGACCGCGTCGCCCCGCGCGCGGCGGTACCGGGCGATGCAATCGGCGCCGATTTTCTCCAACGCGTGGCCGAGGTGGGGATCGCCGTTGGAATAGTCGATCGCGGTGGTGAGGTAGAACTTAGGCACCGGGAGAGGAGCCTCCACGGCGCCGGCGGCCGCGCCGGCGGCGAAGGGGCGAAGGAGCCGGGGGAGGGAGGGTGGGGGGGGGAGGGGGGACAGGCGGAGGAGGCGGTACGAGTGCGGGCTCGGGCGCGGCGTCCGCGGCGGCGTCGACTTCACTCTTCAGCTGGTCGAGCGGCACGATCCGGGTGCCCCCCCCCCCCTCCTCGGCCCGCAGGGTCACGCGGTCGCGGAAGATGTCCACCGCGAGGACCCGCTCGAGGCCGGTGGCGGTGCGCAGCACCTTCCCTTCCTTGGGGAAGCGCTTGCGGCTCTGCACGTAGAAGTCGTGCTCGTAATGCAGGCAGCAGAGCAGGCGACCGCACGGGCCCGAGATCTGGGCGGGGTTGAGGGAGAGGTGTTGGTCCTTCGCCACCGCCAGGCTCACCGGCCGCAGCTCGGGAAGCCAGCTGGCGCTGCAGTACTCGCGGCCGCAGCGGCCGACGCCCGAGAGACGCCGCGCCTCGTCGCGCGCGCCGATCTGGCGGAGCTCGATGCGGGCGCGGAACAGGCTGGCCAGGTCGCGCACCAACGCCCGGAAATCGACCCGCTGCTCCGCCGTGAAAAACACGGTGAGCTTGTGGCGGTCCCATTGCCACTCGGCGTCGGAGACCTTCATCGGGAGGGCGTGCTCGCGGACGCGGTCGCGCACCTTGCGCCGGACGTCGTCCTCGGATCGGCGGAGCTGGCCAGCGGCCTGCACGTCGTCGGGCGTCGCGCGGCGCAGGATCCGGCGCGTGGCCTTCTGGTCAGCCGCCTCGTGGAGCGAGCAGCCCGCGCAGCCGCGGCCGCATTTCCGCAGGGCGAGCTCCCCCACGGCGGATACCCGCCCCAAATCCTGGCCCCGCTCCACCTCGACGATCACCGGATCGTGCGGGGCGAGCGGTTCCGCGGACTGCCAGGTGAAGTATTCCAGCCGGTTCCCTTTGAACCGGACCTCGACGACCGGATCGGTCAAACTCACTTCTCGGTGAAGGCTCCCATCGAAAGGTACTTCGCTTCGCGCCGCTTGAGGAGCTTGTCGGTCTTGAGCTTCAGGAGCTGATGCAGGTGGCGCTTCAGCGCGTCGCCCAGCGCGTGAGCGGCCGCTTCGGGATCGGCGTGGGCTCCGCCGGCCGGCTCGGCGATGATCTCGTCGATCACCCCCAGCGTCAACTGGTCCTGGGCCGTGAGCTTGAGCGCTTCGGCCGCCCGTTCCTTCTGCGTGGCGTCCTTCCACAGGATCGCGGCGCATCCCTCGGGCGAAATCACCGAGTACACGGAGTTCTCGAGCATCAGCACCCGGTCGGCGAGGCCGATGGCGAGCGCCCCGCCCGAGCCCCCCTCACCGGTGACGGTCGCAATGATCGGCGTCTGCAAGGCGGCCATCTCGATCAGGTTACGGGCGATGGCGCCCGCCTGCCCACGCTCCTCGGCTTCCAGGCCCGGATGGGCCCCGGCGATGTCGATGAGCGAGAGCACAGGGGCGTGGAATTTCTCGGCCAGCGTCATCAGGCGCAGCGCCTTCCGATAGCCCTCGGGATGCGCCATCCCGAAGTTGCGGCGCAGGTTCTCCTTGGTGTCGCGCCCCTTCTGCGTACCGATGACCATGACCGTGTGTCCGTCGAGGCGGGCCCACCCTCCGACGATCGCGAGATCGTCCCCCTGCAGCCGATCGCCGTGCAGCTCCACGAAATCCGTGAATACCATGCGGACGTAATCCAGCGGGTAGGGCCGCCGGGGGTGCCGGGCGACCTGGACGCGCTGCATCGGCGTCAGCTTGCGGTAGATCTCCGCCCGCAGGTCGGCGAGCTGCTTCTCGAGCGGCGCCAAGTCGCTGGAGCGGCCGGCGGCGTCTCCGTTCCCCGCCTTCTTCAGCTCTTCGATCTGGCGCTCGATCTCGAGCAACGGGCGTTCGAAGTCCAGCGTGTGCGTCGCCATCCCGGATCAGCTCGCTTTCACCAAGTGCACGTGCTCGGGGCCCAGAATGCCCCGTAGCGCCGCCAGCAGGTCGTCGGCCGGCTCCACGCGCAGCGAGCGGCTGCGCAGCCGGAACACCCGTCCCCGGTCTTCGCTCTCGGCTTCCACGCTTCGCCCGTTGCCGCCATTCCCGCTCTTGTCCGCCCACTCCACCAGCACCGGTGCGGGACCGGGGTGCGCGGCACACAACGCCGCCGCCGCCCGCGCCGCGTCGGGCTCCGGCGGGTTCGCCGCCGACCACGTGAGCGCGAGGCCGATCGCGCCGCTCGGCTTCAGCTCCTCGAGCGGCCGCACCGCCTCGACGATGAACGGCGCCTGCTCTTCGGCCCGGTCCCGGGCGCTGTACCCCCCGGTGAGGAGCAGGGCGCTGTCGGGCCGGATCGCGGCGTTGAGCCGCGCCCAGGCCTCGGGGAACACCAGGGCCTCGGCGGTCCCGTGGAAATCCTCCAGCACGAGCCGGGCGTACTCGGCGCCGGTTTTCTTCGACACTTGGCGCTTCACGACCGTCACCACCGCGGCGAGAATGACCTTCTGGTCGCTCCACTGCCCCAGCGTGGCGGTCGTCCGGGTGCCGAAAAGCTCCACCTCCGCGCGGTACTTGGCGAGGGGGTGCCCCGAGATGAAGAACCCGAGCACCGCTTTCTCCCGCTGCAGCCGCTCATGCTCGGTCCAGGCGGCGATGTCGGGGAGGGGGGAGGAGTGCCGGGAGACGCGGGCGGCCTCGCCGAACAGCGCGTGCTGGCCGGCCTCCCGCTCCTGCTGGAGCACCTGGGCTTCCCCGAACGCCGATTCCAGCGCGGCGACCAGCTGGCTGCGGTGCCCGCCCAGCGAATCGCAGGCGCCGGCGTCCACCAGGGCCTCGAGCACGCGCTTGTTGCACAACCGGAGGTCAATGCGGTCGCACAGGTCCACGAGGGCGCGGTAAGGGCCGGCATCGCGGCGGCCGCCCAGGATGGAGGCGATCGCTCCCTCGCCTACGTTCTTGATGGCGCCGAGGCCGAACCGCATCCGCCGGTCGCCGACGACGGTGAACTTGAATCCCGACTCGTTCACGTCCGGTGCCAGGACGTCGAGGCCGAGCTCCCGCGCCTCGTTGATGTACTGGACGACCTTGTCGGTGTTGCCGATCTCGGAGGACAGCAACGCCGCCATGAACTCGGCCGGATAATGGGTCTTCAGCCAGGCCGTCCGAAAGGAGAGGATGCTGTAGGCGACCGAGTGCGCCTTAGGGAACCCGTAGCGCCCGAAGGTCTCGATCTGGGCGGCGATGTCCTCGATCACGCGGCGCTCGTGGCCGCGCGCGACGGCGCGCTCGACAAAGGGCCCCAGCTCCCGCTGGAGCAGCTCCTTGTCCTTCTTGCCTACCGCTTTGCGGAGCACGTCGGCCTCGGCCAGGCTGTAGCCGGCCAGGACGTTCGCGATCCGCATCACCTGCTCCTGGTAGACGATCACCCCGTAGGTGGGCTCGAGCACCTCTCGCAGGGCGTCGAGGGGATAGCGGACTTTTTCTTCGCCGCGCTTGCGGCGGATGAACACCAGGTGCATGCCCGAGTCGAGCGGGCCGGGGCGCAGCAGGGCGTTGGTCGCGACCAGGTCGTCGAACCGATCGCACTTCATGTTGCGCAGGCAGTCGGTCGCCAGCGGCGACTCGAACTGGAACACCCCGGCGGTGCGACCGGTGCGGAGCATGGCGTACACGGCCGGGTCGTCGAGATCGAGGGCGGCAGGATCGATGGCCAGGCCGTGGCGCTCGTGGATCATCTGTATCGCGTCATGGATCACGGTTAGGGTCTTGAGGCCGAGGAGGTCGATCTTCAGCATCCCGACCTTCTCGAGCGAGACCATGTCGTACTGGGTAATGATTGCGTCCGCGCCTTGGGGAGCGAGGCAGACGGGGACGTAGTCGGCCAGCGGGCCCGGCGCGATCACCACTCCGGCCGCGTGCACGGAGGCGTGCCGGGCCAGACCCTCGATACGCGCGCCCAGCTCCAGCACCTTGCGGATCCGCTCGTCCTGCGCGGCGGCGGCCTTCACTTCCGGCACCTTTTCGGCCGCTTCCTTCAGCGTCATCGCGAAGGCCGGTCCCGAGGGGATGAGCTTGGTGATGCGATCGACATCGCCCATCTCGACCCGCAGCGTGCGGGCGACGTCCCGGAAGGCGGCGCGCGCCTTGAGGGTCCCGAAGGTGATGATCTGCCCCACGGACTCGCGCCCGTAGCGGGCGCGCACGTACTCGATCATCTCGCCCCGCCGCTCGAAGCAGAAGTCGAGGTCGATATCTGGCATGGAGACGCGCTCGGGGTTCAGGAACCGCTCGAACAGCAGGTCGAACCGGAGCGGCTCCACGTCGGTGATCCGCAGCGCGTAGGCGACCAGCGAGCCGGCCGCCGAGCCGCGTCCCGGCCCCGTCGGGATGCCGCGGTCGCGCGCCGCCTTGATCAGGTCGTAGACGATGAGGAAGTACCCGGCGTAGCCGGTCCGCTGGATGACGTCGAGCTCGTAGGCGAGGCGCTGGGCCGCCGCCGGTGGCAGCGGGTCGCCGTAGCGCTCCCGCGACCCGCCCTGCGCCAGATGCACGAGCAGGTCGTTGTCGCTGGCGAACTCGGACGGCCGAGGGTACTGCGGGAGGAAATAGCGCTTTTCGAAGTCGAACTCGCACAGCTCGGCGATGCGCTGCGTCTCCCCGATCACCTCGGGGTGCTCGGGGAACAGCGCGCGCATCTCCTTCTCGGATTTCACGTAGCTCTCGCGGCCCGTGAAGCGGAAGCGTTTCGGATCGTCGAGGTCCTTCCCGGTGCCGATGGCGAGCAGCACGTCGTGCGCTTCGGCATCCTCCCGCAGGAGGTAGTGCGCGTCGTTCGTCGCGGCGACCGGCAGGCCGAGCTCCGCCGCCAGCTGGAACATCCCCGCCGTCACCACCTTCTCGTCGGGAATGCCGTGGTCCTGCACCTCGAGCCAGAAGGCGTCGGGGCCGAACGTCCGCGCAAACCAGCGCGCGCTCGCCTTCGCCGCCTCGTAGTTGCCCTGGCGGAGGTAGAGCGCGATCTCCCCCGAGAGGCAGGCCGCGAGCCCGATCAGTCCTTCCTTATGCCGCTCGAGCACCTCCCGATCGATGCGCGGCCGGCGGTAGAAGCCCTCGAGGAACCCGATGGAGGAGAGCTTGATGAGGTTCTGGTAGCCGGCCCGGTTGCGGGCGAGCAGCACCAGGTGGGAGTAGGCCGCCGGGGCGTCCACGGACTTCTCGCGCAAGCGCCGGCTGCCGAACGCCAGATACGCCTCGAATCCCAGGATCGGCCGGAGTTTCCGGGTCTTGGCTTCGTCGTAGAAGGTCCAGGCGCAGTGCAGGTTTCCGTGATCGGTGACGGCCAGGGAATCCATGCCGAGCTTCTGGACCCGATCCAGCAGATCGGGGATGCGGTTGGCGCCGTCGAGGAGGGAGTACTCGCTGTGGGTGTGGAGGTGGACGAATGCCATGGCGTCTACTGCGGATATTACCGGGGCCTCCACGCGTTGTCAAAAGCGGTCGTGACGCGGAGATTTCTGCCCCATGCGTTGGCTCGCGGGTCTCTTCGCCCTGATTTTGGTGATGGCGCTGTTCCATCGTCTCTCCGCCGGCGGACCGCTCGAAGCCCGCGCGACCTTGGCGCTCGGCTTTCTCGTACTCGCCGCGTTCCTGGGCGGCGACCTCGCCCGGCGCTGGCGCCTGCCGCGCATCACGGGGTTCCTCCTGGTCGGCTTCTGCTGCGGGCCTGCCTGGCTCGGTCTGGTGCGCGACGACGAGGTCGCCGCGCTGCGTCTGATTGGGGACAGCGCGGTCGCGCTCATCGCTCTGGCCGCCGGCGCGGAGCTGCGCCTCGAGCAGGTGCGGACGGATCGCGTGACGCTTACGCGGCTCGCGGCCGGAGCCATCGGTTTCCCGTTCCTGATCGTGGCACTGGTCGTGCTCTCGGTGTACCCTTGGTTTCCGCTGACGGTGCACCAATCGTTCGGGGACGGCCTCGTCGTAGCGCTGGCGCTCGGGACCTTCGCCGCCGCCTCATCGCCGACGGTCACGATGGCGCTGATTGGCGAATGGAACGCCCGCGGCCGGTTCGCTCGGACTGTCCTGGGCGTCACGGTCATCCAGGACGTCGCCGTCGTCGCCCTGTTCGCGATCGTCCTCGTGCTCGGCAAGGGACTGGCCAGCGCCGGGGCGTTGAACCTCGCCCTCGCCGGGTCCGCGGCGGTGCACCTGCTGGGATCCGTCGCGGTGGGGATCGCGATCGGCGCGCTCCTCGGGGAGTACCTTCGGGTCATCCGCCGCGATGCGGGGCTTTTCCTTATAGCGGTCGCGCTGGGGATGGCGGCCCTGGCGCGGGCGACCGGTCTCGCGACAGTGCTGATTGCCCTCTCCGCCGGGTTCTACCTCGAGAACGTACCGCGCCAGGTGGGCGAACGACTGCGCGCCGAGCTGCAACGCCGCTCCCTCCCGGTCTACGTGGTGTGTTTCGCCCTCATTGGCGCCGGCCTTCACCTTCAGGTGCTGGCCGAGCTGTGGCCGTGGATCCTGCTCCTCGTCGGGCTGCGCCTGTGGGGCCTGTGGACGGGATTGCGGTGGGCCGGGCGAGACCCGGCGGTGCCGGCCGATCTGGCCCGGAACGGCTGGATGGGCCTCGTCTCGCAGGGGGGCTTGCTGCTCGGTCTGGCGGGGATGGCCCGCCGCGCCTTCCCGGAGTGGGGGGTCTCGCTGGAAGCCCTAATTGTCGCGATGATTGGGGTACAAGGAATTGCCGGCCCGGTGTGGTTCGGGCGGGCGCTCCGGCATGCCGGCGAAGTGACGGGGGGAGCACATGGTGAGGCGACACCTGAGAGCGGCACTGCCGTCGCTGTTGCTCGCGGCGGCCTGTAGCGATGGAGCGATCGGTCCGGACCTCTGGCCTCACCTCGCCACCCTGCCGCTCGCGTCGTGCACGAAGACGCGGTCGTTTCCCGTCAGCCTCCCGGCGGGCGCGTACGCTTCGATCGACCCCCTGATCAACTTCGGGTGCGCGTCATTCCCGGCCAACACATCCGCCACCGACTCGGCCGAGTACCTGGTCGTCGCGCAGTCGGCGAGCGGCACGCCGGGAGTGTCGGGGGGCTTCATTCTCCGGGGCGACACGGTTGTGGTGGCGGCAGCCGCGGCGGCCTCCCCGCGCTTCGAGCAGCCGCTGTCCATCGCCGAGCGATTCCACGACTTCCTGCGGGAAATGGAGGCCCGACGCTGGTACGGGCTGCCGCCTGTGAGCCCGAGCCCGGGCGCGCCGCCGGCCGGCCCCCCCCCCCCCCCGGCCGGCCCTGCGGCCCCTCCCGCGATCGGCGATCAGCGGCAGTTCAGCGTATGCGCCGCCCTCGATTGCTCCAGTTTTGCCAGGATCACGGCGACCGCCCTGGTGGTGAACGGGCACATCGCGCTCTACGTCGACCCCAGCGGACCGATGCCGGCGCTCACCCAGACCGATCTCGACTCCGTTGCCGACATGTTCAACTCGCGGCTCTACGCGATCGACACGACGGCGTTCGGGCGGGAGTCGGACATCGACGACAACCAGGTGGTGATCGTCTTGTTGACGCCGGTCGTCAACCGGTTGGTGACCAGCGCGCAGTGCCTGAGCTCGGGTTTCGTGGCCGGGTTCTTCCTGGGTGCGGACCTCGACCCCAACTTCCGCAACGACAGCCGGTTCAACCACGGCGAGGTGTTCTACACCCTCGTGCCGGACTCCCTCGGCGCGTTGAGCTGCGCCCACAAGCCGAGCGCCGTCAAGGATCTCGTTCCGGTGACGTTCATTCACGAGTTCCAGCACATGATCAGCTTCAATCAGCACGTCCTCGTGCGCGGGAGTGTACCGGAGGACTTGTGGCTCAATGAGGGAATGTCCCACTTTGCCGAGGAGCTCGGGGGTCGCTCGTTCGGCCTCACCGCGCCGCAATTCTCGACGTTCGCCAGGGGCGACGCGTTCAACGCCTACCAGTACCTCGATGCGCCGGGGAGCCATTTCCTGGTTCCGACCTCTGGGATCGGGACGCTGGCGGAACGCGGCGCCGCTTGGTTGTTCGTGCGCTACCTCGCCGACCAGTTCCGGACCGACACGAGCTTCGCCGCCGTGGCCGCGTTCACGCGCAAGCTGCTATCGACGAGCCTGACCGGGGCGACGAACGTGCGGACCCAGACCGGGGTGAGCTTCGACACGCTGGCCGTGCGGTGGGCGCTGGCGAATTACGTTTCCGACCTCGACGCCGTCCTGCCGGGGTTCACGGCCCGACCCGAGCTGCGCTACACGTCGTGGCATTTCCGGACGACGTACGCGTCGCTCTACGCGCAGGACACGGCACACGCGCGGTTCACCAAGCCGTTTCCGCTCCTGCCGACCTTCAGCGCCGGCACCGCCGTCGGGCTGAGCGGGACGCTCCGGGCCGGCTCGGGTGTCTATCACCGGGTGCTGCAGGCACCGGGCGCGCCCGCCTTCATGCTGCGGTTTACCGACGCCCGCGACGCGATGCTGTCCGCCACGATCGTGGCGCGGCTCGACGTCATCCGGATCCGGTAGGACGTGCGAGGACGCCGCGGTCTCTCCCTGACGTTGGTGCTCGGCGCCGTCGTGATTTCAGGGGAGCCCCTCATTGCGCAGTCCGAGGGGAGCGTCGTGGCGCTGCTCTCCGGCTCGACCCGCGCGGCGGGGCTGGGCGGGGCCGGGGCGGCCCTCGTCGGTGACGCCGGGGCGATCTTCTCCAACCCCGCCGCCCTCGCCACGATCCGCCACGTCGCGGTCGAAGGGTCCTACGAGCCGTATCTGGCCGGCACGGTGTTTTCCACGGCGGCGGTCGCGGCCCGCATGGGACGGCTCACGTGGGGCGTGGGCGTGCAGGCCCTCGACTACGGCTCCGAGCCGATCGTCGTGCCCGACCCCGCGACCGGCGGCCGGCGCGGCACGCCCACCGGCGGCACCTTCACCGCCGCCGACGTGCTCGCCGTCTCCTCGTTCGTGTACCGCCACGGCCTGATCGCACTCGGTGTTTCGGGTAAGTATGCACGCCAGCAGATCGGTGGCTATTCGGCCGATGCCTGGGCGGGCGACGCCGGGCTCGCCATCGCCGTGTTCGATCTGTTCGCCCTGGGAGCGAGCGTGCAGAACATCGGCGGGGATTTCGGCAATGGCGACCGGCTGCCGCGGCGCACTCGCGTCGGGCTGACGATGAACTACGTGGATCCCCAGGGCACCACGCGCCTGCTGAGCACGCTGGAAGGGCAATGGGTCGCTGGCCGGCGGGCCATGCTGGTGACCGGCGTGGAAGGCGGTGTGGTGACGGGAGGAGTCGGGCTGGTGGGGCGTCTCGGATACGCCACGCGCTCACCGACGAGCGACGCGTCGCGCGTCACCGTGGGCGCCGGCGTCGAGCTCGGCCGCCTCCACCTCGACTACGCCTTCCAGCGGTTCGACGTGCTGGGCGGTGGGGCGCACCGGATCGGAGTGCGGTGGACGCCCTGACCGAACGGCGTCGCCCCGCCTGGGGGCGGATCGCGCGCCGGCTCGTGCTCGGTGCCGTGGGTCTCGTCGTCGTCGTCGTCGCCGCGATGCTGCTCCTCAGCGCGGACGCCCGCTACGTGGCGCGGGCCGGGGTCGAGGAAGCGCGCATCCTCCTGAAGCGCAAGGCCATCGCGAAGCTGCTCGCCGACCCGGCCACCTCCGCTTCCCTGGCGCAGCGGCTCAAGCTGGTACTCGCCGCGCGTCGCTTCGCGGCCGACTCCCTGCGCCTGGCGGTGGGGGAGACATATACGACGTACGTAGACGTCGGTCGCGACACGCTGCTGTTGGTGCTCTCGGCCAGCTCCCGGACCAAGTTGCGTCAATACACGTGGACCTTCCCGATCGTAGGGGATGTGCCGTACAAGGGATTTTTCGACGCCCGCCGGGCGCTCGCGGAGGCGGGCGTGCTCGAGCGTCAGGGCTACGACGTCTACCTGCGTCCCTCGGGCGCCTTCTCCACGCTCGGCTATTTCAGCGACCCGCTGTTCTCCACCGCGCTCGACCGCGACACGATGGAGCTGGTCGCGACGGTGATTCACGAGCTGGCGCACAACACGCTGTACCTAAAGAGCCAGACGCCCTTCAACGAGAGCTTCGCCAGTTTCGTGGGGTACCGGGGAGCCGAGCGGTTCTTCCGCTCGCGCGGCGACACGCTTGATGCCCGGCGCGCGGTGGCACGGTGGCGCGACGAACGCACCCTGGACGTGTTCTACGCGGAACTGGCCCGGCGCCTGGACTCCGCGTACGCGGGCACGCCGAGCGAAGCGGCCCTCGCGCGGACGCGCGAGACCATCTTCGGGTGGGCCCGCGCGCAGCTCGCGGGGGGTGTGGGCCAGGGGCTCGAGACCTACGACTGGCGCTGGTTCGCCGGGGCGCCGCTGAACAACGCGGTCGTGATCGCCCAGCGGCTCTACCGCATGAACTTGAACCTGTTCGACGAGATCTACCTGCAGAGCAACGCCGACATCACAGAGGCGATTCGGGCGATCGAGATTCGGGTGTTCACCCAACCCGATCAGGATCCCTATCGGGCGCTGTACTCGCGCCCCGGCATGCCGGCGGACGACTAGGCTCAGTTTCCCCGCAGTCGCTCCGCCTCCGCCACCCGCTGCAGCGCGATCGCGTACGCCGCCGTCCGGAACGTCACACCTCTCTGCTTGGCCAGGTCGCGCACCGCGCTGTAGGCCTTGGTGATGGTCGCCTTGAGCTCCCGGTTCACCTGCTCGTGCGTCCAGCGGTACTGCTGGAGGTTCTGGGCCCACTCGTAGTAGCTCACCGTCACGCCGCCGGCGTTGGCGAGGAAGTCGGGGAGGACCGGGATGCCCCGTTCCTCGAGGATCAAGTCGGCGGTCGGCGTGGTCGGCTCATTGGCGCCTTCGACCAGGACCTTGCACTCGATGGTGCGGGCGTTCGCTTCCTTCGTAATGACCCCGCCCAAGGCCGCGGGGACCAGCCAGTCACACGGGATCGTCCACAGCCCGTCGTTGGTGATCGCGGTCCCGTCCTTCCACGCCGACACGGGCTTGCGCTCCGCCACGTGGGCGAGGAGACCGGGGAGGTCGAGTCCTTTGTCGTTGACGATCCCGCCCTCCACGTCGCTCACCGCGATGACCTTGGCGCCGGCTTCGACGTCCAGCAGGCGGGCGAGATGGCTCCCCACATTGCCGAACCCCTGGATGACGACTCGCGCGCCTTTGAGCGGGATCCCGAAGTCCCGCGCGTATTCGGCCATCACGTACATCACGCCGCGGCCCGTCGCTTCCTCACGCCCCAGCGAGCCGCCGAGCGACACCGGCTTGCCGGTGACCACCGCGGGCGTGTACCCCTGCCGGCTCGAATACTCGTCGAGGATCCAAGCCATCACCTGGGCGTTGGTGTTCACGTCCGGCGCCGGGATGTCGCGATAGGGACCGAGGACGATCGCGATGCGCTGGGTGAACCGTCGCGTGAGCCGCTCGAGCTCGAGCGTGGAAAGCTGGCGGGGATCCACGGTGACGCCCCCCTTGGCCCCGCCGAAGGGGATGTCCATCAGCGCCGTTTTCCAGGTCATGATCGTGGCGAGGCCGAGGACCTCGTCGTGGTCGGCGTGCGGATGGTAGCGGATGCCGCCCTTGCACGGGCCGCGCGCGCCGTTGTGCTGGATGCGATAGCCGGTGAACACCTCGATGCGGCCGTCGTCCATACGCACCGGCACCTCCACCTGGACCTCCCGGAACGGCGAGGTGAGGATGCGGCGCATGTATTGCTCGAGGTTGATCAGGTCGGCGGCGCGATCGAACTGGCTCTGCGCGATCGCCTTGCCCGACATGATCGGGCGGGGCAGAGCGGTCATACGGGGGCTTTCAGGCGGCGTCCCGCGATCCGGGCGCCGGGATGCTGGGCTTCGGCCAGGGCGTGCGGCGGCTGCGGCATCCGCGGCCGCCGTTGTCCGGCGTCGGTCAGCACGCCGATGACGTCGGCGCCCACGGATCCGGGCGCTTCAGCCGCGTGCTCCAGTACGAAGACCAGCCCAGCCCGCGCTTCCGCGATGGCGCTCGTGAGCGCCGCCCAGCCGGCCTCGGGTGCGAGGGGCCGCAGCGAAGCCACCAGCGGCACCGTGGCGGGATCGAACGCGTCGCGACCCACCAACGGGGCCCGGAGCGCCTCGGCGAGCGGGGCCCACACGGGCAGGCTCGGGCCCACCGTGACGACCTGGCCGAACCGCCATCCCGAATCCTCCGCCAGCTCGGCGAATGCCTTGGCGAGGGCTTCGTCGCTCGGCGGCACCGGGCCCGGCACCGGCGCCAGCACCACCGACCCGGTCTCGGCAAACCACCGCTCCGCGGGGTGTAGGGCGTCCGGTCGGCGCGGCGCCCAGAAGGCGTAGCGCCGGGTGGCCGCGATCTCGCGCTCGGCGTCTTCGCGCTGCTCGGCGTGCTCGGCCGCCTGCGCCGCCGCTTCGAATGCCACCTCGGCCGCGACGTAGCGGCCGGCCTCGCGCAGGATCTTCCCGCGCAACTTCAGGGTCTCGGTGTGCGGCTCGAGTCCGAACGCGCGGTCGAGCGCGAGTAGCGCCCGGTTGGGATCGCCCAGTCGGTAGGCCGCGTAGCCGAGCTCGTGCCACACCAGCGCGAGGTCCGGGTCGGCCTCCACCGCGCGCTCCAGCACCGCCAGCGCGTCGCGGAAGCGGCCGAGCTCGATGAGCGCCGCGCCCTTGAGCGCGAGGGGGAACGCCACGCCGCCGAACTGCGCTTCGGCGCCCTCCGCCAGCCGCAGGGCGTCGTCGGGACGGCCGGCGCCGCGCAACAGCTCGAAGTATTCGGCCCAGCAGGGTTTCAAATCGGGATGGGTCGCGAGCACGCCGCGGAACGCGGACTCGGCGTCGGCCACGCGCCCCTCGCGGGCCAACCACCGCGCGCGGGCCATCGCCCGCTCGCTGGGCGCGTCCGGAAACAGATCGTAGGACGCCGTGGTCCGCATGCCGGAGAATCTACCCCGCGCCACCGCGCTGGCTAGGCGAGCCGGTGTCCTCTACATTTCGCGCACCATGGACTCCGACCGATTGCTGCGAGAGCTGACGGCATTCCTGCGCATACCGTCAGTCTCCACGCTTCCCGCGCACAACGCCGATTGCCGCCGCGCCGCCGAATGGGTGGCCGCCGAGCTGCGGGGCCTGGGCTGCCGCGACGTGCAATTCCTCGGCAGCGACTCGCATCCGGTCGTTTGGGGCATGGGCCCCGATGTCCCCGGGACACCCACGCTCCTGTTGTACGGTCATTACGACGTCCAGCCCCCCGATCCACTCGACGAATGGTTGTCGCCGCCCTTCGAGCCCACGGTCCGCGACGGGAAGCTCTTCGCCCGCGGTGCCGCCGACGACAAGGGCCAGGTCTTCTGCCTGCTCAAGGCGATCGAGGCCGGCGGCCGGCCCCCGGTCAACTTCCGCTTCCTGATCGAAGGCGAGGAGGAGTACGGCAGCAAGGTCCTGTTCGACCTGCTGCGGCGCGAACCCGAGCGCACCAAGGCGGACGCCGTGCTCGTCGCCGACATGGCGTACGTCGCGCCCGGTTGGCCCGCCGTGTACACGGCGCTCCGGGGGATGGCCTACGCCGAGATCACCGTGCGCACTGCGAAGTCCGACCTGCACTCGGGTGAGTACGGCGGAGCCGCGCCCAACGCCCACGAGGAGCTGTGCCGGCTGCTGAGCCGGCTCAAGGGATCGGACGGAAAGATCAATGTTCCCGGCCTCTATCAAGCGGTGCGGCCGCCGACCAAGGCGGAGCGCACCTTGTGGAAGAAGTTGCCGTTCAAGGAGAAGGAATTCCTCGCCAAGCGGGTGCAGGCCAAGGCGCTCACCGGGCTGAAGCGGTATTCGGTGCTGGAGCGCCTGTGGGCCCTCCCCACCTTCGAGATCCACGGTATCACGGGCGGGTTCACCGGAGCCGGGGCCAAGACGGTCATTCCGGCCGAGGCGACCGCCAAGGTCAGTCTGCGGCTCGTGCCGAACCAGAAGTGGGCCACCGTCGAACGGCAGGTGACCGCCGCCGTGAAAAAGCTCGCGCCTCGCTACGTGACAGCGACGGTGCGGTTTCTGCACGGGGCGGACCCGGCGGTCATCAAGGTGAACCGCCCGGTGTTTGCCCTGCTGGACCGCGCGTTCGAGGAGGTCGTCGGGAGGGGCACGGTCACCGCGCGGGCCGGCGGCTCGATCCCCGTGGTATCTGCGCTTGGCCTCTCCGGCGCGCCGGTGCTGCTCACCGGCATCGGCCTCCCCGACGACCGGCTGCACGCCCCGAATGAGAAGCTCGACTTGCAGCAGCTGTGGGACGGGATCGAAGTGTTCAAGCGGTTCTTCCACCTGCTCGCCAACGCCGCTCCCGCCCCGTAGCCTCCCGGGCCGAGCGGATTCGCCCAAGTCCCGGCTCGGCCAGCGGTTGTACGATTTGTGAGGTTGTGCACAGCCGCCGCCTCCAGACGTCTCTTATATTGGGCAAACCATGCACCGCGCTCTGTATCTCACCGGCCTCGGCTACCTCGCGATTTGCGGGGCCGTTTTGCTGCGCCACAGAGCGATTCCGCCTCCCGCTCCTCTCCCCCCCCCTCGCGAGACGGAGCCTCACCCGACCCCTGTCTCTCCCACCGGGTCGGGGCAAGAGTGGTTTACCACCATCAAACCGTTCTGCAACGCGGTGGAGGTGGAAATCGCCCAGCGGGACCGCCCCGCGCCCGCGACCCTCGATGGACAGGGCTTCAGCGCTGCTTGCTACGCACTCGGTGGAAAGCTGGATTTGGCGCGGGCGGTGATCAATCGCTTGCCCCAGGGCCAGCGGGCGCAGGGGGCTGAGATCGTGTTCGAGGTCGCCCACCCGGTGGCCGACGCCGGCGACGACCGCTCGGCGGGACCCATCATGGAGCTCGTGGTGGAGTACCAGCCAGATCACTTCATGGCCCTCTACCACGCCGGCATGGCCGAATACGCTCTGGGTCAGCCCGCGCTCGCGCGGAAGCACCTCGAGTCGTTCCTCATCATCTATCGCCAGAGCGACGGCTGGACCCAGAATGCGCGAGACGCGCTCGCGCACCTTCGCTAGCCGCCTTCCCGGTGGCTGAGCCCACCTATCTCGCTCCCGGCGCGGTTCTCCAGGACCGCTACGTCATCGCGGGCGAGATCGGGCGCGGCGGATACTCGATCGTCTATCGCGCACACGACCCCCGCGTCGGCGCCGACGTCGCGATCAAGCTGCTCGTCCCCCCTCCCGCGGCGGCCCGTCTCGCCCGCGAGCGGCTCCGTCGGGAAGTGCAGGCGGTGCGCCAGATCAGCCATCCGAACATCGTCGCCGTCTACGACGTGGCAGAGGACGGCCCGTGGAGCTTCGTCGTGATGGAGTACGTGGCGGGCCCCGACCTCGCCGTACGCGTACGGGAACGGGGTCCCCTCGATGTCGACGCAGTGGTGCGCCTCGGGCGTGAGATCGCTGGGGCGCTCGACGCCGCCCACCGGCGGGGAATTCTGCACCGCGACGTCAAGCCGCAAAACATCCTGCTCGCTCCTGACGGACGGGCGCGTCTGACCGACTTCGGCTCCGCCAGGCTGACCGGACTGGAAACCGTCACACAAACCGGTGGATTGGTGGGGACCGCCGACTACGCGGCGCCCGAGCTGCTCGCGGGACATCGCGGCGACGCCCGGGCCGATGCCTATGCCCTCGGCGTGACCCTCTACTACGCCTTGATTGGCGCCTTGCCTCCCTCCCCACGGTCCGTGACCTCGGCCGTCGTCGCCGCGGGAAGCGGGGAGCACCGGCCGCGGCGCCGTCGCCCGGAACTCCCGGCCTGGCTCGACGAGGTCGTCGCCCGCGCCACGATGCCCGATCCTGACGACCGGTTTCCCGGAGTGGCGATTCTCGGAACGGCGCTCGAGCTGGGCGGGGACGAAGCGCACCCGATGCCCGCGCCTCCCGGAAAGGATCGCTGTGCGTTGTGCCAGGCACTGGAGCCGTTCGGCATTGGGGTCTGTCCCCGGTGCGCGCGTCGCGCCAGTGCGGGGGACGACGTGCTGGTGTTCCTCGAGCGGACGTCGAGCGGGCCCGCGCGCCGGGCCGTGCGGGAGGCACTGGAGGAGCGGGTCGGCGCCGGGCTGTCTTCGGCAGGGCGGGACGCCGCGGCGGCCGGCGAGCGGCCGTTGATGCGCGTGCCCGCGGACGCGGGGCCGCGGGTCGTGGATCTGCTCTTGGCGCACGGCCTGCCTGCACGCACCGAAACGCGCACGCCGCTATCGCGTGCCGACGTCCCCGCGCCGATCGCCATCCTCGCGGGCGTCGTGGCGGTGGCCGGGGCCGCCGCCGGACTCGCTGCCTCCATGCCCGTTCTGCTCGTGACGAGTCCGGCCGTGGCGGCGGGGCTGGTGTGCGCGGCGGCCCTGGGGCGCGGTCGCCCCCTGTGGAACCCGCGGCCCGCAGTCTCCTCGACCCTCCCGCCGCCTGCCGAGCGGGCCGCCGTCAGAGCATTGGCGGCCGTGCCGGCCGGTCACGCCCGCGCGCTGCTGCTCGACGTGCTTCGCCGGGCGACGACGAGAGGCGGGTGGGGGGGAGGGGGGGGCGGTGGGGCGGCGAGCGCCGAGCAGCTGGGCCCGCTGATCGTCGCGGCGTGCACCGCGGCGCAAGATCTGGCGGCCCTGGAGCAGCACCTCGCCGCCTTCGACGAGCAGCGGGACCGCCTCGCCGGCGCATCCACCGCGTGGCTCGACGCGCTCGGCCGCTGCGAGCGGGGCCGCGATCTGCTCACGCAGCGCCTGCTCGACGCGAGTGCCGCGCTGAGCGGCTGGCAGGCGCACGCGCTCACTTCAGCCGAGGGAGGGAGCGGCACCCTCGCCGAACTCGCGCTGAATCTGGATGAAGAGGGCCGCCGCCAGGCGGAGGCGGCGCGGGAGGTCGCGGACCTCCTGGCCTAGCCGAGCACCTTCTTGCTCGCGTTGCGGAACTTGTTGATCTCGTGCTGGGTCAGACCGCGGCCCCCGTAGCGCTCTTCCGTCCACGGGTCACCACGCATATGGTAGCCGTTCTGCTCCCAGAACCCGGGAAGGTCTTCCTCCAACAGCTCGAAGCCGCGCACCCACTTTGCGCTCTTCCACAAGTACAGGTGCGGCACCAGCAGCCGAGCCGGCCAGCCGTGCTCCGGCGTGAGCCACTCGCCGCTCCACTTCAGCGCGATCAGGTTGTCGGGCCGATCGAGGTCGGCGAGCGGCAAATTGGTCGTGAACCCCTGCTCGGCGAACACGAGGCAGTACTTCGCCTCCGGCTTCACGCCGCCGCGCTCGAGCAGCACCTGCACTGGAACGCCTTCGAACGTGTTGTCCAGCCGGCTCCAAGTGGTGACGCAGTGCATGTCGCATTGGATCGTCTTCCGCGGCAGCTGCAGCAGCTCGTCATAAGAGATGGAGAACGGGTGCTCCACGAGCCCCGACACCATGAACGTCCACGCGGCCGTGTCCACCCGCGGTACGTTGCCGTAGTGCAGGACCGGCCACTTGGTGGTCGCAATTTGGCCCGGCGGGACCCGGTCGGTCACGGCGCGGCGTTTCTCGGCGTCGCGACGGCATAGAGGCCAAAGGCTGCTTCGAATGACCGTACCACCGCGTCCACGCTCGCGTCCCAGAGGGACCCATCCCCCTTCCTCGCTCCGCCTTCCCGCTCGATCGACGTCATCTGCACTCCTGGGATCCCGCACGGCACGATCCGGTCGAAGTCCGTGAGATCGGTCGTGACGTTGAGCGCGAAGCCGTGCCAGGTGACCCACTGCTTCACGTGGACGCCGATGCTCGCGATCTTGCGCCCGCGCGTCCACACACCCGTGTAGCCCGGCCGCCGCTCCCCGCCGATGCCGAGCGAGGCCAGGGCGGTGATCAGCGCCTGCTCGAGCGTGCGCAGGTACCAGTGCAGGTCCTGCTTGTGCCGCGTCAGGTCGAGGATCGGGTAGCCCACCAGCTGGCCTGGGCCGTGATAGGTCACGTCGCCGCCGCGCTCGACCTCGAAGACTTCGATTCCATCGCCCTGGAGCAGGTGCGCCTCGTGGGAGCTCCGGCCGCAAGTGACGACCGGCGGATGCTCGAGCAGCAGCAGCAGGTCGGGCAGCTGCCGGTCCTCGATCCGCGCCCGGGCGACCCGGCGCTGCCACTCCAGCGCCTCGCCATAGGGGACCCGGCCGGCCTCGACGACTTCGAGGATGGGCGGGCTCATGTGGGCGGTTCCGTTCCCCGGCCCTTGATCGCCCAACGACTTCCCGCCACGCCGATGGCGGCCATGGCCACGGCGAGCAAGATCAGGCCGGTGGTGCCGAAGAGCTGCCGGGCGGGAATGGTCAGGAAGAAGGCGATCATCAGGGCGCCGAACACGGACAGGACCGCCACGACGCCGCGCTGCCACACGTTCTCGACGCCGAGACTGCGGCGCCAGCCGAACAGGGCCGCGACGGCGATGCCGGCGACCAGGCCGGCGATGAGCAGGTCCCCGGTGACGTCGCGGGCGGGGTTCCCGTCGGTCGCGACCGCGCGTTGCGCCAGCTGCATCAGGAGGAGCGTGAGGGTAATACAGGCGGCGCCCAGACCCACGCCGGTGGCGAGGGCTCCCACCCCGATGGCGAGCGGGTCCTTCGGCGCGGGCTCGCTCAGATGTTCATCACTCGCCCGAGCGAGTCGAGGGCCGCCTCCGCGATGGCCTCCGACATCGTGGGATGGGCGTGGATGGCGAGGTCCACTTCCTCCACGGTGTACTCGTTTTCGCGCGCGACGGCGAGCTCATGGATCATCTCCGAGGCGTGCGCGCCGACGATGTGCGCGCCCAGGATCTCCCCGTACTTCTTGTCCCGAAGAATCTTCACGAAGCCCTCGGTCTCGCCCGTGCCGCGCGCGCGTCCGTTGGCCGAGAAGGGGAAGCGTCCCGCGACATAGTCGAGCTTCTTCTCCTTGCACTGTTCCTCGGTGAGTCCGATGCTCGCGACCTCGGGGTGGCAATAGGTCACGCTCGGCACATTGTCGTACTTGATCGCCGGGGGCTTGTGGCCCGCGAGGCGCTCGGCGACGACCACGCCCTCCCGGCTACCCTTGTGGGCCAGCATCGGCGGGCCTGCCACGTCGCCGATCGCGTAATAGCCGGGATCGGTGGTCTGCAGGCCCTGGTCCACCTTGATGAACCCGCGCTCGGTGAGCTGAATGCCGCACTCCTTGAGCCCGAGGTTCTCCGTGTTCACGGCGCGGCCGGCCGCCATGAGCACCACGGCCGCCTCGATCTGCCGCTTCTCCCCGGCCGCCTCCACCTCCAGCACCACCTTGTCCTTCCCGACGGTCGCGCGGGTGACCTTGGCGCCGGCGATCGCCTCGATACCGCGCTTCTTGAAGCTCCTGGCGAGCGCGGTCGAGGATTCCGCGTCCTCCAGCGGGAGGATCCGGGGCAAAGCCTCGAGTATGGTCACCTTCACGCCGAAGGCGTTGAAGATGTCCGCGAACTCCATACCCACGGCGCCCGCGCCGATGATCGCCATCGTGGGCGGGATCTTCTCCATCAGCAGAGCCTCATCCGAGGAGATGACCGTCGTCTTGTTGATCTCGAGGCCGATCTGCGGGATTCCCTTCACCCGCGAGCCGGACGCGACGACCACCGCGCGCGTCGCTTCGTAGGTCTCGGCGCCGACCTTCACCTTCCTGCCGGGGAGCAGCGTGCCTGCGCCTTTGACGACCGTGATCTTGTGCTTCTTCATCAGAAACTCGACGCCCTTGGAGTTCTGTTCGGCCACGCGGCGGGAGCGGAGCATGGCGACGCTATAGTCCGTCTTCACGGAGGCGGCCTCGATCCCGAATGCCTTGGCATCCTTCAGCAGGTTGGCGATGTAGGCGGAGTGGAGCAAGGCTTTGGTCGGGATGCAGCCGATATTCACGCACACGCCGCCGAGTTTGTCTTTCTCGATGACAGCGGTGGTGAGGCCCAGCTGGGCGCAGCGGATGGCGCAGACGTAGCCGGCCGGACCGCCTCCGAGAATGATGACGTCGAATGAATTCGCCACGGGTTCCTCTTAGAGAAGCATGGCCAAAGGGTTCTCCAGCATCTGCTTGAGCGTTCTCAAGAACGCCGCGCCGGTGGCGCCGTCGATCACGCGGTGGTCGCAGCTCATCGTGAGCCGCAGCCGCCGGCCGGGCACGACCTGGCCGTCCACCACCACCGGCTTCTGCGCGATCGTTCCCACCGCCAGGATCCCCGCCTCGGGCGGGTTGATCACCGC
This sequence comes from Gemmatimonadota bacterium, assembly GCA_041477065.1. Taxonomy (GTDB): domain Bacteria; phylum Gemmatimonadota; class Gemmatimonadetes; order Gemmatimonadales; family GWC2-71-9; genus 13-1-40CM-70-15. Next base: position 61,664 of record JBGOUQ010000011.1, read on the forward strand.
GGTGAACTGGTCGATATCGAACATCCCCAGGTTGGACACGCTGAACGTGGAGCCGGAGTACTCCTCGGGCTTGAGCCGCCGGTCTCGCGCCCGCTGGGCCAGCTCGCGGGCTTCCGCGCCGATCTGCGTGAGTGATTTCAGATCGGCGTTGCGGATCACCGGAGTGATCAGCCCGTCCTCGACCGCCACCGCGATCCCCAGGTGCACCACGTTCCAGTAGCGGATGTGGTCTTCCTGGAACCAGGCGTTGCACGACCGGTGTTTGGCGAGCGCCAGCGCGGTCGCCTTCACGACGATGTCGTTGAAACTGATCTTGCCCTGGTCGCCGAGCTGCGCGTTGAGCGCCGCGCGCGCCTCGGCCGCCCGCTCCATGTCCACCTCGGTCGTCAAGAAGAAGTGGGGGATGGGGCCGATCGAGGCCGCGAGCCGTTTGGCGATCGTCTTCCGGATCTGGGTCAGCGGGACGTCGTCGTACGGCGCCCCGGAAGGCGAGGCGGGGATGGGGGAAGAGGGAAGCGGGAAGGGGACGCCAGCCGCAACAACCGGGGCCGGTGCCCCTGGCGCGCCCGTTCGTTCCAGGTCCTTCTTGATGACGCGGCCGCCGGGGCCGGACCCGGTGACGAGCTTCAAGTCGACACCGGCGTCCTTGGCGATCCGGCGGGCGAGAGGCGACGCTTTCACTCGACTCGTGTCGAATGGGGTGGCGGCGATAGTCGGTGCCGGGGAGGGCGTCGGAGCAGTCAAGACCCTTCCTGCCTCCTCCTTCCCGCTTCCCGAGATCGCCGCCGCTGCCGCGGAACTCGCCCCCTCGACCTTCTCGCCCGGCGCCCCGATGTACGCGACGACGTTCCCGACCGGCACCGTGCTCCCCGCGGCGGCGGCGATCTTGAGCAGGTGGCCGTCCGCCCGGGCGACCAGCTCCATCACCGCCTTGTCGGTTTCCACCTCGGCCAGGGTCTCCCCGGCCTTCACCGCGTCTCCTTCCTGCTTCGTCCACTTGACGAGGCGCCCTTCCTCCATCGTCGGCGACAGCGCCTCCATCACGACCGTGGTGGCCATGGGCTACTCGAGGTAGAGGACGCGTCGCGCAGCTTGAACCACGCGCTCGGGCGAGGGCTTGGCTGCCCGCTCGAGGTGCTTGTTGTAGGGCATCGGCGTGTCGGCCTGGGTGACCCGCAGCACCGGTGCGTCGAGTTGGTCGAACGCGTCGCGCTGGATCACGTCCACGACCTGCGCTCCCACGCCGCAGTGCGGCCAGCCTTCTTCGACGACGACGGCCCGGTTCGTCTTGGTCACGGACGCGAGAATCGCTGCCTCGTCGAGCGGCCGGAGGGAGCGTAAATCGATCACCTCGGCCGAGATGTTCTGGGCCTGGAGCTGCTCGGCCGCTTTGAGGGCCACGGTCACCGTTTTCGAATGCGCGATCAGCGTGACGTCGCTCCCCTCCCGCTTCACGTCCGCCTTGCCGATCGGCACCAGAATCTCGCCGTCCGGCACGTCGCCTTTCGTGTTGTAGAGCATCTCGCCTTCCAACACGATCACCGGGTTGTTGTCGCGGATCGCGGACTTGAGCAACCCTTTGGCGTCGGCCGGCGTGGCCGGCGCGACAACCTTAAGGCCTGGGATGTGGGCGAGCCAGGACTCCCAGGCCTGGGAATGCTGGGAGGAGAGCTGCAGCGCCGCGCCGTTGGGGCCGCGGAACACGATCGGCATCGGGAGCTGGCCGCCGGACATGTACAGCATCTTGGCGGCGGCATTGACGATCTGGTCCAGCGCCAGCACGGCGAAATTCCAGGTCATGAACTCGATCACTGGACGCAGCCCGGTCATCGCGGCCCCGACGCCGATCCCCGCGAACCCCAGCTCGGCGATCGGCGTGTCCACCACCCGCTGCGGCCCGAACTCCTCGAGCAGGCCCCGGCTCACCTTGTAGGCCCCCTGGTAGACCCCGACCTCCTCGCCCATGAGGAAGACCGTGGGGTCGCGCTGCATCTCCTCGCGCAGCGCCTGGTTCAGGGCATCCCGGTAGGTGAGGGTCGGCATCGCTCAGTCCGCCAGGACGTGCGCGTACAGCTCTTCCGGCGCCGGGTCGGGACTCTCGTCGGCGAACCTGGCCGCCGCCTCCACCTCCGCGCGCACCTCGGCGTCGACCGCGTCGAGCCCGGTCTGATCCAATCCCCCAGCATCCTTGAGCGAGAGGGCGAGCTGGGTGATCGGGTCGCGCTTCTTCTGCTCTTCGACCTCTTCCTTCGTCCGGTACACGCCGTGCAGCGGATCGGACATCGAATGGCCCATGAAGCGGTAGGTGCGAACCTCCAACAGGGTCGGATGACCGCCTTTGCGGGCCCGCTGCACCGCGCGCTGGGTCGCCTGGTACACCGCCAGCACGTCCATCCCGTTCACCGTCTCGGCCTGCATGTCGTAGCTGCAGGCGTGCTCCGCCACGTCGGTGATCGCGGCGACCCGCTCGAACGCGGTGCCCATGCCGTACCGGTTGTTTTCGCAGAGGAAAATGACGGGGAGCTTCCACACGGAGGTCATGTTCAAGGCCTCGTGGAAGGCGCCGATGTTCACCGCCGCCTCCCCGAAGTAGCAGAGGCACACCTGGTCGCCGCCGCGGTACTTGATCCCGAAACCGATTCCCGCGGCGAGCGGGAGGTGGCCACCTACGATCCCGTGCCCGCCCATGAAGCGTCTCCGAGCGTCGAACAGGTGCATCGACCCGCCCTTGCCCCCCGAGCACCCTGTCGCCTTGCCGTACAGCTCGGCCATCACCGCGTTCGCGGGGATGCCCCTGACCAACGCCTGCCCGTGCTCCCGGTAGGAGCAGATCACGTAATCATCGTTGCGGAGCGCGGCGAGCGAGCCCACCGCCACCGCCTCCTGGCCGATGTACAGGTGGCAGAAGCCGCCGATCTTGCCCAAGGCGTACGCCTCGGCCGCCTTCTCCTCGAACCGCCGGATCAGCAGCATCTCCCGCAGCATCCGGCGGTGGAGGTCGGCGTGCACCTGGTCCATGAAATCCTCGGGGTTACCGGGTCGCCACCGCGCTCGCGGCTTGCTCCCACGCGTGGTAGCTCGAGCGAACCAGCGGGCCTGCCTCCACGTGCCGGAACCCCATCGTGAGTCCCAGCCGTTTCAGCTCGGCGAATTCCGCCGGCGTGTACCAGCGCGCGATCGGCAGGTGGTCCTCGGACGGCCGGAGGTACTGGCCGACGGTCAGGATGTCGACGTCCTGAGCGCGCAGGTCCCGCATGGCGACGAGCAGCTCGTCCCATTCTTCGCCCAGGCCGCAGATGAGCCCCGACTTGGTGAGCAAGTCCGGCGCGATCGTCTTGGCGCGGCGGAACAGCTCCAGCGCGCGTGCATAGCGGCCCCCCGGGCGGGCGATGCGGTACAGGCGCTCGATCGTCTCGAGGTTGTGGTTCAGGATATCCGGGCGCGCCGCGATCACGAGGCGCAGCGCCGGCTCGCCACCCTTGAAGTCGGGGATCAACACTTCGATCGACGCGCCCGGCAGCCGCCGGCGGATCTCGGTGATGCAGTCGGCGAACACCTCAGCGCCGCCGTTCGGCAAATCGTCGCGGTCGACGCTGGTGATCACCACGTGGTTCAGGTCCATCTGGGCGACCGCTTCGGCGAGGCGGACCGGCTCATCCTGGTCGAGCGGTCCCGGCGTCCCGTGGGCCACGGCGCAATACGCGCAGTTCCGAGTACACACGTCGCCTAGAATCATGAAGGTCGCCGCCTTGTGCTCCCAACACTCCCCAATGTTGGGACAATGCGCCTCCTCGCAGACCGTGTGCAGCTTCAGGTCCCGCATCATTTGCTTGAGGCCGATGTAGGTGGATCCGCCGGGCGCTTTGACCTTCAGCCACGCCGGCTTACGCTGGGGAGCGGCGGCGCCGCGCGAGTTGGGACGGGGACTGATCTGTACAAGCGGAGCAGCCATTGGGCCTTGGGCTCGGAAGTGTCGGAAGATAGTGGCGGGCGGTGGGTGGGGGTAGCGTTTGATTACAGAAATCAACCGGATGGTTGATGGCCCCCTCTCCCCTTGAGGCGCCGGAGCTCCTCTTCCAGCTCCGCGGTCGAGCTCAAGGTTCCGTCCGCGATCTCGGCCTCCTCTTCGGCGTCCCGCCACTGCCGCTCGAGCTCATGCACCTCCGCCTGCTCGTCCACCGCCATCTCGAGCGCCAGCTGCCGCTCGGCGCGGAGCGAGCGCAGCGTCAGCTCCCGTCGCGAAATGTCCCGGATCAACTCGTCCGCTCCCCCGATCTGATCTACCACCCGGGCCGCGTCTTCGGCGCGGCGGCGGCTGCCGCGACGCACATTCAGGTAGGTGAGCCCCGGCCGCAGCACCTGCGCCGCATCGTGCCCGGTCAGCAACGCGCCTTCACGATGGCAGCTCGGGCAGCTCACCAGCACGGCCAGGTCGGCCTTGGCGTCGTGGATCAGCCGGGCGTGCTGCACGTGCTTGGCGCGCAACTCCATGACGTTGCCGCAGCGCTCACAGATCGGCGTCTCGACCACGATCACCTTGCGGTTCCCGACGATCTTCAAGTACGCCCAGTCGCCGATTCGGTGGAGGTTCCAGGCGAACGCGCCGAAGGAGCCGCCCACGGCGACGTTCGCCGCGATACCCAGCCCCACCGCGGCCACCGTCAGCGGGATGACCACCTTGGCGCGCTCGAGCTGGCGGGCACGCAGCCGCTCCCCATAGCGCCACGGAGCGAGCTCCACCCGGGGCGGTTTGCCGACCCGCACCAGGTCGTAGCGCTGCCAGCGCACCAGGACCACCTGGTCCGTCGAGGCGAGGACGTGCCCCTCGCGCGCGACGCGCGCCAGCGTCTCGATCCGCTCCAGCCGGTCGTCGATGGGGGTGAGATTCCAGCGAGCGCACTTGGGGCAGATCACCCAAAGGCGGCCTCGCCATTCGTCGAACGCGAGCCGCCGGCCGACGCCGAGTCCAGAGGGCCCTCCGTCACCGTCGAATGTGGCGTTGCAGAACGCGCAGGTGGCGTACATCAGCGATCGGGGCGGAAGGGTGTGAGGTCCAGATCCGTTGCTCCCTGCGACAACAGCTCCCCGATAGTTTCACCGGTCAGCGCCGCGAGCAGTACGCCGTTACGACCGTGGCCGGTGGCGTACAACAGGCCGCGGACCTCCGGGTCTGGGCCGAGGATCGGCCGTCCGTCGGGGGTCACGGGACGGAGCCCGGCCCACATTCGCTGCACGGGAAGCGCGGCCACAGAGGGCAGCAACCGCACCGCGCTGCGGAAGATCTGCGCCAATCCGTCGTTGGTCACCTGGGAATCGAACCCGGCGCGTTCCATGGTGCTGCCTAGGATCGCTTCGGCGCCGCGATTCAGAATGTAGCCGTGATCGTGGTAGAGGATGACCGGCGGCGTTTCACCCGGCCACGGGGTCGCCGCCATCTGGCCACGGACGGGGGCGATGTCGAGCGGACGCGGCAGGCCGGCGAGGAGGGCCGACCAGGCCCCGGCGGCGACGACGACCCGCTCCGCGGACACCGTCTCGCCGCCGGCGACTACCCCCGTCACGTGGTCGCCAGCGATCGTGAGGCGGTCGGCCTTCACGTGCAGGTGGCTCGCACCTAAGCGCCGCGCATCCGCCAGGAAGGCGCGGGTGAGGGCCTGCGGATCCACGGCGCCGTCTTCGGAGGCCCAAAGGGCGCCCGTGGCCTCGGGAGCGGCGCCCGGCCAGCGCTCCCGGAGCTCATCGCTGGACAGCCAATCGCAGCGCAACCCCGCCTGGCGCTGCATCGCGGCGGCCTCGCCGAGGCGGGCCGCCTGCGGCTCGTCGAACGCCACAGCGGCGATCCCCCCTCGCCAGAACCCGATGTCGATCCCGGTGGTATCTTTCAGGGTGGCGGCGAGCTCCTCGTAGCGATCGCGCCCGCGGACGCACACGGCGAGCATGATGTCGTCGCTTGGCTCGATCTGGGCTGCGAGCATGCCCGCTGACGCAGGGGAGGCGGCCGCGGGGTCGGGGCCCGGCTCCAGGTAGGCGGTATGAAGCCCTCGCAGCGCAGCGGCGCGGGCGCAGGCGGCGCCGATCACGCCGCCCCCGATCACGACGACGTCGTACGCCGAAACTTTCGTCATTCGACCGGCGTACGGCCGTCAGTACTGCAGGACCACGCGGAGGATACCATGTTCCGGAGCATTCTGGGCTTTGCCGTTCTCGCGGTCGTCGCCTGGCTCGGCCTCAAGATCCTGTTCGGCTTGATGGGCGGCCTGATCGGCCTCGCGGGCACCATTCTGTGGCTCGCCGCCCTCGGCTTCATTTTCTATATGGTGCTTCGGGTCATCAGCCCGAGCACGGCCGACAAGGTGCGGGAGATGATCAAGGGGCGTCCCGCGCAATCCTAGCGATCCCAGGGCAGCACCTGGCTCGAGTGGACGTGGACGATCTTCCAGCCGTTGGCCTTCTCTTCGCACACGAAGGTCGCCCGTCCCGCCTCGGCCTGATTGCGCTCTAAGCTGAACCACCGGTAATCGATCATCACCCAAGCGAACCGGCCTTCCAGGGTCACCGTCGCAGCTGCGACGGTGACCCTGCCGCCGTATGCGACGCCCGCGAAGCGGGGGGCGGCGAATCGCACCCGTGCATTCGCGACCACCATCGCCTCCGGCGCGTACAGCGTGTCTGCCGACCGGTTCCACGCCGCATCGAGCTGAATGGCCTGGCGTACGAGGTCCTGGATGCGCTCGGGCGTACCCAGCGCCGTGCGTGGCACGCCGCGCGGCGCGCGCTGCCGCGTCGTGCACCCGCTGAGCGCCAGGGCCGTCAGCACGATCGTTCCTCGAAGCCTAGCGTTCATCGAGGTGGTGGAGCACGGCCCAGCAGAGCAGCGGGAATAGAATCTCATGGTGGCCGGTCAGCATCACGCCACGGCCGCTTCCCAGGGTCGGTCGCTCCACCACATTGACCCGCGGGCGGTAGTGCCGCTGCATGTCGCAATCGCAGGCGGTGAAGTCTCGAGGCCGGCCGGCGTTCAAGTTGCGGGCCACGGTCAGCGCCTTGAGGAACACTTCCGGCAACACCACGGCGCTGCCGAGGTTGAGCACTACGCCGCCGCCGTCCAAGTCCGGGAGCACGGCGGCCAGCCGCTTGAAGTCGCGGTGGCTCGTGGCGCCCAGCGCGGCGCCGTCGGCCGTCGGGTGCTGGTGGATGATCTCGGCGCCGACGGCGGCGTGCACGGTGACGGGCACCCCCAGCTCGGCACAGGCGAGGAGCACCGAGACCGAGCGCCCCGGCAGCGCCGGGCGCTGTCCGAGCGCGCGGGCGAGCGCTTCCCCCATCCCCTGCTGCGCGCGGGCGCCGGCGGCCACCGCCGCGTTCATCTCCCGGCCCGTCTCTTCCGCCATGCCGAACGTTCCATCGCTCAGTCCGGCGGCAACGTCCTCGCTGGTGCCGCCGTAGGCCGCGAGCTCGAAGTCATGGATCGCCGCGCTCCCGTTCATGGCGACGTGCGTGATCACCTTGCGCCGCAGCAGCTCGATCAGCAGGGGTCCGAGGCCCACCTTGATCACGTGTCCGCCCAGCATCGCGACGACGGCGCGGCGGCCGGCCGCTTGCGCGATCTGGTGGACCACCGTGCGCAAGTCGCGGGCGGCGAGGATGTCGGGCAGCGAGCTCCAGAAAGCGGCGAAGCTACGATCGGCGCCCGGGGGATGGGCGAGCAGGGTGGGATCGACCTTGTTGGAGCGGCGCGCGATGGGGACGGTCTTGAGGCGACTGAAGTCCGCCTCACGGTAGTCGGTCATGGCTGCTCCGGGACGGAGAACTCCTTGAGCTTCAGCGTGACCTGGCCGAACGAAAACGTGGACTGCAACGCCAACATGATGCGGCGGGGGTCGTCGGAGAGCCACATCCGGGCGTCCGCCTTCTCGGCGAAGATGCCGCGCCCGTTGGGGATCGCCGGCCGAACGACGATCGCGTTCCACTTGCGCCCCGCCACGCTCACCCGCTCGCGGCCCAGGACCTCCACGATGACCGGGTTGCGATCGGGCCGGAAGTAACGACGGTATTCGTAGCGCTTGCCCTGCTCCAGCGGCACGGTCCGGATCCAGTAGAGGAACGCCGCGTCGTCGAGCGGTTCCGACACGGTGGGAAAGGTGGAGTCCTTGCCCTCTTCGCGGTAAAACCCGGAATCGGGATAGATCTCGTACGCCCGGTGCCACTGGCGACCACGCTCGTCGGTGTCCTGGCGAAAACGGCGCGACTGGAAATCACTCCGACCCACCCACGATTCCATGGTTTGGTCGAGGTGGTACCACAGCGCCCCGCCCACGATGCGGAAGGTGAAGTGCACGGTCTCGACGCCGCGCAGCGTATCCACACCGACCACTTCCATCGTGGCCACCCCGACATTGAAGATCCCGTACTTGGCCTGGTAGCGGAGCCGCTCGCCGGTCTTGAACGGAACGGCACTCGGTGCCCCCACCACGGTGGTCACGGGCACCGCCACCGAGACGTGCGTGGAGTCGTTCTGGCCGCGGATCGCGGCGGGGGCGGCGAGGAGAAGCAGGGTGGCGGTGGCCGTCGCAACGGCGACGCGCGCGGCATTGATCACCGAACGGGCCCGCCAGGCGGCGATCAACTCCTGCCACGGGTGCGCGCGGGACGGCCGCTGATGCATGTCGTAGCGGGCCGCCGCGCTCACGGTTTCGAGCCGGCGCGCGTGCGGAGCCAGCCGGGCGAGGAGCTCGGCATTGGCGCACCAGCCGTCGGTCGTGAGCAGAGTGGGCGAAGCTGGTCCGTGGGGGGGCCCGTCGCCGCGGGTGGCCTGGCGTAGCACCACCAGCCGCAGCGCCAAGTAGCCCGATACTGTGTCCCGCACGCCGGCCACGCGGAGCAGCCGTGGGGTGACGCGGCGCGCCACGCGCAGGCTCCAGGGGGTGCGACCGATCCCGTTCATCTGCTCGACCACGACGAGGTCAGCGCCCGATTCCAGCTTCTTGACCATCTCCTCCATGGCGTCGGGCGAGTGGACGAAGTCGGCGTGGAGCGTGATTGCGCAGTCCCGCTTCGGCCGGTCGGTGCGCTGCAAGGCGAGGCGGAGCAGCTCCTCGAGGCTGCGCGCGTATCCGGTCCGCACCTTGTGCGTCACGACCGTCATCGGGAGCACGCGCGCGTAGCCCGCGAGCACGTCGGCGGTACCGTCGGTGGAGCCGTCGTCGCACACGAGGAGCTGATACTCGCGCTGGAAGGCGGTGAACACTTGCCGCACCTTCCAAAGCACGAGGCCGGCGGTCTTCGCCTCGTTGTGGACTGGGACGCACACGTAGATCATGGCCCTGCAATCTAGCTACGCCAGCGAGCGATAGCAGGCCAACACGGACTGTGCCATCGCCCGAGCCGTCAGGAACGGCGGAAAGGGGACAGGGGACGGGAGGGGGGGACGCAGCGCCCGGACCACCGTCGCGCCCAGTGCCGCGGAATCACCGATCGGCACCAGCCACTCGGCCGGTACGATCTCCGGTAGTCCCCCTGCCCGAGTCGCGACCACCGGTGTCCCCAACGCGAGCGCGTGCAGCACCACGCTGCCCAGGCCCTCCTCCTTCGATGACATCACGAACACGTTCCCCTCCCGGATCAGGGCGTCCGCTTCGGGGATGTACCCCAGCAGATGCACGCGGTCCCCCAGGCCAAGCTCGGCGATCTCGCGCTCGAGGCTGGGACGCCGCTCGCCCTCCCCCGCGATGGCCCAGTGCAAGTCGGGAGCGCTCGCCCGGGCCCCCTGGGCGGCGTGGATCAACGTGCGGTGGTCTTTGTGATCCACGAGCGCCGCGACGTTCACGGCGAGGGGCGTGCCCTCGGCGAGACCGAGGCGGCGGCGGACGTCGAGGGGAGCGGCGGCGGCTCGGCGGACTTCGTGCGGATCGATGCCGTCGCGGACGACGGTGATGTCCAGCGGGCTCATCCCGTCGGCGACGAGGACGGCCTTCACCGCTTCGGAGACGGCGATGATGCGATCGGCGCGGAACCAGCTGCCGCGGCGCTTCACGTGAAAATCGACGCGGCGGTGCGCCAGGACTGCCGGCGGTGGCAGGTCGGGGCGCAGCCAGGCGAGGGACCTGCGGGCGAGGAGCGCGAGCGCGAGCGCGTGACTGTCGTGGGCATGAATGATGTCGGGGCGATAGCCGGTGATGAGGCCCCCCAGCCGCCAGGCGGCACGGGGGTCGAGTCCCAAGCCCCAGGGGACTTCCAGCACGCGGACCTGCTCGACCGCCGCCCGTCGGGCCAGCTCGCTGCCGCGCTTGGTGACGAGTCGCTGCGCGACGCCCGGCTCACGGACCAGCTCGCGGGCGAGCAAGCGGACCTGATTCTGGCCGCCCCGCCATTCGCGGCCCGAATCGACCTGAATGATGCGCAGGGGGGGGGGCAGGGTAGCGGTCAGCTGGCGCGTGTAACGCGGCCGAGCACGCTGCGCAGCTCGGCGAGGGTGAACGGCTTGTGGAGGTAGGGTCGGCCGAGACTCTCGAGGAATTGCAGCGTGTCGCCGCGCACCGTGTCGCCGGTGGCGAAGATGATCCGCGCGGCCACGCCCGGGTGCATCAGGGTGAGGTTCTGGAACATCTCGCGGCCGCCGAGGCGCGGCATGCGGAGATCGCAGATGATCACGTCGAACGGTTTGGTGAGGGCGCGCTTCAGCGCTTGACTGCCGTCTTCCGCGACTTCGACGTCGTGACCCCAGCTCTCGAGCGTTGCCCGCATGTAGTGGAGGATGTGGGGCTCATCGTCCACGATGAGGATGCGCAGGGCCGTTGTGGTTTCGGCCGACGCCGGGACCTCCTCGGGCTTGGAGTGGCGAGAGGCGCCGGGAAGCTCGACGGTGAAAGTCGCTCCGGCCCCGGGACTGGAGTCGAGGGTGATCCGGCCGCCGTGCTCCTTCACGATGCCCTGGCAGATCGAGAGCCCGAGGCCCGTGCCCTCCCCCTCCGCCTTGGTCGTGAAAAACGGCTCGAACACTCGGGCCGCGATCTCGTCGGGGATCCCAGGCCCGTCGTCGGAGACGCTCACCGCCACACCATCCAGCCACTTGCGGGCGGTGACCCAGATGCGGCCGCTCTTGCCGGTTCCGCCGATCGCCTGGGCGGCGTTGTTCACGAGGTTCACGAACACCTGGGTGATCTGGTTGGGATTCATGTCGACCTCGGGCACCCCCGGCTCGACGTCGAGGGTGGCCTCGACCTTCAGGGCCATCAGCTGGTTTCCAAGCAGCGCCAGGGTCGACTCGAGCAGCGGCGCGACGGCGTGGCGCCGCCGCTCGGCCTCCTGCTTGCGAGCGAAGTTGAGCAGGTTCTTCACGATGTTCGCCGCCCGCTCCGCCTCCTGGCGGATCACCTGGAGCGGCTCCGCCAGATTGGCCGGCACTTCTCCGGCTTCGGACAGGAAGTCGCTGAAGCCGACGACGGAGGCGAGGGGGTTGTTCAGGTCGTGGGCGACCCCGGCGATCAGTTGACCGATCGCCGACATTTTCTCAGACTGTATCAACTGGGCCTGCAGCCGGCGCTTGTCGGTCTGGTCCTCGAACAGCAAGACGGCCGCGCCGGCCTCGTCTCCGGCGATCGGCACGGCGCTGACGAGAAACACCCGATCTCCGGAGCGGACTTCGGCCGGCGTGGAGCCAGGCTCGCTCAGGGCACGGGCGACCACTTCGGTCCAGGCCGTCGGCAATAGGCCCATCCAGGGTCGTCCCCGGAGCGCCGTGACGGGCACCCGGATCAGCTCGGCGAACACCCGGTTCGCGCGCCGCACCACGCCCTGCGCGTTGACGATGCAGATCGCCTGGGTGATCGCGTCGACGGTGAGCTCCCACTCGCGTTTGCCGCTCGAGAGGAGCTCGACGAGCCGCCCGTTCTCCAGCGCGATCGCCCCCTGGGCCGCGATCGCCTTCACGAACTCGAGCTCGGGAGGCCCGTACACCCCGGCCCGCTTCCCGGCGATCGAGACGGCGCCGATGGTGCGCCCCATGGCGGCGACCGGCGCGCCGAGCCAGGAGGGGGGTGGGTCCACCAGGGTGACGCCGAGCTTGGCGGCGCCGGCGGCCACATCCCGCGGAAAGACGACCGGACCGCTCCGCAAGGCGAGCTGGAGCAGCGGGTCGTCCGTACTGACGGCCGCAGATTCGCTATCGTATGGGACGACGAGCTGATTGGCGTCGATGTCCAGCAGGACGATGGACAGCCGGGCGGGGGCCAGGCTATCGGTGAGGGCCCGCGCCAGGATCTCGACGACGGTCGCCGGGCGGTAGGCGCCCGCAAGCTCCTGGGAGAGCGACGTGAGGCGTCCCAGGACCTCCGTCGCCCCCTGCGGGGTAGGTCGTCTAACTGGAGGCTTGCTCATGATCCTCGCGAACCTGCGCGGCCGACTGCGCGGCGCCGACTTTCGGGTGATCGTTGTGGCTCTCGCGCGTGGAGACCCGTCGGCCGCCGCCCGGTTCGAGCGCCGTCTCGAAACCGAAGGACCGGACGCGCTGCTCGACGAACCACGCCTCCTCGAGGCACTCCTCGTGGTGCGTTCCCTGATCGTCCCTTCCCCGCCGCTCTTCGCCTACGTCGCGGTGCGGCACACCCTCCTCACCGCCGGTGTGGACGACCGCGACCTGGCCGACTACCTCGCCGCCCTGCTGCTCGAATTCGGCCAGGGGAGCCGCCACACCCGGATCGGGACAGGCGGGACGGGAGCGGGGGGTGGGGGCGGGGCCGGCTCCACCGACCAAACCTACAGTTATCTCGTGGATATCGTCAGCGACCTGTCCACTGAGGAGGAGACTGGGGAGCGGGGCTTTCTGCTGCAGGCGCATCTAGGGAACTACAGCCTGTGGCTCGCGGGGTTGTTTCCGGACTACATCGCCGCCCGGCGGTTGCGGGCAGGGGGTCCCGACCTCCCCTACTACGACGAGCTGGGACGGCAGGGGTACACCCTCGCCTCGCGCCACACGCTGGCCGCGCGCTTCGGCGTGGCCGGAATCTACCGCGCCGCCGCCGAGCGGTTTCCGGCGCTGCGGGCTGCCTTCAACCGCTTGAGCGACCGCGTGTTCTTCCCGAACGTGTACACGGCCGACAAGGTGCTGCGTAGCCTCTGATCATTCGTCCAGAAAACGCGTGGGGATCTGTGTGGCCGCCTCCACCAGGGCCTCCGCCGACCTCACGAATCGCACCACGATCGGCAGCGAGCCCTTGAGGGCGAGCTTGCGCTGCATAATGGCGGCGATGGGGCCAAGCTCCTTGCGGATGATCTGCCGCCAGCGCTCGTAGTCGGCGGTGAGCACGAAGCTCGCGCCGCCGGCCTCCTCTGGTCCGACCACCTTTGCCGCTCGGCACGCCCCACGATCGAGGTCGAGCCAGATCCCCACCGGCGCCGGGACGCCGATCTCCGGCTGCGCGTTCACGACCAGCGCCACACAACCGTGCGTCCATTCGACCGAGGCGGCGCGGTAACTCTCGCTCGCGTTGATCGCCGCGCCGTAGGCGGCCACCCATTCGGCGGAGGGGAAGTCGAGGCTCATCGCACCGCCCGGGCGAAACCATCGAACAGGGCGGTCTCGGTAAGGTCCTCCGGATGCCACTGCACGGCGAGCATCCACGGAGGGCCAGGGTCCGTAAACTCGACGGCCTCGACCACGCCGTCCTCGGCCCACGCCGTCGCCCGCAGGCCTGGCGCCAGGTCGCGCACCGCCTGATGGTGGCGGCTGTTCACGGTCACGGTCTCGGCGCCGAGGGTCCGGCGCAGCAGCGAATCCGGGGCCACGCGAATCGGGTGGCAGGCCGTCTTGTCCTGGTGGCCGATCGGTCCGGGGCGCTCGCTCGCCAGGTCCTGATACAGCGTGCCGCCGAGCGCGACGTTGAGGATCTGGATGCCGCGGCAGATCGCCAGAATGGGGCGATGCCGCTCGCGGGCGGCGTGAACCAGCGCGATCTCCACGGCGTCGCGAGCGGGGTCGATCGCCTCGAGCCGGGGATGTGGGGCGGCGCGGTAGCGCGCGGGATCCACGTCCTCGCCGCCTGTGAGCACGAGCCCGAAGGTGGCTTCCATCACCGCCGCCACGGCGCCCGGAGAGGGGGGGGGGTCGATCAGCGGCGGAACGACGAGGGGGATCAGGCCGGCGCGCGTCAGCGCGTCGACGTAGGCCGTGTTGAGAGCGACCCGCTCGCGCCCGGCGTCAGTGCGGCGCGGGGCGGAAACGGCGACGATCGGCCTCACGGTTTCTTGGCGGATGCAGCGGTGCCCAGCAACGGGCAGCGGGGGTTGCTCGTGCCGGCCCAGTTCACGCGCACGCCGTAGACCGGGATCAGGGCTCCCGCGCCCTCCATGGTCCCCACCCGGGGGTAGTCCGCGGGCGGGCGGCGCGTCTGGTAGACGATGATGCCCATCGCGCGCTCCGACGTGTCGTCCACGACGAGGATGCCGTAGCTCATGGTGTCGTTCACGTAGCGCGCCGGGAAGTCCGGCCCCCGGTAGCTGAGCACCAGCTGGCCGCCAGCGCTCCGGTCGGAATAGCCGACCTGGACATCGCTCTGCTGCGAGTCGCCGACGATGCGGACCGGCAGCAGGCCAGGCAGCCCGCGCGGCGCATCGGTGAGGAAGGCGTGGGCGCGCAGCCGGTCCTGGATGATGGAAGGCCCGACTGCCTGAGCGAGGCCGCACAGCGGCGAGCGACCGCGGTCGCCGCCGCAGGCGAGCACGGACGACGCGGCCAGCGTGGCGAGGCAAGCAAGTGCGCGGCGCATTGCGGGGAATCTAATAGCGATAAACAAGCGTGGCGGAGATGTTGCGCACCGGCTCCAGCGTGCGGGGCGCGTAGCTGTAGAGATAATTGAGCGCGTTCGCGACGAGCACCCGTACGCTTGCCGGGCCGTGGTTCCAGGCCGCGCGGAGGTTGAGTACTCTGGCGGCGACGCGTGGGTCGGTGAGCGGAGCGAGCTCCACCCGCTCGAACCGGCTCGCGTAACGGAACTCGGCGCCGACGACGAGCTCCCCCAAGGCGTAGTCGGCGCCCATGGTCAGCAGGTGGCGCGGGCGGAAGGCGAGAGGCTGTTGTGGCACGCCGTCGTGGGCGAGCTGACGGGCGTGGAGAAAGGTGTAGCTGAGGGTGGTCGTGAGTCGCGGCGTCAGCGGGCTCGCGACCACCGCGAGATCGAGTCCGGCGAGCCGGGCGCGGGTCACGTTCTTGAACTGAATCTCGATCAGCTGGAGGTTCACGCTGGGCTCGATCAGCTTGCTTGCTTCGGTCCAGAAGACGGCGGCGTCGATGCGGACGGCGCTCCCGATCGGCCGGGCGTGGCCTACCTCGAAGGTCCACGCCTGCTCGGGCTGCAGGTTGGGGTTTGGGACCACCGTGAATCCACTCACGGTGGTCGACACGAACCGCTCCGCGAGCGACGGAGCCCGGAAGCCGCGGCCGACCGACGCCCGCCAGATGCCAGAGCCGGTCGGGAGGACCGCGCCGATGCGCGGGCTGACGACGGCGGTGAGGGCGCCGCCGTCGATCGCGAGGAAGTCGATGCGGGCGCCGGTCGTGAGCTGCGCCTTCCCGAGTGGCCGCTCGCCTTCGCCGTATGCGGCGTATTCGGCCTGGCGGTGGGAGCCGAAGATGTCGCTGGCGATGTCCGAGAGACCGGCTTCAGCGCCGACCGTCACGACGCCGTCGCCGGGGGGCCGAAACTCCCCGCGCAGCTCGCCGCCGTAGCGGTCGGCGACACCGAAATCGTCGCCACTCTTGGGCTGGATGTCGGTGAACCGCGTGTGCAGCCACGACGCCCGGGCCTGCCAGCGCAGACGCTCGCTGGGCGTGCCCGCGAGGACAGCGGTGAGGTACCCCTTGTCCGAGCGGGTCCGGTTGCCGAGGGACGCCGTGTCGATCTTGAACGGCTGGTAGGCCTGGCCGCGGTCGTCGCAGGTGCCCCGCTCGCACCAGGCGAGCGGCACCTGGTACTGATCGCTCGCCCAGGAGCCGGAAACGGTGAGACGGGTGTTCGGGCTCTCCTGCCAATCGCCCCTTCCCGCCAACTGCCAGTGGTCGCGGCGGTCTTGCTGGCGGTAGCCGTCGGAATGGTAGCCGCCCACGGTGACGGCGCCGCGCAGGTCGTCCGTTCCGTAGCTCGACGTGAGATCGGCGCCGCCGTGGGTGCCCGTGAAATCGCGGAACTGCCATTCGGGGTGGGGGGGGTCGGCATAGGAGCCGCCGGTGGCGCGGAGGCGGGCGTGGAAGCCGAAGGGAATCTCGCGGGTGATGAGGTTCACCACGCCGCCCAGGGCCGCGGAGCCGTACAGTGCCGAGCCCGCGCCCTTGACCACCTCGATCCGCTCGACGTCGTCCACCGGGAGCAGGTCCCAGTTAATGCCGCCGCGGTCCCCCTGGTTGGCGGGGACGCCGTCCACGAGGAGCAGCACGCGGCTGCCGAGGCCCTGCACGAAGCCGCTCGAGCCGCGGATGTTGATCTGCCCATTCAGGAACTGGACGCCGGGCGCCTTGTCCACGGCTTCGTCGATGCCGGTGACGGCGCGACTGGCGATGTCGGAGTCGGACATCAGCGCGACGCTGGGAACGACCTCTTCGAGACTCTGTGGGCGCTTGGCGGCGGTCGTGACGATGGGCGAGAGCATCAGCGGCCTGCAGTCGAAGCAATCGACGATCGCCCCCACGCGCAGCGTGAAATCCTGGCGGATGGAGTCTCCCGCGGCGAGGGCCCGCGCAGCTGAGGCCGCCGTGTAGCCGAGGGCGACGACGCGGAGAACGATCCGACCCGCGGGGATCCGCTCGATCCGGTAGCCGCCGTGCGGATCCGCCGTCGTGCGCAGCCCCGTGCCGACGACGGCTACGGCCGCATTTGTGACGGGGTGACCAGCAGCATCCCGCACAGTCCCGTACACAACTCCCGTCTCCTGCGCTGCGAGCGAGGCGGCCAGCGCCAGCGGGGCAGCCAGCAGGATCCTCACGGCCTCACCGCCGCCGGGAAGTAGAACGAGATCGGATGCATTTTCGTGAAGTCCACCACGATGTTTATCGAATCCGTCCCGGCGCCGTTCACCACGACCACACCGGCCTTCGACGTGTCCGCCTTGTCCCGGTAGTACCCGGCCTCGCGCAGCAGCGAGTCGGCGTTGGAGAAGTCGATGGCGAAGCTGCCCACCTTCTTCCATACGGCGACCAACCATTCATAGCGGCCATTGGGGATGGCGAGCGTATAGAAGTAGGTGGAGTCGCTCGTGGGGATCGAGGGCGGCGGCAGCGGCACGAACAGGAACAGGTCGTTCCGGCTCTTGGGGAAGGCGGGGTAGGCGACGATGAAGACCGCGTCGGTCGAGTCCGGCAGGGTGCCGTGCAAGCGCACGGTCCCGCAGATACCCACGAATGACGTGGGGCAGGAGGATGGGGCCCGGACCGGCTGCAGCCCCTCGTTGCAGGCGAGCGCGGCGCACGCGACGGCTACCAGGGGCACGACGGGGCGCATGCCAGCAAACTCGGGTCCGGGCGGCCAGTCGTCAACTTGACCGCCGTTTCCGCCGGGCAGTACCTTCCTTCCGCCTATGCCCATCTACGAGTATCGCTGCACCAAGTGCCGCAAGCGTTTCAGCGAACAGCAGCCGATCAGCGCGCACGGCCGGCGCCGCCCCGCCTGCCCGAGCTGCAAGTCCAAAGCGGTGGAGCCGGTGCTCTCGACGTTTTTCGCCAAGACGATCCGGAAGAGCTGACGGCCGACCATGTTCGAGCGCCTGCGGGACGCGTTGCGGGCCGCGCTGGATGCGGCGACGCCCCCGGGAGACCTGCGGGACCTGGCGCGCCAGATGCGTGAGGCGGTGGTGGACGCCAAGGTCGCGGTGCAGGAGATGCGTCAGGCACTGACGCGCACCGAGGTCGGGCTCACGGCCGAGCGGCAGCGCCTGGCGGACGCGGAGCGGCGCGGCCGTCTGGCGGGCGAGATCCAGGACGCGGAGACGGTGGACGTCGCTCAGCGATTCACCGCCAAGCACCGCGAGCACGTGGCGGTGCTGGAGCGCAAGCTCGTGGCTCAGAAAGACGAGCTGGCCCTCGCCGAGCGGGAGCTCAGCGAGATGCAGGCCCAGCTGCGGGCGGCCGAGCCGGCCCGGCCGCAGGCGAGCGCCGAGCGCAGTACCGAGCAGGCGTGGCGCGATCTGCAAGAGGCGGGGGGCGCGCGTCCCGGCATGGATTTACGGGACGAGCTGCTCAAGTCGGAGATGGACCGCTCGGCGCGCGAGGCCGCGGCCGAGAAGCAGCTCGAGGAGATCAAGAAGAAACTGCGAAAGGACTGACGCATGCTCTCCGTCGTCGTCGCCGTGCTGCTGCAGCAACCCCTCCCGCCCCCCGCCGATCATGAGAAGCGCGTCCACACCTACAGCATCGTCGCGTGGGATTCCGTCACGGGCGACCTGGGGGTGGCGGTGCAGTCCAAGTTCCCGAACGTCGGGGGCATCGTCCCGTGGGCCAAGGCCGGCGTCGGCGCGGTCGCGACGCAGTCGCTCGGCAACACCGCCTACGGCGAGCGGGGGCTCGAGCTGATGGCGATGGGCGCCTCCGCGCCGGAAGCGATGCGCATCGTCATGCGCGCCGACACGCGCCGCGCGCAGCGGCAGGTGGGGATGGTGGACGCGCGCGGCAACACGGCGAGCTGGACGGGAGATTCCTGCTTCGACTGGGCGGGAGGCCGGACGGCGGCGCCCTCGGGGGACGTCATCGCCGCGGGGAAGGGCCAGATGATCGTCGGGCGCTACTTCACGGCCCAGGCGAACATCATGGTCTCCGACCAGACGGTGAAGAACATGGCGGACGCCTACCAGCGCGCCACCGGGCCGCTCGCCGGCCGCCTGATGGCGGCGCTGGCGGCGGGGCAGGCGGGCGGCGGCGACAAGCGCGGGATGGAGTCGGCGGCGCTGCTCGTGGTGCGCGCGGGGGCGGGCTACCTGGGCGGCAACGACCGCTACATCGACATCCGCGTCTACGACGACACCAACCCGATCCGCGAGCTGCGGCGGTTGTACCAGCTGCACCAGCTCTACTTCTTCCAGAGCCGGCCGGAGGACTTGATCCCGATCACGCCTGAGGTCGTCAAGCAGCTCGAGCCGGTGCTGCTGCGAGAGCCGGTCAATCAGCCGCAGAAGTGGCTCGACGCGCCCCAGGGCACGGCGACGCCGAAGTTCCTCGAGGCGCTGGCCAATTTCATGTACTGGGAAAACTACGACGTGCGGGTGCGGATGGACGGCAAGATCGACCGGGTGGTGTTGGACGACGTGCTGCAACGTCGACAGAGGCGATAAGACGTCGTCCGTTTTCCGTTATCCGAACGGAAGACGGAAAACGGAAAACGGAGAACGGTTCATGGACATCAAGCACGACAGGATGGTGTTCCTCGGTTACGGCAAGTACTGGCGCTCCGATCGGATCGTCGGGCTGATGCCGATCGAGGAGGGCCGCGGGCCGGGCCAGCGCACCAATGTGTTCGTCGAAGGCCGCGCCGAGCCGATCGTGGCGTCGCGCACCGAGGAGAGCATCCTCGAGGACATGGGCGCGAGCGACGACAGCTTTCAGATGCAGGCGCTGCGCGAAGCGACGCGGGAGTTGCTGGAGGCGTTCCACGAGTATTCGCCGGTGCTGCGGCGAATGCTGCAGTCCGAGCACCATTTCGACGTGGAGAAGTGGGAGCAGCGCCTGGGCGAGCTGCTGCGGCCCGCGCCCGCGGCCGAGCCGGCCGGGCAGGACGACCTCTTCAACTAGGGAGACGGCGCATGGCCGGGAGCGCAGTCGGCACGCGGGACGCGTCGGGCTGGGCGGGACATCCGCGCGGGCTGTCCACACTCTTCTTCACCGAGATGTGGGAGCGGTTCAGCTACTACGGGATGCGGGGATTCCTGATCCTGTATATGACGAAGGCCCTCGGCTTCACCGATCAGCATGCCGGGTCGGTGTACGGGAATTACGTGGGCTCCGTGTGGCTGACCCCAATCATCGGCGGCATCATCGCCGATCGCTGGCTGGGGCAGTACCGCAGCGTCCTGTACGGGGGGATCATCATCGCGCTGGGCCACTTCACGCTCGCCTTTCACGCCCTGCCGTTCTTTTACGCCGGCCTCACGCTGATCGTCATCGGAACGGGCTTGCTCAAGCCCAACGTGTCCACGATCGTGGGCGGGCTCTACGAGGCAGGGGACGAGCGTCGCGACGCCGGGTTCTCGATCTTCTACATGGGGATCAACGTCGGGGCTTTCATCGGGCCGCTCATCGCCGGGAAGCTGGCGGAGGGGGTGGACTGGCACCTCGGGTTCGCCTGCGCCGGTGTCGGGATGGCATTGGGACTCGTCGCCTATGTGCTCGGGCGCAAGCGACTGGAGCCCGCGCTGGAGCGGATCGCCGCCCGTCCCAAGCCCGGCCCGGGCGCTTCGGCGCCGCCGGCCGCCCTGAGCGCCGCCGATTGGAAGCGGATCGCGGCGGTTGTGGTGTTCTTCGCGTTCGCGTCGGTGTTCTGGGGCGCGTACGAGCAGGCGGGATCCACCCTGGCCCTGTTCGCGGACCGGTACGTCCACCTCGAGCTGCTCGGGATCAAACTCTACGCGTCATGGTTCGTCTCGATCCAGGCCGGGTTCGTCATTGTCCTCTCGCCCCTGTTCGCCTGGCTGTGGGTGAGGCTCGGGCCGCGGCAGCCTTCCAGTCCGGCCAAATTCGCTTTGGCGCTCCTGCTCATGGGCATCGCGTTTCTCGTGCTCGTCCCCGCCGGGGCGAGCGCCCAGGGCGGCATCAAGGTGACCCCCTTGTGGCTCGTGGCCGTCTACTTCATCGAAGAGCTGGGTGAGGTCTGCCTCTACCCGGTGGGGCTCTCGGTGGTGACCAAGCTCGCGCCGACGCGCATCGTCGGGCTGATGATGGGCGTGTTCTTCTTGTCGAACTCGCTCGGCAACAAGCTCGCGGGCTGGTCGGCGGGGTTCATCAGCACGACGCCGCTGCCGACCCTGTTCGGCGTCACGGCGGGGGTGTGCTTGGTCGCAGCCGCGATCATGTTCCTGCTGCTCAAGCCGATCCGGAACTTGATGGGGGGCGTGCGCTGACCTCCTGGAGTCTAGATCTGGCTCAGTCTAGATCTGGCTCCCTGAGGGCTGCGTGTACGCCGGGCTCGCGCCCGGGGTCAGTCGGGCTGCTGAGCCGCTCTCGAAATCCGTGGAACCAGATCCGGATGACGCTGGAACTGATGCGCGACGTATTCGAGAACCCGGGTGAGATCTCGTTTGTGGATCGTGGCCACGTAGTGGCCGCGAGCCCAGCGCACTGCTCCGGCCACACGGCGATTCGTGCGTGTTGCCGCGACGGATTTGGCCAGGCGAACGAAGTCGCTCAGGCGAGTGTCGGGGCGGAAGCTGACTAGCAGGTGGACATGATCGGCCAATACGGCGTCCCGGAGAACCCGGACTCCTGTTTTTCGACACGCGCTGGCCACTGCGCAGCGGACGTCGCCCGCCGCGGCAGCATCGACACACCCGACTCGCTTCCAGGTATGCCACGTGATGTGCGCGTAGAGTTCGTAGGCGTGATGGCTCGACATGGCTCGTACAGCGGGTGGAATTACTGACCCCGGGCGCAAGCCCGGGGTGCACGGATCCCAGAGCCAGGCCCTGCCTGACTCCGGGGGCCAGCCCGCTGTTCACCAGACTATTCATCCGCGATCTAGAACAGGGGCAATCCAAATCCCGCGCATGGCATCGATCGGTTGCCGGACCGTGCTGACCACTCGGCTTTCGAAGTCGCCGAGATGAAGCCCGTCCTTCATGAGGCGTTCGCGGGCCCATCCGACTCGTGGAGGTCCCCGACCCGGTGCCTCCCGATGGAAGCGGCCCTGGGATGGGTGCCTTCGGCAGTGTGGGCGTGACGGTGATCGACCGATTCTGACCCGGACCTGGGGGCGGCGAGCGCCTGCTCGAGTGTGAAGCCGGCCTGCTGGGCGCGGCCGGCCCTGGGCGGGAGCGCCGCAACGACGAACACAAGCGGACGGAAGAGGGTGAGTGCGCGCATGCGCCGAAGCTCGCGCCTCGCTGAAGGTTCGGCGACGGCCTATCTTACGCGCCGATGAGCGCCCTCCCCCCCGCGGCCGGACTGCTGCCCACGCTGCAGGCCGCCCTCGCGGAGCGATATACAGTCGAGCGCGAAGTAGGGCACGGCGGCATGGCGCTCGTGTTCCTCGCGCGCGATCGCAAGCACGAGCGACCGGTCGCGCTGAAGGTCCTGCGTCCCGAGGTGGCCGTCGCGGTGGGGCCCGAGCGATTTCTCCGCGAGATCCGCGTCGCCGCCCACCTCAACCACCCGCACATCCTCCCCCTCCACGATTCTGGCGAGGCCGCCGGGCTGCTGTACTACGTCATGCCGTTCGTCGAGGGCGAGACGCTGCGCTCGCGGCTGCAGCGTGAGGGGCGCTTGCCGGTGGCGGATGCCGTGCGGATCGCGCGGGAAGTGGCGGGCGCGTTGCGCTACGCGCACACCCAGGGGGTGATCCACCGCGATATCAAGCCGGAGAACATCCTGCTCGCCGGCGGGGAAGTGGTCGTGGCAGATTTCGGGATCGCCCGCGCCGTCAGCGCGGCCGGCGGCGAGCAGCTGACGGGGACCGGGATCGCGATCGGGACGCCCGCCTACATGAGCCCCGAGCAGGCGACGGCGGACCCCGACGCCGACGCCCGGAGCGACATCTACAGTCTCGGCTGCGTGCTGTACGAAATGCTGCTTGGCCATCCGCCGTTCCACGGCAGCACGGCGCAGGAGATTCTGGTCCGGCACACGCTGGATCCCGTCCCGCGTCTGGTCGGGGCCCGCACCTCGGTCTCCGCCGGCCTCGAGCGTGCGGTGCTCCGCGCGCTTGCCAAGAACCCGGCCGAGCGATTCGCCACCGCCGAAGACTTCTCGTCTGCGCTGTTGGATCCGGACGCTTCCCCTCCGGCGGGTGCCGTTCGGCGCCCGGGTCGGCGCGCCGCCGTCGGAACGGCGCTGGGGATCGTCGTCGTCGTGGCGATCGGCTGGCTCGTTACGCATCGCGGGAGAGGAGTCATTGGGGGAGGAGGGGGGGCGGGAGGGGGAGGCGCCGGGAGCCGCCTCGACGAGCATGCGGTGGCGGTGGTGCCGTTCCGGGTGAGCGGCGCCGACCCGGCGCTCGGTTACCTGCGCGAGGGCATGATCGACCTGCTCGCGGCGAAGCTGACCGGGGACGGCGGCCCGCGCGCCGTGGACCCGCGCACGTTGCTGAGCTTGTGGCGGCGCCGCGCCGGGCGTGACGACGCCGACCTTCCCGAAGCGGCCGCGGCCCAGTTGGCGCGGGACCTCGGGGCGGGGCGACTGCTGTTGGGGGCGGTCGTCGGGACGCCGCAACGACTCGTGCTCAGCGCGTCGCTCCTGTCGATGTCCCGGGCGCGCGCGACGCTTGACGCGACGGTGCAGGGGCCGGTGGATAGCCTCCTCTCGCTGGTCGATCAGCTCGCGGCGCAGCTCCTCACCCTCGGCGCCGGTGAGACTCCCCAGCGGCTGGCCTCGGCCACCAGCACGTCCCTGCCGGCGCTGCGGTACTACCTCGATGGGCGCGTGGCCTACCGCCGCGGGCGCTACCAGGAAGCCGTGACGCTCTTCGCACGGGCGCTGACCGAAGACTCGACGTTCGCACTCGCCGCGCTGGGCCTGCGGTCGGCGGCCGGCTGGATCAGCGGCGCGCCGCAGCTGGAGCGCGGCGTGCAGCTCGCATGGGCTTACCGCAGCCGGCTGAGCGGGCGGGACCGCGCGATTCTCCTGGGGCTCGCGGGTCCGCGGTTTCCGGCACCGCCGTCCGAGCGCGACCTCCTGGGCGCGTGGCAAGCCGCGGTCTCGGCCGCCCCGGACCAGCCCGAGATCTGGTACGAGCTCGGGGATGAGCTCTACCACGCGGGGGCGCTCCTGGGGGTCGATTCTGCTTCCAGCCGCTCAACGGCCGCCTTCGCGCGCGCGCTCGCGCTCGACTCGAGCTTCGCCGCCCCGCTCGCGCACCTCGTGGACCTCGCTGCCGAGCGGGCGGACACGGCCGCGGTGCGGCAGCTCGGGGCCCTCTACCTCGTGGTGGATAGCGTCGGGGAAGTGGCCGACTACGTGCGGTGGCGCGTGGCGATCGCGGTCAACGACCGGACCGCGCTGGCCGCGGTGCGCGCCCGGCTGCCCGCGATGGGTACCGAGAGTCTCCGGCGCATCGTGGTGGCAAGTCAGCTTTACGGGGTCGCGCCCGAGGACGCAGATCGATCGGCGGTGGCGTGGGCACGCGCGAACGAAGGGCAGCACTGGGCAGTGCTGCTGCGGCTGCACGATCTGGCGATCAACCGGGGGCACCCGGCGGCTGCGCTGAGCCTCACCGATTCGCTCGGCGCCCTGTGGCCGCGCGCCCACGCCCACCTGCGCATTCGCATCGGCGACGCGCTGTACGGGGGGGGCGACGAAGCCGCCGCGTCCCGGGCGGCCGCGCAGCTCGCCCGGACGGCGGGGGCGGCGATCTCTCCGCGGCGGGCAGAGCGGGCCGAGCAATTCGCGGATGCGTGCGCGCTGGCGCGCTGGCGGGTGGCACACGGGGAATGGGCTGCAATCCCCGGCGTGATCGCGCTGCTGCGCCAGGCGTCGGCGACCAAGGATGGTCCGGTGACCGAAGCGCACAGCTCCTGGTGTGCGACGGTGCTCGACGCCTTCCTCGCGAGCCAGCGGAAGCCAGGCACCGCTGCCCTGAGGTCGCTCGATTCGGTGTTGCAGACGGGACCACGGCCGATGGAGGTCGCCGGGGGCGGTCAGTACCTGAATTTCACCTATGGGGCGCTCGCGGCGTCACAGCTCCGGGAAGCAGCGGGCGACCTGACCGGCGCATTGACCGATGTCCGTCGACGCGTATTCCACGGGGCGGGCGCGGCCTACCTGGCCGCGTCGCTGCGGCGGGAGGGGCGCCTGGCAGCGCGGGCCGGCGACCACGCCGGTGCGATTCAGGCCTACCGGCACTACCTGGCGCTGCGGCCGGATCCCGAGCCCGCGGCGCGGGCGGAGGTGTCGCAGGTGCGGGCTGAGCTCGCGGCGCTGACTGCGGGCGGTCCCCGATGAGGGATTCTCGTCAGGGGTGCCACTCGAAATCCGCCGCCTCCGCCGCGGCGCGGGTCCTCAGCTGGTCCGTGTCGGCGCCGACGGCGATGGCTACGATCGGGTGCGCGGCGCGGTTGAAGAACCGCCGATAGTCGGCGAACGGGTCCCGGCGCTCGACGTGCCAGGACCCGTCCGCGTCCTCCGCACGCTCCAGCACGATCACCGCGCGCAGCGCGCTGCTGGGGAAGGTCTCGCCGCGTCCCTCCCCGGCTCCCCAGCTGTACACGATCGCCCGACCGTCGTCGAAAGTGACGACCACCCGCACCGGCGCATCGTCCCGCGCGCGCACGCGCAGCGAGGCTCCGCGGAGCGGGGTGTCGGTCCGCCACCGCCAGGTGAGCGCTCCCGGTCGCATAGTCGGCGGAGGCAGCAGCGGGTTACGCAGCCGGAAGCTCGCGACGCCCGCGGCGCGGGTCGCCTCGATGCGAAGCGCGTGCACGCCCGTCACGCGAAACAGGGGGGCCTCCACCCCGCGTGTGCGTTGCAGGGTCCACCCGCGGGGCAGTCCCGGGCTCGGCGGCACGATCGCCAGGTTGGTGAGCACCTGGAGCGCGAGCAGAGCGGCGTTCACATCGGCTCCTCGGCAAAGTGGCAGGCGGCGAGCTGGCCGGTGGCCACGGTCCGCAGGGCGGGAGCCTCGGTGC
This sequence comes from Gemmatimonadota bacterium, assembly GCA_041477065.1. Taxonomy (GTDB): domain Bacteria; phylum Gemmatimonadota; class Gemmatimonadetes; order Gemmatimonadales; family GWC2-71-9; genus 13-1-40CM-70-15. The sequence continues at coordinate 87,467 of JBGOUQ010000011.1, forward strand.
GACACCGTGCGTCTTTCTTCGGGTGCGGGCAGCGCGGGTGGAACGGGCACCCGGGTGGCGGAGCCGTGGGGGAAGGGACGTCGCCGGTCAGTACGATGCGCTGCCGCTGCGCCGCAGGGTCGGGGACCGGCACGGCCGAGAGCAGCGAGCGCGTGTAGGGGTGCCGCGGCGCGCGGTAGAGCGCGCCTGCGGGTGCCAGCTCCACGATCTTGCCCAGGTACATCACCGCCACCTGCTCGGCGATGTGCTTCACGACCGCCAGGTCGTGGGCGATGAACAGGTAGGTGAGCTGGCGCTTCTCCTGCAAGTCCATGAGGAGATTCAGGACCTGAGCCTGCACCGACACGTCGAGCGCGGACACCGGCTCGTCGCACACCACAAAGCGCGGCTCGACCGACAGCGCACGGGCGATGCCCACGCGCTGCCGCTGGCCGCCCGACAGCTCGTGGGGATAGCTGGCGGCGAGACGCGTATCGAGCCCCACCTCCTCGAGCAGCGCCGCGAGGCGACGCTCCGCTTCCGCGCCGGCGGCGAGGCGGTGGATCGCGAGGGGCTCGAGCAGCGTCTGTCGGACCGTCATGCGTGGGTTGAGGGAGCTGTAGGGGTCCTGGAACACGATCTGCATGCGGCGCCGCAGGGTCCGCAGCTCACGGGCGCCGAGGGCGAAGACGTCCGCGCCGTCGAAGCGCACCTCCCCGGCGGTGGGCTCCTGCAGCCGCAGCATCGTCCGTCCCACCGTCGACTTGCCGCATCCCGACTCGCCCACCAACCCGAGGGTCTGCCCCGCGGCGATCGTGAACGACACGCCGTCCACGGCGCGCACCACTCGGCGTGGCCGGCCGAGCCCGAGCCACGCCCGCTCGCCCGGGTAGTGCTTCACCAGGTCGCGAACCTCGACGAGCGACGGAATCATGGGGGGGGGGGGGGGGCCGCGTTCCGACGTGCGGGCTCGGCGACCAGCCAGCACCGCGCGGTGTGCCCGGCCGTGCCGGCCTCGAGCAGCGGCGGCTCCTCGGTGCGGCAACGGTCCCATGCGTGCGGGCAGCGCGGGTGGAAGCGGCAGCCACTCGGCCAGTCCGTGGCCGCGGGCACGTTGCCGGGGATGCTGTGCAGCCGCGATTTGGGGCGGTCGAGCCGCGGTATCGAAGCCAGCAGCCCTTCGGTGTAAGGATGCCGCGGGTGGGCGAACAGCTCGGGGGTCGTCGCCGTCTCCACGACCTGCCCGGCGTACATCACGACCACGCGGTCGGCGGTCCCCGCGACCACCCCCAGGTCGTGCGTGATCAGCATGATCGCCATGCCGAGCTCCGCCTGGAGCCGCGCTAACAGCTCGAGGATCTGGGCCTGGATCGTGACGTCGAGTGCGGTCGTGGGCTCGTCGGCGATCAGGATCTGGGGATGGCACACGAGCGCCATCGCGATCATCACCCGCTGGCGCATCCCGCCCGAGAGCTGATGAGGGTATTCATCGATCCGCACGTCCGGGTCAGGCATCCCGACGAGGCGCAGCATCTCGAGCGCCCGCGCGCGCGCCGCCCGGCGCGACAGCTGCTGGTGCACGACGGCCGCCTCGGCGATTTGGTCGCCGACCCGGAAGACCGGGTTCAGGGACGTCATCGGCTCCTGAAAGACCATCGCGATGCGGTTGCCCCGAACGGCCCTGAGCTCGGGTGGGGACAGCGTGAGCAGGTTGCGGCCCTCGAACTCGATGAAGCTGCCAGGACGGATATGGCCGGGGGGCTCGGGGATGAGCCGGAGGATGGACAGCGACGTGACGGTCTTGCCGCATCCCGACTCGCCCACGATGCCCAGCGTTTCGCCGGGGTAGAGCTCGAAGGAGACGCCGTCCACCGCTCGCGCCGTGCCGCGGCCCCGCTCGGTCACGAAATACGTCTTCAGGTCGCGGACGCGGAGGAGCGGCGGAGTGGGGGAGGGGGTCGGAGCGGCGCGCGTCACGCAGTCTCCTGGCGCGGATCGAGGGCGTCGCGCAGCGCGTCACCCACGGCGTTCAGGGCCATCACGACGAGGGCGATGGCGAGCCCGGGGAACAGCGTGGTCCAGGGCGCCGAGGTGATCTGGTCCTTGCCGTCGGCGATCATGTTCCCCCAGCTCGGCGTCGGCGGCGCCACCCCCATGCCGAGGAAGGACAGCGAGGCCTCGAGCAGCATCACGCTGCCGATCCCGAGCGCCGCCGAGACGATGATCGGCGCGATGGCGTTGGGGAGCACATGCCGAAACATAACGCGCGCCGGCACGGCGCCCAGCGCTCGGGCCGCGTCCACGTAGGCGCGCTCCCGCAGCGACAACACCTCGGCCCGCACCAGCCGGCCGGTGGCGAACCAGCCGGTCAGGCCGATGGCGAGCACGAGCGGTACGAGCGGCAGCTGCCGCCACAGCGCGATGATCATCAGCAGCAGGAAAATCCGGGGGACCGCGAGTCCCACGTCCACGCTCCGCATCAGCACGGCGTCGACCCAGCGGCGGAAGTACCCCGACACCAGTCCGACCACCGTTCCGGCGGTGAGGGCGACGAGCATGGCCAGCGCCCCGACCGCGAGGGACACCTGGGCGCCGAACACCAGGCGGCTGAGGACGTCGCGGCTGTACAGATCGGTTCCGAGCGGATGGGTCCACGACGGCGGCTGGCTCTGGAGGTTGACGATGTCCAGCTGGCGCGCGGGGTCGAACGGCGCCACGAGCGCGGCGCAGACGGCGATCAGCACGAAGAAAACGAGCACCCCCGTGCCGAAGCCGGCGGTGGGGTTTCGGAAGAACCGGCGTCCGGCGTCGCTGCCCGCGGTGCGAGCGCGCAGCGCCAGGACCGCCGCAACCGCGGCGATCAGGATCACGAGCAGCGCCGTCCAATGCCGCGGCGTCACGGGCGGCCCCTATCGGGCACCAGACGGATGCGCGGGTCGGCGAGGACGTACAGCACGTCGGCGAGGAGACTGCCCGCGACGACCATCACCGATGCGAGCAGGGTCGTCGCCAGGACGATCGGATAGTCCCGCGTGAAGATCGCCTCCGCGGCGAGCCGGCCCATGCCCGGCCAGGAAAACACGCTCTCGACGAGCACCGCCCCGGTGAGCAGGAAAGGCAGGGCGAGGCCGAAGAGCGTGATCAGCGGAAGCAGGGCGTTGCGCCAGGTGTGCACGAGCCAGATGCGCCGCTCGCCCAGCCCCTTGGCCCGGGCGGTGCGGATGAAGTCCTGGCCCGTCACCTCGAGCAGCGCGGCTCGCTGATAACGCGCCGTCCCGCCGGCGCCGGCGAGTCCCAGCGCCACAGCCGGGAGCACGAGATGCCAGGCGCGGTCGGCCACGCGGCCCAGCCAGGTGAGGGAGGGGTAGAGCACCGGGTCCCGATCGCCGCCGACCGGGAGCCAGTGCAGCAGCTGGCCGAAGACCAGGAGCAGCAGCAAGGCGAGCCAGAACGTGGGCACGGAGTGCAGGAAGAGCGTGGCGTTGCCGAGCGCCAGGTCGGCGCGGCCTCGGGCGCGGACGGCTTGGATCAATCCGACGGCGGTGCCGATCAGGAAGTCGATGAGGAGCGCGGCCCCCGAGAGGAGCAGGGTGCTCGGCACGGCGACGGCGAGGATCTCACCCACAGGGCGCCGGAGGCTGAAGGACACGCCGAAGTTACCGTGCAGCAGCGCGCTCAGGTACTTCACGTACTGCTCGCCCAGCGGGCGGTCGAGGCCGAACTGGCGGCGTAAGCCATCGACCACAGATGGATCGAGGCTCCGGTCGCCGCCTGGGAGGAAGGGCGTGCCGGGTGCGAGGTGAATCAGAATGAAGGTGAGGGTGACGACCGCGAGAACGATGGCGATTGCGGCGGCGCAGCGCCGCACGAGCCACGCCGTCACCTAACGCTCCACGCGGTCTCGGTCGTTCAGTCGGTCGGCGGGGATGCGCCACGTGGGGATCAGCGCCCACCAGGCGTCGGGGCGGATCCGCACGTCCGCCACGCGCCGGTCCACGGCGGCGACGGGTCGGACGGCGTACAGCCAGGCGGCCGGCGCGTCGTCGTTGAGGAGGTCAAACGCCTCGCGCCAGGCGCGCGCGAACGCGCCGGCGTCGGGGGCACGCCGCGCCGCAACGAGTGCCCGCTCGAACGCCGGATTGGCGTAGTGCCCGTAGTTCCCCGCGGCGTCCCGGCTCCAGTGCTGGGGCACGCTCGAGGTCGGCGTCGGGTCGGCTTGGTAGGACTGCATCGCCGCGTCGAAATCGCCGCGCGCCAGGCGATCCTGCATGAGGTTGTCTTCGACGTCGACGATCTTCACGTCGACGCCCACCACGCGCAGCTGGGCCTGAATGAGGCGGGAGAACTGGCGGCGGATGGCGCTTTGCGGCACCAACAGCTCGATCGACAGACGCTGTCCGTCGTGGTCCCGAATGCCGTCGCCGTCGGTATCGCGCCAGCCGCGCTGGGCGAGCAGGCGGTTGGCCTGCCCGGTGTCGTACGGCACGGTGCGGATCGTCGAGTCCCACACGCTCCAGGAGAGCGGCATCGGCCCGGGCGGCACGCGGCCCACGTCGCCGAGCACGCTCTGGCACAATGCCTCGCGATCCAACGCCAGCACCAGCGCCCGCCGAACGTCGCGGTCCTGGAGAAGGGGGCGCGTCAGGTTGAATCCCAGATAGCCGTAGGCCGCGCCCTTGTAGGGGTAGGTCGCGAGGTGAGGCGTCTGCTCGGCCTGCCGCACCATGCTGGGCGGCCCGAGGAACTCGGTGGCGTCCGCCTGGCCGGCCAGCACCATCGTGACGGCCGCAGGCAGGTTGGCGGCGAACTGCCAAATCAAGCGCCGGATATGCGGGCGACCCAGAAAGAACGTCGAATCGGCGCCGAGCTCGACGCTCTGCCCTGGGGTCCACGAGACGAACCGGTAGGGGCCGTCGCCGATGGGAGCGCGTCCGAACGCCGCCGTCGCCCAGCGCGATCGCGGCACGGAATCGAGCAGGTGCCGCGGCAATACGTACATGTGGTAGACCGCGTCGTAGAACATCTCGGGGTAACGCTCCCGAAACTTGAACACCGCGGTGAGCGAGTCTCGGGCGATGACGGATACGATGCCTGAGAGCAGCGGACGCGACCCGGCGTTCACGACGGAATCGGCGTAGGCGGCGAAGGTGAATGCCACGTCGGCGGCGGTGACCGGCGGGCCGTCTTGCCACCGCGCCCGCGGATCGAGTTGGAACACCAGCGTGGTCGGCGATTCCCAGGCCCAGCGCCGCGCCAATTGGGGCTGGAAGTCCCGGTCGCCGACCGTATTCAGCGACGGCCCGATATCCGCGAGCTTCAGGAGGATCTGCTGATAGATGTCCCGGGAAAGGCCCTGAACGCTGACGGGCGGAAGGAGGATGTCGGGCTGGCCGCCGTCGGCGAAGACCAAGGTGCCACAGTAATCACCGGAGCACTGTACCTGGGTGTGGGGGCGGCCGGAGGCCGCGAGCAACGTGAGGACGGCGAGGGCGAGGGGCGTGAAGTGCTTCGCGGCTGCGCGCATGTCGCCAAAGATTCCACCGCCGAGCTAGCGGCGCCAGGTCCAGGCGGGGTCCAGGTAGTCGGATTGTCGAACGGGCGGATGGGCGGACAGGGGTTCGGGGTGCCCCCAGGCGTCGACGATGGCCTCCGCAACCTCGGCGAAGGCCACGGGACGGCGCAGGACGGCCGACAGGGAGGTCTCTCCACTCTCGGCCGACGGCCGAGTGCTGACGGCTCGGACGAGGTCCTGCGATCCATCGAGGAGGATCGACCCGTGCTGCAGGAACGCGGTACCGTGGCGAACCTGGGCCGAGCCGATCACCTTGCGGCCGCCGGCGAGAACCTCTCCGCCGACCGGCGCCGCGAAGCAGGCGCGGGGACCATCGGAGGGACGCAGCGGCGCACGCTCGGAGGCGAGCGTCGCATCGACACCCAGCGCCCGCAGCGCGGCCGCCAACCGCTCATGAATCGCGACGTAGCTCTCCCGCAGTGAGCCGAAGGCCGTGACCGGGGCGGCGACCGCGTACGTCACCTCGTGCGCGTGCCAAACCGCCCGGCCCCCCGTGGGACGGCGCACGACGCCGATGCCGAGCCGCTCGATGGCGGCGCGGTCGTAGCGCGCGAGCGCCGGCTCGTTCCGGCCGAAGGAAAGGCAGGGGGGATCCCACCGGTACAACCGCAACACGGCTCTCCCCGAGCGGTCCGCCTCTTCGAGCAGGGCCTGGTCGATCGCCATGTTGTCCGCGCCGGGACGGCCGAGCGGATCGAGGAGCAGCTCCCAGACAATTGCAGATTGAACTGGGCCCGCCGAATCCGCAATCGACAATCCGCAATCCGCAATCATGTGGTCGCGTACGCTTCGATCGGCGGGCAGACGCACACCAGGTTCCGGTCGCCGTAGGCGCCGTCGATGCGGCCGACGGGTGGCCAAATCTTGTGATCGCGCGTCGCTGGGGTGGGGAAGGCCGCGCGCTCGCGGGAGTAGGGCCGGTCCCAAACCTCCGCGAGCAAGTCCGCCAACGGGTGGGGCGCATGCTTGAGGAGGTTGTTCTCCCGGTCGGCTTCGCCCCGCTCGATCTCGCGGATCTCGCCGCGGATCGCGATCAGGGCGTCGCAGAAGCGGTCCAGCTCTTCCTTGGACTCGCTCTCGGTCGGCTCGACCATCAGGGTGCCCGCCACGGGGAAGGAGACCGTGGGCGGATGGAACCCGTAGTCGATCAGCCGCTTGGCGATGTCTTCGACCTCGACGCCGGCCGAGACCTTGAAGGGCCGCATGTCGAGAATGCACTCGTGGGCGATCAGGCCGTGCTGGCCTGCGTACAGCAGGCCGACGTGACCTTCCAGCCGCTTGGCGATGTAATTGGCGTTGAGGATCGCGAGTTTCGTCGCCTCGACCAGGTGCTCGCGGCCCATCATCGCGATGTACGCCCACGAGATCGGCAGGATCGACGGGCTTCCCCACGGCGCGGCCGAGACGGTCCCGCAGCTCTGCGGTGCCCCGAGGTCCACCATCGGATGACCGGGAAGGAACGGCGCGAGGTGGGTCGCGACGCCGATCGGTCCCATGCCGGGTCCGCCGCCGCCGTGCGGAATGCAAAACGTCTTGTGGAGGTTCAGGTGGCAGACGTCGGCGCCGATGTCGCCCGGGCGGCACAGGCCGACTTGGGCGTTCATGTTGGCCCCGTCCATGTAAACCTGGCCGCCGTGGGCGTGCACGACCCGGCAGCTCTCCTTGATAGACGCCTCGAACACGCCATGAGTGGACGGATAGGTGACCATCAAGGCGGCGAGCGTGTCCTTGTGTTGAGCGGCCTTGGCGGCGAGGTCGGCCACGTCGATGTTGCCGCGCTCGTCGGTCTTCACGGCCACCACCTGCATACCGGCCATGACCGCGCTGGCGGGGTTCGTGCCGTGCGCCGACTGCGGGATCAGGCACGTGGTGCGGTGCCCCTGGCCGCGTGCGCGGTGGTAGGCGCGGATCACCAGCAGCCCGGCGAACTCTCCCTGCGAGCCGGCGTTGGGCTGGAGCGAGACCTTGGCGAACCCGGTGATCTCGGCGAGCCAGCCTTCCAGCTGGCGGAACAGCTCGGCGTACCCGCGCGCCTGCTCGCGCGGGGCGAAGGGATGGAGCCTGCCGAACTCGGCCCAGGTCACCGGAATCATCTCGGTCGTGGCGTTGAGCTTCATGGTGCACGAGCCGAGCGGGATCATCGCCGAGGTGAGCGAGAGGTCGCGGTCCTCGAGCTTCTTCAGGTACCGCAGCATCTCGGTCTCGGAGTGGTGCGTGTTGAAGACTGGGTGCGTACAGAACGGGGCGGTACGGGCCTGCCCGGCGGGAATCGCCCGCCCTCCTGCCGAGGAGCGGGCCAGGTCTTCGAGCTTGAACGGGACGGTCTTGCCCAGGGCGAAGGCGGCGACCAGGTCCGCAACGTCCGCCAGGCCGGTCGTCTCGTCCAGTGCCACTCCGATTCGGGTGGCCGAGAGGGTGCGGAGGTTGATCCGACGCGCGCGTGCGGCGGCGATGATCTTGGCGTGGGCGGCGGCGTCGACATCCACCGCGAGCGTGTCGAAGAACTCGGCGTGGGCGAGGCGAAAGCCGAGGCGCGTGAGGGCGGCGGCCAGAATGGTGGTGTGGGCGTGCACCCGCTCGGCGATGCGCCGGAGCCCATCGGGGCCGTGGTAGACGGCGTACATCCCGGCGACGACGGCGAGCAGCACCTGCGCCGTGCACACGTTGCTCGTCGCCTTGTCGCGGCGGATGTGTTGCTCGCGCGTTTGCAGGGCCATGCGCAGGCCCGGCCGCCCCGCTTTGTCGCGGGAGACGCCGATGATCCGCCCCGGCAGGTGGCGCTTGTGCTGATCGCGCGTCGCGAAGAACGCCGCGTGCGGTCCCCCGTAGCCCAGCGGGACGCCGAAGCGCTGCGAATTCCCCACCGCGATGTCGGCGCCCCACTCCGCAGCCGGGGTGAGCAGGGTCAGCGCCAGCAGGTCGGTCGCGGCGGTGACCAAGGCGCCGGCCGCGTGCGCGGCGTCGCAAACGCCGCGGTAGTCGCGCACGGCGCCGTCCGTCGCCGGGTACTGCACCAGGGCGCCGATCACGCCGGCGCCGAACTTGAAGGTGGCAGGGTCGGCGACGACGATCTCCACGCCGCGCACCTCGGCGCGCGTGCGCACGACCGCAATGGTTTGCGGGTGGCACTGTGCGTCTACGAGATAGACCCGCGGGCCCTCGTGCACCGCGACTGCCTCGGTCAGGTGCATCGCTTCGGCCGCGGCGGTCCCCTCGTCGAGCAGCGAAGCATTGGCGATTTCCAGGCCGGTCAGGTCCGAGACCATCGTCTGGAAGTTGAGCAACGCCTCGAGCCGGCCCTGCGCGATCTCCGCTTGGTAGGGTGTGTAGGCCGTGTACCAGCCGGGGTTTTCGAGGACATTGCGCAGGATCACCGGCGGGGTGAGGCAGTCGTGATACCCCATGCCGAGGTAGGAGCGGAACACCTGGTTCTGCGTGGCGAGCCGGCGCAGCTCGACCAGCGCCTCCTGCTCGCTGCGGGCGGGCGGCAGGTCGAGCGGCCCGCGGAGACGGATGTCGGCCGGGATAACGGCATCGATGAACGCGTCGAGTGAGGCGTACCCCAGCGTGTCGAGCATCGCCCGCACCTCGTCCGGACCGGGCCCGATGTGGCGGGCGGCGAAGACGTCGGGGTGCTGGAGCCGGTCGGAGGCGGAAGACATGGCGACGCTCAGGAGTGTTTGAGGGACTCGCCGGGCTTCAGCACCACGACGTCCGCCCGGTTGCCGACCCGGCGGCGGAACTCCTGCGGGTCGGCCTTGATGACGTCGAAAGTGTTGTAGTGCATCGGAATCGCGATCTGCGGCTTCACGAACTCGACGGCGCGCACCGCATCCTCGATGCCCATCGTGTAGTTGTCGCCGATCGGGAGCAACATCACGTCCACGCGGCCCTCGAGCAGCTGCATCTCCACGGTGAGCGCCGTGTCCCCCGTGTGGTAGACGGTCTTGCCGCCCGTGGTGAGCACCAGGCCGCACGGAGCAGTCGTATACTTGCCGGACGGATCCCCCTCGACCCGGCCACCGTGGAACGCGGGGACGAGCTTCACCGTGCCCCAGGAGAACTGATGCGCGCCGCCGACGTGCATGCTGTGCGACGTCGCGCCCTGGTCGGCGCAGTACTGGGCCAGCTCGTAGGTGGCGACGATGGTGGCGCCGTGCTTCTTGGCGATCGGCACGGCGTCCCCCAGATGGTCGCCGTGACCGTGGGAGAGCAGGATGGCGTCGATCTTGGGGAGCTTGTCGGGCCCGATGTCGGCGGTGGGGTTGCCGGTGAGGAACGGGTCGATGAGGATGCGGCGGCCGTCCGCCTCGACGAGGAAGCAGGAGTGGCCGTGAAACGTCAGAGTCAGCATTCAGCCCTCAGCGATCTTCCGCTCAGGCCCCCCCCCCGATGTGCTTTGCGTAGGCGGCGGGGTCCAGCAGCTTGGCGACATCCCCCGCGTTGGTGACGCGGAGCTTGATCATCCAACCGGCGCCGTAGGGGTCGGTGTTCACGAGCGCGGGTCCCTGCTCCAGCGCCCCGTTGACCTCCACCACCGTGCCGGCCACCGGGCAGAACAGCTCCGAGACCGCTTTCACCGCTTCGATCGTCCCGAACACGTCCATCCGGGCGAACGTCGCGCCGGGCTTTGGCAGGTCGACGTAGACGACGTCGCCCAGCTCGCCCTGCGCGTAGTCGGTGATGCCGATCTGGACGACGCTGGCGTCCGCGGTCGGCTTCACGTACTCGTGCTCCTCGGTGTAGCGCAGGTCCTTCGGGACATTCGTCATGCGGAGGCCGCTTTCGATGCAGTGCCGGTGAGGTCGGGCCGAAGGTTACCGGGGCCGGAAACCGCTGTCAAGGCGAGGGTTGGCCCGCCGCGCGGCGACACAGCTCCGTGAACACCTCGCGCGCGCGGCGCTCCAGCTCCTCGCGACTCCCCGCATTCTCGATCACGAAGTGGCTGCGGCTCCGCTTGCGCTCGGCGGGCATCTGGGCGGCGATCATGCGGTCCGCTTCCTCGTTGCTGAGCCCGCGCAACGCGCGCAACCGGGTGCGCCGCAAGGCGACGGGCGCGTCCACCAGCACGACCACGTCGAACTGCCCGGGGTCCGCCGCTTCGAACAGCAGGGGGATGTCGTTGATCACTACCGCGTCGCCGCGCGTCCGCGCCGCGTCGAGCAGCTGCTCCCGGCGGCGCTGCACCGCGGGGTGGACGATGGCATTGAGCGCCGCCAGCGCCGCGTCGTCCCCCATGACTTTGGCGCGCAACGCGGCGCGGTCGAGCCCGCCGTCCGCGGCGAGGACGTCGCTGCCGAACCGGCGCACGATCGCGGCCAGGACCTCGCTGCCGGGAGCCTGGGCCTCCCGCGCGAGCTGGTCGGCGTCGATGATCGTCGCGCCCCAGCGTCGCAGCAGGTCGACGACGGCCGACTTGCCGGCGGCGATGTTGCCGGTGAGGGCGACGTTCAGCACGGCGACAATTGCAGATTGCGGATTGCGGATTGCGGATTGAAGCACGGCGGCTCAAATCCCCAATCCCCAATCCCCGATCCGCAATTAGAGGAGCGCTGTCTGATCGTCATCCGCCCTTGGCACTTTGTGGCAATGCCGGCACCGGGCTTCGTAGGACTCCCGACCGCCCACCATGATCACGGGGCTGTCCCACGGTGCCGGCTTTCCGTTGACGAGCCGTTGATTCCTGGTCGCCGGGCCACCACACACCACGCAGATGGCGTGGAACTTGTCCACCACTTCGGCGATGCACATCAGGATCGGCATCGCCCCGAAGGGCTGGCCGCGAAAGTCGACATCGGTGCCTGCCAGGATCACGCGGATTCCCCGGTCGGCGAGGGCGTCGGCGACGGTCACGATCCCCTCGTCCAGGAACTGGACTTCGTCCACGGCCACGACTTCCACCCCCTGCCGCCAGCGCCGCATGATCTCCTCGGCGCTGTCCACGGGCTCGGCCTCGACCGTCAGGCCGTCGTGGGTGGTGACGTTGTACAGGCCCGTGTACCGGGCGTCGAGGTGGGACTTGAAGACCTGGACCTGCTTGCGGGCGATCACGGCCCGGCGGACCCGCCGGATCAGCTCTTCCGACTTGCCGCTGAACATGACGCCCGAAATAACCTCGATCCAACCCGGCCGAGTGCCGTGGAACATGGAAACCTCAGGAAAGACGCTCAGACGCCAAGTCGCAAGCGGTTGGAAGTTTACAGTGGTCCGGAAGCTCCCGTCGGCGGCTCGGCGACGCGGGGTCCGGCCCAGGAAGTGGCGGTATCTTGCGGATTTTCCGGGGATACCCCATAATTATGCCGGATTTATGCGGGTTTCCGGGCGCCCCCCCGCGATAGGGGCCGAATCTCAAGGGTTCCCGCAGTCCACGTCCCACACAAGGAGACCGTCGTGAACAAAGCCGAGATGACCGCGGCGTTGGCCATGCGGACGAAAATGTCCAAGGCCGATGCGTCCCGCACGATGGAGGCCCTGTTCGACGACAAGGGCATCATCGCCACCGAGCTGAAGAAGGGTGTGAAGGTCCAGATCACCGGGTTCGGCAATTTTGAGGCGCGCAAGCGCGCCGCGCGGATGGGCCGCAATCCGAAGACGGGCGGCGTCATCCAGATCAAGGCGTCGATCGCCCCCGCGTTCCGCGCGGGCAAGCAGTTGAAGATGGCGGTGAACAACAGGAAGTAGTCCGCCGCGCGTAGGTCGCAGCACGCTGGTTACGGGCCGTCCCGCTGGGCGGCCCGTCGGCGTTAAGAGAAGCAGGTGTTGACGTGGTGGTGACCGGACAGGTTACGTTTGTCGCGAGCGAAGCGAAGACGTACCGTAGTCACGGGCCGCCCCGTCGGGCGGCCCGTCTGCGTCTTAGCGAACCCGATCGAGCCGGGCCTGGACGCGCCGCCCCCGGATCGTCATTCCCGTCAGCTGCCGGATCACCCGCTCCGCTTCGGTGGCGGCGACCTCGACCACACTGAACGTCTCGCGCACCTCGATCTTGCCAATGGCGCTCTTGTCGAGGCCGACTTCGCGGATCAGTGCGCCGACCAGGTCCTTCGGCCCGGCCCGATCGTTCTTCCCGACAGTGACGAAGATCTTCACCCGGCCGGCCTGAGCCGTGGGAAGGGTTGGTTCGGGCTGCGGGCTGTCCGCCGCCGGCCGGGAGCGCAGCTTGAGCAGCGCCGCCGCCACCTCCGCGGGGTCGAAACGGTCGAAGAGCGGCGTCAGCAGCGCCAGCTCGGCGTCCACGGAATCGAGCTCGAGGATGGCTGCCACCTGGGCGCGCAGTGTGTCGATCCGATCCTGCGCGCGGTCGGCCGCGCCGGATACCGGGAACGTCGTCAGCGGCGACGCCAACGATCGCAGGTAGGGGAGCTGCACGGCGGTGGCCAACACGGTCACCGGGCCGAGTGCGGCGAGCGCCTGGAACTCCTCGCGCGTCGGCAGGCGGGTGCAGAGCACCGCGTCACACGGCGCGGCAGCGATCGTCCCGCCGCTCCAGACGAGCGGATGCTTGGCCTCGATGGCGTCGAGCCACTCGGTGACCGCGAGGGCCCGGCGGAATGGCGGGACAATGGCGTACCGACCCGAGGCGACGGCCGCGAGGGGCCGGCCGTCCGGATCGACCGGCAGGGCGCCCACGATCTCCGCGCGGCGCGCATGACGCTCCAGGAAATCGGCGAGGGCGGTAGGGTTCCAGCTGAGAACGATGCGCGGCACGTCGCGCAGCTCGCCGAGCAGCGTGTCGAGTGCCGTTGCGTGCTCGCCCTCGAGCAGCGGCTCCGGCCAGGCGAGGACGACGCTGCGGATAGTATCGAGCTTGAGCGCACTACGCGTGACGAGGGCGGCGAGATCCTGAGGAGTGCCGGCCAGGACGTCGGGGGGATGGCGGCGCAACACACCCGCGCTGCGACCGAGACCCGTGACGGCATGTGCACGCAGGGCGGGGGGGGCGGGGGGGGGGGGGGCAGCGGCC
>JBGOUQ010000012.1:0-94306 GCA_041477065.1 Gemmatimonadota bacterium
GCCCCGCCGCCCCCCCCCCCCCCCGCCCCCGCCCCCGCGGCGCCGGGCGCCGCCCCCCCCCGGGCCCCGGGGCCGGCACGCGCCTCCCTGACTCGATTGCCGTCGTCGGAACGGCGCGCGTCACGCGCCAGAGCCTGCTCCTCACCAGCGGCCTGGTCCCCGGCCGCCGCGTCAGCTACCGCGACATCGCCCACGCCATTCAGTCGCTGTACGCCACCGGCCAGTTCGACGACATCCGCATCGAGCAGGATACGCTGGCGGCAACGCCGGTGCTCGTGATCCGCGTCCGGGAGCGGCCGCTACTCGTCAAGTGGGCGGTGCGCGGGGTCAGCCGGTTGAGCGAGCATTCTGTGCGTGACAGAGTGCAGCTGTTGGAGGGCCGGCCGCTCGACCCCGCGTCCGTGGAGCGCGCGCGGGGGCGGATCGACTCGTTGTACCGCGCCAGCGGCTACTACCTGGCGCAGGTCCGGGCGTTGCGCGTCTACGAGGGCGACTCGAGCCGGCTGCGCGTGGTGTTCGATATCGACGAGGGTCGCCGGGTCGCGATCTCCCGCATCACCGTGGAAGGGAATACCCATTTCCGGGATCCGGAGATCGTGGCCCAGATGGCCACCAAGCCCGAGGGCTTCTGGTGGTGGCGCGACGGGGAATTCGACGACGAGGCGCTCCGGGCCGACGAGCAGGAGCGGCTGCCGGCGTTCTACGGCGCCCGGGGGTACGCCGATTTCCAGGTCACCGGTGACACGCTCGTCGTCGACGATACGACGGGCAAAGCCACGCTGGTCGTGCGGGTGAGCGAGGGTGATCCCTACCGCATCGGCACGTTCGAGGTCGTAGGCAACCGGCGCTTCTCGACGGACGACATCGACCAGATGAACCCGTTTCGCCGCGACCCGCGCCAGGGCGCGCGCGCGGCGGTCGCGTACTTCAACCAGGTCAAGTGGGACGATGCCACCCGGGCGCTGCAGAGCGCCTACTCGAACGAGGGCTACATCTACGCGCAGGTCCGGCCCGACGTGATCCGGCGGACCGGGCCAGACGGCAAGCCGCTGGTGGATCTGCGCTGGGTGATCAATGAGGGCCAGCCGGCCATCGTCAACAAGATCGACATCGTCGGAAACGACGTGACGCGCGAGCGGGTGATCCGCGACGCGATCGTACTCATTCCGGGCGATGTGTTCCGCCAGGACGCGCTCATCAAGTCCTATCAGAATATCTCGAACCTCGGCTTCTTCAACCAGCCGCTGCCGGTGCCCGACACGCGGCCGGCCAACGAGCAAGGGGATGTGGACGTCGTCTTTCGCGTCTCCGAGAAGCGGACCGGCAACGTGAATTTCGGCGCCTCGGTCGGGCAGGGAACGGGCCTCGGCGGGTTCCTCGGCCTCGATGAGCCGAACCTCTTCGGGCAGGGCAAGCGCGGCCAGTTCCAGTGGCAGTTCGGCAAGAATATCAACGACTTCAACATCTCTTACACCGACCCGGCGATCCGCGAGTCCCGCATTTCCGGGACCCTGGGCGTGCACAACACGCGGCTGCGCTACCAGATCGCGGACCTCGGCCGGCTGCGTCGGCGTGGCGGCAACCTCCAGTTCGGCTTCCCGGTGTTCCGCGACCGGTACACGCGTCTCTTCGCTTCCTACGCCCTGGACGAGCAGACGTTCGAGGGATCGGCCTCGAATCAATCGTTCCGCGCGCGCTTCGGATGCAGCAACTGCCTGCGCTCCACCCTCGGGGTCTCGGTGATGCGCGACAATCGCATCGACCTGCCGTTCCCGACCGCCGGGTCGCTCACCACGGTGGGCCTGTCGCAGAGCGGCGGCCCGCTGGGCGGCCGAGGCAACTTCCAACGCCTGGACCTGGAGGGCCGCTATTACGCTCCCCTCGGCCAGCTGTCCGGGAGTGGTGGGGCACTCGGCGGCGGCGCGCGGTTCGTCCTCGGCATTTCGGCCCGGTCGGGCTTCGTCTTCGGCGACTCGCCGTTCTTCGACCAGCTGTTCTTCATGGGTGGGACGCAGTTCGGCATCCCGCTGCGCGGCTACGACGAGTTCTCCATCACGCCCAACGGCTTCGACCCCAACGCCAACAGCTCGGGGGCCTCGACCGCCAACGCGTTCGGCAAGGCGTACTTCTCCATGACCGGCGAGGTGGGCCTGCGGCTGTCCCAGATGTTCTACGTGAGCACCTTCTTCGACGCCGGCAACCTGTGGGCGCGGGCCAGCCAGTACAACCCGACCCGCCTGTTCCGCGGGGCCGGTGTGGGGGTGGCGGTCATCTCTCCGCTCGGCCCCATCGGCGTCGACCTGGCCTATGGGTTCGACAAGACCGACACGCTCGGCCGGCCCGCCCCGGGCTGGAAGCTCCACTTCAAACTCGGCAACTTCTTCTGATGCCACTTCTCTCGGAGATGTTTATGAAGCGTGTAGTCGTGGTGTGTCTGGCGCTGGCGGGCGCGGTCCCGGTGTCGGCGCAGAATCCGGCCTCTCCTGCTCCCCCGCCCGCCGCAACGGCACCCGCCCCGCGGCCGGCTGCCCCAGTCACGCTGAAGTTCGGGTTCGTGTCTTCGCGCCAGATCCTGCAGCGTACCCCCGGCTACGCGGCCGCGGAATCGACGTTCAATAAGGAAGTGCAGGGCTTCCGCGACGAGGTCCAAAAGCTGTCGCAACAGCTCGACTCGGCGACTCAGGCGTATGACCAGGCGTCGATCGCGCTGTCGCCCGCCGCAAAGCAGCAGCGGCTGGACCAGCTGCGCCAGATGCAGACCCGGATGCAGCAGCGCAGCGACGAGCTGCAGCAGCGCGCGCAGCAGCGCGAGGGGGAGCTGCTGCAGCCGATCCAGGCGCGCGTGAACTCCATCATTCAGGGACTGCGCGCCGAGGGCAACTACTCGTTCATCTTCGACACCGACGCCCCGGGCAACCCCATCATCGCGGCCGATCCGGCGCTGGACCTCACGGCCAAGGTGCTGCAGCGCCTGCAATCGGCGCAGTAGCGGACGCCCGGTCCGTGGGCGCGGCGGTCACCGCACGGGAGATCGCGGCCCTCACGGGCGGGCGGCTGGTCGGGGACGGGACCGTACAGGTCGTCGCGATCGCGCCCCTCGACCGGGCCGGTCCCGGCGACCTTTCGTTTCTTGCCAGCCCCAAGTACCTCCCGTACTTTCAGCGCTCGCGCGCGGCGGTCGTCCTCTGCAAGGAAGACCTTGCGACGGCGGCCGGTGGACCGGCGGTGCGCATCGTCGTGCCGGACGCCCACACCGCGCTGCTCGCCGTGCTGCCGGTGCTCTACCCGGTGCCGGTGTGGGTGCCGGGCGTGCACGCCACAGCGGTCATCGGGCGCGGGACCGAGTGGCAGGACCCCGTCGCCATCGGCCCGCTGGTTGTGCTGGGACGCGACGTCCGTCTCGGTCGCAACGTGCGTCTGGGGGCCGGATGCGTGCTCGGCGACGGCGTGCGGGTCGGTGATGACGTGGAGCTCTATCCGCACGTGACCTGCTACAGCGGCACCACCCTCGGGGATCGGGTCGTGGTGCACGCCGGCGCCGTACTGGGGAGCGACGGATTCGGGTACGTGCCGGGCAAGGGGGGAGGACTCCCGCGCAAGATCCCCCAGGTCGGGCGCTGTATCATCGGAGACGACGTGGAGATCGGTGCCAATACGACCGTGGACCGCGGCAGCATCGATGACACCGTGATCGGCCCCGGCACCAAGATCGACAACCTGGTGCAGGTGGCGCACAATGTGCGCATCGGCGCGCGCTGTCTCATCGCCGCCCTGGTGGGCATCGCGGGGAGCACGCACATCGGAGACGACGTCTTCTTGGCCGGGCAGGCCGGCGTGGTGGATCACGTCACCATCGGGAGCCGCGTGCGCGCCACGGTGCAGGCCGGGGTGATCGGCGACGTACCCGAGGGCGTGACGGTGTCGGGGTATCCCGCGCGCCCCCACCGCGAGTTCCTCCGCGGCCAGGCGGCGCTGTACCGGCTCGCCAAGATCGTCGACGACCTCGAGGCGCTCGTGCGCCGGGACGCGGATGGCTAACGCGAGACGCTCGATCCAGCAGACGCAGTCGCTGTCGGGGACCGGACTCCACACCGGGGCGACCACCACGGCGACCTTCCTGCCCGCCCCCGCCGGACGGGGGATCGTGTTCCGGCGGGTGGACCTGCCCGGGGGCCCGGAGATCGCCGCTCGGGTCACTGAAGTCGAGGCGCTCGAGCGGCGCACCGCGATCGGGCACGGCGCGCAGACGATCCACACCGTGGAACACCTGCTGGCGGCGGTCGCGGCCCACGAGATCGACGACCTGGTGATCGAGCTCAGCGGCCCCGAGCCGCCGATCCTCGACGGCAGCGTGCAGCCCTACTTCGAGGCGTTGGAGCGGGCCCGGCCGGTGGAGGTCGGTGGGGAGCCTGTCGTGCTCACGGTGCAGGCCGCGTTCACCGTCACCGAAGGGGACGCGTCCTATGTCGTCGCCCCCGCCAAGACCCTGCGTCTCACCGTGACTATCGAGTTCCCGCACCCCCTGATCGGCCGGCAGGCCGGCACCTTCGACATCACGGCGGAGCGATTCGGCCGGGAGCTCGCCCCGGCGCGCACCTTCGGCTTCGTGCATGAAGTCGAGGCGCTCCAGGCGAAGGGGCTCATCAAGGGCGCGAGCGCTTCGAGCGCGATCGTCCTGGACGATCGCGGCGTGGTGAACGGCGGCCGGCTGCGCTGGCCCGACGAATTCGTGCGCCACAAGGCCGCGGACATCGTGGGCGATCTGGCGCTCACCGGTGCGCGCATCCGCGCGCACATCGTGGCGACCCGCCCCAGCCACATCGGGAACGTGGCGTTGGCGCGTGCCCTGGCGCGCGCCGCCAAGCGGACTGGGCGCCCGGCGTTCGACATCGGCCGCATCCTGGACGTGCTGCCGCACCGCTACCCCTTCCTGCTCGTGGATCGCATCATCGAGGTGGAGGGTGACCGGCGCATCGTGGGGATCAAGAACGTCACGATCAACGAGCCCTTCTTCCAGGGGCACTTTCCGGGGCACCCGATCATGCCGGGGGTGCTCATCATCGAGGCCATGGCGCAAGTCGGCGGGATGCTGCTGATGAGCCATTTCGAGGGGCAGAATGTGGAGGACAAAGTTGTCTACTTCATGTCGCTCGACAACGTGAAGTTCCGCCGGCCGGTGTTGCCGGGCGATCAGATCCGGTTCGAGCTGGAGATGCTCCAGTTCCGGGGCAAGACCTGCAAGATGAAGGGCGCCGGATACGTGGATGGGCAGCTGGTGGCTGAAGCGGAGATGATGGCGATCGTGACGGACCGGTGATCCACCGTACCGCGCTCGTCGATCCCACGGCCGAGCTCGGCGCCGACGTCGCCGTCGGCCCGTACGCGATCGTCGGCCCTCGGGTCACCGTGGGCGAGCACACGCAGATCGCCGCCCACGCGGTGCTGGAGCGCAACGCCCGGATCGGCCGCGGGGTGAAGATCGGCTACGGCACCGTGATCGGCAACGATCCCCAGGACCTCAAGTACAAGGGCGAGGAAACGTGGGTCGAGGTGGGCGACGGCACGATCATCCGCGAGTACTGCACCATCAACCGCGGAACCACCGCCACCGGCCGGACCGGCGTCGGCCGGCGCTGCTTCATCATGACGTATGTACACATCGCGCACGACTGCGTGATCGGTGACGACGTGATCCTGGCCAACGGGATTCAGATGGCGGGTCACGTGACGGTCGAGGACCGGGCGATCATCAGCGGCCTCGTGCCGATCCACCAGTTCGTGCGCATCGGGACGTACGCCTTCGTGGGGGGCGGCTCGCGGGTGAACCAGGATGTGCCGCCGTACACTAAGGCGGTCGGCAATCCGGTCCATCTCTACGGGCTCAATTCGGTGGGGCTGCAGCGGGCGACCTTCGCCCCCGAGGTGAAGCTGGCTCTCAAGCGGGCCTACCGCCTTCTCTTCAACTCGGACCTCACGGTGAGCCAGGGCATCGCCCGGGCGCGGGCGGAGCTGCCGCGTGTGCCGGAGGTGGAGAAGTTCCTCACGTTCATCGAAGCCTCCCAGCGCGGGGTCATGGTGTGACCACGCGGCGGGTGCGCGTCGGGGTCATCGGGACGGGCGCCCTCGGTTACCACCACGCACGGCTGCTGCGCCGGATGGACGGGGCGGAGCTCGTGGGCATCTTCGACGTCGATCCGGCGCGGGCCGCTCACGTGGCGCGTGAGCTGGACACCGTGGCCCACCCGACGCTGGACGCCTTGCTCGAGCGCTGCGAGGCCGTCACGGTGGTCGTGCCCACGCCGGCGCATACGGCCGTGGGGCTGACGGTGCTGGGTCGCGGACTCCATGCCCTGATCGAGAAGCCGCTCGCCGACACGCTCGCGGGTGCGGAGCAGCTGGTGCGCGCGGGCGGCGCGAGCGGCGTCGTGCTGCAGGTGGGTCACGTGGAGCGGTTCAACCGTGCGGTGCGTGCCGCCGCGGCCTACCTCGACGAGCCGCGCTTCCTCCAAACCGAGCGCCTCGCCCCGTTCCAGCCGCGGGGAACCGACGTGGCCGTGATCCTCGACCTGATGATCCACGACCTCGATCTGGTGCTCGAGCTGGTGGGCGCGGAGGTGCTCGAAGTGCGCGCGACGGGCGTGCCGGTGCTCACGCCGCACGTCGATATCGCCAACGCGCGCGTCGAGTTCGCCAACGGGGCGGTGGCGCTGGTCACCGCCAGCCGGATCTCGCGCGAGCGCACCCGCAAGCTGCGGATCTTCCAGGCGACGGGCTATTTTTCGCTCGACCTCGCGCAAGGCGGAGGGCACTTCTACCGACTCAAGCCCGGCTGGCAGGGGATGGGCGCGACGACGGTCGAGGAGATCGTCGAGCATGTGAAGCTCGAAGCACCGGAGGCCGAGCCGTTGAAGCTCGAGCTGGAGAGCTTCCTGCGGGCGGTGCGCGGCGAGGGGGACGTGGTGGTCTCGGGCGCCGCCGGCGCCGAGGCGCTTGCCCTCGCGACCCGCGTTGCGGACGCCATCCAGGCTTCGCCGCTCTCCGCCGCGCGGCCGTGAGCGGGGCGCCTCCCCGGATCTACGTCTCGGCGGGCGAGCCGTCGGGGGACGCCCATGGCGCGGCCGTCATCACTGCCCTGCGGCGCCGCTTCCCGCAGGCGCGGCTCGAGGCGCTCGGCGGGCCCCGCATGGCCGAAGCGGGGGCCACGGTGTTGGATCGCATGGAGCGGTACTCGGTCGTGGGGTTCGTGGAGGCGCTGGCGAAGCTCCCCGCTCACTTCCGGCTGCTGGCGCGCACGCGCGAGGCGTTCCGCGCCCACCGCTACGACCTCGTCATTCTGATCGACTACCCCGGCTATCACTTGCGGGCCGCCACGGCGGCTGCGGCGGCCGGCATCCCGGTGCTCTACTACATCGCGCCGCAGCTCTGGGCCTGGGGCCGGGGCAGGGTGCAGCGACTCGCCCGCGCCGTCCGGCGCCTGGCCGTTATCCTGCCGTTCGAGGAGCGGTTTTTCCGCGAGCGGGGCGTATCGGCCACCTTCGTCGGCCACCCGCTGAAAGACCGGCCCCCAGGGCCCCCCCGCCTCGAGGCGAAACGCGCCCTGGGGCTCGACGCGGCTCGGCCGGTGCTGGGGTTGTTCCCGGGAAGCCGCGGACAGGAAGTGCGCCGCATGTGGCCGACGTGGCGCGCGGCGGCGACCCGCGTGCGGGCGGCACGCCCGGAGGTGCAGGTCGTCGTGGCCGGCGCGCCGGGAGCCGCCTATCCGGAAGCCGGAGAGATCCTCGTCGCCGGCGGAGATCCCACTGTCGTGTTCGCAGCCGCCGACGCTGGCATCTGCAAGTCGGGCACGACCACGTTGGAGGCGGCACTCGCCGACGTGCCCATGGTGATCGCCTACCGCGCGCACCCGATCTCCGGGTTCATCGCCATGCGGCTGGTGCGCGTGCCGTGGGTCGGACTGGTGAATCTGGTGGCGGAGGAAGCCGTGTGTCCCGAGCTGCTCATGGGCGCGGCGCAGCCGCGCGCGCTGGCGGACGCCGTGTTGCCGCTGCTCGATCCGGAAGCGGCCGCGACGCAGCGGCAACGCGCCGGCCTCGCGCTGGTGCGGGAGCGGCTGGGCGCGCCGGGGGCGGCCGGGCGGGTGGCCGACATCGCCGAGGAGCTGCTGCGGTGAAGCTGCGCTGGGCCGAGCCGCTCGCCGCCGTACTGGGGCTGGCCCTGGTCCGATTGCTCGCCGCCACGTGGCGCATTCGGGTGCGTGGGGTCGAGCACCTGCAGGCGCTGCGCGACGCGCAGCGGCCCTTCGTGTTTGTGCTCTGGCACAGCCGCATCCTGCCGCTCCTGTTTCAGCACCGCCATGAGGGCATTGTCCTCCTAATCAGCCGCCACCGCGATGGCGGCTACCTGGCCGATCTCGCGGCGCGCTGGGGATACTCCTCCGTGCGTGGCTCCACCAAGCGGGGCGGGGAGGTCGGTCTGCTCGGTATCGTGCGGGCGCTGCAGGGCGGGGCGGTGGTCGCCGTCACGCCGGACGGGCCGCGCGGACCCGCGGAGCGAGTGCAGCCCGGCGCGGTGGCCGCTGCGCAGCATGCCCAGGTCCCGTTGCTGCCGCTCGGCGCCCGGCCCTCCTCGGCGTGGTGGCTCACGTCCTGGGATCGCATGTGCATTCCCAAGCCGTTCGCGACCGTCGAGGTCGTGTACGGACCGCCCCTGGAGGTGGGGGAGGGCAAGGAGGAGCTGCGGCGAGGGATGGCCGCCGCGGAGCGGGCGCTGCAAGAGGTCACGCACGCGGCATGAGCCGCCGACCGTCGCTGCATCGTCTGGCGCGCTGGCTCTGGCTGGCTCGCGCGCCGCTGGCCCGGGGGGCCCGCATCGCGCTGCTACCGCTCGCAGCCGTATATGGCGCCGCGGTGTGGGCGCGGGCGGCGCTGTATCGCGCCCGCGTCCTGGCCCCTCGTGCGCTGCCACTCCCCGCCGTCGCGGTCGGCAACCGCGGGGTGGGGGGTGCGGGCAAGACCCCGCTGGCCTCGTGGATCGCCGCGTTTTACGCCGCGCGGGGCCGCACGCCGGGGATCCTGCTGCGCGGATACGGGCAGGATGAATCCCGGGTGCACGAACGACTCGTGCCGAGCGCGGTGGTCGTGCCCAACCCCGACCGGGTGGCCGGCGCCGCGCAGGCCCTGGCGCGCGGCGCCGACGTGCTCGTGCTGGACGACGCGTTCCAGACGCTCGCGGTCCGGCGCGACCTGAATCTGATGCTGGTGAGCGCGGAGAACGCGCGGCAGGTCCCATGGCTGCTGCCGGCCGGCCCGTGGCGTGAGTCCCGGGGTGCATTGCGCCGCGCCGACCTGATGATCGTCACCCGCAAGCGGACCGGTGCCGAGGAAGCGCGGGCGCTGGCTGCGACCCTGGCCGCGGAGTGGCCTGGCACCCCGGTGGCGGTGGTCCACTTGGCACTGGATCACTTGGAGGGGATGGTGTCCGGCCGCCGGGTGGAAACGGCTGCATTGGCCGGGCGCCGGGTCATCGCGGCGGCGGGCATCGCCGACCCGGAGAGCTACGCGGTGCAGGTTCGAGCCTCGGGCGCGAGCGTGCAACTCGTGGCGTATCAAGACCATCACCCGTATGACGACGACGACCTCGCGCGGCTGGCGCGGGCGCAGGCCGGAGTCGATTATGTTGTAGTCACCGAAAAGGATGCCGTCAAACTGCGCCACCGGTGGCCGGCCGACGTTCGCGAGCCGCTCGTGGCGGTCCTGGCTGTCCGCTGGGAGCACAACGGCGAGGCGATCGTGCGGGCTCTGGCTGCCCTGCGCGTGCCGCCCCACCGCTCTTGACCCGAGACCCTGACCGCGACCCCATGACCGACTCTGCCCGAGCGACCGAACCCCGCGTGCTCATCCGCCCCGACAAGGACACGTTTCTCGCCGAGGAGAACCCGTTCGAGTCGATGATGGAGCGCTTCGACCACGCGGCGAAGCTGCTCGATCTCTCCCCCGGCCTCTACAAGGTCCTGCGCAACCCCGAGAAGCAGATCATCATCTCGGTACCGATCCTGCGCGACAACGGCGAAGTCGAGGTGTACACCGGGTATCGTGTGCTGTACAACACGTCGCGCGGACCCGCCAAGGGCGGCATCCGCTTCGATCTCAACGTCACGCTGGAGGAGGTCAAGGCGCTGGCCGCGTGGATGACGTGGAAGTGCGCGCTGGTGAACATTCCCTTCGGGGGCGCCAAAGGCGGCGTCGTGTGCGACCCCACGGCGATGTCCATGGGGGAGTTGGAGCGCGTCACACGGCGCTACACGTCCGGGATCATCGAAACCCTCGGCCCCGACTCCGACGTCCCGGCGCCCGACGTGAACACCAACGAGCGCGTCATGGCCTGGATCATGGACACCTACTCCATGCACAAGCGCCACACCGTGACGGCCGTCGTGACGGGCAAGCCCGTCGAGATGGGCGGCTCGCTCGGTCGACGGGAAGCGACGGGGCGGGGCTGCATGTTCGTGACGCGCGAGTCGCTCGGTCGGTTCGGCCTGACCCTCAAGGGAGCCCGGATCGCAGTGCAGGGCTTCGGGAACGTGGGCTCGATCGCGGCGGAGCTGATGGCCCAGGAAGGTGCGGTCATCGTCGCGGTAGCCGACAAGACCGGCGGGCTGCACAACCCTAAAGGGCTGGACGTTCCCGACCTGCTGCGCTGGGTCAAGGAGCACCGGCAGCTGGCTGGGTACCCCAAGGCCGAGCACATCACGAGCGAGGAGCTCATCACCATCGACTGCGACGTGCTCGTCCCCGCGGCGACCGAAAACGTCATCACGCGCAAGAACGCCCCCAACATCAAGGCCAAGATCATCTGTGAAGGGGCGAACGGTCCGACGACCGCCGCCGCGGACAAGGTGCTGGAAGAAAAGGGCATCTTCGTCATCCCCGATATCCTGGCCAACGCCGGCGGGGTGACCGTGAGCTACTTCGAGTGGGTGCAGGACCGCGGGGGCTACTTCTGGGACGAGGAAACGGTCAACCGCCGCCTCGAGACGATCATCGTGAAGTCGTTCCGGGACGTGATCGCCCTCGCCGACAAGCACAAGGTGAGTGCCCGCATCGCCGCGTACATGCTGGCCGTCGACCGCGTCGCGGCGATGCACCGGCTCCGCGGGATGTATGCCTGATGCGCTATCGCGTCGTCGCCGTTGGCCGCGTGCGGGACGCGGCGCTGCGGGCGGCGTGCGACGAGTATCTCGACCGGCTGCGCCGCTACACGCAGGTTGAAGAGCGCGAGGTGAAAGACGAGGCGCGGATCCTCGGGGCCGTCCCCGAAGGCTCGCGCCTCATCGCACTCTCCGAGACCGGCGAGCAATGGACGTCCGGCCAGCTGGCGGACTGGACGGGGCGGTGGGAGCTGGACAGCCGGGACGTGACGCTCGCCATCGGCGGGGCGGATGGACTCCCCGCCGACATCCTCCGGAAGGCCGAGCGGCGGTGGAGCCTATCCCGCCTCACGTTCCCGCACGAGCTCGCCCGCGTGATCCTCTACGAGCAGCTCTACCGGGCGTACACCATTCGGCGCGGGGAGCCCTACCATCGCGGACCCTGAGCTGTCGGCGGCCGACCGAGCCGCGCTGCTGGCGCTGGCGCGTCGCACCGTGGTGGCGACGGTGCGAGGAGAACGCGGGCCGATGGAGGTACCCGGCCTGCGGCTGCGACGCGGCGCGTTTGTGACGCTCGAGGTGGGCGGCGAGCTGCGGGGCTGTCTGGGGCGCGTGACGGGCGACCGGCCGCTGGGCGAGGTCGTGCGCGCGATGGCGGCCGCCGCGGCGCGGGAGGATCCCCGCTTCCCACCGCTCGAGCCGGCGGATCTCACCGATTTGCGCATCGAAGTCTCCGTGCTTGGTCCCCCAGTGGCGCTCGCGGCGGCGGAAGCCATCGCGCAGATCGTGATCGGCCGGGACGGCCTGCTGGTCCGGCAAGGGGAGGGGTGGGGCGGTGGCGAGGGGCCGGCGTCGGGGCTGCTGCTACCCCAGGTGGCCCCTGAATATGATTGGGGACCGGAGGAGTTCCTGGCAGCCGTGTGCCGCAAGGCTGGGCTCACGGCCGAGGCGTGGCGGGAACCGGGAGTTGAGCTGTTCACCTTTTCGGCGGACGTATTCGGCGAATGAAGGAAACAGGGTGATCCCTCGCATCGTCGCGACCCCGCTGGAGCAATCCGCGCCGCGGCCGCGCACGCTCCCCGCACGCCGTCTGGAGCCGGACGTCCTGGCGGCCGTGCTTCCGGGCCCTGCCCGTGACCGGCTGGCGCACGGGGAAGTGCTCGTGGTCACCACCGGGCAGCAGCCCGGGCTGTTCACGGGACCGCTGTACACGATCTACAAGGCGCTCTCGGCGATCGCGATCGCGCAACGGCTCGAGCGCGAGCGCGGGGTGCCGGTGGTGCCGGTGTTCTGGGTGGCGGGGGACGATCACGACTTCGCCGAAGCCAACCACGCGACGTTCGTCACCGGGGCCGGGGAGCCGGCGCGCATCGTGCTGCGGGAGCGCCCGGCGGAAGCGCCGCAGCTGCCGCTCTGGCGCGAGTTGTGCTCGGACGGCATCCGCGCGGCCCTGGAACAGCTCCGCGCCGGCACACCCGAGACGGAGTTCAAAGCCGGCGTGCTCGACTGGCTCGCGGCTGCCTACCGACCCGAAGCCTCGCTCTCGGACGCCTTTGCGGAGGCGCTGCACGCCCTGCTGGGCCCCCACGGTCTTGCGGTATTCAAGTTCCACCACCGGGCGGCCAAGCGGGCCGCGGCTCCGCTCCTCGTGAAGAGCCTCGACCAAACCCTCGCCGACGGGCTGACGCCGGTGCTCGTGGAGGGGGTGCAGGGCCGCGACCGGCTGCGGGCCGACACCGGGGGGGGGGGGGGCGCGTTCGTCACGCGGCGAGGCGGGGAGCGCTTCACACGGGCCGCCCTCGAGCGTCTGGCGGCGGAGGAGCCCGAGCGGCTTTCGCCCAACGTGTTGCTGCGTCCCGTCGTCGAAGCCGCGCTGTTCCCCACGGTCGCCTACGCGGCAGGACCTGGGGAGCTCGAGTACCTGCCGCAGGCGGGGCCGCTGTACCGGGCGCTCGCGGTCGAGGCCCAGACGCCCGTGCCGCGCTGGTCCGGGGTGCTGGTCGAGGCGCGCGTGGACAAACTGCTGGCGAAGCACGGCCTCGCCCTCGCGGACCTCCAGGGGCCGCCGGGGGCGCTCGAGGGGCGCCTGGCCCGCGCGGCGCTCCCTGCCGAGGTGGACGGTACGCTGTCCGTGCTGCGGTCCGGGATCGAGGACGACTACCGCCGCCTGGCGCAGGTGGTGGAACAGGTCGACCCGACGCTGGTCCGCCTCCTCGAATCGGCGCGCAACGCGGCGTTGTCCGGTACGCACGAGGTGGAGAAGAAGCTCGTGGCGAGCATGAAACGCGCGAATGAGACGCTGGTCGGTCAGGTCACGCGGGCGCGCGCGACGGTGTTCCCGACGGGGCAGCCCCAGGAGCGGGTGCTGACATTCGCCTCATTCGCGCTGCGCTACGGGCCGGTGCTGCTGAACGCGTTAGCCGACGAGGTGGCGCGGTGGGCCGACCTCTCGTAGAATCCATCCCATGATGGTCCTCGCGGTCATCCTCGTTGTGGCGCTCATGATCCCGATCGTCGCCATCCTGGTGGACTCTCCGCTCGGCCGCTCGATCGCACGCCGGTTGGAGGGGCGGCGGGATGGCGGTGACGGGGAGGGGGGCGGGGGGGGGGTGTCCTCCTTTCGCGATCTGGAGCGCAAAGTGGACTCGCTGGAGGGCGAGGTGGAGGAGTTGAACCGCTCGCTCAGCGCCACGCGTGAGGAGCTGCAGTTCGTCCAGCGCCTGCTGGAGAAGCCCAAGCGCCAGCCCGACGCCTGAGCGTGGCGCGCGAGGACGGGACCGCCACCGGCGGCGGACGGCACGCGGCACGCGTCGCGTCCGGCATCCTCCTCAGTCGGGTGTTCGGCTACGTGCGCCAGCGGGTCATGGCGCACTACATCGGGAACAGCGGCCCGGCGGCGGACGCCATCGGTGCCGCCCTCAAGATCCCCAACGTCATCCGCAACCTGCTGGGCGAAGGCACGCTGCTCGCCTCGTTCATCCCCGTCTACGCGGCTCTGAACGAGCGCGAGGACAAGGGGCCGGCCCGCGCCCTCGCGGGAACGGTGCTCGGCCTGCTGTTGCTGGCGAGCGGCGTGCTGGCGGTGCTCGGTGTGCTGTTCGCGCCGGCCATCACCACGGCCGTGGCCGCCGGGTTCGACGAGTCGCGGCGCCGGCTCACGATCGCCCTGGTCCGAGTGCTGTTTCCGATGACCGGCCTGATGGTCGTCTCCGCCTGGTGCCTTGGGGTCCTGAACACGCACCGCCGGTTCTTCCTGCCCTACGCCGCCCCCGTGGTCTGGAACGTGGTCGGCATCGCGGCGCTCGCCGGGGCGGGGGCGTGGCTCGTGAGCCCGCAGCTGCCCTTGGACGAGCAGCTCGCCCGGCTCGCGTTCGCCTTGGCCTGGGGCCTGGTCGGAGGGAGCGTCGTGCAAGTGCTGATCCAGCTGCCGGCCTGCTGGCGCGTACTGCACGGGATTCCGCTCGGGTTCGATCCGGCCGTCCCCGGAGTGCGGAGCGTGTTGACGGCCTGGATGCCGGTCGTGCTCGGTATGGGGGTGGCGCAGATCTCCGCGTTCGTCGACACCCAGTTGGGCTCGCTCGCCGGGCCGAGCGGCGTCTCGAGCCTCACCTACGCCCAGCTGATCCAGCTCGTCCCGATCAGCATGTTCGGGACGTCGGTAGCGGCGGTGTCGTTGCCGGAGCTGTCGCGTGATGCGTCGGGCGGCGGGGCAGCCCCCAACGACCAGCTCAGGGCGCGCATCGCCGTCGCCTTCCGGCGCATCACCTTCTTCACCGTGCCGTCGTCACTACTGTTCGCCGCCTTCGGACCGCTGTTGATCGCGGCGCTGTACCAGACCGGGCGGTTTACGCACGCGGATTCCCTCGAGGTGGGCGGCGTCCTCGCCGCCTACGGCATCGGCCTGCTGGGACAGGCGTGCGTGAAGCTCTTCGCATCGGGCTTCTACGCCCTGCGGGACACGCGGACGCCGGTGAAGATCGCCGCTTTCTCGGTCGCGCTCTCGAGCGTGCTGGCCTACGTGTTGATGCGACGGTACGGAGTGGCCGGGATCGCCCTGGGGTCGTCGGTGGGCGCCTGGGTGAACGTCGTCCTCCATCTCAAGGACCTCGATGCCCGCATCGGCACGGTCATGCGCGGGGTCGATTGGCGCGGATTCGTCGTCTCACTCGCGGCCGCCGGCGTCGCCTGCGGCGCGGGACTCCTCGGGGTGAGCGCGGCGTCCGGGCTCCGTCCCATTCCGCTCGCGGCTGTAGCCATCGCTATCTTTGGGGTAGTCTACGCCGGCCTGACCGTCCTGTTGCGCCACCCTGACGCCCTTCGCCTGTGGAAGTTCCTGCGCTGATTGCCCGCAAGCTCGCCGCGCTCCCCGACCGGCCGGGGGTGTATCTCTGGAAGAACGCGGCGGGCGAGATTCTCTACATCGGCAAGGCCAAGAGCCTGCGCAGCCGGGTGCCGAGCTACGTGGGCGCCTCCTCCGCCTTCGACGAGGCGGCCACGCCGATGCACGAGGCGTTGACCCGTCAGCTCGCGGACCTGGAGACGATCATCGTCCCCAACGAAGCCCAGGCGCTGCTGCTCGAGAACAATCTCATCAAGGAGCATCGGCCCCGATTCAATGTGCTGTTGCGGGACGACAAGAGTTATCCGCGCATCGCCGTGACGGTGGGGGAGCCGTTTCCCCGGGTGCTGGTGGTGCGCCGGGTCACCGTGGATGGGGCGCGCTATTTCGGGCCCTACACCGACGTCGCCACGCTTCGCAACACCCTCAGGATCATCCGCCGCCTCTTCACCGTCCGCTCCTGCCACTACGCCCTCCCCGAGGATCATCCCGATCGGCCGTGCCTCGACTATCACATCGAGCGCTGCCGGGCTCCCTGCGTCGGCTACCAGTCCCGGCAGGACTACGGCCGGATGATCGACGACGTCCTGCTGTTCCTCGAGGGCAAGACCGTGGACGTGCGCCAGCGGCTGCGGGAACGCATGCAGCAGGCGAGTACGGCGCTCGACTTCGAGCGGGCGGCGCAGCTCCGAGACGCGATCGGTTGGTTGGAGCAGCTCGAGCAGCCCCAGACCATCGAGCTGGTCGGAGGTGGGGACGCCGACGCGATCGGCTTCGCCCGCGACGGGGACGACGCCTGCGGGGTCATCCTCCGGGTGCGGGCCGGTCGCGTGATCGCGCGGGAGCACCGCTTTCTCGAGCACGCCGAGCACGAGGCGGACGGAGCGATCCTGAGCGCTTTCCTGGTGCGGTACTACCTGCCGCTCGAGGCCCGGGCCACCCGGGTGATGCTGCCGTTCGCCCCACCTGTGGAGGATCTGGAGCCGCTCCAGCAGCTGGCGCCGGAAATCGAGTGGCACGTCCCCCAGCGGGGCACCAACGCCAAGCTGGTCGAGCTCGCCGACCAGAACGCCCGACACTTGCTGGAAAGCCTGCTCATCGAGACGTTCGACATCGAGGAGCGGGCCGCCGACCCGGTCTACGCCCTGGGCCGGGACCTCGGCCTGGCCGTGGTCCCCCGCGCGTTCGTGTGCATCGACATCTCGACCAATCAGGGGCGGGACACAGTGGGGTCCCTCGTTTGGTTCGAGGCCGGCAGGCCGCGCAAGGCGGAGTACCGGCGCTTCCGGATTCGAGGGCCGGGCCAGCAGGACGACTTCGCCGCGGTGCATGAGGTCGTGACGCGGTTCTTGAAACGCCGGTTGGAGGAGGGCACGAACCTCCCCGACCTGATGGTGATCGACGGCGGCAAGGGACAGCTCGGCGCCGCTCTCGTAGCCGCGCGGGCGCTGGGACAGGGCACCCTGCCGATCGTCAGTCTCGCCAAGAAAGAGGAGGAGGTCTTCCTGCCTGACCGGTCCGACAGCCTGCGCCTCTCGCGCCGCAGCCCGTCCCTGAAGCTGCTCCAGCGCGCCCGCGACGAGGCGCACCGCTTCGCGGTCAGCTACAGCCGGCGGCGCCGCACGCAGCGAACGCTCACCTCCGAGCTGTTGACCATCCCCGGCATTGGCCCCGGCCGACGCCGACGGCTGCTCGAGCGGTTCGGCTCGTTGGCCGGCGTCAAGACCGCGAGCGCCGCCGAGATCGCCACGCTGCCGGGCTTTTCCACGACCCTCGCCGAGCGGATCCTCGAAACCCTGAACGGACACGCATGAGTTTTCCCTGGACCTTGGAATGCTCTGCCTGCGGCCGGACCCGCGACGCCGACGGTCTCCCCGGCGTATGTGAAAGCTGCGGCCGTCCCTATCTCGTGCGGTACACGGCGGCCCCGCCGCCCGAAGCCAAGCAGCTGCTGCGCGAGCGTCGCCGCGGCATGTGGCGATACCGGGAATGGCTGCCGCTAGTCGAAGGAGAAGAACCGGTGACCCTCGGCGAAGGGGGGACACCGTTACTGCGCGTGGACCGGATCGCCACCCGGTACGGGTTCACCGACTTGCTGGTCAAAGAGGAAGGCACGAACCCCACGGGATCGTTCAAAGCGCGCGGGCTCGCGGCGGCGGTGACGCGCGCCGTGGGCGCGGGGGCGATGCGGTTCGTCGTCCCCACCGCCGGTAACGCCGGCATTGCCCTAGCCGCGTACGCGGCCCGCGCCGGTGTGACCGCGCGCGTGTATGCGCCCGCCAGCACGCCGGCCACGATCCTCTCTCAGATCCGGAGTTTCGGAGCGGATCTGGTGCTGCTCGACGGGCATATCGGGGACTGCGGCAAGGCGGCACGTGCCTACGCGGCGGAATCGGGCGCGGTCGACGTCTCCACGCTGCGTGAGCCCTACCGGATCGAAGGCAAGAAAACGCTGGGGTTGGAACTCGCGGAACAAGGGAACTGGACCCTGCCGGATGCCATCGTGTACCCCACCGGGGGGGGGACCGGTCTGATCGGCATGTGGAAAGCGTTTCAGGAGCTGCGCGCGGCGGGCTGGATCCCGGGAGTGGCCACACTGCCGCGAATGTACTGCGTCCAATCGACCGGGTGCGCACCGGTGGTGAAGGCGTTCGCCGAAGGGGCCGGTGACTGCACGCCGTGGCCGGACCCGTGGACCGTTGCCTTCGGGCTGCGCGTGCCCGGGCCGCTGGGTGACCGTCTGATGCTGCGCGCCCTGCGCGAGAGCGGCGGCGGGGCCGTAGCCGTCAGCGATGCGGCGCTGACGGTGGCGGCGCAGGAGCTCCAGACCGCCGAGGGAATTGACGCCGCGCCGGAGGGGGGCGCCGCCCTCGCCGCGGCGATAGAGCTGAAACGGCGCGGCGAGGTGCGGAGCACCGATCGCGTGGTGCTCTTCAACACGGGAGCTGGGTGGCTGTACCGGGGCTAACCTATTTATATTGAGCGGCTTGCCGATGCGCATCGCGATTCTTGATCCCGCTGCGGGGATCAGCGGGGACATGACCTTGGGCGCGCTGCTCGCTCTTGGCTTGCCGCACGCGTGGCTCGAGGATCTCCCACGCCGGCTACAGCTCGCGGGAGTCGGTGTCGTGGTCCGGGACGTGCAGCGCGCCGGTGTGGGCTGCAAGCAGGTCGCGTTCACGATCCCCGAGCAGCCGCATGGACGCCATGTGGCTGCGCTGGTCCAGCTCGTGGAGCAAGCGCCGCTCTCCGACTGGGTCAAGGAGCGCGCCGTTCGTGCCTTTCGCCTCATTGGGGAAGCTGAGGGGAAAGTGCACGGGGTAGCACCGGAGCAGGTGCACCTCCACGAGGTCGGTGCCGTGGATGCGGTGCTCGACATCGTCGGGGCAATCGAGGGGTTCGAGCGGCTCGGGGTGGGCGCGATCTACTCTTGGCCGCCGGCGCTCGGCACGGGGTGGGTCGAGGCGGCGCACGGGCGGTTGCCGGTTCCGGCGCCCGCGACCGCGCTGCTGCTCGAGGGGCTGGAAGTGGCGAGCGGGGGGCCAGTCGAGGGTGAAGGAACGACCCCGACCGGGGCGGCGCTGCTGCGGGTGCTCTCGGCGGGCCGTCCGCCTGCTCGGTGGCGCATGGAGGCGAGCGGGTGGGGAGCGGGTGGGCGGGATCCCCGGCATTACCCGAATGCGCTGCGCGTGCTCCTGGCGGCGGTGGTGGGAGAGGCGGGGTGGGTGGCCGTGCTCGCGACGGACGTGGACGACATGACGCCGGAGTACGTCGAGCCGCTGCGTCAGGCGCTGGTCGCCGCGGGCGCGCTCGACGTGCAGACGTGGCCGGTGCAGATGAAGAAAGGGCGCGCAGGATTCCGCCTGGAGGTCGTGGCGCCGGAGGACCGGATGGACGCCGTGACGGCCGCGCTGTTTCGGCACAGCACGACGGCGGGGGTGCGGCGCTGGGTGGCCGAGCGGGCCACGTTGCCGCGGCGCCAGATGACGGTGCAGCTGAGTCCGGGCGTGTCTGTCCGGGTGAAGGTGCTGGACCAGCCGGAAGGCGGGGGAGCGCGGCTGAAGCCGGAGTACGACGACGTGCTTGCGGCCGCCGCGGCGCTCGGCCGGCCACCGCTGGAGGTGGCGCGCGCCGTGCAGCGCGACGCCGAAGCCACAATGGCGAAACTCAAGGAGTGAATGCGATGACGATTCGGCGGGTGGGTGGACTGGGGCTCGTGGCGGCGCTGGTCGCCGCTCCAACGGCGGCTCAGCGCATCTCCTGGGCCCCAGCCACGTGCGACCTCAAGCCCGGACACTTCATGGTGAACAGCGGGGTGCTCTACCTGAAGAGCGCCACGGAAGGCCGGTTCCAGGAGCAGATCGAGAAGGATTTGCGGGACGCCAACCGCAGCTTGGTGCAGGCCATCACCGCCAACGGCCAGGACAAGAACCCGGCCGCATGGTATTACCTGGCCCGCTACTACGTCATGGTCAAGGACAACACCGGCGCGGACTCGGCGTTCCGCCGGGCGGAGCTGCTGAAACCGGCCTGCCAAGCGGATATCGCGGATTGGCGGCGCAACAAGATCTGGGTGCCTCTCTACAACGCGGCGGTGGCGGCCTACAACGCCGGGAAGCCCGACTCGGCGATCCCTCTGCTGCAGCAGGCGAACATGATCTACTCGGGAGACCCGGGCGGCTTCCGCCTCTTGGGGAGCCTGTTCTTCAACGCCAATCAGCCGGATTCCGCAGCGAAATACTTCCGCCTGACCGTCGCCGCCTCGAGTGACCCCAAGTTCGCCACCGAGAAGAAGGAGGCGCTGTTCAACGTGGCCGCTTCGTATTCGCGCGGCCAGCGGTGGGAGGCGGCGGCCGCCGCCTACCGGGACTATCTCGCCGTCGTCCCGAACGACGCCCAGGCGCTCGCCGCGTTGGCGTCGGTGCTCACTTCTCTCGGCAAGCCCGATTCGGCGAACGCCATCTACGCCACGATCGTCAACCACGCCGATTCGGCGGAGGCAATGGGGCTCTTCCTCGCCGGCACTTCGATCTTTTCGTCCGCTCCAGCGTTCCCGGATACCGCCACGACAGCGGGGACCTGCCGGACCGAGGCACGCCGCAACCGCGCCCTCACCGCACGCGCCGTGAGCGCCCGCTGCGACTCTGCCACGACGCGGCAGATTCGCGACTACGACGGCTCGGTCGCGGTCACCTACCGCCTGGCGGCCAGGGCGTTCGAAGCGGGTCTCGCCAAGAATCCATTCTACCGGGATGGGTTGTTCAACCTGACGAACACTTATCTGGCGCTGCACGACTCCGCCAAGATGCTGCCCGTGGCGCAACGGCTCTACACGGCCGACCCCATGAATCGCAAGACGCTGCGGCTGCTCGCTCAGGGATGGCAGTTCCAGAAGAAGCCCGATTCGACGCTCCACTACCTCGTCGTGGCCGATTCGCTGCTGCCGCTCGAGGTGACGGTCGGGAGCTTCCAGCCCGAAGACCAGAGCGCATCGATCAGCGGTCTGTTCACCAACTTCCACGCCAAGCCCAACGCGCCGTTGAAGCTCACGTTCGAGTTCCTCGACGCCAAAGGCGCCGTCGTGGCCACGCAAAGCGTGGACGTCCCGGGCGTCGAGGCTTCCGGCAACCGTGCGTTCCAGCTGCAGGCGATCGGCGCCAAGATCGCGGCCTGGAGGTACAAACTGAACTAGCACGATGTGCCCGGTGGGCGTTGACGCCACCGCTGGCTCCGCGCCATCTTTGAGTCACTCGCGGGCGTAATTCAGGGGTAGAATGCCAGCTTCCCAAGCTGGACGTCGCCGGTTCGAATCCGGTCGCCCGCTCTCTTGCCGCCGCAGACGCGTTTGTACCCCCGGTCCAGCATCGCGGGAGCCCCCGATGTTGAACCGGGGGTGTCGTTTCCCCATCTTGGCATGATGGGACTGATGGTCGCGAGTTACCCAACGCCAGTCGAGCCGCAGTACGGAAAAGTGGACACCCGATCGGCCCTCTCCTCCCCCGCGTCCGCGCGCAGCGCCGGCGCGTTGGCCCGGACGTGACATCACGCAAGAAGAAGCCCGCGGGGCCCGGCGTCGGGAGTGCGGACGCCCTCGACGCCCGACACGAAGCGACGATCCGGCAGCTCACCGTCGCCGTGGAGCAGAGTCCCGCGGCGGTGCTCATCACCGACGTGCGGGGCACGATCGAGTACGTCAACCCGCGGTTCACTCGGATGACCGGGTATAGCGCCGCCGAGGCATTGGGACAGAACCCTCGGATACTCCAGTCGGGCCTCACTCCGGCGAGCGTCTACGAGGAGCTGTGGTCGACGATCAGGGCGGGGGGCGAGTGGCGGGGCGAGATCCAGAATCGCAGGAAGAACGGCGAGCTGTTCTGGAATGCGATCTCGATTTCGCCGATCCGGGACGCCTCAGGGACGATCACGAATTTCGTCGCCGTGCAGGAGGACGTCACCGAGCGCCGGGGGTCCCTGGAGGCCCTGCGGCGATCGGAGGAAGGGTACCGGGATGTGGTCGAGCGCTCCCCGCTCGGCATCTATCGCGTGGCCCCGGATGGCCGGTTCATCATGGTAAACGACAGCCTCGTCCGCCTCCTGGGGTACACGTCCGCAGCCGAGCTCCTGGTGCGCAACCTCGAGCGTGACGTTTATGAGGATCCGACGGACCGGTCGACGGTGCTCGAGCGAGTCCGGGACGACACCTACCGCAACGTGGAAGTGATCTGGAAGCGCCGGGACGGCAGCCCCATCACCGTCCGCGTCAACGGCCACGTGCTGCGTGGTCCGGATGGCGAGGTCGAGTGCTACGAGAGCTTTGTGGAGGACGTGACGGAGCGGATCAACCTCGAACACCAATTCCGCCAGGCGCAGAAGATGGAAGCGGTGGGACGGCTGGCGGGCGGGATCGCCCACGACTTCAACAATCTGCTCACGGCGATCATGGGCTACGCGGAAATGCTGTACGACGATCTCTCCGCGGACGATCCCCGCCGGGCGGACGCGCACGAGATCCGCGTGGCGGCCGATCGGGCGGCCACGCTCACCCGCCAGCTGCTCGCGTTCAGCCGCCAGCAAGTGCTCGAGCCCCGCGTCCTGGACCTGAATGACGTGGTGGCCGGTATGGACAAACTCCTGCGCCGGCTGATCGGCGAGGACATCGAGCTCCGGACCTTGCTCTCGGCGGACCTGTGGAAGGTGCGGGTCGACCCGGGGCAGGTCGAGCAAGTGGTGGTCAATCTCGCCGTCAACTCCCGGGACGCGATGCTCACGGGCGGACGGCTCACGATCGAAACCGCCAATCTGGAGCTGGACGAGACGTACACCGCCGCCCACCAAGTGGTCGAGCCGGGACGCTACGTCATGTTCGCCGTCAGCGATACCGGAGCGGGCATGAGCGAGGACGTGAAGGCCCACATGTTCGAGCCCTTTTTCACGACCAAAGAGAAGGGGAAAGGGACCGGGCTTGGCTTGGCCACCGTCTACGGCATCGTCAAGCAGAGCGGCGGCTACGTGTGGGCCTACAGCGAGGTCGGGAAGGGGACGACGTTCAAGGTGTACTTGCCACGAGTCGAAGGCAGCCCGGCCGAGCCATCGACCGTGGTCACCGATGGCGCTGGCGTGCCCGGCGGGACGGAAACCATCCTGCTCGTCGAGGATGAGGAGCTCGTCCGCAAGCTCGCGCGGGAAGTGCTCACGCGGCAAGGCTACCGCGTGCTCGAAGCCGGGCGCGGGGACGATGCGCTGGCGGTGTTGGTCCGTGAGACGCCCGGCAGCGTCCATCTCCTCTTGAGTGACCTGGTGCTTCCCGGCATGGGTGGGCAGGATCTTCATGAGCGGGTCATGGGGGTGCGACCCGAGATCAAGGTACTGTTCATGTCCGGCTACACCGACCGTGCCCTCCAGGCGCAGCAGGTCTTTCCCCCCGGCACCGCCTTCCTCCAGAAGCCCTTCACGCCGGTGGCGCTGTCTCGAAAGGTGCGGGAGGTGTTGGACCGCTGATGGCGGGTGCCGCGGGGCGGCGCCATTGACAAGGCTCCCCGAGCACGAAGATTCCCCCCAGCCGTCCATCCGGGGGAGCCATGCGTTCGCCTGCCGTCGCCGCCGTCTGTTGCCTCCTTGCCGCTCCGCTGACCGCCCAAACCCAATGGGTGCCCCCTCAGCCTCCCTGCGACATCAGCCCCGGTTTTTTCCGGCTCAACAGCGTGCCGGTCAATTTCAAGATCGCGACCGAGAAACCGACCCAACGAGAACACCTCCTGGCGCAGATTGTCGAGGTCCTGATCCGCTCCATCCGTGACGACCACCAGGATAAGAACCCCGCCGCCTGGTACTACCTCGGTCGCTATTATGTCGAAGTGGGAAGCGCCGCTGGCGCCGATACGACCTTCGCCCGAGCCGAAGCGCTCGCGCCGCAATGCGCCAAGGACATCGCCGGTTATCGGGCCTCCCTCTACGGCAATCTGCTCGCCGAGGGGCAGCGCACGTGGCAGGAAGGCAAGCAGGACTCGGCCATGGGGCTGCTCCACCTGGCCGCGCGCATGACGCCCGCCAACCCCCGGGCCTACTTCCTTCTCGGGTCCCTCTTTACGGCCGGCGATCAGCTCGATTCGGCTTCCGCCTATCTTAACAAGGGAGTGCTGGCGGCCGGGACGGACACCGCCTTCGCCGCCGCCAAACGGGAGGCGTTGAGTACCCTCGCTCACGCCGCCTCGCGGCGCGTCCAGGGCGACCCGGCCGCGCAGCAGTGGCAGCGGACCCGCTACGGCCGGGACTCCCTGGCGCGTAGCCTCGCGAACGACTCGCTGGTCCTGTCGCGCATGCTCACCTCATCCGCTTCACGGCGCGCCCGCGGCGCCCGCCTGTCACCACCCGACCAGCGCACCTTTGCGGCGGACTCGACTGCGCGGGCGCAGGCGCTGGAACGAGGGCGGGCTGCCCGCACCGAGCTCGCCCAGCGCGTGGCGCGCGACAGCGCGGCCGTGGCAACGGCATTCGCACCGGCGATCGGCGCCTACCGGCAGTACGTGGCGGCGTACCCGGCCGACGCCGAGGCGGTGGTGGCCCTGGCGGCACTCTTCACTCAGAGCGCCAGGCCTGCCGAAGCGGGGGCTGTCTACGACGCGTTCCTGACACACGCGGCGGACCTCGATGCGGAGGCCCTGTTCGACCTCGGTCAGCGACTCCTCAACGGCGGCCTGCCCGCCGCCGGCGCAAAGGCCTTGGGGCTGGGCCTTCAGAAGAACCCGTGGAGCCGCAACGCCTTATACGACCTCGCCGCCGCTTATGTGGGTCTGAAGGACACCGCCAACGCCGTCGTCACTGTCCAGCGACTCCTAGCGCTGGAACCGCTGAGCCGGTCCTCGCTCCGTCTTGCGGCGTCCGCGTGGGACCTGCGGGGCAGCCGTGATTCAGCCCGGAAGTACGCCACGATCGTGGATTCCACGCTGACGGTGGACGTGACGGTGGGTAGTTTCGTGCCCGACGGCGACGGCTACATCCTCACCGCCATCGCGACCAACGTTCGCACCCCTCCCTCCAAGCCGCTGCACCTCACCTTCGAGTTTCTGGACGTCAAGGGCAGCGTGCAGGCAACCCAGACGGCGGAGATCGCCGCCATCGCGAGCGGTGCGAGCCAGCAGTTCCAGGTGAAGGTGACGGGCCGCGGGCTGGTCGGCTGGCGTTACCGCCTCTCCTAGGCGATATTCCGGCTGTCCAAGTTCCGGCCGGCGTTGGGGTTGCAACGCCAGGCCTCACAAACTCCTTTAAGCCTCTGGAATAACGCGGTGATTCGCGTGCAGTCGGTGGCGCCGGACTCTCTGGGCGCCGAACTCGGTCTCCTTCCGGGGACGGAGCTGGTGGCCGTCAACGGCCGCTCGCTCGAGGATTTTCTCGATTGGGAGTTCCTCACGGCGGAGGACACCTTTCTCCTCCGCGCCAAGCTCCCCACCGGGGCCGACCTCGAGTACGACGTCGCGCGACCAGAGGGGATGCCGATGGGGGTGACGCTGGAGCCGCCGCGCATCCGGCGCTGCGCCAACCACTGCGACTTCTGCTTCGTAGACGGCAATCCCGCGGGGCTGCGGGATGCCCTCTACATTCGCGACGACGATTATCGGCTGTCGTTCCGCTACGGCAACTTCGCCACGCTGACGAATCTCAAGCCCTGGGATGAGGCGCGGATCGTCGAGTACCGGCTTTCCCCGCTGTATGTGTCGGTTCACGCCAGTGATCCCGTGATTCGTCGCTGGCTGCTGCGCAACCCCGAGGCACCCGCCGTCATCCCCCAGCTGCGTGCGTTCGGCGAGCGGGGGATCCAATTCCACGCGCAGGTCGTTCTCGTGCCCGGCGTGAACGACGGCCAGGAGCTGGTGCGGACTCTCGCCGACCTGCGGAGTCTGGGCGGGCCGATTCTCTCTGTTTCCGTGGTTCCGGTTGCCCTCACGGAGTTCAGCAAGCGCAACGAGGTCCGCCAGCCGACTCGAGAGGAGTGCCGCGCCGCGCTGGCGACCGTGGGGGACTTCGCCTCCCGCGCGGTGGCCGAACGGGGTGACCCATGGTGCTTCGGCGCCGACGAGCTCTACCTGCGGGCCGACGAGGCGCTGCCTCCGGCCGAGTGGTACGGTGATTTCGAGCAGCGCGAGAACGGGGTCGGGGCGGTGCGCTACTTGCAGACGCGCATCGCTGCAGCGGGGGAACGGCTGGCAGACTGCCGAGGGAAGCGAATCGCCATCGTCACCGGGACGGCCATGGGACCGCTGATGCCGCAGGTCATCGCGGATCTGGAGCGCGCCACGGGGGGAGGGGTGGGGGGGGGGGCGACCTTCGAAGTGCTGGCACTCGAGAACTCGCTGTTCGGGTCCACCGTGACGACTGCCGGCCTGCTGCCGGGCGCCGTGTTTCTCGCGGCCCTCAAGGACCGGCGCGACATCGATCTCGCGTTGCTGCCGGCCGAAGCCGTGAACGACGACTTGCTGTTCATGGACGACCTGGAAGCCCCGGCGCTGGCGGCGCAGCTGCCGATGCCCATTCGGTTCTCCTACGACTTTGCGGACGCGCTCGAAGCAGGCGTGGAGGTGGGGGGATGAGCGGCACCCCCACCGTTGCGATCATCGGCCGGCCCAACGTCGGGAAATCGACGCTGTTCAATCGCCTCATCGGACGGCGTCAGGCGATCGTCGATGACCGGCCCGGGGTGACGCGCGACCGCCATTTCGCCGCCGCCGACTGGAACGGGCGCCGCTTCTGGCTGGTGGACACGGGCGGGCTCGTGCCCGGCTCTGGCGACCCGATGGACCGCGCGGTCCGTACGCAGGTCGAGACCGCCATTGCCGAGAGCGACGTCGTCCTCTTCCTGGTGGATCTCCTGGCCGGCGTCCACCCCGCGGACCTCGCGATCGCCGCCTACCTGCGCAAGGCCCAGCGCCCCGTGCTGCTCGTGGTGAACAAGGCCGACAAGCTTCCCGAGGAAACCGGCCACCTCGTCTTCTACGAGCTTGGTCTCGGCGACCCGTTCCCGATCTCCGCGGCGATCGGGAAGAGCTCAGGGGATCTACTCGATCGCGTGGTCCAGCTGCTTCCGCCCGCGGACGACGCCGAGCCCGAGGAAGCGATCAACATCGCCGTCGTGGGCCGGCCGAACGTGGGCAAGTCGAGCCTGGTGAACCGACTCCTGGGCAAGGACCGTCTGGTCGTGGCCGCCGAGCCGGGGACGACGCGGGACGCGATCGACACGCCGTACGTATACCAAGGCCGCCACCTGGTCTTCATCGACACGGCGGGCCTGCGCAAGCGCAACAAGGTGCAGGAGGACATCGAATTCTACTCGACGCTGCGGACGGCGCGCGCCATCGAGCGCGCGGAAGTGTGCGTGTTGGTCGTCGACGCGGCCGACGGCATCCACACCCAGGACCTGCGCATCGCGACGGACGCGTGGGACCGGGGCGCCGCGGTGATCATCGCCGTCAACAAGTGGGACCTGATCAAGGAGAAGGAGACCAACACGGCGGTGCGGGGCGAGCGCGAGCTCAAGGAAAGCGCTCCCTTTCTGTCGTTCATCCCGTTCCTGTACGTCTCGGCCCTGACTGGCCAGCGGGTCACGAAGCTGCTCGACCTCATCCTCCAGGTGGCCGAAGAGCGCGAGAAGCGAGTCCCCACGGCTGAGGTGAACCGCGTGCTCGAGGCCCTGCTGGAGCGCCAGCAGCCGCCGCAGCCGGTGGGCGAGTCGCTGCGGCTATTCTACGCTACCCAGATCGGGACGGCGCCGCCCCGGTTCGCGGTCGTCGCCAACCGGCCCGAGGCGATCCCCGAATCCTATACGCGCTATCTGGTGAACGGCTTCCGCGAAGCCTGGGCGTTTACCGGTGCCCCGCTCAATATCAAGTTTCGCCGCCGCCGGCAGGAGCGCCGCTGAACGCCGCGCTGTGGCTGCTCGCCGCGTACCTGGTCGGCGCGACCCCGACGAGCTACATCGCCGGGAGGATCGCCCGCGGCATCGACCTGCGCGAGCACGGCAGCAAGAACCTCGGGGCGACCAACGTGTACCGCGTGCTTGGCTGGAAGTACGCCGTCCCGGTGGGGCTCCTGGACATGCTCAAAGGCGTCGTGCCCGTCGCCGTCTTCGGGAGCTGGGCGCATGGGCCGGCGTGGCTGCCGGTGGCCTTAGGCGTCGCGGCGGTGCTCGGGCACGTCTTCTCGCCCTACGTGCGATTCAAGGGCGGCAAAGGGGTCGCGACGGCGAGTGGGATGTTCCTCGCCCTTGCCCCGATCGCCGTGCTGATCGCGCTTCCGGTCTGGGGCGTGACCCTGTGGCTGTCCGGCTTCGTGTCGCTCAGCTCGATCCTCGCGGTCGCCACGTTCCCGGTGTGGGTCCGGCTCACCGTTCCGGACGCACCGTACACGCTGTGGGCCAGCATCGGGCTCGCCGCGCTGATCGTGTTCGCACATCGGACCAACATCCGGCGGCTGCTGGCCGGCACCGAAAGCCGGTTCCGGACGCGCAAGGAGCTGGCGTCGTGAGCCGCGTCGCCGTCATCGGTGGGGGCGCCTGGGGCACCGTCCTCGCAGACATGCTGGCCCGCAAGGGCGATGCGGTGACCCTGTGGGCGCGCGAGCCGGAAGTAGTGGAGGCGGTCAATCGCGACCACCTCAACCCGCTGTTCCTGCCGGACGCACCCCTGGCCGCCGGTGTGCGCGCCACGGGCGACCTGCCGGCCGCGGTGCGTGAGGCCGAAGTGATCGTCTCGGCCGCCCCCTCGCATGCGGTGCGGGGCGTCATGGAACATGTTGCGCGGGCGGTGGGGAACGGACGCCCGCTCCTGGTCAGCGTGTCCAAAGGGCTCGAACCCGAGCGCCTGATCACACTCTCCTGCCTGCTGCGCGAAGTGTTCGGCGCCACCACGCCCCTGGCCGTTCTCTCCGGACCGTCCTTCGCGCGGGAGGTCTACCAGCGCCAGCCCACCGCGGTCGTGGCGGCGGCCGCCGACGAAGTGGTGGCCCGGCGCGTGCAGCAGGTGTTCTCGAGCGCGCACTTCCGGGTCTATTCGCAGACCGACGTGATCGGCGTGGAGCTCGGTGGGGCGCTGAAGAATGTGATCGCCCTGGCCGCGGGCATCCTCGAGGGCCTCGGCCTGGGGCACAACCCGCGGGCTGCGCTGATCACGCGCGGACTCGCCGAAATCACCCGGCTCGGCGTGGCGCTCGGCGCCGACCCGCTGACCTTTGCCGGCCTCGCCGGCATGGGCGACTTGATCCTCACCGCCACCGGCGCGCTGTCGCGCAATCGCAGCCTGGGCGTGGAGCTGGGGAAGGGGAGGACGCTGGAGCAGGCGCAGGCCGGCAAACAGTCGGTCGCCGAGGGGGTCCCGACCGCGCGGACGGCCGTCGCGCTGGCGGCCCGGCACGGCGTCGAGCTGCCCATCGCGCGCGAGGTGGCCGCGATCCTGTTCGAAGGGAAGTCCCCCCAGCGGGCGGTGACGGCGCTGATGGAGCGGGATCTCAAAGCGGAGCAGTGGCGGTGAGCGCCCCGCATCCGGTCCAGGAGTTCTTTTCGATCGGGGAAGTGTGCCAGCTCACCGATCTGAAGCCGCACGTGTTGCGCTACTGGGAAAGCCAGTTCCGGTTCCTCAATCCCGCCAAGAACCGCTCGGGCAACCGCGTCTACCAGCGGCGTGAGATCGAGCTGATCATGCTCGTCAAACACCTGCTGTACACGGAGAAGTACACCATCGAGGGCGCGCGCCAGAAGATCGAGCAGTACCGTCGCAGTGGGGAGCTGAAGCCGGAGGCGCGTCGGGCGCTCGCGACGGAGACGGTGCGCGACCTGCGGGGCGAGCTGAAGGCCCTTCTCGCGATCCTCGACGGCACCGCGCCGCCCCATGGCGGAGCCCGCTGAGCGGCCGCAGGCCCCCGCTCTCCCACCCGGCGGGGTCGCGGTCGTCGTTCCGGCTTATCAGGCCGCGGCGAGCGTGGCGGCGGTGGTCGCGCGGATCCGCACGGCCGAGCCCACGGCCCGGGTATACGTCGTGGACGACGGCTCGACCGACGGGACGGG
This sequence comes from Gemmatimonadota bacterium, assembly GCA_041477065.1. Taxonomy (GTDB): domain Bacteria; phylum Gemmatimonadota; class Gemmatimonadetes; order Gemmatimonadales; family GWC2-71-9; genus 13-1-40CM-70-15. The sequence continues at coordinate 30,034 of JBGOUQ010000012.1, forward strand.
GGAGCGGGGCAGGGGGGCCGGAGCGGCCGTGCTCGTCCATCCTCGGAATCGGGGGAAGGGCGCCGCGTTGGCCACGGGGATCGCCCGGGCGGTCGCCGACGGCGCGGCGCTCATCGTGACCATGGACGCCGACGGCCAGCACCTGCCTGAGGAGCTGCCGCGCCTGCTCGCGCCGCTCGCCGCCGGCGGCGTCGACCTGGTGCTGGGGGCCCGGGCGCGCACCGGCGCCATGCCACTGAGCCGCCGATTCTCGAACTGGCTCTCGGGGGCCCTCGCCTCCCGGATCGGCGGCGGGCAGGTGCCGGATGCACAGACCGGATACCGGGCCTTCACGCGGGACGTGGCCGCGGTGGTCCGACCGGCCGAGTCCCGCTACGATTACGAAACGGCGTTCTTGCTGCAGGTGCTGGCACGCGGGCTGCGAGTCGCGTCGGTGGCCGTGCCGACGGTGTATGACGGTGCACCGAGTCACTTCCGGGCGGTCGCCGACACGTGGCGGCTGGCCCGTGTGTTTACCCGGTACGGGCGCACGATCCTGTTCGGAGCCTCATGAAGATCCTGATCAGCAACGACGACGGTATCCTGGCCCGCGGCCTTGCCCTGCTCGGTGAGGTGTGCGCGACCGTGGGGCAGGTCACCGTGGTGGCCCCGGACCGGGAGCAGAGTGCGACGTCCCACTCGCTCACGCTGCACCGCCCGCTGCGCGCCACGCGGCGCCCCGATGGATCGTTTCAGATCGACGGAACGCCGACTGACTGCGTGATGCTCGCGCTCGGCGGCCTCAGCACCGATAAACCGGACTTCGTCGTCTCGGGGGTCAACCACGGTCCCAACATGGGGGAGGACGTCCTCTATTCGGGCACCGTCGCGGCCGCCATGGAAGGACTGGCCGCCGGGATTCCAGGGATCGCGATCTCCTATGGCAGCTTCGATCTCGAGCATCTGGAGAGTCACCGCGAGCCGCTGCGCCGGTTAATCGAGCGCATCCTCAACGTGAGCGCCTTCCCCAAGGAGACGCTCCTGAACGTCAACCTCCCGCCCATTCCGGGCGATCAGGTCAAGGGCGTGCGCGTCACGCACCTCGGCAGCCGCGTTTTTCACGAGGAGATCGCGCGCATGAAGGACCCCTGGGGCCGCGAGATCTACTGGATCGGCGGGGGGCACGCGACCTGGACGGGGGGCGCCGATTCCGATTTCCGCGCCATCGGCGACGGATATATCTCCGTGACCCCGCTCCACGTCGATCTCACGAACTACGAGCTGCTCGAAGCGGTGCGCGCGTGGAACCTCGGCTAGTGGGGGCGTCGGGAGACAGTTTCGGCGGCTACCGCACACGACTCGCCGAGGCGCTGCGGGCCCAGGGGATCCGCGACCTGGCCGTCCTGAAGGCGTTCGCCGAGACGCCGCGGCACCTGTTCGTGCCGGAAGCCGTCCGGCACCGGGCCTACGAGGACGCGGCCCTGCCGATCGGGGCGGGGCAGACGATCTCCCGGCCGTTCACCCAGGCGCGCTACCTGGAAGCGCTGCACCTCACGGGACGGGAGAAGGTGCTGGAGGTCGGTACCGGCTCAGGCTACCAGACCGCACTACTCGGCGCCCTGGCGGAGCAGGTGTTCAGCGTGGAGCGGGTGCCCGCCCTCGCCGAGGCGGCGCTGCGCACTCTGCGCGCCGCCGGCGCGCCCAACGTTTCCGTACTCGTCGGCGACGGTACGCTGGGCTGGAGCCCCTACGCCCCGTATGACGCGATCCTCGTCGCCGCCGGGAGTCCCGAGGTCCCGCCACCGCTGCTCGAGCAGCTCGCTCCCGGCGGACGCCTCCTGATTCCGTTGGGGGAGAAAGGCGCCCAAACCCTCACGCTGGTCGAGCGGACCCCGGCCGGCGTGCGGCACACGCCGCTCGGCGATGCCCGGTTCGTCCCGCTCGTCGGAGAGCACGGCTTCGATGCTTGAGCACTTCATCCACTGGCTGCTGGACCGGTTCCGCGATCTGGGCTATCCGGGCATCGTCGTGCTGATGGCAATCGAGTCCTCGATTCTGCCGTTGCCGAGCGAGCTGGTCATGCCGCCGGCGGGCTATTTGGCAGCCAAGGGGGAGATGAACTTCCTCCTTGCGGTGGCGTGTGGCGTGCTGGGGTCGATCCTGGGAGCGTTGGCCAATTACGGGCTCGCCCATTGGCTGGGTCGCGCTTTCGTGCTCCGGCTGGGCCGCTACGTGTTCGTATCGGAGAAGAGCCTCGATCGCTCGGAGCGGTTTTTCGCCGAGCATGGCGAGATCAGTACGTTCATCGCCAGGATGCTTCCCATCGTGCGACACCTGATCTCCTTGCCGGCGGGACTGGCCCGCATGCCACTGCCGCGCTTCGTGCTGTTCACGGGCCTCGGGGCGGCGATTTGGTGCACGATCCTGACGTGGATCGGGTGGTTCATTGGCAAGAAGGAAGACCTGCTGCTCAGCGCCCTCGACGTCCAAGCGCGGCACTATGCCGGCCGGGCGCTACAGATTCTGGTGCCCGTACTGGTGGTGCTGGCCATCGTGTATGTGATCTGGCACCGCCGGCGCGCCGCTCGGCGGGGCGGCCGCTGAGCTGTGATCCGGCACCGCTACCTGGTGCGTGGGCGGGTCCAGGGGGTGGGCTTCCGCTGGTTCGTGGTGCAGGAGGGGGAGCGGCTGGGACTGGTCGGGGTGGTGCGCAACCTCCGGGACGGCTCAGTCGAAGTCTTGGCGGAAGGGAACATGGAGGCACTGGCGGAGCTCGAGCGGGCGTTGCGAGAGGGACCGCGGGGAGCCATTGTCCGGGGTGTTGAAAAGCTCGATGCTCAACATGATGTCGAGCTACCTAAGTGCTTCACCGCTGAATGATTAAATAATGAGTGACGGACCGGATTCTCTCGACATAGCTGATCTCCGACGGGCCATTCGGGACGTGCCCGACTTTCCCAAGCCGGGCATTGTCTTCAAAGACATTACTCCCGTGCTCCTCGACGCCGACCTGTTCGCGCGGGCCGTCGACTTGATGGCGCGCCCGTACCGGCACGCGGGGATTAGCCGAGTCGTGTCCGTCGAATCTCGGGGGTTCCTGCTTGGGGCCCCCGTGGCGCTGGTGCTGGGTGCGGGGCTGGTGCCGATCCGCAAGCCAGGGAAGCTCCCGGCAGCGCGGGACCGGGTGGAATACGCGTTGGAGTACGGCACCGACGCTCTGGAGATGCACCAGGACGCCCTACAACGGGGTGATCGGGTGCTGATCGTTGACGACGTCCTGGCGACCGGCGGAACTGCGGAAGCGGCTGCAAAGCTGGTCAGCAGCCGTGGGGCGGAGTTGGCAGGGTTCTCCTTTCTACTCGAGCTCGAGTTCCTGCAGGGGCGTCGCCGGCTCTCCGCGGCCCCGGTCGAGGCCTTGCTCGGCTATACGTAACCCCCCTACATTGCAAGGCTTACGCCCCTGTAGCTCAGGTGGATAGAGCAGCGGTTTCCTAAACCGTTGGCCGGGTGTTCGAGTCACCCCAGGGGCACTGGGGTTCGAACAGCAGGCGCGGCACTGTGAGAGGATCAAGAGGCATGGCGACGGCGACTTCCGTAGGAACGACCAGGACGATAGCCGATGACGGCGACGCGATGGCGCGTGCCATCGCGTGGATCAAGGCCCACCGGCAGCTTTCCCTGTGGGCGGTGGCAATCCTCGTCGTGGCAGGCGGGCTCATGTGGTGGAACGCGCTGTCCACCCGGCAGAGCCAGGAGAACGCCAGCCGAGCGTTACTCTCGGCGCGTCTGGCGTTCGAATCCCGCAACTATCCGCTTGCCGCGAGCGAGCTGTCCCGCATCGCGGAGAACTACTCCGGCACGCACGCCGCTCAGGAGTCCAACCTACTGCTCGCGCAGGTCCGGTTGGCCCAGGGGCAGAGTCAGTCGGCGATCGAGCTGCTGCGACGCTTCGCGGCCGGTGCGGGCAAGGACTTCCGGGCTCAGGCCTACGGGCTGCTTGGGGCGGCCTACGAGAACGCCGCGCACCCAAGGGAGGCGGCGGACGCCTACCAGCAGGCCGCCGACGCGTCGCTGATGGCCTATCTGAAGGTGCAGTACCTGTCGGATGCGGGGCGCGCCTGGACGAACGCAGGGGACACTGCCAAAGCCATCGCGGCATACAATGCAATCGTCGCGGCACACGATTCGATCGGGTCAGCCGTCGAGGCGAAGGTACGCCTGGGAGAGCTGACGCACGGGAGTACAGCGAAGTAGGCTCTATCTGAGACTACTTCGTATAATAGATGTTATGTTAAGCTAAGGCGTGTGAGTATGTGGACAACGACCTAGGTCAGCACCCCCCGGAATACCATCCGCGCCTCCCCCGCCAGCCACACGTCGTCGTAGCGGCGCTCCGCCGTCCGCAGGGCCCGCACGTCCAGCCGTCGGCCGCTATGTGTGAGGATTACCACGGGGAGCCGGGCCAGGCTCCACTCCGACAGCGCGCAAGCCGCGGCCACCGCACCGGTCCCACAGGCCAGCGTCTCCCCCTCCACTCCGCGCTCATAGGTCCGCATGCGCCACTCCCCGGGCGCCGTACCCGGAGAAATGAAGTTCACGTTGGCGCCCTCAGGGCCGAGTGCGGGGTGTCGCCGGAGGGCGCGCCCTCGAGCCACCAGGTCCACCAGGTCCACATCCTCGACGACGACGACGAGGTGCGGCACGCCGACCACGCCCAAGGCGATACGCTGTTCCCCGGGCCCCGGCTCGATACCCGGCACGGCCTGCGGCGCCGGAACGGGTGCCAGGTGCAGCTCGGCCTGATCCGGGTCCGCTGCGCACCGGCTTTCATAGGGGCCCGCGTCGGTCTCGAGGCGCATGCCCTGCGCGGGGGCGAACCCCAGGTGGGCCGCGAGGCGGGTGCTGCACAGGGCCGCGTTGCCGCACATCGCGGCGTGCGAGCCGTCGGCGTTGAAGTAGACCATCCGGGCGGTGCCGGGCCCCGACCCCGCGAGCAGAAACACGATCCCGTCGGCGCCCACGCCGGTGCCCCGGGAGCAGGCGGCCCGCATGTCGGCCGCGGTCCAATCGCCGGGCGCGGACACGCGGCCATCCACCATGACGAAGTCGTTCCCCGACCCCGTCATCTTGTAGATGGGCAGTCCGACTAGATGCGACCGGACCAGGCCATCAGACGAAGGCGCGGCACCATCCACACCGCCTCGCGCACGATGGCCTTGTTCATCTTGCTCTGTCCCTCGGTCCGGTCGACGAACACGATGGGGATTTCCGCCAGTTTGAATCCTTTTCGCCATGCTCGGACACTCATTTCGATCTGGAAGGCATAGCCGTTGGAGCGCACGCGGCCCAAGTCGATTGCCTCGAGCACGCGCCGGCGAAAGCACTTGAAGCCGCCGGTCAGATCCCAAATTCGCAAGCCCGTGAGCCACCGGGCGTAGATGTTGGCACAGTAGGACAACAGCAGCCGGCCCATCGGCCAGTTGACCACCGTCACCCTCCCTCCAAGATAACGCGACCCAAGCACCAAATCCGCCCCCTCGACGGCCTTGAGAAACTCCTTTAAGTGCGCCGGGTCGTGCGAGAAGTCCGCGTCCATCTCGAGGAGGTAGTCATAGCCGCGCTCGATCCCCCACCGGAACCCGGCGATGTAGGCCGTGCCGAGTCCCAGCTTTCCCTCCCTGTGCATCACGTGAACTCGCGGGTTGGACCGCGCCAGCTCGTCGGCGATCCGGCCGGTGCCGTCCTGGGAGTTGTCGTCCACGACCAACACATCGATCCGCGGGTCCTGGGCTAGCACCAGCGGCAGGAGGCTTGGCAGGTTCGGAGCCTCGTTATACGTCGGGATGACGACAAGTGCCCGCTCAGCCACGCCGCCTCCGGCGCACCAGCGGTGGCACCAGGACACCGAGGGCCAGGACCAAGAGGGATAGGAACGTCGCCTTCTTGCCGGTGCGGTAGTCGTGCGAGTCGTACACCAGGCTCACGCTCCGGGCGCCCGTCGGCAGCGGGACGGTAATGAGCGTCTGGTCGCCACGGTATGTGAGGGCCGGGGTGCCGTCCACGCTCGCGTGCCAGTCCGGGTACCAGTTCTCGGCGACCACCAGGAAGCTGGGCGCGGGAGGCGCGGGGTCCAGGGCGATCGACATCTTCCCCGGGGCCCAGCTCGTGACCGTCGCCCTCGAGGGACTGGGCGGGGGCATCTGGGTGAGCGGGAGTGGGTTCACCGGTTGCGTCGGGTCGAACAGCACGATGCGACCGAATTCGAGCCGTGGGTCGAGCAGCGTTGGGACGATCTCCTCCGCGCTCGCTTTCACGGCGGCGGCGGCGACACGAGCATAGGGAGGAACGGTGTCCGCTTCGTAGACGTGGCCTGAGCGGCCGGAGGCGGTCGGCACCGGCCCGAGCACCCGATGATATCCCGGGACGCGGCCGCTGTCCGGTAGGATCACGTAGCGGACCGCAAGCAGCTTCCAGATCTGCTGGCTGCCGAGGTAGCGGTAGCCTTCCCGCTTGTCCAACAAGTCGTCGTACGCGCTGAGCTCGAAGCCGTGGTAGCCCAGGACCTGCGCGATGTTGTGCCGCATCAGCACCGTGCCAGGATAGACACCCGGATCGAGCACCCGATAGGGTGGCCTGCTCTCTGTGATAGTGGGATCGAGCGCACGGTACGGTGCCGCGGTCCGTTTCAAGAGCCGAACCACCGGGTCTTCTGTGTACAGCTCCTGCTCCGGCCGGCTCCACTGCCAGAACCGGGCGCCGGCGCGCCACAAGTCGCCGCCCACGGTCAGCGCGAGCACGGCTCCGAAGACCGGCGAAGCGATCTTGCCGTCCACGAAGGCGAGCCCCACCCCGGCGAGAAGCGCGAGGGCGAGGCAGCTCCCCACGGCTCCCCACAGGATATCGGGCTGTGCAGCCTGCGCCTGGGCTGTGAGGCTATGCCCCACCATCGCCTGGTGACCCTCGGCCCATGCCTGCGCCATGGCGCCGTAGGTCCCCACTGCGCCGAGCAGGGCGAGCAGGCCCGCCACCCCGAGGGCGCCGAGCAGGAGCTTCCGACCCTCGCGTCGCTCGAGGCGCTCGACGCCGGCGGCGGCGAGGATCGACACGGCGAGTGCGACTACGTAGAAGGCGATCCCCGGCGCGCGGGTCTTGTTGACGTACGGCACGAGCGCCCACCACAGGCGGTAGAACGGCGTACCACCGCCGAGGCTGACGAGGAGAAACAGCCCCGCGAGCGCGCCGATCCAGCGGACCAGTCGCTTGCGCGCTCCCCCCGCCCCTGCCCCGAGCACGGCCAGCAGGATCACGGGGAGGCCGAGGTATTCGCTGTGGAGCTTGAGGGCGTTCGGCCCCCAGTAGGTGTCGTGCGCGCCGGTGAGATCGGTGACGCCGGTGAAGCCCGACAGGAAAAACTCCGGGACGTGGATCCACGGCGTGCCGTAGCTCGCCGACCATTCGAACCCTTGGGTCCCGGCGCGGGCCGAGAACGGGATATAGTGGTAGAACGGCAGGACCTGAATCAGCGAGACGCCGAAGCCGAGCAGCACACCGGCGAGGGCCAGCGCCAAGCCGTTCCACCGCTGGCGCGGCGTGAGGTCCAGCGGCTCACCGAAGGCGAGATAGAGGGCGAAAATACCGGCGACGATGAGAGCGTATTGCGCCGTCTGGTACTGGGGCGACAGCAGGGCCAGCCCGACGGCCAGTCCGAGCAGCGCGTGGCCCTCGAGACGGCGGCGCCGGATGCCGAGCACGAGGCCGATCAGCATCAACGGGAGCAGCGCCGTCACGAACAGTTTGCCGTCATGGCCCGGCGAGACATAGGAGACGACGACACCGCTCAGCTGGTAGGCCGTGCCGGCCACGACGGAGCCGAGCCAGGAGAACCCCAGCATGCGGAGCAACAGATAGACGAAGAACCCGGCCATCAGGTAGTGGGCGACGAACGCGATGTTCATCGCCGTGACGGTCGGCATGACGAGACGCAACCACGCGGTGGGATAGAACAGATCGCCGAACCCTGCGAACACCGGCACGCCGCCCACCATCATGGGGTTCCACTGGGGTGGATGGCCGGTGGCCCGCCACTGCATCGCGCCCCACAGCCGAATCGCGTATCCCGTGGCGTGCTGATCGCTGTTGGCTCCCGCCAGCAACTGCCCGCTCCACATCGGCAGCGACAGGATCGCGATCCACAGGCAACAGAACCCAAACGCCACGAGGTCAGGCCGGGGCGGCGTGTAGGCGGGCGGGCTCGCGCTCGGCGCGGCGCCGCCGCTGGGTTTGCTCACCGGAGATGTCCCTTTCGTGCGACGAGGAACGGCGCGGCGGCGCCGAGCTCGGTGATGGTCAGCAGCACGCGCGTGGCGATGGCCAGGGCGATGGTCAGCTTCGGTCCCAGGGGCCCGGCGAGCAACAGGTAGAACGCCGACTCACGGGCCCCCAGCCCCCCGGGTGCGAACACCGCCACGAGGCCTAGAAGATACGAAATCGTGAACGCAGTCGCGGCCAGGCTCCAGGAGAGCGGGGCTTCCGGGGTGAGGCCACGGGCGAGGAGCTGGAACGCCAGCCCGTAGGCTCCCCACGCCACGATGTTCGCCACGAACGCGCCAGCCATGACCCCAGGTGGAACGGGGGTCAACGTTGGCCAGGAGGCCGGGAACACTCGGCGCAGCCGGGCCAGGGCCCATCCTGACGAGAGCGCCGCCACCCCCACCAACGCCAGGGTCCCGAGCGCGAGCATGCCGGCCACCTGCCACGGCTCCACCACGCGAAGGGCAACCGGGCCGACCACGCCGACCAGGGCGAGACCGGCCGCGAGGGACAATGCCTGGTTCACTAGGGCCGCCGCCACGGCCGCGGGTGCGTCCACGCCGGCCCGCTGGGAGAGCACGGCGTTGCCCGCGATCGCCCACACCTTTCCGGGGATGTATTTGCCGAGGTTCGACACCATGCAAATGCGGGCGGCGTCCAGGTAGCCGAGCCGCTGCCGCATGGAGACGACCACGCGGCGCCACGCCTCGACGAGCAGGGCGTACGCCGCCCACACGAGCGCCACGCTGACGAGGAGCCATCCGGGGCGGACGTCCCACGTCACCGGTTGGGCACGCAGCGCGTCCCAGTTGGCCGACAGTTTCTTCACGGCGAGTCCGATGACGAGCAGCGCGAGGAGCATCTGCGCGACGCGCCACCACTGCCGGGAAGGGCGCTCAGCCACGCGGTACCGCCGGCCAGGGACGCGTCTCGACGACCTTCCCCGCCCCGTCTTCCATCACCAGGGGCCAGGTGCTGGGAGATGAGGCCACGAGGTCCAGCCGGCCATCAGCGGCCACGGTGCGGGCGCGCACGCCGCGCCGTGCGGCCCGCCAGGCGACGATGTCCGCCAGCGTCGCGACGAACGGATCACCCGCCAGCACCTCGCGCTGCAGGCGCTCATAGGCGGTAGGCGCGCCGGGGAAGCCCAGGGCTGGCGTGAGGTTGGGGTGCCACAAGCCAACCCACAGCCCCTCCACCTCCCGGCAGGCGGCGGCGAGTGCCAGCGCATCGTCGATCCAGGCGACGGGATCTTCCTCACCGCCGTACTTGCTCAGCGCGCGGTCCATCCAGACCAATGGGACCTCGTCGAGCTGTCCGGGGCCTTGGGTCCGGGCGTCCCAGCCGGGGACGACGTCGGCCACGCCGAGGCGGAAGCCGTTGCGGTCGCTGTAGCCGAAGGTCGCGTCGTAGCGGAATCCCGCGGCGGTCATCGCCTGTTGCGTTGTGCCGGGTCGCATGCGGAGGAAATGCTGTCGCACTCCCGTTGGATCACGGGCTGTGAGGCGCGCGAGACGCTCCCGCTCGCCCCGGAGGAGTCCCGCGTCGAGCCAGGTGGCGAAGCTGCCGTGCAACCCGATTTCATGGCCGGCCCCGGCGGCCGCGTCGACAATGCGTCGCGCGGCATTGGACTCGGGTCGGTAGGTGAGGTTCCCGGCGAGCCAGGTGGTCGGCGTCGGCGTGCCGCATAACACGAACCAGGTGGAGCGGACGCCGGCGTCCCGCTCCACGCGCAGCACGTGCTCGACGCCGCGCCAGACGGGGTTTCGGCCGATGGCGGCGAGCGCGGCGGTCGCGCTGCGGGTGGCGCGGCCGAGAGCGCCGCGGCGCAGCAGCTCGGCGAGCCGCAACAGGGTAAAGGCGGGCCAGCCCGCGACCACGTCGAGGTCATGGGTGAACGCAGCGGCCCAGCGCCGGCCGTTTGGCCAGGGAGCGAGGCACCGGACCGGGCGCGCGCCGGCGGCCGCCGCAACCGCGGCGCGCAGGGTGGCGGCGTGCCGGCTCAGCACCGGATCACGCCAGCGCTCGACGCGGACCAGCGGGTTCTCGTGCGCGGGCACTCGATCGTACTTGTCGTAGCTCCCGGAGCGCTGCTCCTCCCCTGCCCCGGCAACGTCGCACACGTAGGTCAGCACGTTGCGCGAGAGGCGGACCTCGCCGTCGCCATGCTCCAGCGCCCAGCGGCCGCCGAGAAAGGCGTCGTAGTCATCGCGGCGGTCGTTGGTGACGACGAGGCGCACGACGTCCGCCGCGGGGTCGTCCACGGACAGGACACGTGAGGCGTCGAGCAGCACGGCGAGGCCGTAGCGCTCGGGAGGCCGGAGTTGCGCGCTCGAGGTGGCGAGGCGGATCACGACCAGCCGGGCGGCGGCGTGAGGACGCGGATGGAGCGGGCCGGCTGGCCGGCGACGACGTGCAACGGCGGCACGTCTTTGGTGACGACGCTGTTGGCGCCGACGATGGCCCCGCGGCCGATGGTCACCCCGGGCAGGACGACCACGCCCGCGCCGAGCCACACGTCGGGCTCGATCACGATCGGGGCGCGCTTGATCGGAGCGAAGGGGCGGATGCGGGACTCATTGGGGTGGGAGGAGAGGACGAGCGTGACCCGCGGCGCCATGCTGACGCGGTCGCCGATGGTGAGGTTGCCCCGGTCTTCCAGCTCCTCGGCGATGATGATGTCGTCGGCGATGTACACGTCCCGCCCGATGTGATAGCCGCACCAGCGCAGCAGCCGCACACGCCAAGCGGGAAAGAAGGCGTTCCGCGCCCAGCGCTTCAGGACCTTCTTTCGCAGCCGCCAGAGGAATCGCACCGGGTCACCCCAGGTAGCGGTACAGGGCTGAGCCGAGCCGCGCGACGGGCGCGGGGAGCCACCCCCACAGTCGGGCCGCCAGCGCCAATGCGCCCCGGTCCCGGCGGGCCTGATTCAGACCGCCCGCGTCGGGCCAGTAATCATATGCGAGGGGGACGGCCTGCGCACCCCAACGCAGCTTGAACTCGGCGAGGGAAGCCTGCTCCGGAGCGGTGCGGCCGAGGTCGCAGGTGACGCCGGCGGCGGCGGCCCGCTGCAGTCCTGCCCAGAGCAGGACGTGGGTGGGGCGGAACTCCTTGACGTACGTCGGGTCGGAGGCGCTGAGGGCGTAAATCCAGTCCCTGGGTCCCTTGAACATCACGAACCCGGCGGCGATCGCTCCATCGGGGACGCGGGCGAGGTAGAGATCCGCCAGTCCCTCGCGCTGCAGCCCGCGGCACAGCTCGAGAAAGAACCGCCGCGGTGGCGCCGGGACGCCGTGTCCCTGCTGCACCCGCTCCTCCAGGCGCGCCATCGCGAGCCAGTCATCGTCGGAGCGACCGTCCACCACTACGACGCCCGCTTTCTGTCCCTTCCGGATGCGCTGCTGCGTGCTGGTCACGTGCAGCCGCTTCCACACCGCCTGCTCCCCACCCTCGGTCGACACGCGATATGTGGTGTATCGGGTCGAGCGCGTGAACTCGGGCGCCGCGGGCGCACCTCCGCCGAGCTGTTTGATCTCGAGGCGACGGGCGCCGCGCTCGGCGGCGAGCGTGCGGGCCGCGGTGCACAGTGCCTGCGCCACCTCTGGGGTGCGCGCCATCGGGCCCGCGATGTAGCTGAACGGGAAGCTCACCAGCCGCCGCCCGCCCCACCCCAGCAGCCCCGGGACGGCCGCCAGGGCGAGACCGCCGAGGAGCCGGTCTCCATCGCTCGCGGTGAGGCAATGCAGCTCGTAGCTGAAGCAGGCAGCGATTCCGGTGATCCACCGGGGGTCGTGGTAGAAGGTGCCCAGCTCGCGCGCTAGGTCGCCCCAGGCGGCGGGCGGGTCAGCGTGCCGTGTGATCGCGAGCGACGGCATCGTAGAGTGCCAGGAACCGGCCGCCCGCGGCGGCGGGCGAGTAGGTCTCCCGCATGCGGCGGGCACCGGTGTCGGTGAGCCGTGTGCGGAGCGCGGGGTCGGTGAGTAGCCGGGTGAGCTGGTCGGCGAGGTGCTGCGGGTCGCCGTCGCGGGCGATCAGGCCGGTCTCCCCGTCTGCGACGACTTCGGGGATGCCGCCCGCCGGCGTCCCCACGACCGCTGAGCCCGCGAGCAGTGCCTCGACGAGGGTGAGCCCCAAGCCTTCGGCCATGCCGCGGGTCGGGAGCGCCGTGACGGTGCTCGCGCCGTACTCGGCCGGCATGGCGTCCTGGGGAACGAAGCCGGACCAATCGACGTCGCCTGCCACACCCAGCTGCTCGGCCAGTCGCCCGAGGTCGGCGCGCGCCGGACCTTCACCCAGCACTTTGACTCGACACGGCAACCGGCACTCGCGGAGCAGCTTGAGGGCGCGGAGCAGCACGTCCACACCCTTGCTCTCCAACAGATTGCCGGCGTAGAGAACGCGCGGGGGCTGGGCCTTGGGGGCAGAGCGGCCGGCCGCGAACCGGTCCACGTCGATCGGCATCGGCGCGACCGTCACCACGAGACGGGAGAGCGAGAGGTGCCGCGTGACGTCTGCCGCGAGAAACCGGGAAACGGTCGTGACCGCCCCTGCCCCGCCAAGGATACGGCGAGCCAGGCGCCGGAACAGGGCACCGCGGTCGAGCAGGCGCACGTCGCTCCCATGGCACGTGACCATGTAGGGTCGGCCTCCGCCCACGCCGGCGACGACCCAACCGGCCGGGAACCACCAGTGGGCGTGGATGACGTCGGGGGAGAACTCGGCGATCGCGCGGCGCACGGCCCGGCGGAATACTCCGAGATACAACGGGAGGACCAGAAGACTGAGGGGGGAGAAGAAGGTCCGAGCGCGGACGTCACCGCGGTAGCCGATGCGCTCCAGGGCGTCGGGAGCGTACCGGAAACGGTGGACGGGCACGCCGCCGTCCGATTCTTCCCGGGCGGTACCGGGCGCATGCGGAGCGAGGACCCGGACTTGGGCACCGGCCGCCTGGGCGGTTCGGGCCAGCCGCGCCACGTAGGCGCCCGCGGGATCCCCGGGAAAGCGCGGGTAGTTGTGGCTGACCACGAGGATGCGCATCTACTTGATGATCGAAACGAAGCCCGACTCGTTGGGGATAAGGGCTTCCCTGCCCAGATGGTCGAAGGCGATCCGCCGTGGGGTCCCACCGACGGTCAGCGTGGTGACCACCGTGCGGGTCACCCGATCGATGATCTTCACCAGTCCGATGGCCGGGAAGGTGGCATAGAGCTGCGTTCCGTCGGGCGACAGCTTGAGGCCGAAGGCGTTCGCGGCCGCCGGGATGGTGGTGATGCGGGTGCCGGTCGCGGCGTCGCGGACGTCGAGCTCGCCAGATTCGTTCGCGGTGTAGAGCTCGACGCCATCCAGCGAGACCGCGATGTCCTGGAACGTGCCGCCGGGAGTGACCAAGCGGATCGCGCCACCCGTCACGGAGATCTCGAATATCGTCCCGGTGATCATGGTGGCGTACAGAATGCCGCCGGTCGGCTCGAACGTCATGCCATTCACGGCCGAAGTGCCCAGCAAGAACTGGCGTGTGATCGCCTTCGTGGCGGTGGCGATTTCCACGATTCTCCCCCCGCTGGTGGAGACGTACACGTGCTGATCATCCGGCGCGAGGACTACGCGGGAGGGATTGCCGTTGGGAATGGCGATGCTGTCGATGGACTGCTTCGTGCCGACCGATATGATGCCGAGGTTGGCGCTGAGCTGATTGGTGACGTAGGCGGTCGTGCCCGAAGCGTTGAAGGCAATATCGGTCGGATCGCTGCCGACCCGAATGGAATCGGGGAAGCTGGAATCGGGGAGGACGGTGAGCTGCACGAACGGCACATCCTGCCGTCCTGCGTAGGCCACGCCATTCCTGGAGATGGCGATGGCGAAGGGCTTGTTCGCCACCGCCGGCGAGCCGGCCGCGGTGCCCGCGGGATGCGTGACCACCGCGACGGGGACGGTCTTGCCGGCGCCGCCCGAGGTGATGGTCAGGGAATCGAAGCCGACCGCGCGGGCCGTGATCAGGCCGCCGGCGGTGACCGTCGCGACGCTGGTGTCCAGGGAGACGTAGGCGAGACTGGGGTGGTTCAGGGGCCGCGACTGGGCGTCACGCACCGTCACCGACACTTGGCGATTGCCGCCGAGGGGCACATCGACGCTGGGGGGAGTCACCTCGACGCTCGCCGCGACTCCGGCCACGGTGATCGACGCGCTCGCGCTCACGGTGCCGCTCGTCGCGGTGACGGTCGCGGTGCCGCCGGCTAGGGCGGTGACAAGCCCGGTCGTGGAGACGGAGGCGACCACGGGGTCGTTTACGCTGAAGGTGAACGTCGCGCCCGCGACGTTGGTCCCGCTGCGATCGTGGACCGTGGCGTTGAGTCGCAGCGTGTCCCCGATGTCGAGTGAGAGGAGTCCGGGGAGCACGGTGACGGCGAGGGCAGGAGGGCCGGAGGTGTCCGAGCAGGCAGCGAGACCTGTGGCGGCGATCAACGCCAGGGCGGACCAGGCGAGTCGGGCAGGAGGCCTCATGGCCCGCGATTCGTACCCGGCCCCGCGCGCTCCCGGAGCCGATCGATGTCGTGCTCCATGGCTCGCAGATCCTCGCGCACGCCGGCGACGAGCTCCCCCACAAACCCGAACCCAAAGAGCGCGATTCCCGCGATCACCAGCAGGAGCACGAGGTACAGGAAGGCCCGGTTGCCGTGCGCGAGGACGTAGCGCTCGATCAGGGCGTACACGCCGACAAGGAAGCCGAGGAAGATCAGCACCGCGCCCGAGAAGCCGAAGAACAACATCGGCTTGCGACCGAAACGCAGCTGGAACCAGACCGACAGCAAGTCGAGCACGCCGACGGGAATGCGACCGATGCCGAACTTGGAGCGTCCCGCGCGCCGCGGATGGAGCGGCACCGGCCGCTCGGCGAGCGTGAATCCCTCCGCGGCTGCGACGACCACCATGAAGCGGTGCCAATCCTGGCGCGGCGGCACGGCGGCCAGCACCTCGCGGCGGTACGCCTTGACCGAGTTCAGGTCCGTGACCCGCACGCCGAACAGCCAACGGCACAGGCCGTTGTAGATCCACGAGACGAACCGTTTCTCGTAGGCCCCCTGCTTGGCGCCGGTGACGATGTCCGCCTCGCCGGCGAGGATCGGAGCCACGAGGCCGGGGATGTCGGCGGGGAGGTACTGCAGGTCGGCAGGCCAGAAGACCAGGATGTGGCCGCGGGCCGCTTCGGCGCCGGAACGCAGGGCGTCGGCGATCCCGCGGGGGGCGCGGTGGGTCACCACGCGCACGAAGGCGTGCTGGTCGGCCAGCTTGCGCAGCACCTCGCTGCTGGCGTCGCGGCTGCCGTCATTCACGATCACCAGCTCGCAGGCGTACGGCAGCGGCAGCAGGGCCTCGCGCGCCTGGCGCACCAGCTCGGCGAGGTTGTCGGCTTCGTCCCGCGCCGGGACGAGGACGCTCACCTCCGGCAGGGCCGTCGGGGCGGCGAGGCTCATAGGCGTTTGCGCATCCGCGCGGGGAGCACGCCGAGCTGGTCACGGTACTTGGCGACGGTGCGCCGCGCGATCTTGACGCCGCGTTGGGCGAACAGCTCGACGATCTGCTGGTCGGTGAGGGGGGTCTTGGCGTCCTCGTCGGCCACCAGCTTCTGGATCTGGGCCTTGATGGAGCGCGCGCTGGCGTCCTCCCCGGTGGTGGTGGAGAGGCCGCTGGAGAAGAAGAACTTGAGCGGCAGGAGGCCGCGCGGCGTCTGCACGTACTTCTCGTTGGTCACGCGGCTCACCGTGCTTTCGTGCATGCCGATCACCTCGGCCACTTCCCGGAGCGTGAGGGGCTTCAGGTACTCGACGCCTTTCTCGAAGAAATCGCGCTGCCGGTCCACGATGAAATTCATCACCTTGAGCATCGTCTGGCGGCGCTGCTCGATCGCCTGGATCATCCAGTGGGCGCTGTTGAGCCGCTGGCTGATGAATTCCTTGTTCTCGCCCACGTACTGCTTCCTGTCGCGCGCGATGTCCTGGTAGGTCTTGGAGATCCGCAGCCGCGGCAGCCCGGAATCGTTGAGGAAGACGTGATACTTGTCGTCGATCTTGTCGACGACGAGGTCGGGAATGATATAGGCCTCGCTCGCGGCGCTGTATTGCAGGCCGGGCTTGGGGTCGAGCTTGGCGATGTCGTCGGCCGCCTGTTGCACGTCTTCGGGTGAGAGCCCGAACCGCTTGCCGATGTCGCTCCAGCGGTGGGCTTTGAGGTCCTCCCACGCTTCCTTGACGAGGCGGTAGGCGAGCGTGTCGGTGCGTGCCTGGTCTTCGACCTGCAGCAGCAGGCATTCGCGCAGGTCCCGCGCGCCCACGCCAGGCGGGTCGAGCTTCTGCACGATCTTCAGCATCTCCTCGGTCTCGGCCGGGGTGTAGTGCTGGACCGCGAGCTCGACGTCGGACTCGGCGGCGTACTCTTCGAGCAGCTGATTGGCGCCCTTGGCGATTTCCTCCAACGTCGCGCCGAGGTAGCCGTCCTCGGCGATGTTGCCGAGGAACTCGTCGGCGAGCAGGCGCTGGCGCGGGGTGAGCTCGAGCATCTGGATCTGGTCGCGCAGGTGGTCGGAGAGGTCCTTGGCCTCGACGGACACGGGCTCGACGTACTCGCGCGCCTCGCTCAGGTCCCGGGGCGCCGACATCGCGTCGGCCCCGTCGTCGAGCAGGATGTTTTCCCAATCGGGCTCGTCGTCCCCTTCCTTCTCCTTCTCGGGCTTGGCCTCCTCGACGGCCGGCAGCTCCTCTTCCTCGGGCTCGATCAGCTCGAGGAACGGATTGCCGAGCAGCTCTTGCTTCAAGTGCTGCTGCAGGTCGAGGAGGGGCATGTACAACAGGTCCATCGCCTGGTAGAGGCGTGGATTGATCCGCAGATCCTGCCGCAGGGAGGTATGCTGATGCAGGCCCGTCTTCATGCCGCCTGCCCCAGGCGCGCGCGCAGGCGCTCGGTGAGCGTGGGCCCGAGGTAGAGGTCGGCCACCCGGTCGTTGAACACCAGCTCACGCACGGTGCCGGCCACCTGGACCTTCCCCTCGAACATGATGTAGGCGCGATCCACGATGTCGAGTGTCTGCTCCACGTTGTGGTCGGTGATCAGCACGCCGATGCCCCGCTGCCGCAAGCCCGCGACGATCGTCTGGATGTCGTTCACGGCGATCGGGTCCACACCGGCGAACGGCTCGTCGAGCAGCAGGAACTTCGGTTTGGTGACGAGCGAGCGCGTGATTTCGAGCCGGCGGCGCTCTCCACCCGACAGCTGATAGGCCTTCTGGCGCCGCAGGTGCTTGATGCCGAGGTCGTCGAGCAGGTGCTCGAGACGCGCGGCCCGCTCGGCCGGCGTGACCGGGAGCGTCTCGAGGATCGCGAGCAGGTTCTCTTCGACCGTGAGCTTGCGGAAGATCGACGGCTCCTGGGCCAGGTAACCGATCCCGGCGCGGGCGCGGCGGTACATCGGCTCCCCTGTAATGTCGCGTCCGTCGAGCGTGATACGGCCCGCCCCCCGCTCCGGCCGGAGCAGTCCAGTGATCATGTAGAAGGTGGTGGTCTTGCCCGCCCCGTTGGGGCCGAGCAGCCCGACGATCTCCCCCTGCTCGAGTCGGACCGAGACGTCGTCCACCACGCGACGGCCCTTGTAGCTCTTCACCAGGCCCGTCGCCTCGAGCACGCTGGCGCCCTGGACGCGCGGATGCTCGCCGCCCGCCGCCTCCGCCCGTGCGAACGCCTGCTCCGCCGCCCGGATCAGCCGCTCCATCGCCCCGTCGCGGTCGAGGGAAACGCGGGCCCACGCGTCCGGCCGGAACGTCACCGGGGCCTCGTGCCAGAGCGGGCCGGCGGGCAGCAGGACGACGCCAGCCAGCGCGAGGCGCGGCAGCACGGAGCTGCCGAGGTTGGCGCGGGCGTCGTCTACCGAGAGGTTCCCCGACTCCGGCATGCCGCCGCCCCGGGTGTGGGCCCAGAGCTTGAGGAACTCCTCGCGATACGCGACCGCCAGGTCGCCGAACGAGGCACGGCCGGCGGCGTCGGCGATCCGTCCCAGCGCGGCCGCGGCGAGCGGCAGCGACGGATCGCGGCCGGCCAGCAGCTCGGCGAGATCGGGAGGGGCGAACGCGGCGTGGGGATCGGTCACGGGCGTCTGCGTGCGGGTGGCGGGGATGGCGGCCGCCTGGCAGAGTCGGCCGGTGTACGCTTGGTCGTGTCAGGAAGCGGGGGCCGGGGCTCGAGGTGCACGCCGTCGGCATGGCCGCCCACGATCACGCGGTCGATGCGGGCCAGCTTCAGCGTGATCGAAATGCTCGCGCCGCGCGAGTAGTTGATGGACGTGCCCCCACCCGCCGCGGAGTCCTTCTGGCCGGCCATGTGCGTCAGGGCGC
Organism: Gemmatimonadota bacterium; assembly: GCA_041477065.1. GTDB lineage: Bacteria > Gemmatimonadota > Gemmatimonadetes > Gemmatimonadales > GWC2-71-9 > 13-1-40CM-70-15. The sequence continues at coordinate 48,701 of JBGOUQ010000012.1, forward strand.
GGGCGGCGCTGCGCGCCAGGATGCTGCGGAGCTTCGGCTTGGGCTTCCCCGTGGAATCGGGTTCCTGCGCCCAGTGCGCCGTGAGCGAGTCGCCGGCGATCCAGTCGAGGTCGGCCTGGGTGTCGGTGGAGTCGTGCTTCGACGTCGAGAAGGAGCGGCCGAAGCCGCGCAGCTCGGTGAGGACCTCTTCCGGCGCATCCAGGGCGAGGGAATCGGCGTCGAAGGTCTGCAGCGTGGAGACGGCATGCGGCCGGGACGTGCGGCCCCAAGCGAGCGCCTGCTGCAGCTTGCGGCGCTCGAGGCGCAGATGGATCGTGTCGGCCGTCAGGGTCCAGTCGGCGCCGCTCGCCTGGCCGGCGCCGAGCGCTTTCACGCGGTTGATCTCGTGGGCGACCAGCCCCAGCTCGATCCGCGTCCCCACCAGGGTGTAGGCCCGGGCGCCGCTCGAGTCCTTGCCCTCCATGTGCGGGTGGCCGACGAGGGCACCGAACCCCAGCGTCTGGTCCAGCATCATGGAGTCGGCGCGCGCGGCCATGTCGCTGCGGTCGATGGTGACCTTCCCCCCGCTCCACATGCGGTCGCTGCCCTTGAACCGCACCCGGTCGCCGACGATGAGATAGGGCTCGCTGCTGTCGGCGGCGCCGTGGTACTCGATGGTGGGCCGGCTGGAGGCAAACATCTCGAGCGTGTCGCGCAGCCCTTTCACCGCGCGATAGTAGGTCAGGTTCGGGCCCCGCAGCACCGAGTGGTTGTCCCGGTTCACGGCGACGACGCGGTTGTGCGCCTCGAGGTGCTCGTCTTTCAGGAAGTAGGTGGCGAAGTTCGCGTCCAGGGCGAGCGAGGTGTCGCGGATGTGGACGTTGCCGATCATGTCGAAGCGGCCCGTCCCCTGGAAGTAGGCGATGCTGTCGGACTTGAGCCTGGTGCCCGAGCCCTTGCAATGGGCCACCACGCCCCCGCCGCCGTAGTAATTGGTGTCCGCCCCCACGGTGATCTGGCGCACCCGGGTCAGTGTGTCGATGGCCACCTCGCACGGCCGACCGGCCGCCGTGTCGGCCGGAACCCGGATCGACTGCTGCACGAGCACGAGGAGGGCCAAGGGCGCGAGCATCGTCAGCGACTCGGCAGCACGAACTGGCCGCCGGAACCGGTGACCTTGTTCGCGTCGAGGTTCTTGAAGTCGGGATCGGCGGTGAAGCCCACGCCCTTGAGGTGCCGGTTGGGGGAGTCGAAGGTGAACGGCAGGTCGGAGGAAACCTTGTTGCTGGTTTGACTGTAGCGCAGCGCTTCGGTGCGCAGGGTGCCGCCGTCGCCGGTGCGGACGACGATCACGTTCCCGCGCCCCTCCATGTCGCCGCTGCGCCAGTGGAACGTGCCCGTGCGCGCGGTGAGGGTGGAGGTCTCCTTCCCGAGAACGTCGTAGAAGGTGACGTGCACGACGCGCATCTCGGCGAGCTGCTGCGCATTGAAGAAGAAGGCGGTGTCGGCGCGCACGCGAGCGCGCTGGATCCCGGCGGTGGTGACGTAGTGCGTCATGCCGACGAGGACCTGATCGGCGGAATCGGCGACGATGGTGGTGGCGGTGGGCTTGACGCCCTCCCCGCAGGCCCCCGCCCCCACCAGGAAGGCGTCGAACAAGAGCGTGCAACAAAGGCGTCGGGGGTTCACGCGGCGCCCGCCTTCATCAGGTCGTGCAAGTGGACCATCCCGATCACCTTGGCGCCGCCGTCGAGCACGGGGAGCGCCATGATCCCGTACTGCTCCATGATCTGGACCGCGGCACCCGCGAGGGCATCGCCGCTGGTCGCCTTGGGCGTCTTGGTCATGACGTCGCCCACCGGGATGTCGAGGAACTTGTCGGTGCGCTCCATCAGCCGGGTCAGATCGCCCGCGGTCACGACGCCGACCAGACTGCCGCGCCGGTCTACGACGGCCACGGTGCCGCGTTTCTCGGCTAGGAGCACCACGCACTCCCGCATCGGGCGGTCGGCGGTGAGGGTCGGCAGGTCGCCGGTGAGCATGACGTCCGCGACGCGCAGCAGCAGCCGCCGGCCGAGGGCGCCGCCCGGGTGGAGGAGGGCGAAGTCCTCGCGCCGGAAGCCTTTGACCTCGAGCAGGGTGACGGCGAGCGCGTCCCCGAGCGCGAGCGCGACGGTGGTGCTGGCCGTGGGCGCGAGGGTCTCGGGACAGGCCTCTTCTTTCACGCCCGCCTCCAGCACCACGGCCGAGGAGCGCGCCAGAAGCGACGCGGGCTCGCCGGTGATCGCGATGATGGGGACGCCGCGGCGCTTCAGCTGATCCACCAGCCCGAACAGCTCGTCGGACTCGCCGCTCTTGGAGAGCAGCACGGCCACGTCGTCGCGCCCGACGATGCCGAGGTCGCCGTGGAGCGAGTCCACGGGGTGCAGGAACGTGGCGGGCGTGCCGGTGGAAGTGAATGTCGCGGCGATCTTGCGGGCGATGAGACCAGACTTGCCCACTCCCGAGACGATGACGCGGCCCCGGGCGGAGTTGAGCAGCTCCACGGCGCGCGCGAACGGTGCGCCGAGGCCGCGGGCGATCGCTTGGATCGCCTCGGCCTCGAGCGCCAGCACGCGGCGCCCGCGCTCAGCGAGATCCGGCTGCGCGGTGGGCGGCATCGCCCCGCTCCTCCAGATACTGGTGGACCATTTCGCCCCAGACGCCGCGGGCCGTGAGGAGCCGCTCGGCGACCTCGCGCACGGCCCCGTGGCCGCCCGCGCGCTGCGTCACCAGCCGGGCCGCCGCCTGCACCTCGGGCACGGCGTTGGCGACGGCGATCGCCAGCCCGACGCGGGTGAGCAGCGGCAGGTCGGCCAGGTCGTCGCCGACGTAGGCGCACTCCTCCCAGGGGACGCCGCGGCGCGCGAGCATCGCCTCGAACTGCGCCAGCTTGCGGCCGCCGCCCGTCTCGTCTTCGAGGACTTCGTCGATCTTCATCTCCCGGGCGCGGATCGTGGTCGCCTCCGAATGGCGGCCGCTCGCCAGCACGAGGGTGATGCCGGCCCGCCGCAGCAGCCAGGCGGCGCTCCCGTCCTGGGAGTCGAACCGCTTGAACTCGACCGCGTGGTCCCCCACCCGGCCGACGTAGATCCCGCCGTCGGACAGCACGCCGTCCACGTCGAGCCCGAGCAGCCGGATGCGGCGGGCGAGGGCGCGGTCAAGCACGCACGGCCTCCCGCGCCCGGTGCCACACGTCCAGCGCGATGTCGACGATCCGCGGCAGGTCGTCGAGCGGGATCATGTTGGGGCCGTCGCTGGGGGCGCGCCCGGGGTCGGGGTGGGTCTCGAGGAAAAAGCCGTCGGCGCCAGCGGCGGCCGCGGCGTACAGGAGGGGCGGGATGAACTCCCGCAAGCCGCCGCTCGCGCCGGACTCCCCCTTGCCCGGCTGCTGCACGGCGTGGGTTGCATCGAAGATCACGGGGACGCCGCACGCGGCGCGCAGCCGCGCGAAGTTCCGCATGTCCACCACGAGGTCGCCGTAGCCGAAAAAGGTGCCGCGCTCGGTGACCGCCACCTCGGGCGCGCCGCCGGCGCGCACTTTCTCGATCGCCCCCGCCATGCCTTCGGCGGCCATCCACTGCCCCTTCTTCACATTGACCGGCCGGCCCGCCTTCCCCACCGCCACGAGCAAATCGGTCTGGCGACACAGGAACGCGGGGATCTGGAGGACGTCGGCGACCTGGGCGGCGGCACGCACCTGGGAGGTCTCGTGGACGTCGGTGAGGACGGGGAGTCCGGTGGCAGCGCGCACCCGCTCGAGGGCGCGCAGCCCCTCCTCCAGGCCCGGCCCGCGGGCGGCGGTCAGGCGCGAGCGATTGGCCTTGTCGTAGGAGGCTTTGTAGATGACGGCCAGGCCGAGCCGTGAGTGGAGCGCGGCGAGCGCCTCGCCGACCCGGAGGTTCAGGTCGTGGGACTCGACCACGCACGGCCCCGCGATCAGGAACGGGGCCGACCCGCCGCCGAACTGCGCCACGGTCAGTCCTTGAGCCCGGCCAGGGCCGACGCGGTGGAGGCCCCCTCCGCGCGCGCCGGCGAGGCGGCGCGTCGGTGGGCCAGCGCAGCGCCGATGAAGCCGGCGAACAGCGGGTGGGGGCGCATCGGCCGCGACTTGAGCTCGGGGTGGAACTGGCAGCCCACGAACCACGGGTGGTCGGGCAGCTCGATCATCTCGACCAGCGAGCCGTCGGGCGAGAGCCCGGAGCAGCGCATGCCGTACTCGGCGAGCACGTCGCGGTAGGCGTTACTCACCTCGTAGCGGTGGCGGTGGCGCTCGCTCACCTCGAGAGTGCCGTACACCTGCGCCACGCGCGAGCCCGGGCGGAGGCGGCAGGGATAGGCGCCGAGGCGCATGGTGCCGCCCATCTCCTGAATGCCTTCCTGGGAGCGCATCAGGGCGATGACCGGGTTCGCGCACTCGGGGGCGAACTCGCTGGAGTTGGTGTCGGCTAGCTTGCACACGTCGCGGGCGAACTCGATGATCGCGGTCTGGAGCCCGAGGCAGATGCCGAGGAAGGGGCGCTTGTGCTCGCGCACCCAGCGGATCGCCTCGAGCATCCCCTCGACGCCGCGCACGCCGAAGCCGCCCGGCACCAGGAGGGCGTCGTAGGAGGCGAGCAGCCCGCCGGCGGTCTCTTGATCGGTGAAGCGATCGGAAGCGATCCAGTCGATCTGCACGCCGCACTCGTTGGCGATGCCGCCGTGCACCAGGGCTTCGTGGATGCTCTTGTAGCTGTCGGCCAGCTCGGTGTACTTCCCCACCACCGCGACGCGCACGCGCTGGGGGGGACTCAGGATCTTGTCGACCATCACCGCCCAGGCGCGGAGGTCGGGCTCCTTGGTGTCGAGGTGGAGGCGGTTGCAGACTTCCTTGTCGAGACCCTGCTCGTGGAGCTTGAGGGGAATCTGGTAGATCGACTTGACGTCGGGGCTTTCCACCACGCAGCCGAAATCGACGTTGCAGAACTGGGCGATCTTGCGCTTCAACTCCTCCGACAGCGCGCGCTCCGTCCGGCAGACGAGGATGTCCGGCTGGATTCCGATCTGCATCAGCTCGCGCACGGAGTGCTGCGTCGGCTTGGTCTTGAGCTCGGCCGTGGCGGCGATGTAGGGGACCAGCGTGAGGTGGATGAAGAGCGTGTTGTCGCGCCCGACTTCCTGGCGGAACTGGCGGATCGCCTCGAGGAACGGCAGCGATTCGATGTCGCCCACCGTGCCGCCGATCTCGGTGATCACGACGTCGTGCTCGGGCGCCAGGCGCCGGATCGCGCTCTTGATCTCGTCGGTGATGTGGGGGATGACCTGCACGGTGGAGCCGAGGTACTCGCCGCGGCGCTCCTTCGTGATCACCGACAGGTAGATCCGGCCCGTGGTCACGTTGTTCACCTGGGAAAGCGAGCGGTCGATGAAGCGCTCGTAGTGTCCCAGGTCGAGGTCGGTCTCGGCGCCGTCGTCCGTGACGTACACCTCGCCGTGCTGGAACGGCGACATGGTGCCGGGATCGACGTTGATGTAGGGATCGAACTTCTGGATGGTCACCTTCAAGCCCCGCTCGGCGAGCAGCCGGCCGAGCGAGGCCGCCGCGATGCCCTTTCCGAGCGAGGAGACCACGCCGCCGGTCACGAAGATGTACTTCGTCGAGCTCACGGACTCACCTCCTTGAGTTGCCGGCTCAGTTCGCGTTCCGTCCAGCGGAGATCGTCGGCCGTGTCCACACCCGGGGCCGCCGGCGCGGCGACTAGCGCGACGCCGATCGGGATGCCGTGCAGCAGCGGCCGCAGCTGCTCGAGGCGCTCCCACGTTTCGTGCGGCACGGGCGGCAGCGTGATCCAGCGCCGCAGCGCGTCGCGGGTGTAGGCATAGACGCCGACGTGCTGGTGATAGACGACGGCACCCGCGCCGTCCCGGTCGAACGGGATCGGGGCGCGCGAGAAGTAGAGCGCCCGTCCCGTCGGCCCGACCACGACCTTCACGCGACTCGGGTCGGCGGCGAGCGCGGGCTCCAGGGTGCCTGCCGCGGTCCCGATCGGATCGCCGGCGCGGACCCGGGCGAGCGCGCCGCGCACTGCGTCGGGAGCAATGAGGGGCTCATCGCCCTGCACGTTGAGGATGAGCTCGAAGTCGCTAAATTCTTTCATAGCAACGACTTCAGCAACTCGCTCTGTCCCCGATTCATGGCGCGGCGAAGTGAGGACCGCGCCGAACCCCGCCTGCTCCACCACCGCGACGATCTCGCGCGCATCGGTCGCGACGACGAGCCGGTCGCACACGCCCAACTCGGCGATGCGTTTCACGACCCAGAGGAGGAGGGGTTCTCCCGCCAACGGCAGGAGCGGCTTGCGAGGGAGGCGGCTGGAGCCCAGCCGCGCAGGAATCACGCCAAGGACGGGCACAGGGGAAGATACAAAAGTCGTGCCGCGGAGTCTAGGGGAGCTCTCAATCCCGCCCGGGCCAACCGGTTAGCCGATCTGGCTAGACGGTGGCGTGGCTCACTTTCAGGAAGTTCTCCAGCAGGCGCATCCCGTGGTCGGTGCCGATCGACTCGGGGTGGAACTGGACGCCATAGATGGGGAAATGGCGGTGCTTCATCGCCATGATCTCCGCGGCCCGAGGGCGGTCCCCGGCCCACGCCGTGATCACGAGGTCGCGCGGCAGCCCCTCGGGCTTGGCCACGAGCGAGTGGTAGCGCATCGCGGTGAAGGGGGACGGGATGCCCTCGAACAGCTCATCCGCTTCGTGCACCACCGGGCAGGTTTTCCCGTGCATCAGCCGGTCGGCGGGAACGACCTGGCCGCCGAACGCCTCCGCGATGGCCTGATGGCCGAGGCAGACGCCGAGTATGGGCACCTTGCCCGCCAGGGCGCGCACCAGGGGCACGCTGATCCCGGCTTGCGCCGGCGTGCAGGGGCCGGGTGAAAGCACCGCCGCCGTTGGCTTCAAGGCCAGCACCTGCTCGACGCTGAGGGCGTCGTTGCGATACACGACGGGCTCGGCGCCGAGCTCACCGAAATACTGCACCAGGTTGTAGGTGAAGGAGTCGTAGTTGTCGAGGACGAAGAGCATGGCCGAAAACTAGCGCACCCGCGTCACGGCGTATAGCACCTGGTCGAGCATCCGGCCGTCCTTGATCACGGCCCGGCGCAGCACGCCCTCGCGCACGTAGCCGCACTTTTCCAGCACCCGCATCGACGCCGGGTTGGAGGAGAACACGCCGGCGAAGATGCGCTCGAGACCGAAGGTCGCGAACGCCCAGGGGGTGAGGGTGCGGACGACCGCGGTCGCGATGCCGCGGCCCCACACCGCCTCCCCCAGCCAGTAGCCGATCTCCGCGCCGAGCCGGTGCACATCAGCGCCGATTGCCAGACCGATGCCGCCGACTGCCTCGCCGTCCACCTCGATGGCGTAGCTGGTGCGCACACGTTGCCGGGAGACGCGGGCGAGGAAGGCATCAGCGTCCCTGGCGCGATACGGGTGCGGGAAGTGGTCCCGCAGAGTGATCCAGACGCGCCGGTTGTCGGCATGCTTGAGGAGCGCCGGCTTGTCGCTCCGGCGCCAGAGGCGGATGACGCACGGGGGAGGACCGGCGTCGAGGCGAAATGGCTCGATCGGGGCGCCCGCTCTAGGGGTGCAGGCGTGCGTACTCGATGCCGGCCTCGGTCTCCTGAATGGCGAGCTTCACGTGCTGCATCGCCTTGACTCGGTGGCCGCCCTTGTCCGGCACGGCTTCGCCGAGGTGCAGTTGGGCCGACTTCAACGCGTCGAGCGCCGCCCGCATGTGGACCTGCTGGACGGGTACGGAGTCACGAGCGCGGATGGCGCGTGGGGCGAGGACGCCGAGCACGACGGCGCCGAGTGCCAGCGCGACGACACGACGGGACGGCAAGGTGGTTGGCATGACGGTTCTCCTCTGAATGGTGCGTGGACGAAATGGGGCATGGGAACATACCTCTTGTGCCCCTAGGGTGTCTGGGCGGCGAACATGCCCACCGCTCCCTTCGTCGCGTCAGCGAAGGCGTGACTGACGAACGGATAGGTCCCGGCTTCCGCCAGCCGGGCTTCGAAGATGTACCCGCCTCCCACCGGGACGCTCGCGGTCTGCACGCCTTGCAGCGCGTGCGCGGCGACGGCGTCCTCGTAGACACGCTCGAAGATCGCCCCCACGATGTGGAAGGACGAAACGCGGTTCGGGCCTGCGTTCACGACGTAGACGCGGATCAGCTCTCCCACGCGCACCTGGATGGGATGTTTGGCATACTCGGCGGCGCGTCCGTTGAAGACCACGTAGTCGGGCGCGAGGCCGAGCAACTTCCACCAATCGAGGGTGAGCGGTGCGGCCGTGCCGGGCGTCCCCTGGGTGTAGAACTCGCTCTGGACGAGCACGAATTCCTGCGCCGGCGCCAGCGGAACGGCGGGGTCCACGATGATCGCGCCGTACATCCCATTAGCGATGTGCATGGCGACCGGCGCGGTGCCGCAGTGGTACATGAACGCTCCGGCGACGTGCGCCACGAAGCGGTACTGAATCGAGTCGCGCGGCATGATGTTGACGTAGTAGCGACTCGGGGCGAGCTCGGCCGCGTGGAAGTCCATGCTGTGCGGCATCGGCGCACGGTTCACCAGCGTGAAGGCGACGGTGTCCCCTTGGGTCACGCGGATGACCGGCCCCGGGGCCGTGCCCCCGAAGGTCCACCCGTCATAGGTGACTCCGGAATCGATGGTGAGGCGTGTGTGGATCATCTCGAGGCGCACGCGGTGCAGTGTTGCGCGGCTGCGTGGAGGCGCGTGCGGGTCAATCGGAGCCGGGGTCGTCGTCGCTCCGACGGCGGCTTCGCCGTGAGACATGTTGGCGGGGGCTGCACCGGCGGGTTGCTGAGGCTCCCGACCCGGCTCGGCGCCGCGGCAGGCGAGCGCGAAGGTGAGGGCGCCGGCCAGGGTCGCCCGGGCCGTCAACGGGTGTCGCATGGGTGGTCCTCCTCGTCGGGGTTCGCGGTCGGTCGGACAGGGGTCGGCCCGCGGTCAGGGAGAGGACGGGATCCGCTCCGCAGTGTAGATCTTGTTCACGATGCGCCAGGCGCCGTCGTACTTCACCAGCGAGAGATAGTCGATGTAGCGCGAGCGCGGGTATTGCTCCACCACTTTCACGCTGGCGATGTCCCGGGTGACTTCGAGGGCCGCGATCCGGAGCGTGCCGGCCTCCTCCTTGCCCGCGCTGCCGGCGAACCCCTGGTACCATTGGGCCTGGGTCAGCTGGCCGAGGTGCCCCTCCCGATCGACGAAAAAGAGCCGGGCCTCGGGCCAGAAGGCCCGCTTCAGGCTCTCGACGTCGTTGAACTTGAGGCCGTGCAGGTAGGATTCCACGATCTGGCGCACGGCGGTCTCGTCAGCGGTGGGTGAGGCGGTTTGCTCCTGGGCGCCCACCGTCACGTTCCGCGGGATGACGAAAAAATTCGGATCCACCTTGAAGTCCGCCGGCTGTGCGAGATGCAGCGTCGCCGTCTGCCACGCCTCCGTCGGATGCACCACACTGAAGTCGCTCCCGGCCAGCGTGACCTTGACGGGCATGTCGAACCCGGGCACGACGCTCGTCCAGCGATAGGACAGGGTGGTTGCTTCGATCCTGTATTCCAGGACCGGCACCTGGACGGTGCGCAGGTACTGGTCGAATACCCTCGTCAATTCGATCCCGGCCTGGGCGCTGATGTAGTCCTCGATCTGCTTGCCCATCACCGTCTGGTGCCAGAAGGTCTGATTGAGGCCGCGCAGGATGGAGCGCCATTTCTCGTCGTCGCCTACGATTTGGCGGATGGTGTGCAGCATGTTCCCGCCCTTGGGATACATGTCGCCCGAGCCCTGATCGTTGACGCCGTAGGCGGGAATGATCGGCCGATCGTTGCGAATGCCGCGGCGCGTGCCGATGACGTAGTCGGCCCCGGCCTGCTTGCCCAGCAGACACTCGGTGTAGAGGTTCTCCGCGTAATTCGCGAAACTCTCGTGCACCCACATGTCGGCGTTGTCCTTCGACGTGATGTTGTTGCCGAACCACTCGTGGGCGCTCTCGTGCACGATGATGAAGTCCCACTTCATCCCGATCCCGGTGCCGGAGAGGTCGCGCCCGCGGTAGCCGTTGGCGTACCAGTTGCCGTAGGCCACGGCGCTCTGATGCTCCATGCCGGTGTTGGGCACCTCGATCAGCTTATACCCATCCTCGTACCAGGGATACGGGCCGAACCAGTGCTCGAAGCACTGGAGCATCGCCTTGGCCTGGGGGAACTGCCTCTGCGCGGCCTGGAGGTGGTAGGTCAGGGGCCAGAAGTCGAGGCTCAGCTTGCCCCGTTCCCCGGCGAGCGTGTCGCTGTAGTGCGCATACGTCCCCGCCCCGACGGCGATGGCGTAGTTGTTGATGGGATTCACGACGAACCACTCGTACGTGGTCGAGGCGTCCCGATTGTGCGTGGTGCTCCGCAGCCGGCCGTTGGAGACATCCATCATGGGATCGGGCAGCGTCAGCGCTACGCGCTGGCTGTCGGGCTCGTCCGCCTGCGTGTCTTTGTTGGGCCACCAGACGCTCGCGCCCATGCCCTGGTCGGTGGTGACGATCCAGGGCCGGCCGAGGCTGTCGCTTGTCCAAGTGAAGCCCCCCTGCCACGGCGGCCGCTTGGCAGCCTGCGGCTGGCCGTGGTAGTAGACGGAGATCGTCCTGCGGTCGCCGGCGCGCTGCTGCGCGGTCAGGCGCGCGAAGAAGGCGTTGCCCTCGCGGCGGAAGGCGACCGCGTGGGCGTCCTGCACCATGCTGTCCACCTCGAGCGGCACCATCAGATCGATTTGCATCTCCCCGGTTGATGGCGGCTCGAGCACGCGATACGTGATCGCGTTGTAGCCACGGATGCCGCTGTCCGCCGGAGTGATGGCGACGTGCAGGTCGTAGAAGGTCACGTCCCACCAGGACCGGCCCGGGGTCGTGAACGACCCCCGCAGCGTGTCGGCGCGGGTGAACGTCCGAGCGGCGGGTGGCGCGACCTGGGCGCCGGCCCGGGGGGGGGGGGCGAGGAACGCACCGAGCAGAAGGGCGGAAACGAGAAGGAACCGTTGCATGGGGTGTCGAAGCCTCGAAGGTGATGACGAGAGTCTAACGCTCCGCGCCATAGCGCACCCGAAACAACGAGGACCGGGTGCCCTCATTGATGAACTCCCGCTCATAAACCAGGCCTGCCTTGAGCAGTACGTGTTGCGAGACCAGGTTGCTCGGGCTGGTCACGGCGACGATGGTGTCGAGCCGCAGCTGCCGGCGGCCGAAGGCCAGGCAGGCGGCGGTCACCTCGCTGGCGAGGCCGCGGCCCCAGAACGGCTGGTAGAAGGAATATCCGACTTCCACCTCGTCCACCTCCTCCACGAGGAGGTGTCGCAGGACGGCGCGGCCGATCGGATCCTCACCGCCCACCTCCCTGAGGACCCACAGGCCGAACCCGTAGTCGGCCCAATGCTGAAGGTTGCGGGCAAGATAGGCGGCCGTTTGGTCCTCATCGCGCACGCCGCCGAGCTGGGCCATGACGGCGGGGTCGCGGTGCATGCGGAGCAATTCGGGGAGGTGGTCCGGCGTGAGCCGCTCTGCCCGGAGCCTGGCGGTGGAAAACGAGTCGGGAAAGGCCATGGAGACAGGGGCGGAACCTTTCTCTCAGGGCCCCGCGCCGACGAGGGCATGGAGCTTCGTCATGGTGGCCCAGTTGCGCGTGGTGACGGCGTCGCCGACGGCGCGGCTGACCGCCACGAATAGGCGGCTCTTGATGATCCCCTGGGCGCACCAGAGGTAGGCGACGCGCGCGCCGATCGCCAGGGCTTCCGGGGTCCAGTCCTGGCGCGCCAGCGGCTTGAGCTGGGCCCGATCCGCCGCCTTGGCGAGCACGGCGACCAGCAGGCGGCTGGGATCGTCCGCCACCCGACCCAAAGGATTACGGCGGACGGCGGCCGCGAGCTCCGCGGCGTTGAGCACCATGACTCGGGCGGAGACACCGAGCCGGCTGGCGAGCGCCCGCTCGATGCGGGTGGCAGCATCGCCGCGGACTGTGGCGGGCACGGTGAACACGACGTTGCCGCTGTTGAGCAGGGTGGCGACGTCGCGGTAGCCAAGGTCCGCGACGAGGGCTCGCAGATCCGCCATGGCCACCCGCTTCGCGCGACCCACGTTGATGCCGCGGAGCAGCGCGACGTGCCGGCCGCTCACGCCGACGGCGCCTCGGCGCGCTCGAACAATTCCACCGCCCAGATCCACGTCCCCCCGGTCCACCGGCGCCGCATGCCACTGCGCTCGAGCACGGCGCTCATCGCCGGGGGGGCGTGGACATAGGCCCGGAACGCCCGTCCCCGAAGCTTGCGCAGGGCATTCGCCAGCACCACTACGGCGCGGGTGGACCAGCGACGCCGAGGATAACTGAAGGCGAGGAAACGGCGCGCGTGGGCCGCCGCGGCCGCGAGCATGCCGGTATAGTCGGGGTCGCAGCAGACGACCCGGTCGAGCGTGACGACCTCTGCCGGGGGGACGTCCGCCCCCACGGCGCGAAAGTCGGCGTGGTGGAACGTGACCCGGCCGGTGTGACCGCGGCGATCGGCTTCCTCCGCGGCGACGGCGAGATACGCCGCGGACGCGTCGATCTGAACGGCGTGGGTGAAGCCGCGGTCCAAGAGGAGGTGGTGGATGGCGCCGATCCCGCCGCCGACGTCCAGGAGGGTTGGCTGAGGCGTCAGGGGAGCGTGTTCGACGGCCGCCACCAGCTGCCGCGTGGTTGGGTCCGGCCCGCGGCGGAGAAAGCGCCGGAGGTCGCGGTGGGCGATCGCGGGGTCGAACTGCCGGTCCGTCGCGCAGCACGCGCTGGAGGTCATTGGGTGTGACTCATCACGTTGATGACCACACCGTTGGGGTCGGTCACTCCAAAGCGGCGGACGCCCCACGTCTCGGTGGTCAGCGGATAGACAATCGGATGGCGGCCCGCGACGGCCTTGGCATGAATCGCGTCCACGTCGGCGACCTCGATGGACAGCGTGAGACTCTGATGCGGGTCCTCCGGTGCCGGCGCGCCTCCCGTCAGGAGGCTGATCTGCGCAGTCGGATTGCTCGGCGAGACGAGAGTCACGATCCAGCCCATGTCCATCGCGACCTGAAAGCCCAGGAGCTCCGTGTAGAACTTCCGGCTCTCATCGAGGCGATCCGTCGCGATGTTCGGCACCACCCTTCTGATGCTCATAGATACCGGCACGGGGCTGTCGCGCGGAGGAATCCGTTCCAGGTCTGGTTGTGGTACGCGGGAACGGTCGTGACCCGGTCGCGATGGGATTGGGCGGTGAACTGAAACCGCCCCTGGTCGTCGGTCCGGCCCCCCGCCGACAAGACAGGATTGACGCAGGTTCCATCGGCGGACGGGTCGGCGAGGATGATCGAGTCGCCGATCACCGGCGCACCGGCAGCGAGCACCTGGACGGCGACGTCGGGCGTATCGTAGACGCGCTCGGGAATGGGCAGGCAGGCAGCGAGCATCAAGAGGGCGAGCATCCACAGCCCAAGGGCGGTAAGCCCGAAGCGGGACGCGCGCGCTTGGTATCGGAGCCCTTCGGGGGTGAAGAGATCGGCGCGCCGCCAACCCCCGTCGCGGCGCCAGGTGACCGCCGCGTAGCTGATGCCGGGGTGGCGGTGGCGCTGCATGCGACGCTCGTTCCACACGGCGACCCCTGCACTGGCCGTCCCCACCACGCCGAAGAAAGAGGACATCAGGACTTGCGCACTCACACCGTGACGGCCTTGCCGAACTGGGTATGCACCGTACCACTCACGGCGCGTACCGCGCCACCGCCATGGCCGCCACGGCGAGGAGCAACAGGATGGCATTGACGCTCCCCGCGCGGGCGATACGCGCCTGCAGCCGTTGGAGCTGGGCCTGGTCCTCGGGAGAAGGAGAGGCCCCAGCATGTTGCGCGCGGGCCGACAAGGCCGCGATCCGCTGCGCGGTGGGGGCGTTCACGGTGAGCCCGACGACCATGGCCGCGATCGCGAAAAGCGCGCCGACCCCGAACATCCGACCAGCGCCCTGCGCGAACCAGCCGAATCCGAGCGACCCCGCATCGCGCCACGCCAGCGCTCCACCCGAGAGCAAGGTGAGCCAGCTGGCAGCCACCATATAGCGGTGGAGGTGCCGGTGCTGGATGAGTTGCTGCATGACCGCCCCGCCCGCCGGGCCGGCGGCGCGGACGGAGGGCAAGACAAACCCCGCGATGAAGACCAGCGCCCCCATCCAAAAGGCTCCCACCACGATGTGAATGACCCGCAGGCCGACGAGCGTGGTCACGCGTTCCTCCTCTGCCAAGGTTTACCTGGGTCGGTCATCGCGCGCGATACACAGTGTGCCACTTCTTGAGCGGCGCCCCGACTAGCGTACCAAGCAGGGCGCCGCCGGCCGTGGAGCCGAACGTGATAACCGTCACGCCGCTGGCTTCGCTATTGCAGCCGCCTTCGCCGCAGAGCGCGGCGGACAAGCCGAGTCCGACCAGCAGCCCTCCGGCGAACCCGACGCCCGCCCCAACCGCCGCGCCGGTCCCCGCCGCGCTGCCCCGCACTTGAATGCGGTTCACGTCACGCAGGCTGACGCGCGGCCCGGGCGTGCCCGAGCTGTCGGCTCCCGCCAGGAGGCTGTCGGCGGTCAACGTCGGTCTGCGAATGACCAGCTCACCGAACGTCCCCCGCACGCGCACGTTGTCCTGCGACGTCACACGCGCCCGGAGTGCGGCGAAGGCAACGGAGTCCAGCCCCAGCGCGTTGCGCGTCGAGGGCACCTGTGCCATGGTCGCCGCGGGTGCCACGAGCGCCGTGGCGAGGAGGAGAACGACGCGGCGGTGCACGCGATCGCTCCTAGACTCCCTGCAGCGCGACCTGGAAGCTACCGGAGTAGCCGTCGCCCTGCGGCACCAGCTCGAGCAGCAATTGACTGCCCCCGCGACGATAAATCCCGTCGGCGCCGTTTCGCGTGGTCCGGGGCCCTCGTGCCGCGTAGGGGACGGCCGTGAAGACCCGATCCGTCAGCGCGTCGTCAAAATAGACCTGGGAGGTGAACTCGAAGCCGGGCCGCTGCGTGGCGGGCGACCGGAGCTTGAAATGGATATGCACGGTCCGGCCCCGGTACCAGCCGGGGTAGATCGTGGTGAAACGGGCGCGGCCCTGCTCATCCGTCAGCTGATAGCCGCGCAGGAACTTCTTCCCCACCGTGTTGAAGCTCGGGTCCTGGACGTCCGAGTAGATCCCGGCATGGTCGCAGTGCCAGATGTCCACCTGTGCCCCGGCCAGCGGCTGGCAGCGGGTGGACGCGAGGCGGGACACCACGACGGTCAGATCCAACGGCACCCCAGGCTTGCTCGTGCCGTCGGAGGGGTCGGTGCGGAGGTCGGCGCGGTGCAGCAGCTCGTCGACAAAGTAGGGGCCTTCGGTTTGCTCCGGCCGCACGACGCAGGGGGATGAGCCCGTCGCTCGGCCTTGGGCCCCGGCGGGGCGAGAGCCGGACAGGACGGCGTACCCGGCCGCGCCGAGCAGCGCGACCACTTCACGTCGGGACAACAGGTGGCCGCGGGGACGATCGTCGATGTCCATGGGTTGGCCCTCCGTCGAGGAGCGATTGACTACGGATACAGCTGTTCGTGCTTCGCCAGCATCTGAACAAACTGCTTGATGCGCTTCTGTCGCGTCTCGACCTTCTTGGCCGTTTGTATTCTGAACAACATCGCGTACCGGTTCTGGCGGTTCAACGTCGCAAAGAAGGCCTTGGCTTTCGGGCTCTTGTTGAGTGCGAGGTGAAAATCCCTGGGCGGCACCGCCGAGCGATGCGAATCATAAGCGGCCTCCCAACGCCCATTATCCTTGGCGCGTGCGATCGCCGCCAGGCCGGCTCGTCGCATCCGGCCCTGTGCGACGAGCTCGAGGGCTTTGGCTCGATTAATCTTGGACCAGATGCTTCTCGGCCCGCGCGGCGTGAATTTCTGGAGCCACGACTCGGCATCGAAGCGTTGTTTCTGGCCGTCGATCCATCCATGGCACAGCGCGACTTCCAACGCTTCCTGATAAGAGACGGATTGCAGCTTGGCCGATTTCTTGGCCAACCGCAGCCAGAGGCCGGCCGAAGAGTCGCCGTGACTGCCCAGCCACGCTTCCCAAGTCTTGGGATGCTTGAAGAGCATCACGAGATCTTTCATGGTGATTTACTCCGTCGAGCAGGCGCCATGGCTTGCGCTCCTGGAGCGTCGGTTCATCCGCGCGGCAGCCAGCGCCGGACCCTCGCACGGTAGGCGCGGTACGCATCCCCGAAGACGCGCTCGAGGGTCGGCTCTTCATACAGCACGACGAAGCCGTGCGTGGCGAGGAGAAACAGGCCGACGTATGCCAACAATGGCATCGAGCGATAGAAGATCGCCGCGCCGCAGAGCGCGAGGGCCGCTCCGAGGTACATGGGATTGCGCACATGGCGATAGGGGCCTTGGACGACGAGCTTGTGGGGCGGATCGAACGGCGCGGGCGTCCCTCTGCCGACCACCGCGAACGTCACAATGCACCACAGGGCGAGCGCGCCACCCGCCACGCCGACGATGATCCCGGCAACCTCAAGGAGCCCAAGGGTGGGCGGGCGCACGAGACCGGTCGATTCCAGAATCCGCCTTGGCACGAAGACGAGCAGGAGGCCGATGAAGAGCGTCGCATAGGTCGCTGCCCGGGCGAGAACGAACATTGCATCCTCCTCACGGCCGCCGGCTGCGGACATATCCTACTAAGGCCCCCAGCGTCTTGAAGACGGTGATCTCCTGGCCCTGACGCACATACACCATCCAGATCTTAGGCGGGGCCGGCGCGCCGTCCAGGTCGGCCACGATCAGGCTGACGGAGATGCTGGTATCGCGGGCCAGCTCGAGCCGCGCTTCGACGCATATCGGCGCCCGCCGGCCGTCTCCGCCCTCGCCGCAGTCGTTCACTTCCCACTGAATTGCGGACGTCGGCACCCGGCCCAGCTCGGCCAACCACCGGGCGAAGGGAACGCCGGTAAAGGTCGAGTCCAGGGCGGAGAGTGTGATACCCTGGGCCGCGGTGATGAAGGCTGAATCCTGGCCACGGGCCAGCGCGCCTGCGCACGCGGTGAGGATCGCGCCGACTGCGAGAACTCGGAAGGGAGAGCGTCTCAGGTCGGGGCCTGATCGGTCAGAATGTCGGACCAACGGTCCTGTCGCTCTTGTTCGGTCGTCTCTTCGATGCGTGTGGCGATGGTCCAGACATGCCCGGACGGATCCATGATCCACGCGGTCCGGTCGCCCCAGAACTGGTTCTGTGCCGGCATCAGCACTTGTGCCCCGGCGGCCACGGCGCGCGCCACCGCTTGATCCACGTCCGCCACGTACACGAAGATCACCACTGGTGAGCTGCCGTCCAGTTTGGGCACACGGCTCGTCAGGGTGGGCCACTCTGCTTCGATCATGATCATCGCCGGACCAATCGTCAGCAACGCATGCGCCACCGTCCCGCCCGGGCCAGGCCTGCGCACGCGCTCGACCGCCCCGAAGGTGGTGGCGCAGAAGTCGATCGCCGCCGCGGGGTCCGGGCACACCAATCGCGGGATGACGACGGACGCGCCGTCGGGAACGCCCTTCACTCGAGACCCTTGCTGATTCGGAAGACATGGCCATCGGGGTGGCGCACGTGCATCTCGCGCACGTTCCAGGGCATGTCCGTAGGAGGCCAGGTCACCTCGAGGCCCTGAGCGAGACAATGCTGGTAGACCGCGTCCACGTCATCCACCCAGAGTGACATCCAGGCGCCGCTGTCCGCGGATTCGTCCCCCTCGGGACCGAATGTCATCTTGCCAATGCCTCTTCCACGGCCGCCCTGACCATTCTCGCAGAGGAAGATCTCGCACTCGCCGGAGCAGACGCCGCCGAAGTCCGGTGGATCGCCCCAGTCCCAGCCCTTCTTCCATCCGAGCTTCTCGAACCACGCGAAGCTCTCCTGAATATTCGAGACGTTAAGAATCGGCGTCAGGCGCTTGGTGAGCATGGCTCTATGACCTATTCTCCGGCTCCGAGATCGCCTCGAGCGTTCCCTCTACCATGGACTTCATCATCGTTTCGTACATCGGGCCCATCTGATTGAACATGCCCAGCATCTGTTCCATTTGGGCTGCACTCGCCGTGTCGCGCGGCGGAGCCGTGCGTTTCGGGCACGAGAATGGCACTCATTGTGGCGCCTCCAGTGGTGTGGGCCTGACGGTCAGGGAACAAGCTGCGGGCCGCGGCGACTGCAATCAAGACGACCGCTTTTGGGCCACCTCGGGCACGCCATCGACAAAGTCGACCACGCCGGTCTCGAGACAGAGGACGGTCGACGGGATGAGCGGCAGTTTACCGACCCAGCGCCGCCCGGATGCGGGCCAGATGATGCCAACTGTGGCGGAGCGCGTGATCCTCCACCACGAACTGAGCGCTGACGGGAGCGTCGAAACTGAGCGAGAACGGCGCCACCCGATCCAACTCCTCGTCGCTGAACGCGCGGACCGCCTCGGCGGCCTGGTGACTGTTGTGGCGCAACAAGTCGAGCGCCTCGGCCTTCTTGACGCCACCATGCTCGCGGGCGTGCTTGGCATTCATGTCCGCGACGACCTCCCACGTGACGCCGGCGACAGCCTGACCACGGGCAATCGTCCGCGCGAGATCGACCTCGATGGGGTACACACTGGCAACGTGGTGTACGCAGACGCCAACGGTTCGGCCGTCCCTGGGCACGGGCGTACGCCACTCGGCCTCCGACAGCCCATTGGCGAAGGCGGCCAGGCCGGCAGCGCCTTGCTCGATGCGGGCAGCGAGTGATTCAGCGCGACGAGACATTGGCGACCTCCATGTAAGTGGTAACGCGGTGGTGGCATGCCAGCCGGCTCAGATCGGCGCGGGCCGATGGGCGGCGCAGGGAGAGGAGCGCGCGAGCCCCGCGGATCGCGGCGAGTTGGAGTCGTTCGCGGGGAGTCACACCGGTCGCGGCGCTATTGCATGCTCGTCTGCTGCATCGCCACCGCCTGCCACCGACCGTCACGGCGACGGACTCCTCCGGAGTCGAGCCGGTGCCTGGACCTTGTGCGGCAAGCCTCGCCCCGCGGAAGCCGAGTAACAGCAGCGCGATGGTGTACCAGGCGCGGTAGCGGCGGAGAGAGGGGGCGAATCTCGTGACCATGAGGTGCCTCCACTGAACGAGAGTCGTGGCCGGTCAGGTACTTGTATTCCTGCATCGGTGTGGAGTCAAGATCGCGTCACCCGTGCGGCAGTCGCGGGCGGAGCAGCTGCGCGGTAAGTTTGGCGCGCGCATCGTGAGCGCCGACCTGCCATGGACCTGCGCGACCAGCTGCAGCGGACTCTAGGCTCGGCCTACACCCTCGAGCGCGAGCTCGGGGGCGGGGGCATGTCGCGCGTGTTCGTCGCGACGGAGACCGCGCTGGCCCGCCAGGTCGTCGTGAAAGTGCTGTTGCCCGAGCTCGCCGTGGGCGTCTCCGCACAGCGCTTCGCGCGCGAGATCCGTCTCGCCGCCTCGCTCCAGCAGGCGAACGTGGTCCCGGTGCTGGCGGCGGGGGAAACCGACGGCCTGCCCTACTACACGATGCCGTTCGTCAACGGATCCTCGCTGCGCGACCGGCTGACCCGCGGGGATCGTCTCGGGATGTCGGAGGCGATCGGCGTGCTGCGGGACGTCGCCCGTGCCCTGGCCTATGCGCATGAACGCGGCGTGGTACACCGGGATATCAAGCCGGAGAATGTGCTGCTCTCGGGCGGCGCGGCGATGGTCACCGACTTCGGGATCGCGAAGGCCATCAGCGCGGCCCGCGATGCGGACGGCGCGGAGCGGGCCGTCACGACGACGTTCACGCAGGCCGGGACGGCGATCGGGACCCCGGCCTACATGTCGCCGGAGCAGATCTCGGCCGATCCGCACATCGATCATCGGACGGATCTCTACTCATTCGGCTGCCTGGGCTATGAGGTGCTCGCGGGCCAGGCGCCGTTCGCCGGGCACACCGCGCAACACCTCCTGGCTGCGCACCTGAGCGCGCAACCGGCGCCGCTGGGGGAGCGGCGGCCGGAATGCCCGCCCGGTCTGGCACGCCTGGTGATGCAGTGCCTCGAGAAAGAGCCGGGCCGACGACCCGAGTCGGCACGGGAGATCATTCGCGTCCTCGACACCGTTCCGGCATCGTCGACGGCCTTCAGCCGCCTCCGCAATCGCCTTTCGCGCCGTCAGCGGGTCGCGGCGTTCGTGCTCTCCACGGCAGTGCTCGCCGGTGCGGTCGCGGTGGCCATCGGGCCCTGGAGGCCGGCAGGGACCGGCCCCCGAGTGGACGCCTCACTCGCGGTCCTGCCGTTCACCAACATCGGCGGGGATTCCACCAAGGATCTCTGGGCCGACGGTCTCACCGACGAGATCACGACGGTCATGGCCCGCCGACCGAGCGTCCGCCTGGCGACCCGCACGGCGGTGGACCGGTATCGCGGACGGCGCGACGTCGACGCACGCGAGGTGGGACGCGTGCTGCAGGTACGCCACGTGCTCCACGGCACGCTCTGGCCCGTCGGGAGCCGCCTGCGGGTGCAGGCGTGGCTCAGCAGCGCCGACGGCAGCGAAGTCTGGAGCGACACCTTCGAGCGTGAGGCCCGGGACATCCTGGCAACGCTGGACAGCATTACGTCCGGGATCACGCTCGCGGTGCAGCGTCGCGTCTTGGGTGCCGCCGCGGCGACGCCGGCGGGGACCGCGGGCTCGGTGCGCGGCACGTCGGACACCGCGGCCTACGAGCTCTACCTGCGCGGCCAGGTCCTGCTCCGCGCCCGCGGCAACGGCGTGCGCCGGGCGGCCGAGCTGTTCGAGGAGGCGATCGCGCGCGATCCCCGGTACGCGAGGGCGCATGCGGCGCTGAGTGCCGCGCTCGAGGTGCTGCCGAACTTCGCCGACACGACCTTCCAGGAGGTGTCCACCCGGGCCACGGCCGCGGCGCGACGGGCGCTCGCGTTGGACCCCACCCTGGCCCAGGCCCACGGATCGCTCGCGCTCGCCTCGATGCACGCGTTGCGCTGGGCGGAGGCGGACTCGGAGTTCCGTCTGGCGCTGACGCTGGATCCCGGCGATGCGTCCACGCACATGCACTACGGACGCTTTCTCACCTATACGGCGCGGTTGGACGCGGCCGTGCGCGAGTTCGGGCGCGCCAAGTCCCTCGATCCCACGTCACCCCTGATCGGCGGCTGGCTGGCGACGGACCTGCTGCTCGTCGGGCGCCGGGCCGAGGCCTTCACTGAGATCGACCGGGCGTTGGAGTTGGACTCCACCAGTGTGCCCATTGCTTTCATGGGGGCGTCGCTGGCCCTGGCCCGCGGCCAGACGGCGCGGGCGCGGGCGCTCGCCGAGATCGCCTGGCGGCCCATGGGGGTGCCGCGGCCGTCTCCGTGGCCCGCCGCCGTGGCGGCGGTGTACGCCGGCCTGGGAGATCGGGAGATGATTGGGCGCATCTGGCGCTACACTCTGGCGGCGCCGCGGTCCCGCCCGTTCGGGCACTCCTCGCTCGCTATGGTCGCGCTAGCGCTGGGGGACACGACGCGGGTGCTGGAGGAATTGGAGCGCGCCAGCGACGCGCGCGAGTTCTGGCCTAGTGCTCCCATGCTCATCAGCTCACCGCTGGACATCCTCCGGCGCAGCGCGCGATTTGCCACGCTGTTGCGCCGTGCGGGCCTCGACGTCACGGTGTTCACCTCGCCCACGGGTGGGCGGCCGCAATGAACGGAGGTGCATGATGCGCAGAATCGTCCCGGTCGCAACTCTGCTGCCGGCCTTCCTGGCCTTGGCGAGCGCCCGCGGCGCGGCACAGTCCCGGACCCTCGATGTGGGCGACGTCCACATCGCCTACGCGGTCGTCGGCGCCGGACGGGCCGTGGTGTTGATCCACGGGTGGGCCTTGAATCTGCACGAGTGGGACGACCAGATCCCTGCCCTGGCGGCGCACTATCGCGTGGTGGTCTACGACCGCCGCGGCTACGGCCGGTCCACCGGGTTCGCGGACCCCTCGGCCGACCCGGGCGATCTCCGGGCGCTGCTCGATAGCCTTCACATCCGCACGGCGGTGCTCGTGGGGCATTCGGCCGGCGCGGACATCGCCTCCCGCTTCACCGCCGCGATGCCCGAGCGCGTCGACGCGCTCGTGTTGTACGGCGGCTCCGCGCCGGACGGGTTTCCGGTTCCGTCGAACGAGCCGGGATTTGATTTCGTGAAGGCATTCGCGCGGCAGCATGGCGTGGACTCGCTCCTGCGAATGGTCATCGCGCTGCCGCAATTCCGGCCTGGGCCTCACCGCACACCCCGGATGGCGGCGCGGCTCGATTCGATGCTGGGCGCCTACAATGGGCGCGATCTGCTGGAGGATCATCCGGAATCGGGCGCGTATCCGCGGGCAACGTTCGAGGTCGTGCGGCGGTGGCGCATGCCGACGCTGTTTATTTCCGGGGAGCGGGAGGCGCCGCGCTGGCACCTGGTGGCCGACTCACTGGCGCGGTGGATGCCGAACGCCCGCAAGGTGGTCATCCCCGGCGGCGGGCACGGCGTCCACTTCGACGAGCCGGCGCGGTTCAACGCTGCGCTGCTGGCGTTCCTGCGCGACCTCGGCGGCGCGCGATAGGCGTCGTGGAGTGCGCTCAAGGTGAAGTGCACTCGTGAAACGGCTGTGTCGACTCCGCCAAGGACGGCTAGGCCGGGTGATGGCGGCGGAGTTCCTCGACCTGTGCCAGGGTAAATCCATTCAGCTGGACGATCTTGGCCTGCGAGCGGAACACTGGTGGGACGATGCCCCGTGCTTCCTCCTTGCTGTCGACATCCACGATGAGCCATGCCTTATGATCCCCGTCCATGCACCCCCAATCCGCATGCGTGAGGAAATGGGACCCGGTTCTGACAAAGGTGTCAGCGGCTCGGGCGCATTCTGCCGCAGTCGCTGCATGCGGGACCTCGATCAGGAATCTCGGCATTTGGATCTCCTCGCACGATGGGCGGGACCATCGTCTGTCGGTCTAACGGTGCGTGCATAAGCCGCGGGACGCACCAGGCGCATTCAGGTGGATGTCGTCCGCGGCTTCACGGAATAAGGCGGTACCGCCTCCCGCCACACAACTGGCAGTTAGTCGCTGCACGGAGGGCCTCCGGGATGTGATGCGCAGAGAATCGCGAACGCCACGAGCGGGATTCCAACCACGAGCCCAACGGTCCTCCAGAGCCCGGCGACGGGATCGCCCATGCGCAGCGAGTCCACCCCGCTCCGCAACAGGCTCACGCGGCAACTGGCGCAGTCGACGGAGCTCAGGTACGGAATGCCGGAGACCGAATCAGGCGTGATCGCGACGGCATGCCAACGTTGAACGCGCCCTTGGTGCCAAATCTGAACCTGCTGACGCGCCGGGAGCGCGCCGGGTGCCAGGTCGCCTGGGCGGTGCCAGCCTGCGCCACACGCCTGGACGACGAAGACGAAGAGGGCCTGGACGAGCACTCGGCCTGACGTCGGAGCTGGCCTAGCCAGCATAGACGGTTTCCTCCGGCACATCCGTCGGACTCTCGAAGTGGAGGTGATACCCGTCCGGATCCTGGAGCGCCAGATCCCACAGGCCGTTCCCGACGAATGGCCTCGAAGCCGGAATCCCCCGCGACGTTACGTTGTGGTAGATGGCCAGAGCATCGGCGCACAAGAAGCAGATAGCCACTCCTTGGCCCAACGTCCCCTCTGGAGCGCCCGCGGGCCGCCCGTCCCGCCGGTACTCCTGAAGCATCAGCGCTGCACTCCCCAGCTCGAGCCAACACCAACGGATGCGGCCCTCCGGGGCCCACCGCCTGGTCATGGCAAAACCCAGCCCGTCCACGTAGAAGGCAAGGGAGGCTGAGATGTCCGTGACGCCGAAGAATGGGACTGCCTGCTTGACGTTCGGTGCAGCCATGGTGTCCGAACTCATGCGAGTGTCCTCACGGCAAGAACGGAGTGTGGTCTAACCGTGCCCTTGCGCAGCTCGGCGATCCGCGCCTTCACGAGTCTCTTCACGAGAGCGGATGGTGGCGGCTTGTGGGGCGGAAACCGGATCGTGCCTTTCGAGGTCTCGTAGGCCTTGAAGTCGGCATGGGCACGCATCACGCCGGGGATCGGGTACACGCTGCAGTGATGTTTCCACGCTGCGTACCATACAAACGGTCGTCCGTCGAGCTTGAAAGATGGGATCCCGTAGCTAAGGCCCTCTTCCGCACCGGGCGCCGCCGCGCGGATGGCCTTGCGGAGCTTCTGGAGTCCCGTCCGCGCCTCGGCCGGGACCGACGCGAGGTAGGTGTCCACAGCCCCCGCGCCCCGCGCCTTGGTCCTGCTCCTCGAGGACGAAGCGCGTCTCAAAGTCGCCTCTGCGCGCTGGGCGTAGCGGCCGGCCCTACGGACCGTCGGCCCATTTGCGTTAGTCGGTCCGCCGCGCTAAAGCAAGCCCGGCGGCTGCGGCGAGTGCGACGACAAACGCCGGCAGCGCCGTCACAACCGGCCATACCAGGAACGCGAGGACGTGGAAGGGCTGGTGGCTTGAAGCGGCCTGCGCGTGAACAATTGCCGCGACCGCAAGGGCGAAGGCCCCCAGGGCGACAGCCAACGATGCGTGTAATGCTGTTGTCCGAGGCGAGCTACGCAGCCGAATTTGTTCGTACCCTACGTGCGCCGCGAACGCGGCGGCGCTGATCGCCCAAGCGGCCAGCCGCCACGTCACTCGCTCGTGATTGGATGCAGCCCGATTGGCGAGCGCCGCGAAGGTGATGCCGGCGAGGAGGTACACGCCGCCCACCAGTAGCACAGCCCGGAGCCATCGTGAGCGACCTGATGCGTCCATGTACCTCCAGCCGCGATTGCGCTAAAGTTGCGGGGTGCGGCGGCCGCGAGCAAGAGTTCTCGACCGTCCTTTCCTGCTGGGTCCAATGCTCGGAACCCGGAGCTACGCCGGGCCAAAGCTTCACGATCTGCGCGTGGCTGGAGCACGCCATGAGGACCCAGCGTCGTTCGCCGCATGATCGCTCCTGATCTCATTCCTTGGGCGGGACTTGAGCGCGAGTGCGGACGTCCACCAATGCGCGCTCAGTAAAGTCGAGGCGGTCCTCGAGCTCGGCAAGTCGGCCTTCCACGTCCTGCAGCTTGTCTAGGTCGGCACGGTGCGCTTCGAGTTCCCCCGACCTCCCCACGACGTCTTCGTCAGCGGCGGGTCTCTTCCTCAGCCCAAGGCGTTGTGCCCCGAGACCAAACAGCACCGCCAACAGCGCGTGAGCTGTTGCATGCCAAGGCTCAGCCGCCTGAGCCGCGGACCAGATGGCGACGAGGTTCCCGAGACTGAGGAGCCACGCGACAGGTATCCAAGCTGGGTGCTTGAACCACACGTATTCCTCCTAGTCGCCAGCCGCTTCGCGGATCGCGCTTGCGCTACGCGGCGCTGACGAGGAAGGTTTCATGCTGGCGGACTCCTGGAGAGTACCGCGTAGGTACCCTGGTCCCCCGCAAACTCGTAGGTGTCCGTCGTCAACCGGAGGTCGCTCCCCGGAAGTTGACGAACCATGGGGCCTCCGAGGTGCTAGGCTGTGTTTCCGGCGCTTAACGGACAGCGGATAAGTTGCGGGCCGGCGCCGCCGCGATCAAGAAGAGGCGGTTGGTCAGCCCAGAGGCTCAGGAGGCTTCGGAGGCTCCGGTGGTTGTGGAACACGTGCGGGCTCCCATGGCTCAGGCGGTTTAGGCTTGGGCGGCGGAGGAAGGTCGGGCAGACGTGGTTTGGGTCTAGCGTGCTTGAGGAAAACGAGGCCTTCCATGGTGTCCTCCCTAGCCGCCAATGCGCCGCTCTTCCCGTGGCTTGGCGAGCAGACGCTCTGCGAAATCGAGACGCTCCTGCGCTTGTGCCAGCTCCTGTTGGAGGTCCTGAACACCACGTTCAAGTGCCTCGAGCCGCGCCGTGACGTCGGCCGATGGTGATTCGGGACGAGTGGCACGGAGACGAGCGATCTTGAACACCGTGACAGCCGGGATCCCCACGAATATCAGGAGTGCGACAAGAAACACAGCAGGGTGCATGTGGCCTTCCTCATTTAGGCCTGAGACTCGACTGCGCTGCCTCACAGACAGCGCATAAGCTGCGGGCCAGGGCTGCCGCTTGCCGCGCAGCATGAAAGCCAGGCCCCCGAACGCTAGCGAGGCCGGATGATTCCGGTCACCTCCACGACTACGCGAAAGCCCTCCAGGCGAGCCGGGATCCTGCCTTTGGTGTCCGGGTTGGAGTCAGCGAGAAACACCTTGATGCAGCGCTCACCATCGCACACCGCGATGGCGGTTCCCACCACACCGGGAAGCGCCATCAGGGAGTCGCTGTGCGCGGCGAGCACCTCGTCGATACTCTTAGCGGCCACGTTGGCACCGTTCCCCTGGCCCGCCCCGCCTTGCGAGCCGGAGCAGGCGGCCATCGCGCCGGCCAGAAGCACCAGCGCGATGGTCCGTCCGATCATCACGGGCGCCTCACGAAAATCGTCGTTCCATTGCTGCTGCCATCCGGGTCGTGATTGGCGGCCAGTTTGTAAATGTAGCCTGAGGCAGTCAGGCCGCTCACCGCGAACGATACCAGAAAAGTCGAATTCGGGATTGCCCTAAAGAGGTTGGGGCAGGGCCCGTTGCCCCCCCCCCCCCCCCTCCCCCAGCCTCACCGGTGGTGCACTCGCTCGACGTGGGGCCTCCCCAGCTGCCACGCACGGTCGCGCCGTTCACGGGATTGTGCCTGGAGTCGTGCACGCTGATCTCGACGCTGGCCGACCACGTGGTCGCGCTCCTGGTGGCAACGCCGGTGAGATTGCCCACGTGAACGCTCGGTGCGTTCACGACGATGCCGATCGCGCGGGCGTTGTTGGTCGAGTTGTTGTCGGCCAGCATCTGCTGCGCGATCAGGGTGTGCCCAGTGATGGCGACACCCGTGGTGTTCCAGAGGAAAGCGAGCGTGGCGACGGCTCCCGGGGCAAGGCTGGTGACCGTCTGCGTACCGATCGTCCCGCCGGCCGTCGCGTCGGTCAGGACGACGGCGAAACTCGTGCTGACATCCTGGCCGCCCACGTTCTGGATCGTGACTCCGAAGTGGGCCGTGTCTCCCTGAGTCACCGAGGCGGGCCCGGTGATGCTCGTCAGGGCGACATCGGTCACATTCGGATTCACTAGGGCGGCGATCGAGCGCTGGTTGTTGGCGGCGTTGGCGTCCGTCAGGCTGTGAGTCGCCACCAGCGTGTGACTGCCCAGCGCGGCGCTGGTGGTATTCCAACTGAACGTCAGCGTCGCGCCGGCGCCCACCGTGAGTCCGGTCACCGTCTGGCTGCCGATCGTCACGCCGGCGGTCGCGTCGGTTAGGACGACGGCGAAACTCGCGCTGACATCCTGCTGGCCCACGTTCTGGACCGTGACCCCGATCGTTGCCGTACTTCCCTGGGTCACGGACGCGGGCCCGGTGAGGCTCGTGAGGGCGACATCGGTCACCTGGGGAGCCACCGCGACCACTGCCGTGCGCTGGTTGTTGGCCGCGTTGGCATCGGTCAGGCTGTGGGTCGCCACCAGCGTGTGACTGCCCAGCGCGGCGCTCGTGGTGTTCCAGCTGAAGGTGAGCGTCGCGTTGGCGCCCACCGCCAGCGCGGTGACGGTCTGGCTGCCGAGCATCACGCCGGCGGTCGAGTCCTGCAGCGTGACGACGAAGCTCGTCCCCACGGTCCGACTCCCGACGTTCCCCACCGTCACGGCGATATTGATGGATTGTCCCTGCGACACCGAGCCGGGCGCGCTCACGCCGGTCACCGCGACATCGGTCACGACCGGCGGGGTCACGTTGATCCCGATCGCGAGAGCGTCGTTGCCGGAGTTCGCGTCGGCCAGCAGCTGTCGCGCGAACAGGGTATGCCCGGTGACGGCGACACCGGCGGTGTTCCAGGGGAAGTCGAGCGTTGCGCCCGCTCCCAGGGCGAGACCGGCGAGCGTCTGCGTACCAATCGTCACGCCGGAGTTCGCGTCGGTCAGGACGACAGCGAAACTCGCGCTCACATCCTGCTCGCCCGTGTTCTGGACTGTGACCCCGATGTGTGCCGTGTCTCCCTGCGGCACCGAGCGGGGCCCGGAGATGCCCGTCAGGGCGAGATCGATCGGCTTCGGATTCACCGCGACCACGGCCGAGCGCTGGTTGTTGGCCGCGTTGTCGTCCGCCAGAGTGTGGGTCGCCACCAGCGTGTGACTGCCCAGTGCGGCGTCTGTCGTGTTCCAGCTGAACGTCAGCGTGGCGTTGGCGCCCGCCGTGAGTCCGGTGACCGTCTGGCTGCCGAGCGTCACGCCGGCAGTCGAATCTTGTAGACTGACGACAAAGCTCGTCCCTACATCCTGGTTCCCAACGTTCCCCACCGTTACGGCGACATTGAGGGAATGTCCCTGTGACACCGAGCCAGGGGCGCTCACACCGGTCACCGCGACATCGGTCACCGGAGGATAGACGGTGACGGTGGCGGAGTCCCGGTTGTTGGCGGCCCTGTCGTCGGTCAACGCATGGCTGCCGACCAGCGTATGGGGACCGGTCGCGTGCGGCGTCCAGCTGAAGGTGAGCGTCGCGCTGGCGCCCACGGCCAGTCCGGCCACGCTCTGCGTGCCGACGGTCGTGCTTTCGGCGGCGTCCTGCAAGGTGACGTCGAAGGCGGACGACACATCCTGGTTGCCGCGGTTCTTGACCGTCACGGTGACGTTGGTGGCGGCGTCCAGGACGGCCGACGCCGGCGCGCTGACACTGGTGACGGCCACATCGGTGAACGGGCCGGGAGGAGGCGGATCAAAGCCGTCGATCGTGACGCCAAACCGGTTCAAGACCAAGTCGATCCGGTTGCCGATGGTCAGCGTGGAGCTTCCGGCGAAGAGCAGCGCCACGGGATTCATGTTGCCGTCGTCGGTCACGATGAGCGAGCCGGAGTCCCCTCCCCCGCTGAACCCTCCCGGGCTGATGATCAACTGGTCCACGTAGCGGGCGGATTTGGTGCAGGAGAACCCCGATGCCTGATAGCAGATCATGACGGTCGCGTTGACGCCGGTGATCTGTCCGTGCGTCAATCGCGTGGTGCGGCCGTACTTCTCCACGTTGAGGCCGAGCAGCGCATTCGGGTCGTCGAACAGGCCATCACCGTTCGCGTCGCCGTAGATGGTCGCGTTGGGCAACCCATAGCCGTCGTCCGCAGGCGTGGCATTGTCCAGCGCGGCGGTCGTGGAAAGCGCGATCGCCGCGTCGATGGTGTTGTTCGCGGTGCTGGTGAACGTAATCGTCTGAAAGTCGGCCAGCGTCGCGATCTGATCGGAGGCTGTGCCCCCGTCGAAGGGTCCCGGCTGGTACGTGGGATCGCCGATGGTGGCACCATTAGAGTTGGCCAGGACGTGGTTGTTGGACAGGATGAACACACGACCCGTCGCGTCCCGCACGCGCGCGCCGATGGTGCCGGCGGTGATCGCCGGATGCCCCACCGAGAAGCCCGGCGGTGCCGGCCGTTGGCGCTTGGTGGGATCGCTGAAGGCCATGAACCGGCCGGTCACCCTCAGGGTGACGGGTATCCCGTCGAGTGCCTGCGGCAGGCCTGCGACGCCCTCGCGTTCCAGCAGGACCTGCACGCCGACCCGACCATCCGGCAGTAGGGCGATCGCCGTCCCCACCACACCGGGAATCTTGAGGAGGGCATCCGTGTGGCGCCGCTGTGCGCTGATGGCGCCCCTGAGACTCGGAAGGCGAGGCCGCGCGCCGGGTGGAGGTGACGCGGAGGGTGCGGTGGGGGATTCTGAGGGGTTGGAGCACGCGAACCATACGGCGGTGCCGGCACCCAGCAGGACGGCGAAGGCGGCGCGAGTCAACGTACGGACGGTGACCATGGCGACTCCCGGGTTCAAGTCCGATACCAGGCGCGCCACGAGTATGAAACCCGATGTCCGACTCGGCAAGTCGAGCGGTTGAGGCTTGATTCAGCGGAGGTTTTTCGACCTTGTGAGAGCGTTACACTCCTGAGGGGAGGTCATTTCCCCGTGCGTGAAGGCCCGAATCGCGAGCACAAGCGATAAGCCCAGCGTAACGCAATCAGGGTCGCAATGGGCCGGAACTCTCGGCAGTGGAGTGATGCGTTAGAAGCTGCCATCGCCCTGCCCGGCGGACGTATACCCGGGCATAACGAATGGTGTACTCGCGCCATTGCGGGTCAGGCGATGCTTGGCGCACGTGGATGCGACCCGTGGTCAGCGCGATATCACCGTGGACCTCGACCTCCAGTGAATCAAGATCCCGCGCGAATACCGTCGTTGTGCGGTTGCGCAGGGCGGCTAGGCGGGGAGCGCGTTCCTCCACCTCTCCAGTAGCATGCTGGAAGCGAAACGATGGCGCGTAGATACTGTCTAGGGAGGCGACCTCGCCACGCATGGTGGCCTGTTCGACACGGAGCTCCAACGCGACGAGGATGGCGCTGTCGCTCGCCGTGGAGTCGGTCTGCGCACCGGCCCCCACGGCCACAATGACGAGGGCCACGACCGCGAGGAATACGGATCGCATCAAGGCATCACGGGCGTGTGCGCGATGGCTCATGCCTACTGAGCCAGGCCGATCTGTCGCATGAACTCGTGGTTGTCCCAGAAGAGCCACTCATGATCCATGCTGCCACCATTCCAATGACCGATCGTCACCATGGTGAGCCGGAACGACTTCCCCGTGGGCTGGATTGTCTTGCCGTCCCCGGTCGGCATCGGCCGCGAGAACGTTCCGGTCATCACCCCGGTCACGGCCGTGTACTCACCCGAACAAATGCGGATGGGGTGAACCGCGATGTTGGTGCTAGGTGCATAGACGAACATGCCTTTGAGGTCTTCAATGTGCCGGGCGATGCCCCGCGTCTCGTGACCATCCGGCCAGGTCACGACGATGTCAGTAGCGTGACTCTCGGAGAGTCGGTTCCACTTCTGGTTGCTGAAGACGTCGAAATCGAGGGTGTCGAAGGTCGCTAGGCGCGCCGCACACTGGTCGGACGGCGGTTGTGCCCCGGGCCGGCGTGCCCAGGCCGACGGCGTTGCCGCGAGGGCCGCCAGCGAGATCCCCAGTACCGCCACAAGGGCCGTTGTAGTCAGTGCGAGTGTTTTCATCGGAACCTCCTGGAATGAGCTCACCGGTTAGGCGCCCCGCTCACCGGTACCCGGCCGAGTAGACCGGGTCGGGGGCCAGTAGTACCGCTGCAACGACTACACCGATGAGGCCGCCAAGTAGCCCCACCGTTCGCCCCGGGCTGAAGCGGGGGACCGCCACGGCCCTCACCTGACTCATCGGCAAGGCGATCCGCTCACGAGACGCCTCCGGAGCTCGCAGACCCCGCAGCGTGTCACGCTCCACCCAGGCATGATACACCCACCGTGCGCGCCCGGCAGAATCCGTGACCAAGAGTGCTGGATAGCTGGTCCGACCTCGCTCGCTGGCGGATGGCGCGGGGAGGGACATCGGTCGAGTCACGCTGCAGGCCAGGAACACGACGGGAACGGCGAGGAGGACGCGGTGCATGGGGCTACCCTCGGAGCCAGAGCGAGACGGCGGTCATGCCAGTTCCCGCCACCACCACGAATGCAATGATGTACTTGATGAATGCGACGTCCTGCCGATCCATATGGGCACTCCTCGCGAAGCATGGCCAGGCAGCTGTCACCCATCTTGGGCAGCGGCGAGCGCGACGGGGGCGCGTAATCCCTTGGTCAGGAGCCAGAGACTGAGGGTGATGTCGAAGAGCGCCATGGGCATGTCGAACCACCATAGGTTCACGACGCGCGAGAAGCCGGGGGTGATGATGTACGCAAACGTACAAGAGACGCACCACGCGGACGACACCAGGCCGAAGACGGCCAATGCGGCAGGGATATAGCGTGACTTCAGCCACAGCCAGCCGATCACCGTCGACGACAGTGCCCAAAACGCCAGGCCGACGTAGTACTGCTCCGCCGTTCCGGACGAGTTGAGCCTGACCAGAGCCTGGAGCGGGTTGGATGTGAGCGCTTGCAGGTACGCCCCGTCGCTCGCGAGTCGTACAACGGTCAGGAAGCTGAGCGCCATGAGCACCGCCGTCACGGCATACACGAGCTTCAAGAGCGTCGCCAGCAAGGCCAAGAGTCGATTGACCGGGCTGAGCACCACGTACAGCGCGGAAAGGAGGACGACCACACCGATGCAGTACACGAGGTCGAAGGCCACACTGAGGCGGAACAGTGGCGCCGCCGCCGCGATACGCCGCACGGTTTCGGCCATGTCGCCGGTGACGAAGAGACGTCCGCGGATGCCAAAATTGGCATAGACGACGAATGCCACTGGGATGAGGTAGGCGAGGCCCGCGACTCTTGCCGCGGTGCGCTGCGAGACGTCGATGACGTTCACTCTATCCGCCACGGGTCCGTCCGAATGAGATGGTGCTACGGGATGCCCATACGTCGGTGGTCGCGGGGCGTTTCACGCTCGGGTGGATGCTTGACGTGCGCCCAGTACTTGGGGCGGGCCTGGCAGCAGGGTCAGCGCTTCGTCCGAATCAGCGAACCGATCACCGCTCCCACCACCGCCGGCGGAACCGCGATGATCACCACCGCGCGCCCGACCTCGTGCGCACCACATTGGGTGTCCGGGTCGCTGCAAAACGCGGCCAGGAAGACCCCGGTGGCCGCCGCCCCGACTAAGCTGCCAATCAGCAAGCCGGTCAGTGTGTGGGAATGGGCCTCTGAGCTCGCCGCCGCCTGAGGAACCGGTGCCAGGCGAACCGTACTCTCGGTCCGCAGAATGGGGCGCCAGGCGGTCAGGCGGGGGGCGAGGGCCTGGCTTGGTAGGATCTGGGCTGTTCCCAGAAGCAGGACCGCTAGGAGCAACCCGGTAGTACCTGAGTGTCTCGGCATGGCGGCACTCCACGGAATGAGAGTCCTAGAGAGTCACGTCCCGGCAAGGCTTCGTGTGAGTGCCGCTGCCACGTGCGCGTCGGGGGCGATGATGAACCAGCCTCCGTGCGCCACAACATATAACGGGCCGTTGACGTTCAGCACGTCCCCGATTCCTGGATGCCGCCGCCCCGCCAGCTTCATGCGCTTGCTAGGCGGCTGACGAGGGGCCGGTGGGTGGCTTGCGAGTGGAGAGCCCAAACGGAATGTAGCTTGGACACGATCCCACCAGACTCGTGACGAGGAATGCCACCGCGACGATCCCGAGCACGATGGCGAGGGTGCCACCGATCGTATGGGTGAAGTAAAGCACGGCGACGGCGAGCGCAATGAGAATGCGGATGGTGCGGTCGGCAGTGCCCATGTTCTTGATCATCGAACTCCTCCCGTTGAAGGGACTTCTTCCTAGTCAGGATCTCCGAAGATGCTGTACGAGCAGGACGAGGCTAGTCAACACAGCGAGACAAAGGAGGCACGCCGCTCCAAGCGCTTCTTAGCCAGCTCGCCCCTACTGGCGCGTGAGCTCAAAGAACACTCCCTCCCAGATTGCGAGGAGGTGGTCCGCATTCCTTACGATGAGGAACCCGCCGGCCACCTCCCACCGATCCTCCAACAATCCCGTCGGGGGTTGACCGGGACAGGAGATAACCACAATCATGGCCGAGTCGCCGCGAAGGCCGAGGTCCGCGAAGCTGGCCCCGCCGTACAACCCGTTGGCTGGCCAGTAAGTTACCGCGTAGCGCGGCCGCAAGCAGGAGTGCTCCGCGAATCGGGCCAGCGTATCGCTGTAGGTGGCGATACGGCCGCGCCAACTCGCCGCCTCCGCGTGGCTCAGGGCGCATCCCCCGGGTGCACAGATAGAACGTGTCACGCGCCACTGACCGAACACGGGGTGTTGGGCGTGCGCCGGACGCGTGATGCAGGCGGCGGTGATCGCTAAGACAGTAAGGACGCTTCTGGTGGGCATGCGAGGGCCAGGTCGCGCGGCTTCACTCGTGATGCCTAGGCTGCTTCGGCGCCGCGGGTAAGCCAGGCGTCTCCCTGACTTGGGCGAGTATGCGCTCGGCGAAGTCTAGGCGCTCCTGCACTTCGGTCAGTTCGTGCTGAAGATCCGACACCTGGCGCACGAGGTCGTCCATGCCACCGGGATCCCCCGCACGGAGTTTGGCCTCGTCCAGGCGAAGGCGTTGGAGCTTGAGCACGCTCGTAGAGACGATCGCCGCCACGGCAATGCCGAGCACCATGATCGGGATCAGGACGAAGATGCCGTTCATGGGTGCCCTCCGATGGAGAGGGTGGAGTGAAGCGGCACGTACCGCCTGTTACCCATCATCTGAACTGTTCAGGTCAACACACCGGCACCCGGATAATCATCACATCACATCTCCGGACGCCACCTCACTTGTGCAGCACCCCGGTCTGCGCCTCTCGAAGCCGATGCGCACGAAAGAACGCCCACATCAGCCTCGATGCGTCGATCCTGTTGCTCGTGGGCCCGACGAACCATTCCGGCAGCGGCTGGCCACCGGGCCAGGTGTGGCCTCCTCCTCTAATGGTATAGAGCACCACCGCCGCGTCGTCAGCGCACTTCGTGTATTCGAGGCGCGTGACGTCCGTTGCGACCACGGAATCGACCGGGTTCGTTCCGCACCGGTTTCTTCGAGCCCAATTCGCCGTGAAGGCAGGGATGCTCGGAAACCGGTCGGGGGCGACCCACGAGAAACCGCCCTTGTACGGAACAGCCCGATCAGCGGTCCCGTGAAACGCGATCATCGGCACCGGTCGCTGGTCCGTACACCAGCTGAACGGCACCAGGTGAGCAGCTCCCACCATCCCGACCGCGGCGATCCGGTCGGACAGCGTGCAGGAGAGCACGAACGACATGCCTCCGCCATTGGAAAGCCCGTTGGCGTAGATCATTCGCGGATCGATGTTGTACGCCGCCTCCAGCGTGTCGAT
Organism: Gemmatimonadota bacterium; assembly: GCA_041477065.1. Classification (GTDB taxonomy): domain Bacteria; phylum Gemmatimonadota; class Gemmatimonadetes; order Gemmatimonadales; family GWC2-71-9; genus 13-1-40CM-70-15. The sequence continues at coordinate 83,737 of JBGOUQ010000012.1, forward strand.
CAGCTCGGAGATGAATCGGACATCACGCGAGGGTCCGGCTCCGCCGTCTTCGTGCCAGACCCGTGGCCCGCCGCCGCCCTCTCCCGACGGGTACACGACGATGAAACCGTGCTCGTCCGCCACGCGGTTCCATTGGCTCGTTTCCTTCTGGGCCGCCCCCCACATGCCCGCGCCGTGCAGGCTGATGACGAGCGCCGTTGGCTTGCTGCGGTCATAGCTCCTTGGGACGTAGAGCAGGTACTCCCGCTTCTGCCCCGAGGACACGAACGAACCGTTGGACCGGTTCGCCACGCGGAACGACACCGCCTCGACCAGCACCAGCAGCACGGGCAGGCTCAACAGCGCCAGCACCGCGCCGAGGGCGCGCTTTCCCTTCCGCATGATGGTTGGTGCGGTCACCGATGCCGGTTCCACGCCAGCGCCAGCGGCGCCGCTGCGATTCGCGCGAGGGGGACCCCCAGGATCGCGATGAGCGCGAGCAGATAGTGCGCGACGAAGGGCGTGGAGAAAAGCCACACGAGCCCACCGTAGAGCGCGAGTACGGCGAGGACCCAGCAGGCCGCGCCGGCGACGAACGCGCGGTCGCCCAACAGCCGGCCGCGATTGAGGCGCGTCGCGATCCAGGCGGCAGCGGACATCTTCAGGCCCACCAGACCGGCCAGGATCAGGGGCAGCGCGTTCCATAGAGCGCGCTGCACGCTTGGGCTGTCGATGATCCACTCCACGATCGGTCCGAGCAGGATGAGGAACGTCAACGTGAGCAGCACGCTCCCCTTGATGAGCCATTCACGGCCGGTCAGGACGATGTGCAAGCTCTGCACCAGCTGCTTCCAGGTTGAGACGATGAACCCCGCCAGGATGAGCAGCACGAACGCCACCGCGCGCGTCGTCCCGATGGCGTCATTCATGCGCTGCGCGCGTTCCATCAACACGGGCCAGGTGCCCGACCAGGCGAGCGCGAGCGGGGTGGTGACGAACACCAGCCCCCACGCGGCCAGCGTGCTCCACATCGCCATCTTCAGCCTTGCGCCGATGAGCTCGGCGCTGGTCAACGGCCGCGTCGCGCTGAACGGCGGCACGCCGTAGGAATCGCCGACATGTGGATACGGCTTGCTTCCCGTCCACCCCGTGAAGGCGGCCATGAACGGCGGCGTGATCAGCACGAGAAACAGTATTTCGAAGACGAATGCCGGCGCGTCCTTGGCGAGCCAAAGCAACGCGAGCTCGAACGGCAGCAGGAGACCCACGAGCGCCGGCAGCGACCGGCCATGCCGCCGCCACTCGAACCACGCTTGAGCCCGGGCGGGCGACGGAAAATGGTCTCGCCGGCGGGTGAGGACATCCGCGATGTTCCCAACCCGGGCGAACATTCCCCGCCAATCGGGCACGTCGCCGCGGCGGGCGCGTGCGACGGCGAAGCGGGCGGCCAGATACGCGAGGGGAAGCTGCGGCGCCAGGATGGCTACCAGCAGGCGCTCGGGGGCCTTGTAGTGGATCGCCAGCAGAACGACGGTGTTCAGCGCAGCCAGGCAGAGCACGGCGACGATCACGCGCAGACCCGGCACGCTGTACGACATCCACGTCAGCGCCTGGGTCCAGGCGAGAAGGGCCGCGGCCAGCAGGGCCGGCCAGATCACCGGGAGTTCCGTTCCCGACGGCCATACGGCCAAAAGCCTCGCCGCCAGCCACAGGATCGCTGTGGCCGCCGTGCCGTAGAGCATCGGCCAGCCCGCCAGCGCGGCGGTCGTCACCGGCAGCGCGAACATTCGGGCGGGATACATCGACTGGCGCGCGGCCAGGTCACCGGCAAAGCCGAAGCTGAACACCGCCAGGAGATACACGAACGTCGTCGTCAGTGGCACGGACACCACGGCTGCAAAACGCAGGCTATCCGCGAGGACGGGCTGCTCCGGATCGAGGATCAGGAACTTGATCGTCGCGACGACGAGCAGGTAGCCGGCCACGGCGATCAGTCCCCAGCGATGCCGCTGGCGAAACTCCCAGGCGATTGCGAGAGCGGGGGAATGCATGATCTACGCCTCCTGGGCTGACGCGGCTGCCCTCCCGACATGGGCGACGAAAATCTCATCGAGGGAGGGGACGCGTTCCCCGACGCGATGCGATTCCTTGATGGCGGCGAGCGGCGCGCTCAAAACGATCTTGCCTTGGCTGATCATCGTGACATGATCAGCGACCTGCTCCACTTCCCCCAACAAGTGCGACGAAAAGAGCACCGTGCGGCCTTCATCGGCGATGGTGCGAATGACGGCACCGAGTATGTCGCGGCGCACGATGGGGTCGAGCCCGGACGACGGTTCATCGAGCACGAGCAATTCGGGCCGATGTGCCAGCGCGATCAGCAGTCCCGCCCGCGCCTTCTGCCCCTTGGAGAGGTTCGTGATTTTCGCGGCGGGGTCGAGTGCGAACGTCCGCCGCAGCTCCTCCGCATACGCATCGTCCCAGGCGGGATAGAACGCGCGCGTGTAGCGCATGAGCTCGTCAACGCGCATCCAGCCGGGGAGGTCGTTTTCCTCGGAGAGATAGCCGATCCGCGACAGGACGCCGACCGGATCGGCGACGGGATCGAGGCCGAAGACGCGCACCGAGCCGCTTTCCGCCCGCAGCAGGCCCAGAATGTGCTTGATGAGCGTCGTCTTGCCCGCTCCGTTTGCGCCGACGAGGCCGTAGACCGCTCCGCGTGGCAGGGACACGCTCACCGAGGCCAGGGCCGTCTTGGTCCCGAAGCGGCGCGTCAGCTCCGACACGCTGATGACCGATTCACTCACCATCGAGCCACCGCCTACGCGTAAGGTTGCCTGGTTGTGATCGCACGGACACTCTCGATGCAAGCGGAACGATTATATTCGCGCCCCCAGCCTCAAGCGCGTGTTAGACGGCGCGCCGATCGACCAGCAACAATGTGCGAACAACTCTGAGCCTACCGCCTTGGGCCCGCGCTCACGGAGTCCGCCGCGCGGAGGAATTCGCGGACGACCCGTAGGTTCGCCTCACGCGCATCCCAGGGCGTGAGGTGGGCGGCACCGGCCAACAGGACGTAGCGGGCACCGGGGATCTGGGCCGTGTGCCTGCGGACAAGTTCTGGCCCCACCTCATCAAACTCGCCGACGGTGACGAGGGTCGGGACGTGGATCTTGGGCAGGAAGCCAGTGGCATCGTACTGTTTGAGTGTGCCGGTGATGGTGAACTCGCTCGGCCCCTGCATGTAGACGTAGAGCGCCTGGTTGAAGGACGCGAAGCTGCTGTCCAGGTCTGCCTGGACCGGGTGCCGGAACAAGTACAGGCCGTAGAACTCATTGATCGCGCCTTGGTAGGCCGGCGCGTCGTATCGGCCGGTGGCGAGCGCGCCGCGCACGGCTCGCTGTGACGAATCCGACAGGGTGGCGACGAGTTCGTTGGCGCGGTGCTCGTACGCGGGGATGTCGAACACGGGGCTCCCGAAGATCAGCGACGTCACGCGGTCAGGATGCGCCCGGTAGTACTCGAGGGCGAGGATCGTCCCCCACGAATGCCCGAACACGTGCCATTTCGCCACGCCGAGGTGCGCGCGCAGCGAATCGAGCTCGCCCACGAAGTGATCGATCGTGAAGAGGGTCGTGTCAGACGTCGTGTCGGACTTGCCGCCACCAAGCTGGTCGTAGCGGACGACGATGCGCTCGTCGCCTAGCTCCTCGAATGGCTTGAGATAGTAGCTGGAGAATCCGGGACCGCCGTGGAGGAGCACGACAGGGGTCCCGCTGCCGGCGCCCGACACCTTGTACCAGATGCTGCCGCCGGGTACGGGCAGGCGCGCTTCGCCGGGCGGGACCGAGGGCGTCCGCCCACGCTCGCCGCTGCACGCGGCCAGAGCCATCACCAGGGCGAGGAGGGATGATCGAGGCATGACGATGGCTCCTGTGGGCCGACAGAATGTGACGGGGAGGGGCGCGCCGTCTAACGGCTCTGCGCACATGCTGCGAGCGCTCTAGTTGTGCGGGCGAGCTTCATCTCTAAGTCCTCTCGTATCAACGGCGGGCGCCAACATGAACGGCTAGCGAGGGCGCTTGTCAGCATCAGGCGCGTGTTAGCCAGCGCTCGCTTCCCTAAGCAAGGCTCGACTCCATGTGCTGGTCGCGGCCTGATGCACTGCTTTGCCTTGCTTGTCCTGGTCGGCCACCGTTGCGCCGCGTTCCAGCAACAGCCTGATGATGCCGGCCTGTTGTTCGCGTGCCTGCAGGGAGCCGCTCCCTCCTCGCCCGGTGGTTTGAACGGCAAGGTGCAAGGGCGTCGACCCGGCCTTGTTTGGCAGCCGTGAGTTCGCCCCGCCATCCAAAAGCGCTCGCACGGCCGCCAGAGACCGCGTTCGCACCGCCCTGTGCAGCGGCGCAACGCCGGCGCCATCCAAGGCGTTGGGATCTGCGCCAACCGACAGGAGGTACTCGATCATCTCAGCTTGTGCCGTCGGATCCCATCGGTTGGCATCCGCCGCGTAGTGAAGCGGCTGAGCGCCTCGACGATTCTTCGCTCGGCAATCGGCTCCGTGCGCCATCAAGAGTGCCGCAACCCCGCGCCGCCATGCGGCGGCAGCCATGTGGAGCGCGGTGTCGCCCGCATAGAGGTAATGCGCGATGTCGACGACGAAAAAGGTCGAGGCCCCCTGACGGGTAGCACCCACGTCGGAGGCCATCGTCGCAAGAGCCGGCTTGCCAACTAAATGCCGCGACACTTCGTTGATGTCCCCGTCCACGACCACGCGGACGAAATCAACAAAGATCGAGATCGCAGTTCGCATCGGTTCGCGTCTGGCTAGCGGTCAGCGCATAAGCTGCGGGCCGGGGCCGCCGCCATCAAGCCATGCCTTCCTTACTCAGGCGGCGGCCACGGCCCGCCAGCTTCATGCGCTGGTTAGACGGCAGCGTGTTCAGAGATCCTCGGGAGTCAGCCCAGTGTGCTTCGCGATCCGTGACAGCATCTTGGGCCCGAGCTCCTCGTTGTCATGAAAGGCGAAGGCGTAGTTTGCCCAACCGGGGCGGGCCAATGTCCGGTGTGAACCTGTCTCGCGTTTGATCGTCCAGCCGATGCGAAGGAGAGCCGCCAAGACCCGTCGGGCCTTGGTGGTTCGCCATGCTGTCATGCCGCCTTGAAGGTGACGCTGAGAGGATCGGCTGCAGCCTCGGCGTGGTCGAGGCGGTCGGCGAGGACGCGGAGCGCCAGAGCTTGGACGTGCGCCATGGCTTCGTCCCTGGTCTTCCCGTACGTCAGGACGCCCGGAAGATCCGGGACCTCGGCAATCCAGCGACCGTCGTCTTCGCGGTCGATTTCGATCTTGAGGTTCATACCTAAGCGTAATCTAATGCCGGAGCGGGGTGCCGTCTAACGGTGCGCGCATAAGCTGCGGCGCGCTGAAGAAAGGTAGTCATTCAATATTCTACGCGCGCCGCCAGCTTCAAGCGCGTGTTAGACGGCACGTTTTCGCCGGTGCGCCAGCTGCAGGATGCGGTTTGTAGCTCGCACGTCGAATGTCGCGGGTCGGAAACTCGGATCGAGCCACTCCAGTCGTTCCCGGAACGCCGGGTCGTCCGGGCTCTCGAGGGCAAGTAGGATCTCCGCGTAGCCGGCTGGCCCACCGCAGTCCTCCGGTGGGCAGGCATTCTCGCCATCGATGCAGATCGGATAATCCTCATCCGGAAGCAGCGCCGACAGCCCCTCTACTGTCACTTCATGGTGCCAATCGTCGCCAAGATCATACACATACAGGAACTTGTACCCTGGCTCCAGGTCCAGCGAGCCAAGGCGGTGGCGGCGTGCGTTCTCACCAGATGCCTCGGGATCAGGTGCCTCAAACGCACGGTCACCGATCTGGAAATGGTACAGATGCTTGTCGTCCCAACCCATGACATCCTGCAGAATAGAGTGCAGCTTCGCGAATGTAACCGAGCCCCGCACTCGCAAGCGCCGCCAAACTGACGGCTGCGTGTCGAGTAACTTGATCTTCAACTGGTAAACATGGTTGAACGCCACAACATGTCTCCGAACATCGTGCCGTCTAACGGATCGCGCTTAGGCTGCGGCGCGCCGAAGAAAGGTTTCATTCCTATCTACGCGCGCCGCCAGGTTCAAGCTTGTTAGACGGCCGCCTATGGGAGCCTAGACCTGGCATCACGGGCTTCATCAAGACCTGCCGGAACGGCGGACAGCAAACGATCTATGTGACCGCGAACCAACGTCCAGTCCGCCTCGCGCCCCCAATCTGAAGTCCGCGTCCCTCGGTCTTTGCTAAGGTGGCCCAGAAGCTTGTCGGCATCGCACAGACGCCGCAATTCGTCATCTGCCCATTTTCTCGAGCTACTAGAAGCATCAACCTCTGACACTATCAGATCATTGGGTTTGGGGCAGCCGATGCGCTTGAGATCGGCTTCGATTGCTACTCGTCCGTTCCGAAAGAACTCCAGGAGCACGCGCATGTGAGCGGCGTAGGCCACATCGGCCGCGCGCTTCATGGTCTTTGGATAGAACCACCAGCGGCATGACCGCATCTCACGATGTAGCCGCATCAGCTGGTAGAGTTCGTGATTGAGGTCTGAGAGGTCGACCATTCGTTGGAGGGGGTGCGCCGTCTAACGGTGCGCGCATAAGCTCCGGGCCGGGGCCGCCGCAATCAAGCAGACCCCTTCCCTACTTACGCGGCGGCCACGGCCCGCCAGCTTCATGCGCTGGTTGGGCCGCAACCCTTCACTTTTTTGCTGTCGTCACCTGCACCGCAACGACGCTCCACCCTCGAGCGTCCTTGATCCACACGTCCATGACCCACGAGCCGCCAGAAAGGAACCGACGCACGTAGACGTCCTGGTAGTGGTTGATCTGCAGGTGCTCCTGTAGTGTCGGGGTGGAAGGTTGTTGGCCCTTGAACTGGGCGAGTCGTTCGGCCTTGGTCATCATTGAGCCGTCTGCTTGGACGACCGTGAATCCGTCCGCCGTCAGGCGAGCCCAGGTAGCCGGGTCGATGTTTGCGATGGCTGAGTCCCGAGTCCGCATGGTCGCCTGGAGATCGGACGGGACTTGCCCGAACGCCATAGTTGGGAGGAAGCACGCCAATGCGGCGGCACGTGTGAGGCTAGCGATTCGAGACATTGTCCGAGCTCCTTGGAGGGTTGTCGGCCTAACGGTCAGCGCATAAGCTGCGGGACGGCGCGGCCACAATCAAGACAAACGCCTCCTTACTCCAGTGGCCGCGCCGGCCCGTCGGCTTCACGCGGTTGTTAGGCAGCACCGTGGGCGCTAATGAAGGGCTCCTTGTCTAACCAGCACAACGATTGAGTCTCCTCCGGCAACACGATAGAGAACGTGCGAGGGGCCGAAGGCCAAGCGTCGGGGATTAGATGTGTCGATTGTCCGCTCGTAGACGAGCAACTGGGGAATCGAAGGGCGGCCGGCGGAGTCACCAAACACCAGGCTAGTAGCCCCAAGGTTGAACCAGTTGCTTCCAACCACAAGCTCGTCGAACTGGCCAAACTCGCGCAGGTAGGCGAGGCCAGTGTCAGGTTCCCAGTCGAGCGCGACGCCGACAGCTCGGAAAGTCCGCCCCTCCGACCGTGCTCGTTGAGCCAGCTGCTGTTTGGCCGCCTCGATGGCTTCGTGAAGGCCTGGCGCCCGATTGCCGATGCATCGAGATGAACTGATGTACACCGCGACGAGCTCGCTCCCACGAGGGTTCGCGTAGCTGGGAGTGTAGTGTCCCTGCGCCCTGATCGGAGCGGTGACGAGCGAGGCAAGTGCGGCTAAGGTGAGGTACTCTCGCATGGCATGGTTCCTCTCTTGTCGGTGCTGCCTAACGGTCAGCGCATAAGCTGCGGGACGGCGCGGCCACAATCAAGATAGACTCCACACCGAGTCCCACTCGCTGCGCCTCCTACCACGAAAAAGCCTCCACAACGTCTGTGGAGGCCTCCGGTCCGAACTCGAGTCGAACCGTCACTTCCGGTCAGGGTCATGGAGCTTCGCGCGAACGTCGTCCCAAGTAAGCCCAGGACCGGGGGCGGGGTTGTCGAGGCGCCGATCGAGCTCGGCCTTGTGCCAGCTCGGGACCGGTACCTGTTCAGGCGTAACCGCCAAACTGTCCCAGATGTCTTCGAGGAGTTGGAGGCGGTCGGGGGCTGGCAGCCGCAGAATCTCATCCTTGAGCGTCTTCGGAGTCATAAATGCAATCTGGTGAAGACTGTGGCCCGGGCGCAAGCAATCCTGCTGTTAGGCCGTGCGCCTTTTCCTGGGACGGGCTGGCGTGGCGTCGAGAATCGCACGCAGGGCGCGATTCACCGAGCGGGAGTCCTTGATCGCTGAAGGCCCAGACCCCAAGGGCGGCAGCGTGCTGCGAAGCGCGATCCGCCCCAGGTCGGGTCGTAGGGTCACAGCGAAGAATGGCCTCCAGGTGGAAGCGGATCATATGGGCGGCATCAAGTGCTTCGGCCAGATCATTCGACACACGAACCCGGACAAGGGAATCGTTAACACCGGCGAGGGCCAACCAACGACCGATGCGGGCCGACAGCTGTACGGTGCGACTAGCTCGCGCTTTGCTTGAGAGTCTGGGCATGTGAGGAGTCAGTGGTGGTGTTGTGCCCTGCTGCCTAACGGACCGCGCATAAGCTGCGGGCCGGCGCGGCCACAATCAAGATAAACGGTTCCGTACTTAGGTGGCCGCGCCGGCCCGTCGGCTTCATGCGCTTGTTAGACGGCCCCGTTGGGGTCACAAGTCGACTCGATGCGACATCGCCTCATGCAGGCTGAAAATGGCGCGAAGTAGGCGTTCGGAAATATCCGGAGGTGGCTCGAGATTTGGTAGTTCGGGACTCTTCTCGACGAGTGCGAGGAATGTGTTGCGGAGCGCCTCGAGCCGAGGGTTTGGCAGCTGATGGGCTAGTTCGTTGCGTAGGCTGTTGAAGGCCGCGACGGCCTCCCAGAGCCAGTCGTCGCTAGGGTCAGCGCGCAGGGAGGACGCGATTGCGAGCTTATTGGCGAATCTCAGGTTCGCTTGGGCTAGTCTATCGGCTCGGGGGAGATTGCGCCCGAGGAACCTGGTCAGGAGCCTCTCGAGAAGAAGGTGGCCCTTCAGGATCAGGAGCTCATCGTCTTTCCCGAGCGGAAGGTGCTTCCGGAATTGCTCGAAGCTGGCGAAGTACTCCTCGGTCCCAATTCGTAACATGCGCCAGCCCAGGTGAGTGTTCGGCGGGGCCGTCTAACGGACCGCGCATAAGCTGCGGGCCGGCGCGGCCACAATCAAGAAGAACTTCTCCTTACTTTGGTGGCCGCGCCGGCCCGCCAGCTTCATGTGCATGTTAGGCTGCTGCTAGATCGGATTCCAAGGATTGATCCTGGCTTCGCAGCGCGGGCACTTCGTATAGAAGATCGTGAAACCCCCCGGCAGCGGTAGGCCGCAATGGGGACAGCGCCAGTTGCGAACGGTTAAGAGCGTGTAGATACCGAAGATCCCGATGAGAAGCCAGATCTTGAGCGGCCTGACCCCCGGTAGCAGCACGAGCGTCGCAACGACTGCCCCTACACTCAGCATGGTAGCCCAGAACTGGAGTCGTTGGCGACGGCGGAACTCCGTGAGACGAGGGCCGTCGGGGGGCCTCGGTGAATTCGGCATTGGGAGCTTGTCCCTCAGGGATTTTCATGCAGCAGCCTAACGGTCAGCGCATAAGCTGCGAGGCGGCGCGGCCGCAATCAAGAGAGATTTGTACCGCCTGCAGCGGCCGCGCCGGCTCGCCAGCTTCATGCGCTTGTTAGGCGGCTGCGCCTGTGAGTACTCAGTGGCCAACGCGAGTCCAGCCCGATAGAGCTGCACTAACCAGACCCACACCCAAGAGAACGTAGGTAGCCACCATGAATGGATGAGCAAGCCATGCGTAAGACCTGAGGCTAGACAATGACAATGACGCGAAGAAGGAAGCGCAAGACCCAATTAGGGCGACCTTCCAAGCAATGTCAAAGCGGTCGGACGTCGTTCGCTCTTGGGAAATGGGCCGCTGTGGGGAGGTCAGTCGAGCCTCAAGCGTTCTAGCATGCACGGTCAGCAGAACGCCGGCTCCCATGCCACCGATGACTATGTAGATCGCCTCGAATGGTATGCCGGGTAGTAACGGTAACACAAACATGGCGACCAGTCCTGCCGCAGCGATGGCGACCCCCAACGCCTGACGGCGCCACAGGGGCGAAGCGAGGCGTTCCGACTCTGATAGGGATTCCGAGGGCCGCTGCAGATTGCGCCAGATCCGTGCGACGACCGGATAGGTGATAGTCACCAGGATCGTCGTCTTGAGAAGCACGACAGTGTTCATTTGGCAGTCCGCTTGGGCACTTGTCGCAGCCGCCTAACGGTGCGCGCATAAGCTGCGGGCTGCGGCGGCCGCAATCAAGACAGACGCTTCCCTAGTGTGGCGGCCGCCGCGGCCCGTCGGCTTCATGCGCTTGTTAGGCGGCTCACGTGAACTGGGCTCCGGCTTGACAAAGAGGCACGTGGCTACAACGCCGGGCCTGGCTTCCGGAAGAGAGTCGTTGCCACCGATGCTGTCGC
>JBGOUQ010000013.1:0-89330 GCA_041477065.1 Gemmatimonadota bacterium
CCCGGCGCGCCGCGCCCGCCGGCGCGCGGGCGCCCCGGCGCGCCGGCGCCGCGCGGGGGCGGCGGCCCCCCCCCCCGCCCGCCGCCCGCACGCCGGTCGCCGTGGGAGACGTGGCGACGTTGGGGGGGGAGGCGGGTGACCAGCGCAACACGCTGGAGCAATTCGCCGCCTGGAGCGGAGAGCTGCAGCGCGAGTTTCTCACGGGATTGGGGCTCCGGCTGCCGCGGCTGTACGAATGACGCGGCGCGCCGCGATCATCGTGCTCGACGGGCTCGGCATCGGGGCCGCCCCCAGCACGGCGCGCTACGGCGACGCGGGGAGCGACACCCTCGGCAACGTGGCCCGCGAGGTGGGGGGCCTTTCGCTCCCGAACCTCGAGCGGCTCGGCCTGGGGTGCTGCCGTCCGATTCAGGGACTGCACTGTCCCGACCGGCCGGGCGCGGCGACGGGGATCGCGCTTCCGGCCTCGGAAGGCAAGGACAGCACGACGGGGCACTGGGAGATTTGCGGGGTACTGCTGGAGACGGCGTTTCGCACGTACGCGAACGGTTTTCCGACGTCTCTGCTGGACGAATTTGCTCGACGCACCGGCCGTGGGGTTCTCGGGAACCGGGCCGCCTCGGGCACCCAGATCATCGCGGACCTAGGTGCCGAGCACCAGCGGACGGGGAAGTGGATCGTCTATACTTCGGCGGACTCCGTATTCCAGGTGGCCGCGCACGAGGACACTGTTCCGCCGGCGGAGCTGTACCGGGCGTGCGGAATTGCCCGCGAGATGTTGCTCGGAGAGTATGCCGTCAGCCGCGTGATCGCCCGCCCGTTCGCGGGGGCGCCCGGGGCATACCAGCGCACCGCCCGGCGCAAGGATTTTTCGATCGCCCCGACCGGTACGACGCTGCTCGACCGCCTGGCCGCGGATGGGGTGCCCCGGGTCGGGGTGGGGAAGGTGGACGACTTGTTCGCGGGACGGAACATCACGAGCGAGCATACGCCGACCAACGCCGACGCGTACCGGTTGATCGAGCAGGCGCTCGAGCAGATGGAGTCAGGGTTCCTGTTCGTCAACGTGATCGAGTTCGACCAGACCTGGGGGCACCGGAACGACGTCGCGGGGTTTCATCAGGGGCTGCGGGAGCTCGACGCCTGGGTGCCGCGGTTTCTGGGGCGACTGCGGGACGAGGACCTGATCATTCTGACGGCCGACCACGGCAACGATCCGACGACGCCCTCGACCGATCATTCGCGGGAGGCCGTGCCGATCCTGGCCGTCGGGCCGAAGGTGCGGCCGGTGCGGTTGGGCGAGCGCCGGACCTTCGCGGATATGGGCGCGACGGTGGCGGACGTCTTCGGGGTGGGGCCGCTCGCGGCCGGCACGTCCTTTCTGGAAGAGGTGTGGGTGTGAGCGCGGAGCTGATCGCGCAGGCTCGGCAGGTGATGCAGCACGCGTACGCCCCCTACAGCCAGTTTCACGTCGGGGCGGCCCTCGAGGCGGCGGACGGCCGCGTGTTCGTGGGCACGAACGTAGAGAGCGCCTCCTACGGGCTCACGATCTGCGCCGAGCGGATGGCGATCGGGGCGGCGGTGGCGGCGGGGGCGCGGCGGTTCCGCCGCATCGCGGTCACGACGGACGTCGATCCGCCCGCGGCGCCCTGCGGCGCGTGCCGGCAGCTGTTGGCGGAGTTCGGTCTGGAGCTGGAAGTCATCTCGGCGGGTCCGAAGAGCGAGCGGCGCTGGACGTTGGCCGAGCTGCTCCCGGCCGCCTTCACGCGGGAGTCGCTCGACACGTGACGCGGCGCGGTGGTCGGCTCGTTTTCCTGGGCGCGCTGGCGGGGACGGCCCTGGCGGTGCTCAGCTGCAAGGAGGACCTCACGGCGCCGGGGAAGTGTCCGGACTTTTGTCCGACCACGCAGGTCGGGCTGGTGGATACGGTGCTTCCGTCGCTGATCGTACGGGATTCCTCCTTCGGGCGGCCCATCGGATACGTCAACGCGATGGACGGCGCCGTGCTGATCGCGGCGACCCTCCCGGGCGTGGACAGCCGGCCGATCTTCGTATTCCCGGCCATTAACCCCAGGTTGTTGATCGCGTCCACGGACACGACCACGGGGCCGGTGTTGGCGCCGGCCTCGGTGTATGTGCGGCTGACGCTCGTCCGCCGCGACACGGCGGCGCACAACCTCACGATGCACTTCTATCGGCTCGCGAAGACGATCGACACGGCGACCAGCTTTGCCGATGTGGCCGATTCCTTCAGCGTCGCCCCGATCCGCAGCGTCAACATCGACACGCTGCTGGCGAAGCCGGGGCTCGTGGACACGGTCACGAGGGACAGTGTATTCCGCGACACGTCCATCACGGCCACGCCTCGCATCACCTTCGCCCTCCGCTTCGACTCCCTGCAGATTCCGTGGACTCCAGGCGATTCCGGTGTGACGGCGCTCGGGATCCGGATCACGGCCGACGCGCCGACGAGCGCCGCGTTCAGCTCGTCCGAGAGCGGCGCAGGCCCCGGGATCATCTGGAACAGCCGGTTCGACTCCGCGGGCACGATCGTCATCCGACGGCAGTCTCAGGGGGTGGGATCGAGCGACGGCTTCGTCTTCACCCCACCGGCCCCGCCGCTGGACTCCAACCTCACCGTGGGCGGTGTGCCGTCGGTGCGCTCGTTGCTGCGGGTCGATCTGCCGCGCATCCTCCGCGACTCGACTCAAATCGTCCGCGCCACGCTGCTCCTGGTGCCGGCCGTCGCCGCGCAGGGGGCCCCCCGGGATTCGTTCCGGCTGCTCGCGGTGCAGGTCCTGACGGATCTGGGGGCCAAGTCTCCGCTCACCCAGAATGGCGCGGACTCGACGACCGTCGTCGTCGGCCAGACCGACACCGTGCGGATCGAGGTCACGAATATCCTCCGGCTCTGGCAGAGCGATTCGATCGTCCCCCACACCATCCTGTTGCGCCAAGCGACCGACGTGGCGAGCATCTCCCCGCTGTTGGAGGGAGCGACGTTGTCGGAGATCCGGTTCTATTCGTCACGCGCCCCGGCCTATCGCCCGGCGCTGCACCTCACCTACATCCCGCGCTACAGGTTCGGGGCCCCATGACGCGATCCTTCCGCCTCCTCGGGTCCGCGATCATCGCGCTGGGCGCCGCGGCACCGCTGCGCGCGCAGGACTCGCAGTTCGGCATCAAGGGCCTCGGCACGCCGGGACGCATGGAGAGCGTGCGCGCACGCAGCACTGCCGGCGCATTCGCCGCGTTCGATCCGACGTCCGCGCTGGTGGACGCCGCGCTGGGCGACCAGGGCCGGCTGGCGGCGTGGACGCTCACCGCGACGTCGTTCCGTCGCGTGAGTCTAGCGGGCGCGGACGCGTCGCTCACCACGACGCGCTTCCCGCAGTTCGGGCTCTCCGGCCCGGTCGGGCACGGCATCACGGTGGGCGGCGGGATCGCGACCTACCTGGACCGCAGTTATGACCTCGCCACCCATGACACAGTGGTGGTGCGCGGTGTGCCGCAGCCGGTGACCGACCATCTCGTCAGCGATGGCGCGGTCGCCGACATCCATGTGAACGGTTCGGCGAGTCTGGGGACCCGCTTCGTGGTCGGGTTCGGAATGCACCTACTCACCGGCTCGACGCGCGTAACCGCCAAGCGCACGTTCGACGACTCGACTGTCTACGCCAACGCGGTGGAGACGGATCAGATCGCCTACGACGGGATGGGCGTCTCGGCGAGCGTCATCGGGCGGCTGGGACGGTCGCTGCGGCTGTCGGCGTTCGCCCGCTCCGACTCGCGGCTACGGGCTCGGCTCGGCGGCCCGGAGGTCGGGCGCAACGACCTCCCGCTGACGCTGGGCGGCGGGATGGCCTGGGAGCTCGGCGGCGCAAATCGTGTGGCCGCTACGGTCGTCTACCAGAGCTGGGGCGGCGCCGGCCAGTACGCGCACAACACGGTGAACTGGGCCGCCGGTGCGGAGCTCGGGAACAAGATCCCGCTGCGGTTCGGCGTGCGCGGCGGCCACATGCCGTTCAGCCCGGTGGGGCCCGCACCGCGCGAGTGGGGTGTGGCTGTGGGAGCCGGCCTCTGGCTGCGCCAGGGCCGCGGGCTGATCGACTTCGGCCTCGAGCGCCTCGCGCGCAGCGGCGCGGGGCTCAGCGAACGGGTGTGGACCGCGATGCTGGGCATCACCGTGCGGCCGTGAACGTCTACTTCCACACCTTCGGCTGCAAAGCGAACCAGTACGACACCGAGCGCGTGCGCCAGGCGTTCAGCGACGCGGGTGCCGCCGTCGTCACGACCCCCGAGGACGCCGACCTCGCCGTCGTCAACTCTTGCACAGTCACCAGTGAAAGCGAAGCCAAGCTGAGGCACTTCGTCCGGCGGCAGGGCCGCGCCGGGCGGGCCAGCGTGGTGATGGGCTGCGCCGCCGCCCTGGACGGCGGCGCTATCGCCGCCCTCCCGGGCGTGCGCGCCGTCGTCGGCGGAGCGGATCCGACCGCGGTGCTGCGCGCGTCCGGCGTCGTGGCCCAGCGCGTCGATCCCGTGCTGCGGCGCTTCACGGACAGCAGCCGCGGCTGGCTCAAGATCCAGGATGGGTGCGACGAGCACTGTACCTTCTGCGCGACCACCCTGGCACGCGGCGCCAACCGCTCGCGCCCGCTCGCCGAGCTGGTGGCGGAGGCCCGGGCGCTGGCCGACCACCACGCGGAGCTGGTGATCACCGGCGTGCACATCGGGACCTATGGGAGAGATCGTGGCTCGGCCGACCACGGGCCAGCAGACCAGGGCCAGACCACGCTGGCTGGATTGTTGGAAGCGCTCATCGCCGCCGTCCCTCAGGTCCGCTTCCGTCTCTCGTCCATCGAGGCCACCGAGGTCGACGACGCCGTCGCCCGGCTGCTGATCGAGGCGCCGCGCCACCTCGCGGCGCATTTGCACGCCCCGCTGCAGTCGGGTTCCAACCGCGTGCTCAAGCGAATGGGCCGACATTGGTACACGGCCGAGTCGTACCGCGATCGGCTCGAATGGCTGGCCGTCCGGCTGCCCGCGTTCGGGCTAGGCGCCGACCTGATCGCGGGGTTCCCTGGAGAGACCGACTCCGATCATCACGCCACCCTGGCGTTGATTGGAGCGCTGCCGTTCACCTACCTGCACGTGTTCCCCTACAGCGCGCGGCCCGGCGCGGCGGCGACCCGGTTGGCGGACGCGCTGCCGCCGCCCGCCGTGCGGGCGCGGGCCCGGGAGCTGCGGGAGCTGGGTGAGGCCAAGGCGGTTGCCTATCGGGAGCAGCGTCGGGGAGGTCGTGCCGACGGGGTGGTGAGCGGCCATGCCGCGGGCCGTCTGGAACTGCTGACGGAGGACTACCTCTCCGTCTATCTTCCTACGTCCGCGTGGGACGGCCGCGCGCGCCTCGAGGTGACGGTCGACTGACATGCCGAGCATCTACATCGAGACTTACGGCTGCCAGATGAACGTGTCGGACTCCGAGCTGATGCTCGGCGTGCTGGCCCGGGCGGGATACGTCCACACCGGCGATCCCGCGACGGCCGACGTGATGCTGGTGAACACGTGCGCCGTGCGCGACCACGCCGAGCAGCGGGTGCTGGGGCGGATGGGCGAGCTGAAGCGCTTCAAGCGCCCGGGCGACGTGCTCGGCGTCGTGGGGTGCATGGCGCAGCGGCTGGGCCCGAAGCTGCTCGAACGGGTGCCGCAGGTGGACCTGGTGATCGGGCCCGACGGCTACCGCAGCCTTCCCGAGCTGATCGCCCGGGCCCGGAGCGGGGAGCGCGCCGCCGACGTCGCGTTCAAGAGCTGGGAGCACTACGAGGACGTCCCGCCGGTGCGCCCCGATGGCGCATCGGCGTTCGTGACGGTGCAACGGGGCTGCGATTATAAGTGCACCTTCTGCATCGTTCCGATGACGCGGGGCCCGGAGCGCAGCCGTACCTTGGCCGACGTGGTGGGGGAAGTCTCGCGCCTCGCCGCCTCCGGGTTCACCGAGGTCACGCTCCTTGGCCAGACCGTCAACAGCTACTCCGACGGCACGCACGACTTCGCCGACCTGCTGCGCGCGGTCGGTGCGGTGCCCGGCGTGCGCCGAGTGCGGTTCACGTCGCCGTACCCGACGGACTTCAGCGACCGGGTGCTCGCGGCGATGGCGGAGACGCCCGCCGTGTGCGAGCACGTGCATCTGCCGGCGCAGAGCGGCAGCGCGCGGGTGCTCAAGCGGATGCTGCGACGCTACGACCGGGCCGGCTACCTCGAAGTGGTGGCCGCGCTGCGCCGGGCCGTTCCCGGCATCGCGCTCACGACCGACCTCATCGTCGGCTTCCCCGGCGAGACCGAAGACGACTTCCGCGAGACCCTGTCGCTGGTCCAGGAGGTCGATTTCGATGATGCATACACCTTCAAGTATTCCGTGCGCGAAGGGACGCCCGCCGTTCGGCTCAAGGACCACGTGGCCGAGGAGATCCAGGCCGAGCGGCTGGCGCGGCTCATCGTGCTGGTGCGGGGCGTGGCGCGACGCCGGAACGTCGCGCTCGTCGGCAGCACGCACGAAGTGCTGGTCGAAGGCCCCGCCAAGCGCGGCGGCCTGCTCCAGTCGCGCACGCGTACCAACAAAGTCGCCCTGGTCGAGGGTCCCGCCGACTGGATCGGGACCTACCGGCGGGTTCGCTTCACCGGCACCACCGGCTCGACCTTCACCGCCTGGCCGGTGGAACAGGAGCGACTCCTCGTGGGGTAACGAACGTCGCCTGGGAAGTGACCCAGAAAGAGTACGAGAAGCTGCGGGCGCAGTATCCCGCCTTCTGCGGCTGCGACACCTGCCGTGGGGACGTGTTGATCTACGCCCTCAACCGGTTGTCACCGCACTACGTCTCGACCCGCCAGGGCGAGGTGCTCACCGAGCTGAAGCTCTCCACCGACCAGGAGATGGCCAAGCTCGACGTCATTCTCATGGAGGGCTTCCGCAAGGTGGCGATCGTGCCGCGCTGTGGAGCCAAGCCCGTCCAGCTGATCTGACCCGTTGAGGCGGCCGGAATGCGGCCGCCGATCCTGTGGTTTGCTGTCGCGTTCGGGGCCGGCCTCTGGGTCGGCCTCAATGCGTTGGGGGGGGCGGGGCCGGTGCCCGGTGCGTGGTTCGTGGCGGTTCCCGTCTTGGGAGCGGTTCTGGTGCTGGCCAGGCGAGCACCGGCCGGGGCGGCGTGCGGCATCGCGATGATCGCCGGGATGGTGTGGGGTGCTGGGGCGGAGGGGGTGAGGGGACGGACGTGCGCGGGAAGGTGGAGCGGTGCGCCGGTCGCGGTGAGCGGCGAGGGGGGGGGGGGGGAGAGCAAGGCGGTGGTGGTGCGACTCCAGGATCCGGCGCCCGCGGAGGGCGGCGTGGTGGAGGGCGAGGTGGAAGGCGGGCCGTGCGGCGGCGGCCTGAGGGTTCGCTGGCCCGAGGGGCACGCCGCGGCGGGCGGGACGGCGTGGATCGTGGCGGGTCGGTGGTTCGGGGTAGGGGAGGCGTTCCGCGGCGTGCTGGTCGCGCGCCGGGTGCGACCGCTCGAGGCCGAGCCGCGGGGCCGTGGCGCCTTGCGCGACGGCATCGCGCGCCGGGCGGCGGCGCTGTTCGGCGGGCGCGCCCCGCTCGTCGAGGCCCTGGTCACCGCGCGCCGCGCCGAGCTCGATCCCGCCGTGCGGGAGCGATTCGTGCGCGCCGGGCTCGCCCACCTGCTCGTCATCGCCGGGCTGCACGTCGGCTTCTTCGCCGCCTGGCTCGCGTTGCTGCTGCGCCGCCTGCGGCTCGCTCCCGTCCCCCGCCTCACCGCCGAGATCGTGGTCCTGCTCGGCTACCTCTGGCTGCTCGGCTTTCCGCCGCCCGCCACCCGCGCGGCGGTGATGCTCGCGGTGGGCGGGCTCGCCCGCCTGCGGCAGCGGGTCGTCGCGCCGCGCGGCACAATCGCTCTCGCTGCGCTCGCGGTGATGCTCGTGGACCCGTGGGCGGTGCGGGAAGCGGGGGCGTGGCTCTCCGTCGCGGCGGTGGCGGCAGTGATCTGGGCGAGCCGCGCGACGCGGCACAGTCACCGTGTCGTGCGGCTCCTCGCCCCCGCCGCCGCGGCCACGCTGCTCACCGCGCCGATCACCGCGTACGCGTTCGGCACCGTCGCCCCGATCGGCGTGCTCGCGAACCTGATTGCGATCCCGCTCGCCGGCGTCGTCGTGCCGGGACTGCTCCTGTCGCTGCTCCTCGTCGGGGTGTTCCCGGCGCTCGCTCATCTGCTCGCGTCCGGCGCCGGGCTCGGACTCGCTGTCATCGATGGCGTCGCCCGCCTCGCCGCTTCCACGCCAGGCGGGCACCTGACGATGATCGCGGGCTGGAGCGCCGCGGCGAGCTGGGGGGCCGTCGCGGCGGTGGCGTGGTGGCTGTGGCATTCCCCGCGCCGTCCGTGGCTGATCGCGGCCCGCGTCGCCTTCATCCTCACGGTGCTTGTCTGCACGTCGCTGTTCGACGTCGGCTCACTCGACGATTGTCGTTGTTTGAGCGTACATTTCCTCGACGTCGGGCAGGGCGACGCCGCCGTCTTGAGGACCCCGGCAGGCCGTTGGATCGTCATCGACGGTGGTCCCCGAACGCTCGACCGCGACGCCGGGCGCCGGGTGGTGGTCCCGTTCCTGCGAGGTGCCGGGGCGAGCGCCGTGGCGGTGGTGGTGGCGACGCACGGCGACGCCGATCACCTGGGCGGCGTACCGGCGATCCTCGCCGCCTTCCCGCCCGCCCTCGTGCTTGAGCCGGGCGAGCCGCTCGGCCGGCCGCTCTACCTCGAGTTCCTGGGTGCCGTGGAGGCGTCGGGAGCCGCGTGGCACGCGGCGCGGGCGGGGGACCGCTTCGAGCTCGACGGCGTCACGCTCGAGGTGCTGAGCCCCGACAGCGCCTGGATGGCGCAGCCGGTGGACGTGAACGAGCACGGCGTCGTGCTGCGCGTGACCTTCGGCGACTCGCGCCTCTTGTTTCAGGCCGACGCCGGCTTGCCGGTCGAGGCGCGGCTCGCGGGGCGGGTGGGGCCGGTGGCGCTGCTCAAGGTGGGGCATCACGGGTCGCGCTCGGCGACCTCGGACGTGTGGCTCGAGGAGCTGCGCCCGCCGCTGGCGGTGGTCAGTGTGGGCGCACGCAACAACTACGGTCACCCCGCGCCGGAGGTGGTGGCCCGGCTCGTGGCGCACGGCGTGCGAACGCTCCGGACGGATAGGAACGGTACCATCACCTTCGACACCGACGGGCAGCGTGCAACACACATCGACGTCAGTCATCACGATTGAACGGTTCATCATGGAGCAGGAGCGGCTCCACCCGCAGGCCACGGGCGAGCTGTCCAACCTGCTGTACGACCTCTGCCTCGCCGCCAAGATCATCTCTCGCAACGTGCGCCGCGCCGGGCTCACCGACATCCTGGGCGGCAGCGGCACCGTCAACGTCTCGGGCGACCTTCAGCACAAGCTCGACATGTTCGCCAACGAGACGGTGCGTCACAGCGTGCAGCACACCGGCCGCATCTGCATCATGGCCTCCGAGGAGGACGAGCAGCCGGTCCCCGTGCCGAAGACCAAGCAGGCCGGCAAGTACGTGCTGCTCTACGATCCGCTCGACGGCTCGAGCAACATCGACGTCAACGTCTCCATCGGCACGATCTTCTCGATTCACCGGCGCGTATCGTCGTCAGGCCCCGGCCAGCTTGGCGACATCCTGCAGGTGGGCCGCCGGCAGGTGGCCGCGGGCTACATCCTCTACGGCTCGAGCACGATGTTGGTCTACACCACCGGCGCGGGCGTGCACGGCTTCACCCTCGACCCGACGATCGGCGAGTTCCTGCTGTCGCACCCCGACATCCGCTCACCCGACGTCGGCAAGTACTACAGCGTGAACGAAAGCAACTGGAACAAGTGGACGCCGGCCGTGCAGCGCGTCGTGAGCGCGTTCAAGAACGGCGATGGAGCCACCCAGGCGAAGACGGCGCGCTACATCGGGTCGCTGGTCGCCGACTTCCACCGCAACCTGATCTCGGGCGGGATCTTTCTCTATCCCGCCGACACCAAATCGCCGCAAGGCAAGCTGCGGCTGTTGTACGAGGCGGCGCCGCTCGCGATGGTTGTCGAACAGGCGGGAGGTGCGGCCACCGACGGCAAGAAGACGATCCTGGACCTGGTCCCCGCCGAGCTCCACCAGAAGACCCCGCTGGTCATCGGCAGCCAGGCCGACGTCGCCTTCGCGACCGGGGTGCTCTCCAAGGAATGACCGACGAGAAGCTGGTCTGGGGCCCGGCGGACTGGCCGGATGATCCGGCTCGTCAGCTCGGCAAGCCGGGGGAGTTCCCCTTCACGCGCGGCGTGCACCCCAGCATGTACCGCGGCCGGCTGTGGACGATGCGCCAGTACGCCGGGTTCGGCACCGCGGAAGAGACCAACCGGCGGTTCCGCGACCTGTTGGCCGCCGGCCAGACGGGGTTGTCGGTCGCCTTCGATCTGCCCACCCAGATGGGGTACGACTCCGACCACCCCATGGCCGAAGGCGAGGTCGGGCGGGCGGGGGTGGCGATCGATTCCGTGGAGGACCTGGAACGCCTGTTCCACGAGATCCCCCTGGATCGCGTCTCGACCTCCATGACCATCAACGCCACGGCCGCCATCCTGCTCGCGATGTACCTCGTCGTGGGGGAGGAGCAGGGCGTCGAGGCGAAGCAGCTTCAGGGCACGATCCAGAACGACATCCTGAAGGAGTACATCGCGCGGGGGACCTACATCTATCCCGTCGAGCCCTCGCTCCGGCTGATCGCCGACGTGTTCCGATTCACGAGCGAAGCCGGCATGAGCTTCAACCCGATCTCGATCTCGGGCTATCACATTCGCGAGGCGGGGGCCACCGCGGCGCAGGAGGTGGCGTTCACCTTCGCCAACGGGCTCGAGTACGTGCGGCGCGCGGTCGCGGCCGGGCTCGAGGTGAACCAGTTCGCGCCGCGCCTGTCGTTCTTCTTCGCCGGCTACACCGATCTGTTCGAGGAGATCGCCAAGTTCCGCGCCGCGCGGCGGCTCTGGGCGCGGCTCATGAAGGAGACGTTCAACGCCGACGACGCCGCGTGCCGCCTGCGATTCCACACCCAGACGGGAGGGGCGACCCTTACCGCGCAACAGCCCTTGAACAACGTCGTGCGCGTGGCGATCCAGGCGATGGCGGCGGTGTTGGGCGGCACGCAGTCGTTGCACACCAACGCGTATGACGAGGCGCTCGCGCTTCCCAGCAAGCAGAGCGCGACTTTGGCGCTGCGGACCCAGCAAGTGCTGGCGCACGAGACTGGCGTGCCGGACGTGGTGGACCCCGTGGCGGGGAGCTGGTACGTCGAGGCGTTGACGGACACCATCGAGCGGGAGGCGCGGGCGCTGCTCGAGGAGGTGGAGCGGCTGGGCGGCTCGCCGCGGGCGATCGAGCGCGGGTGGTTCCAGGAGGCCATCGCGCGCAGCGCCTACGCGCAGCAGCGGGCCATCGAAGCGGGGGAGACGGTGGTGGTGGGGGTGAACCAATACACCGTTGCCTCACCCGTTCCTTCGATCTCCGCTCCCGACTATTCGGCGCTCGCCGAGGGGCAGTGCAACCGCGTGGCGGACGTGCGGAGGCGCCGGGATGCGGGGAAGGTCCGGAAGGCGTTGGACGCCCTCGTGTCTGCCGCTCGTTCGCCGAGTGACCCCTTGATGCCGCGGATCGTGGAGGCGGTGCGGGCGAGGGGGACAGTGGGGGAGATCAGTGATGGACTGCGGGGGGTGTGGGGGGTCTACCAACCTCGGTAGCGAGTCGGGCGGTCCGAAACGCCTCGCCCGCGCCCCCCGTACTGCCCGTAACTTGTGGTCAATCCCCCACTCCGGAGATCCGGCGGATGAACGGCGACTTTGCGATCCTCCTCTTCTGGTTCGGGATCTCCGCGACGGCCAACATCGCGTTGGGCATCGCCTGGTTCCGCACCAGCCGGCGCGTGCGCCAGCTGGAAGGCCGCCCCCCCGACCTCTCGCAGTTCGACGACATCGCCGCCCGCGTCGAACAGGCGGTCGATACCCTGGCGGGGCGCGTGGACGAGTTGGCCAGCGGCCAGGAATTCCTGAACCGTGTCCTCTCGGATCGCCTCGACAAACTCGGCCGAGCTCTGCCGCCGTCCTGACGGGAACCCCACTTGCTCGGGTGGAGCGCCTCCTTTATTCTTCTCCGAGCAGCAGTACCCCACATCACACAAAGGACCGTGCTGATCCTATGACGCGTTACTCCCTCGCCTCGCCGACGCTCCGCCCCCCCCCCCGGGCGGCCATGGGCGCCTTCCGCCCGGTCGTGCCGATGCAGGGCGGCGTGGGGCGCATTGCGTCCGGCGACGCCGTCACCGCGAGGGGAGCACCTTAGAAGTCCAGGATCTCATGCCGTGATCCGGCCTTCCAGGTGCTGCGAGAGACCTGGAAGGCCGTTTTGTTGCGCCACACTTGAACGGGATCACGGACATGGACACCCAGCCGCACAGCCTCGATCGCGACATCATCACCCGCTACCTGGGTCAGCCCCCCCGGCTGCCGGCTGAGCTGCGCCGTCAGATCGAGGGCCGCTGGCACGCGCCGGTGCTGCTCTATGCGCTCGCCGATCTGGACCAGGCCCTCCGGTTGACGGAGTCGTGGGTCGCCCTTGGGGCCCGGCACCTGGCCATCGCCCGGCAGGGCGAGTCGGCGTGGGAGATCCACACGATCGAGCGCGATCGCATCCAGGCGGTGCGCGAGGCCCCGGGTCTCTCGGCAACCACCCTCACGGTGCTCGGCGCGGCCGGCGATCCGGCCCTCGCGGTGCTGCACTACTCGCATCGCCAGCGACGCGGCTTCGAGAGCTTGAAGTTCATCCTCGAGGAGGCCCTCGCCGGACGGACGATCGCGCCGGCTGACGCGGACGAGGAGTACGCGGCGGGCGTCGCGCGCCCGGTCCGCGACGCGCAGGCCCTCGTGGCGGGCCGTCAGGTGGCGGTGATCCGGCGTTTGCTCGGCTACCTGCTGCCTTATCGGCGTGAGCTCACACTCGGTATGGCGGCGGCGACCGTGATCACGCTCGTGAGCCTCGTGCCGCCATACCTGGCGGGCTACCTGATCGACCGCGTGATCCGGCCGGCGCAGGCGGGCACGCTGTCCCTGGCACGCGCCAGCGCGATCGCCTGGCTCGCGGTCACGGCGATGGCGCTCGTCTACGTCATCCGCCAGGCCGCGGCCCTGGTGCGTCTGCGGCTGATGTCCGTGCTGGGCGAGTGGGTGGCGCGCGACCTGCGGGCCGAGCTGTACGAGCACATCCAGCGCCTCAGCCTGTCGTTCTTTTCGCGCAAGAAGACCGGGAGCTTGATCACGCGCGTGTCCTCCGACACCGACCGGCTGTGGGATTTCCTCGCATTCGGCGTCGTGGATGTGTCGCTGTCGCTGGTGATGCTGGCGGGGCTCGGTGCCGTGCTGCTCTCCCTTGACTGGCGGCTCGGGCTCGTGATGACCCTGCCCGTGCCGCTGTTCTGCTGGCTGATCTACCGGCACGGCGAGTCGATCAACCGCCTGTTCATCCGGGCCTGGCGCAAGTGGTCGCGGGTGACCGACGTGCTGTCGGACACGATCCCGGGGATCCGGGTCGTGAAGGCATTCAACCAGGAGACCCGGGAGATCGCCCGCTTCGGCGAGCGCAACCAGGACGTGACGGGGGAGTTCAACCGGATCCACCGCCTCTGGACCACGTTCTGGCCGATCCTGATCCTCGGAGTGCACACGACGACGGTGCTCGTGTGGGTCGTGGCGGTGCCGCGCTTGCTTGGCGGGGGAGCGTCGCTCTCGGCAGGGACGTTCGTCTCGTTTCTGCTGTACACCACGATGTTCATCGCGCCGATCGAGGTGATCGGCCAGATGGCGCGGACCATCAACCGCGCGACGACCTCGGCACACCGGGTGTTCGAGGTGCTCGACACCGAGCCCGAAGTGCGCGACATGCCGCAGCCGGTGCGCCTCGAGCCGGTGCAAGGTCGGGTCACCTTCGAGCACGTGACCTTCGCCTACGACGGCGTCCGGCAAATCCTCCGGGGCTTGTCGTTCGACGTGTCGCCGGGGGAGCTGATCGGCCTCGTCGGCCCATCGGGCGGCGGCAAGACGACGATCGTGAACCTGATCGTGCGCTTCTACGACGTCTCGGGCGGCGCGATCCGGATCGACGGCGTGGACGTGCGCCGGCTCGAGACCGGGCCGTATCGCCGGCAGATCGGGATGGTGCTCCAGGACCCGTACCTGTTCCACGGTACGATCCTGGACAACATCCGCTACGGCCTGCCCGAGGCCTCGCCCGAGGAGGCGATTGCGGCCGCGCGGGCCGCCAACGCCCACGATTTCATCTGCAAGCTCGGCCACGGTTACGACACCGTGGTGGGGGAGCGGGGGCACACGCTGTCGGGCGGCGAGCGGCAGCGGGTCTCGATTGCGCGGGCGATCCTGCACGACCCCCGGATCCTCATCCTCGACGAGGCCACCAGCAGTGTGGATACGGAGACGGAGCGGGAGATCCAGGAAGCGCTGGAGCGGCTGGTCGCGGGACGCACGGTGTTCGCCATCGCGCACCGGCTCTCGACGCTGCGCAAGGCGTCGCGGCTGTTCGTGATCGAGGACGGACGGCTGGTCGAGAGCGGGACGCACCACGAGCTGCTGGCCAGGCCTCACGGAAAGTACCGGCGCTTGTACGAAATGCAGTTGCAGCTGGCGTGATATCCATGACATCCAAGGAGGGAAACGTGGAAACGATCCTCGTAGGGAGACGTGAGACCGAGTTTGCCGCGGGACCGGCGGGCGCGCTCACCCTCGAGCGCCGCGCCGACGGCCGGCTGTGGGCCGTCCGCGGGGAGGAGGAGCGCGCGGTGTGGGTGCGGCGCACGTTTCCCTGGTCTGAGCCCGAACGATTCCTGTCGCTGCGCGACGACGACGAGGAGGAGTTTGC
The DNA here is from genome assembly GCA_041477065.1 of Gemmatimonadota bacterium. Taxonomy (GTDB): domain Bacteria; phylum Gemmatimonadota; class Gemmatimonadetes; order Gemmatimonadales; family GWC2-71-9; genus 13-1-40CM-70-15. The sequence continues at coordinate 15,002 of JBGOUQ010000013.1, forward strand.
CTTGGTGCGCGATCCCGCCGAGCTCGACCCCGCTTCCCGGCGGGTGCTCGAAGAGGCGCTCGTCGCGGCGGGGTTCGTCTTCGAGATCGTCCGCGTCGCGGTGATCGAGGAGGAGGTCGAGATTCGCCATTGGCGCGTGGAAACGGTGCAGGGCGCCCGCTCGTTTCAGACGCGGCTCGACGACTGGCCGCGGCTGCTGCCGCACGGCGGCCTGTTGATCAAAGACGTGGCCGGCGACCTCTATCATCTCGCCGACGTGGCGGCGCTCGATAAGCAGAGCCGGGCGCTGCTGTGGGCGTTCGTCGACTAGGCGGCGGCGCGCGGGGGTTCCGTCTCGCCCCCGCGCGCGGCAGCTTGGACGCATGCTGCCCATTCTGCTCGCTCTCGTCCTCCCCGGCCGGGACCCCTGTCCCGGCCTCCCGGTCGCCTCGCAGACGTCGTGGACCTACACCGTGGACGTTGCCTGGACCGCGGCGGGGAAGAACACCGCGAACCGGGCCACGCTGCGCTGGACCACCGCCGTCATGGACGTGGCGGTCGCGGATTCCGCAGCGGTCGCGACGGTCCGCGGCTGGCCCTCGGAGCTGGCCTGGTGGGAGCCCGGGCAGGTGCCCCGGGTGTCTCTGCTCCACTGTGTAGGAGGGCGCGTGTACCACGTCACGCCGGGCCCGGGCGCGGCGGTGCTGCCCCTCATCGACTCCCTGCTTTACAGGACGCGGCGCCCGTCGCTCGACGACCTCATCTTGCAGCTCCCGCTGCGATCTGGCCTGCTGTATGGCCGGGACTCGCTGGAGCGCACCGACACCTTCTATGCGTGGTTCGTCGAAGGCGCCGAGCCGGCGCCGCCGCAATGGCGCCGCTTCGGGCCCGGCCTTGCCGACTCGCTCTATCACCTGGGCTACCGCACCATGCCCGACCACCAGATCGTCGCCTTCCTGCCCGGGCTCGGGATCACGGAGTACGTCTACGGCCATCACGGCACCACCGCCGAGGCGGACGCGCGGCTCGTGGACTTCCACCGAGGGCCGCGGTGAAGCAGGCGAAGTATTGGAAGTGCCCGAAGTGCGGGCGCCGCTTTGCGCGGCCCGGACAGGCGCACTCCTGCCAGGTGGTCCCCCTCGCGACGCACCTGCGGAAGGCCCCGCCCGGGGTCCGTCGGATCTACGCGGCGATCATGCGCGCCATTCGCGCTTGCGGTCCCGTGCAGATCGCTCCGACTAAGACGGGGATCAACTTGCTCAGCGGAACCTCCCTCGGCGGGATGACGCTCCACCGGGAGTACATCAACCTCGGCCTCGTGCTGACGCGCCGCCTCGAGGGCACCCACCCCCCTCGCCGGGTCGTGAGCGTGCTGCAGCTGTCGCCCCGCAGTTTCGCGTACCGCGTGCGCGTCCGCTCCGTCGCCGAAGTGGATGCCCAGCTGCGGGGTTGGATCAGCGAAGCCTACGCCGTCGGCCGCATGGCCGGCCGTCGGCCGGCGTGAGGTTCAGGGCTTGCCGGCGAGCCATGCGGCGCGGAGGGACCGCTGGCGCGCGGTGGCCTCGGGGATTTCCTCGATCCGCACGGCCGGTCGGTCGTAGCCGGCGACCGTGACGCTGGCCCGCCACAGTCCCGCCGGGCGTGCCACGGCGAGATGCACGGTGTCGCCCACGCGCAGACGTCTCAACAGCGCGCGGAATTCTGCCATGCTCGCCAGCGGGGCGCCATTCACGCTCGTGAGGCGGTCGCCTGTGTGCAGACCGGCGCGCCCCCAGAGACTCGCCGGATTGCTCACCAACAGGCTGAGCGCGCGCGCGCCCTCCGGAAGCCACGCCCAGAGGCGTAGGTCGGGCGCCGGCGCGCCATCGCGGTCCAGCACCGGCCGCAGCGTCACCCGCGTCCGCAGGCCGATCAATTGCAGGTAGCGGTCGAAGTCCAACGGGGTCCCACCTCCACGCACGTGCGCATCGAACAGATCCTTCACGCTGCACCCGCACACCGCGGCGACGGTCCGCTCGACGTCGCTTCCCGTGAACCCGCGCTCCCCGGAGAAGCGCTCCAGCATGGCGCGCATCACGTCGTCCATTGAGCGCGCGCCGCCGGTCGCATTGCGGATGACCAGGTCGAGCATCGCGCCGAGCAGCTCCCCCTGGAGGTGCGTGCTCGCGCTGTAATCGCCGAGGGCGCCGGGCGGAGCGCCGTAGGCCACGCGACTCACCTGCTCGGCGGAAAACCGCGCGTTGCCCGGGGTCGCCAGATAGCGGGCGATCAGCTCTTCGAGGTGGGCGACGCGCGTCGAATCGAAGGTCGGTAGTCCCGCCCGTCGCAGCAGCACGTCGGCGTAGTACAGGGTGAGCCCTTCGCTGAACCAGAGTCCGGAGACGGGCGGCTGCGGCCGGTAGTCCACGCCACGGTACTCGGCGGGCCTCATGCGCATCAGATTCCAGGTGTGGAAATACTCGTGCGCGGTTTCCTCGAGGAGAGCCGATGGGGTCCGGGCGAGGTCCGCGCTCGGCGCGCCGATGGTGACCGAGTTCAGGTGCTCGAGGGCGCCATAGGACCCGTCCTGGAACAGGAACGTGTACTCGCGGTAGGGCGCGCGGCCGAACAGTGCAACCGCCTGCCCCGCGAACCGCTGGATACCGTCCACAAACGCCACGGTGTCGAACGGCACGGCGCTCGGGAGCGGCCAGTAGACCACGCGGTGGGGCACGCCGTCCACGGCGAACCGCCAGCTCCGCAGCCGACCGACGAGCACCGGGGAATCGACCAGGATGTCCACGCTCGGCGCGAAAAAGGTGCGCGGATCGCTGGTCCCCTCGAGTCCCGTCGCGGTTTCCCAGCCGGCCGGAAGCTCCAACGCCAGGTGCGCTGGGGCGAGCTCCGCCCCGACGACGTACAAGAATGAGTGCGGCCCGCCGACGAGTCCGCCGGTCGGGGTGAGGAACGGCTGCCAGGCTCCGCGGAACTGATCTGGGGGGGTGGGGAGCCGGAGCCGGTACCGCACGATCACCTCGCCCCCCCCCCCCCCCGTTCGGGGCGAGCACGCGCCAGAGCGCGCTGTCCAGCCGGACCACCACCCCAAGACCACCGCGAGTCTCCACCCGCGGCCCCTCGAGGAAGCGCCAGTAGCGGTCGTCGTACTCCGGGTGCGCGGCCATCGCCAGGCGGAAGGTGTCGGGGATGTTGCGCAAGCGGATCTCCACGTCGAGTCCTGAGAGATCCGCTGGGTCGACGCGCAGCGTGTAACGAACGACGGGCTGCGCGTGGGCGAAGCGAACCTCGACGGCATCCACGGGATGGCGGAGCGGATGCTGGGCCCCTACCGTAGTGGTGAGCGGGAGGAGAACGACCAGGAGAGGAGCGATTCTCGACATGGGATGCTTTCCGGGGCTAAAGACCTGAGGCGGAGTACTCTCCTACTACGATGCCGCGCGGCCGCGCGGCGTTTGAACCGAATGCCGTGCCTCGGAGGGGCCCTGCTCGGTGTTGCCCTCGCGTCGGGACTCGCGGGCCAGGCGGTGCCTTGGCGCGGCGTCCTGGTCATCCGCCTAGGCACCGACACGGTGGGCCTCGAGCGGCTGAGCCTCGCCGGGGATTCGCTTGACGTGACAAGTGTATGGCGGGCCGGCGGGACCTCGCTGCTGCGCTACCGGGCCATGTTCGGGGCCGACGATCGCCTCGCCTCGGCGACGTGGACGATCGACTATGGGGCCAGCCGACCGATGGACCGCGGGTCGCTGGCGCTGCGCGACGGCGCGTATCGACTCGAGGTCGCGACGGGGGACTCGGTGAGGGTCGCGGTGCGGCCCGATTCGGTGCCGATCCTACCGTGGCCGACGTTCGCAGCGGAGTACCTCGCTGTAGCGCGCCGGCTCCAGCTGCACGGGCGCGACTCGCTCCGGTTCGTCTGGTTCCTCGGCGTGGGCCAGCCGCTCACTCCAGGAGTCGTGCGGCGGCTCCCAGACGGCACGTGGGAGGGCGTCTGGATGGTCTCGGTGTTCGGGGAGTCGCGACGCCGCTGGCGCATCGATGCCGAGGGGATGATGACCTCCATCTCCACCGAGCCGACGCACTGGGACCTCGAGTGGCGGCCCGATTCCGATATCGACTCCCTAGCGGGAGTGATTCTCGCACAGGACGGCCGTTCGGGAGGGCTTGGCTCGCTCTCACCCCGCGATACGGCGATCGGCCGGGTGGGCACCGCGCGCCTGGTGGTCGACTACGGCGCCCCAAGCCGCCGCGGCCGCGCGATCTTCGGCGGGGTGGTGCCGTGGAACCGCGTCTGGCGCGCCGGTGCCAACCAGGCGACGCATCTCTCACTCGATGCCGATCTGCTGCTGGGCGGCACATTGCTGCGCCGCGGTACGTACACGCTGTTCGTCGTGCCCGTCCCCCCCCCCGACGCTTGGACGCTGATCGTCAATGGCCAGACGGGGCAGTGGGGCACCATGTACGATTCTACCAGCGATGTCGCCAGGATCCCGCTGGCGCTGCGCCGCGCCACGGAGCCAGTCGAGCGCCTGACGTACGCATTCGAGCGGCAGGGTGGCGACCTAGTTCTGCGAATCGCCCGGGACACGCTGAGCACATCGGTCGTCGTCGGTCGACCGCACTGAATGCCTGTCACTCCGAGCTTCCGCGCATTCGTGCTCGACCAGCTGGGCCGAGTGGTGTCGGACGTGCGCGCCAGGAACATGTTCGGCGGTGTCGGGATCTACGCGGGGGAGTGGTTCTTTGCGCTGATCGACGGCGACACCCTCTATTTCAAGGTGGACGACGTCAACCGCCCGGACTTCGAAGCGCGCGGGATGGGTCCGTTCCGACCGTTCGGCGAGACGGGGGAGACGATGCAATATTACCAGGTGCCCGAGGATGCTCTGGACGACCCGGACGCGATGCGGCCTTGGGTCGAGGGCGCCATCGCTGCTGCGCGACGCAAGAGAGGCCGCCATGGCTGAAGCCGCCGCCGCTGCCGCCGCCATCGCCCAGGCCATCAAGGCCTCGGGCGCCATCGTCCGGGTCGAGCCGAACGACTTCACTCGGCTCGTCTCGCGCCAGGACGCGCCGCTCGTCGTGGCCGCCCGCGGCGGGTTCCTCCGCCGCAACTACCACTACCTCACGAGCTACCGCGGCTTCGTCTTTTTCACCAAGTCGCCCGAGCCCCTCGCCTTGTCCGGCAAGACCGAGGTGATCGCGGCGCAGGTCATCTGGGTGCCGAGCTGAGGGGAGGGGCCATGTCGAAACGCCTCCAGACCTACGAGACAGAGAAGATCGTCGTGACGTTCGATCCCAACGTGTGCATCCACTCCGGAGTGTGCGTGCGCGGCTTGCCGGACGTGTTCGACGTGAAGCGCGCCCGATGGATCCGGCCCGAGCTCGCGGAGGCCGACGCCGTGGCTGCGCAGATCGAGCGCTGCCCCTCCGGAGCGCTGCAATATCGGCGCAAGACGCCATCGGAGATCCGCTGATGCCCTGGCCCCGTTTCTCTCCCGCTGCCGCGTCCGCCCGCTGGGCCCTGCGCGCCTACACGGCCTCGACCTTGCTGATCCTCACCGCCGGGACCCTTGCGGTGGCCGCTGCGCTGCCGGTCGTCTCCCTCGGCGGCATCGGTGGCGGGTCGCCGCGCCTGCACCTGCCGTCGTTCCCTGACGCGGACCTGGGCGTCGGCTGGTCCCGCCTCGCCGCGACGCCGACCGCGCTGCAACTGCGTGGGCTGGCCACGCTGGGCGGGATTCTGCTCGGCCTCGCCGTCGCTGTGCTCGCCGTCGCCGGAATGACGGTCCTCGCGCTGTCAGCCTCACGGGCATCCGCTCGCCGCTCGGAGATGGTCGTGCGGCGCGCTGTCGGCGCCTCGCGCGTGCAGCTACGGGCCGGCGGCCTGCTCGAAGGCGGTGCGATAGTGGCGGTGCTCGCCGCCATCGCGGTCCCGTTGGGGGTGGCGGGCACGCGTTCGGCCCTCGCGGCCTGGCCGGGGACGGTCGCGCCCGGCACTTCCGCCGCGCCCGTTGCCGCGCTCCTGAGCCTCGCGGCTGTGATTCTGCTCGGCGCCCTCCTCCCCATGCTGGTCGTGCCTCGGACTCCCCGGCGCGGGCTCGGCGGTGCCCACCCGCTGGGGCTCACGGTTCCGACGGTCCAGCTCGCGATCTCGTTCGCCATGCTGCTCGTCGCCGCGCAGCTAACGCGCCACGCCGGCGGACTCCTGCAGGCGGTGCCGGCGGCGACGCGTTCGAACGGCCAGATCCTCCAGCTCGACGTCCGTTCGCCACGGGTCGAGCGCGCGGCCCGATACGCATCGCTGCTGCGCCGGCTCGGTGAGGACGGGGCATACGATCTGGTGAGCCTCTCCAGTCCGGGCGCACTGGCGGGGCTCGGGACCGTGGACGTCGTGCTCACCGACTGTGGTCGCTGCAGCCAAGGCGGGATCTTCACGCCGATTCGGCCCGTCCTCGCGGCGATCAGCGCCGTGAGTCCGGACACGTTCCGGGCGATGGGAATCCCGGTGCTCAGTGGGCGAGGAATCGCCGTGGCCGACTCCTCGGGCAGGCCGCGCGTGGCGGTCATCAGCCGGACGCTCGCCCAGCGCCATTTTGAGCAACAGGGCGCCATCGGGAGGAAGATCCACGTAGGCCAGGGTCCCGACGACGCCTGGTACACCGTCGTCGGCATCGTCGAAAATCGGTCGCCCGCGGGATTCGGTGGCGCCCTCGCGCCGTCGTACGGCGTGTATCTCAGTGCGTTGCAGTTCGCGCCGGCCGCGGCCGACCTGCTCGTCCGCCCGCGCGCTGCCGGTAGTGGGCTTGGGTCCGTCGAACGGGCGGTGCACGCGTCGCTCGGCACGGGCGCGGTGGTCCGGCGGGTGGCCGAGGCGGAGCGGGTCGCCGCCGAGGCGGCGCCGGTGCGCTGGTTCGAGCGGCTGGTCTCACTTGAAGGAGTCGCCGTGCTCGCGATCGCCGTCTTCGGCACCTTCGCGGTGATGCAGTCGTGGGTGACGGCGCTGTTGCCGGAGCTCGCGGTGCGCCGCGCGGTGGGCGCGCGCCGGCGCCACATCTTCGAGTACGTGCTGCTCCGTGGCATCGCGGTTGCGTCCTGTGGCGTGGCGCTCGGGCTCTGGCTCGGCGAGATCACCTCCGACCCCCTCGCCTCGCTCGTCGCGGGGCTGCCGCTTTGGGACCTAGCGCTCGTGCCGAGACCCGCTGTCGCCTTGGTCGTCGCCGCGCTCGCGGGGGCGGTGATCCCGGCGCGGCGGGCCGCGCGCGCCGATCCGGCGGGCGTGCTGGCGACCTTGGAGATGTAGAGAGGCAAGCGCATTGACCCGTCAGTTCCGCATGGCTAAGTTGTTGTGCGATGCCGACCTACGAGTATCGGTGCCCCAACGGGCACGTGTTCGAGAAGTTCTTCCAGTCGATCACCGACAAGAAGCGCGAGCGCTGTCCCCAGTGCGGCAAGAGCGCCCAGCGGGTGATCTCCGGAGGCGCGGGGCTCGTCTTCAAGGGCTCGGGCTTCTACATCACCGATTACAAGCGTGCCGGGGAGAAGAAGCCGGAGGGCGAGCCCAAGCCTGCGACCGAGTCCAAGCCTGTGGCCGAGTCCAAGCCTGCCGGTGAGTCGAAGCCCGAGACCAGTAAGAAGAAAGACTCCAAGGACAAGTGAAGGCACACGAGGCGATCCGCGCGGCGCTCGGTCGGGCCGCGGAACGGCTCGGCGCGCCTGGCGCGGAGGCGACGCTGGAGCGGCCGCGTGATCCGGGGCACGGGGATGTTTCCACCAACCTCGCGCTCACCCTGGCCAAGGTGCTGAAGGCGAAGCCGCGAGAAGTGGCCGAGCGTCTCGTCGCGGCCCTCGAGCTGCCGGCCGGCCTGGTGCGCAAGGTGGAGGTCGCCGGCCCCGGCTTCATCAACTTCTCCCTCGCCGAGGCTCAGGTCTCCGGAGTGCTCGCGACCGTGCTCGCGGCCGGACCCCGCTACGGCCGCAGCGAGGCGGGGCAGGGCACGCCGATCGACGTCGAGTTCGTCTCCGCCAATCCGACCGGCCCGCTGCACGTAGGGCACGGCCGCGGCGCCGCGCTGGGGGATGCCATCGCGAGCCTGCTCGAGTGGGCCGGCCACCCCGTGACGCGCGAGTTCTACGTCAACGACGCGGGCGCGCAGGTCGACAAGCTCGCCCGCTCGCTGTGGGCCCGGGTGCAACAGCAGGTCGGCCGCGCGGCGGAGATTCCCGAGGGCGGCTACCACGGTGACTACCTGGCCGAGCTGGCCGAGGGGATCCTGGCGAAGGAAGGAAAGTCGTTCGCGGATGTACCGGAGGCCGAAGGGCTGCGCCGCTGCCGCGTGATCGGAGTGCAATCCCAGCGCGCCGAGCAGGACGAGGATCTGCGGGAGTTCGGTGTGAAGTTCGACGTGGTCTTCTTCGAATCGGAGCTGTATCAGGGGGGGGGCCTGATCGAGAGGACGCTCACCGACCTGGCGGCGCGGGGCCACACCTTCGAGGAGGACGGAGCGTTGTGGCTGCGCACCACGGCGTTCGGGGACGACAAGGACCGCGTGCTACGCAAGCGCGACGGCACGTACACCTACCTCCTGCCCGACATCGCCTATCACCGCCAGAAGCACGAGCGGGGATTCCGCCGCGCCATCGACATTTGGGGCGCCGACCACCACGGCTACGTGCCGCGCGTGCGCGCCGCGATGCTGGCCCTGGGTTACTCGGAGGACTTCTTCGCCGCCGACATCGTGCAGCTGGTGCGGGTGATGCGCGGGGGCGAAGAAGTTCGCTTTTCCAAACGCACCGGGGACTTCGTCACGCTGCGCGAGCTGTTCGAGGAGACCGGGGTAGACGCGGCCCGGTATTTCTTCCTGATGCGCCGCGGGGATTCCCAGTTCGTCTTCGACGTGGACTTGGCCAAGCGTCGGACCGAGGAGAACCCCGTATTCTATGTGCAGATGGCGCACGCCCGCATGAGCGGCATCTTCCGGGTCGCCGGCACGGCCGTGGAGGCCGTAGCGGTCGGGGCGGCGGATCTCGGCCTGCTCGACGCGCCGGAGGAGATCGACCTGATGAAGGAGCTGGCGGACTTTCCTGCCCTCGTGACCCGGGCCGCCGAGACGCGCGAGCCGCACCGGATCACGGCGTTTCTCGACGGCCTGGCGCGCCTCGCCCATGCCTGGTATCACAAGTACCGCGTCCTCGGCGAGCCCCAGGAGGCCCCGCGTCTCGTGCTGGCGCGCGCGGTGCGCCAGGTGCTCGCCAACGGCCTCACCTTGCTGGGCATTTCCGCCCCGGACCGGATGTGACCATGAGCTTACTCGTCGTCGGCTCGATCGCGCTCGATTCCGTCGCCACCCCGTTCGGCGAAACGGCGGACGCTCCCGGCGGCTCGGCGGTGTTTTTCGCCGCGGCCGGGTCGATCCTGCACCCCGTCCAGGTGGTCGGGGTCGTGGGCAGCGACTACCCGCTCGGCGCGCTCAAGAAGCTCGAAGCGCGCGGCGTGGACCTGCGGGGCGTGGAGCAGACCGAGGGGGAATCGTTCCGCTGGAAGGCGAAGTACTCCTACGACCTGTCGAGCCGCGAGACGCTCGACACGCGCCTAGGCGTCTTCGCCGCGTTCCGTCCCAAGCTGCCCGCGCCGTTCCGCGCCGCCCGCTACCTCTTCCTCGGCAATATCGACCCCGAGCTCCAGCTCGGCGTGCTCGACCAGGTGGACGAGCCGGCGCTGGTGGCCTGCGACACCATGAACTACTGGATCCACTCCAAGCGCGATCTCCTGCTCGAGCTGTTGCGCCACATCGACATCCTGATGGTGAACGATTCCGAAGCGCGCGAGCTGTCGGGCGACTGGAACATCTATCGGGCCGCGCACTGGATCCTGCAGCACGGGCCGAAGATGACGGTGATCAAGCAGGGCGAGCACGGCGCGCTGCTCGTCAAGGCCGACAACACCTTCAAGGTGCCGGCGTACCCCCTTCAGGAGGTCTTCGATCCGACCGGCGCGGGCGACGCCTTCGCCGGCGGCTTCATGGCCTACCTCGCGAGCCGCAACGACGTGTCGGCGCCGGCGCTGCGACGCGCGATGGTCTACGGGGCGGCCATGGGCTCCTTCGCGGTGGAGAAGTTTGGCGTGGACGGCTTCGACCACGTGACCGCCGGCGACGTCCGCGCCCGCGTCCGCGCCTTCAAGGACCTGGTGCACTTTGACATGGAGCCGGAGTGACCGACCGCTACGCCGCCGCGGGGGTGAGCCTCGACGCGGCGGCGGACGCCAAACGCCGCATCGCCGAGCTGGTGGGCACCACGCGCACGCCCCTCGCGCTCGGCCAGATCGGCGCCTTCGGCGGCATGGTGCGGGTACCGCCCGGGTTGGAGCGGCCCGTCCTGGTCCTCTCCACCGACGGTGTCGGCACCAAAGTGCTCGTCGCCATCCGGGCCGGCGTGCACGACACCGTCGGTGAGGACCTCGTTAACCACTGCGTGAACGACATCCTGGTCCACGGCGCGGTGCCGCTCGCGTTCCTCGACTATTTCGCGACGGGCACGCTCGTGCCCGATGTCGCGGCCGCGCTGGTCGCCGGCATCGCCCGCGCCTGCCGAGCCCACCAGATGACCCTCGCTGGCGGCGAGACCGCCCAGCTCCCCGATCTCTACGCGGAAGGCCACTACGACCTCGCCGGGACTATCGTCGGCGTGGTGGAAGAGGCGCAGGCCCTGCACGGTGACCGGGTGAAGCCCGGCGACGTGTTGATCGGCTACGCGTCGAACGGACTGCACACCAACGGCTACACCCTCGCCCGCCAGATCGTCTTCGAGCGGCTCCAGCTCGACGTCCAAGACCGTTTCCCGGACACCGAGCGAACCGTGGCACAGGTATTGCTCGATGTACACCGGAGCTACGCTCCCGCCGTGATGCCGGTCGTGCTTCGCGTACACGCGCTCGCGCACATCACCGGGGGCGGCATCACGGAGAACCTCGCCCGGATGATGCCCGACGGCTGTGAGGCGATCGTGAACGCCGGGAGCTGGCCGTGGCCGACGGTGTTCCGTGTGCTGATGCGTGAGGGGGCGGTGTCTCTGGCGGAGATGCGGCGCGTCTTCAATCTGGGCGTCGGGCTCATCGCGGTCGCGGACCGCGCCGACGTCGACGAACTCTTTCAGGCCGCACGGGCGGTCGGGGTGGACACCTGGATCATCGGCGAAGTTCGCTCAGGGCGCACAGGCGTTCGGTTCGTCGAGCGCTGAGCGCGCTCATCGTGGGCTGTCTCGGCGCCGTAGCCGCGCCGCTCGCAGCGCAGAACGATTGCACCAGCGTGCCGGCCCAAGCGCGAAGCCTCTGCAACCACGCGGTCGACGCCTTCAAGACGCTCCAGCCGCTCGCCGGCATCGCCATCAGCGGAGGCAACCCTGGGCTCGGCGCCGCCAGGGCGCTCGGCGGGCTCGGGCACCTCTTCGTATCCGCCCGCGTCAACGTCGTGAAAGCCGACGTGCCCAATCCGGATACCATGGCGAAGGCGATTTCCGGCACCGTGCCGGCGCCGATCATCGAGGCGGGCGTCGGGCTGGTCCGGGGTTTCGGCGGCGGGCTCCTCGCCCTGGACGCCCTCGGCTCCGCCACGCTGCTCCCCACGAGCCTCGACAAGCTGTCCGTCGACTCCAACGCGACCGCGCTCGGGGGCATGGCCCTCGGGGTCGGCTACGGCGTGCGCGTGGGCATCGTGAACGGGGCCTTCCCGATCCCGGCGGTGTCGGTGAGCGTGATGCGCCGCACCCTGCCGCGTGTGCGGTTCGGCGATCTTTCCAGTGGGGACGACTTCGAGTTCGACACCGGTCTGAAGGCGACGAACATCCGGATCGTGGCGGGGATGCGGCTGCTGCTGCTCGACGTCGCGGCCGGGGTCGGTTTCGACCGGTACACCAGCACCGCCCGCCTGCGGTTCTACAACAACCCGCCGCTCAACACGACGCTGCAGACGATCTCCACGACCCTAAGCAGCTCGCGTCAGGTCCTGTTCGCGGACGCGGGCCTGAACCTCGCCGCGCTCAAGCTCGTCGGCGAGATCGGATACCAGACCGGACCGGACCAGCAGCTGAGCACGACCTACCGCGACTTCGATCCCCAGGCAGGGCATGTCTACGGAGGCATCGGCCTCCGGCTCGGCTTCTGATCAGGTTACGGTTGGGCGTCAACCTGGCCCAACACCTCTATGATCACTTTCAGGGCCGGCACCGGGGACGTGCTGACCGTGCCGCTGCCCGCGATCGTGACCGCTTGCCCGCCCAGCACCGCGGTGCGTAGCGCGGCGATGCCCGCGGCGTTGCGGGTGATCGCAGGGGACGTGAGCAGCGACTGCGTCGTATTGAACGTGCTCCACGGCCCGGTGAAGGAGATCAACAGCGTGCCGTTGATCGACACCGATCCGGTCACGTTGCCGCTGTAGGTCCCGACACCGGTGACCCGGATGTCGTAAATGCGCACGTTCTGCAGGTTCCCGAAGTCGGAATTCAGGTAGCTGCCGGCGCTGATGGTGGTCTGGCCGCTCCACGTCGTGGTGGTGCCGGCGGCGATGTTCACGGTGTCGGTCAACGCCTGCAGGTTCACCGCGACGAGAAACGGATCGTTGATGCAGGTGCTGCCCATCGTGCCGACTCCCAGCAGCAGCACCACGCCCGCGAGTTTCCTGTTCATGGCTATTCCTCCCGTAGCTGAGCGTCGCGCGCTCAGAAGCCGAAGCCGATGCCGCCCGAGAAGTTGGTGACGGAGCCGAAGTTCGCGTCGGCGAAGAGTCGCAGAATCGCGAGCTTCAAGGCGGCGCCAGCGGTGAATCGGAACGAATTGGCGCCGTCCATAGTGACGCTCACACTCCCCGGCGCCTGCGGGTCCGTACTCGTATAGCTCAGCTTCATCTTGCTCTGCTCCCACGCCGCCCCGCCGTACAGCGTCAGCAGTGAGAAGCTCTTGCTCGCCTGCCCACTGATGAGGAGCCCGTGGAAGTCCACGATGTCTCCGACTTTGAAGCTCGAGTAGAACACCCCGACGGACAGGTCCAGCGGCACCACGCCGAGGTACTGGCTGATGTTGTGCCGCGCCCCGATTCCGAGCAAGGTGGTCTTCGGAAACTTGCCGCTGCTGATCGACGGCGTCGTGATGAACCGCACCACGGCTTCCGTGCCCGCGAAGCCGCCGATCGCCACCTGCGGCACAGCGAGTGGGAACAGGGTCGCATTGATCAGCCCGTCGGAGCCGCGGTACTGCAGTGACGTGTCGTTCGCGTTTTTCACCAGCGTCCCGGTACCCCCGAAGATCGTCGCGGTCTGGAAGCTGGTCGGGGAGAAGCCTGTCGGTGTGGGGGCCGTGTAGCTCTTCTGCTTGTCCGAGACCTGTGCCGCCATCCCGATGATGCTCAGCCGGAAATGCAGGCCGCTCTTCGGGACCGCCCCGGGCGAGAACCATCCGGCGTTCATGTTGGCGCCGAACAGATCGGCGAGGGGTTGGATGTAGCCCTTCACGGTATTCCCGCTGTACTGCTTCAGGGCGTCCTCGAGGTTCGATTGCGCTCGAGCGGGAACCGCCGTGAGAGCCGCCGTGGCGAGGGGGATCACGATGATCCCAAACACACTCCGGAATGGACGCATACGGACCTCCTGGCGATATGCCTAAGGCCAAACATGCCTGCTTGGTCAGATGTACCACCTTCTCGGAGGCCGTCAAGGACTGAAACGCGCTATTATGCTTAGAGCTTGATCGCAATAGTGTTCCGGGAGGACGGCGTGGCCATAGCGCATGGGACGGCAGAGCAAGCCGCGATGCACCGCGCTCTCGACCTCGCGTGGCGGGGCTGGGGGCGCGTCGCGCCGAACCCCCTGGTCGGCGCCGCCGTGTTGCGGGCCGGCGAGCACACCGTGGTCGGGGAGGGGTTCCACGCGGAGTTCGGCGGCCCGCACGCCGAGGTCGCCGCTCTCACCCAGGCGGGGGCGGAGGCGCGCGGTGCGACGCTGGTCGTCACCCTCGAGCCGTGCGCGCACCAGGGCAAGACTCCGCCGTGCACCGACGCCATCGTCGCCGCCGGCGTGCGCCGTGTCGTCGCGGCCATCCGGGATCCAGACCCCCGCGCCGGCGGGGGGCTCGAGCGGCTGCGTGAGCGCGGTGTCGAGACCGACGTCGGCGTGTGCGCCGCGGAGGCGGCCGCCCTCAACGCCCCGTTCTTGTTCGCACACGAGCAGGCGGCCCGGCCCTTCGTCGCCCTCAAGCTCGCCACGTCCATCGACGGACGCATCGCCGACCGCGACGGCCGCTCGCAATGGGTTTCGGGGCCCGAGGCGCGTGAGTACGTGCATTGGCTGCGCGCGGGCTTTGATGCCATTGGCGTGGGCGGCACCACCGCGCTCACCGACAACCCGCAGCTCACCGCCCGCGGCGCCGTCGTGCCGCGCAAGCCGGCGGTCCGGGTGGTGTTCGACCGCCGCGCGATGCTCAACACGGGCGTGACGCTGGTGCGCACGGCGCGCGAGGTCCCAACCTGGGTGGTGGCCTCGCCCCAGGCGCCCGAGACCAGCGTGTCGCTGCTGGAAAGCGCCGGCGTCCGGGTGTCGCGCCCGGCGTCGCTCGGGCTGGGACTCGCCGAGCTGCGCGAAGCCGGGATCCACTCGCTGTTGTGTGAGGGAGGAGGCGCGCTCGGCGCGAAGCTGCTCGCCGAGGGGCTGGTGGATCGGCTCTACTGGATCCAGACCCCGGTGTGGCTCGGCGAGGGCGCCGTTCCGGCGTTTCCAGGGGTCGCCGACGCGCCGCTCGACCGCGCCCCGCGCTGGCTGCCGGTGGAGCGCCGACCTCTGGGCCCCGATACATTACTGGTATTGGATCGGCGGCTATGTTTACCGGGATCGTGAGCGCGATCGGCACCGTGGCCAAGGCGGCCCGGGGGTCGGTCGACGGGGCACAGGGACTCACCCTCACCATCCGCGCGCCGTACAAGGGCTTGCGTCGCGGCGAGAGCATCGCCGTCAACGGGGCCTGCTTGACGGTCGATCGGGTCGTGAGGGGGGGATTCACGGCGCGCGCCGTGGAGACGACACTGGCGCGGACGTTGATCGGCGACTGGGGGGCAGGGCGTCGTGTCAACCTGGAGCGCGCCGTCCGTGCCATCGACCGGCTGGGCGGGCATCTCGTCCAGGGGCATGTGGACGGAGTGGCGGTAGTGGAGCGGGTGGCCGAGCGCGCGGACGCGCTGCTCGCCGACCTGCGCGCGCCGGCCCACGTCGTGGAAGTCTCGATCCTGCACGGATCGATCACCGTGGACGGCGTGAGCTTGACGGTGAATGCGCTGCTGGATGACGGCGCAGTACAGGTGTCGCTGATCCCGTTCTCGCGCGCGCACACGACACTCGGCGCGCTGCGCCCGGGGGACCGCGTGCACGTCGAAGGAGACGTGCTCGGCAAGTACGTGAGAAAACTATGTCGGACAGACAAGTAACGCAGGCGATCGCGGACATCCGCGCCGGCAAGCTCGTCATCGTGGCCGATGATGAGGACCGGGAGAACGAGGGCGACCTCATTGGGGCGGCCGAACAGGTCACCCCGGCGATGATCAACTTCATGGCGACGCACGGGCGCGGGCTGATCTGCCTCACCCTCACCCCCGAGCGCTGTCAGGCGCTCGGCCTCCCGCAGATGGCCGAGACGAACACCGAAGCGCGGGAGACCGCGTTCACCGTCAGCGTAGACGCGGCGCCGCGGTTCGGCGTGACCACGGGTATCTCGGCGGCCGACCGCGCAGCGACGATCCGCGTGGCGATCGATCCGGCGACCGTCCCGAGCGACCTGCGGCGTCCCGGGCATGTGTTCCCCCTGCGCGCCCGACCGGGTGGCGTGCTGCAGCGCGTCGGGCAGACCGAAGCGAGCGTGGACCTCGCCCGGCTTGCCGGTCTCTATCCCGCCGGCGTGATCTGCGAGATCCTGAACCCCGACGGGACGATGGCCCGACGGCCCGACCTCGAGCGGGTCGCCCGGGAGCAGGGGCTCACCTTCATCACCGTCGCCCAGCTCGTCGCCTACCGGTTGGCAAACGAGCGCCTGGTGCACCGTGTGGCGGAAGCGCGGCTACCCACGCCGTTCGGTGATTTCCGGATCATCGGATACCGCAACGACGTGGATGCAGCCGAGCACGTCGCGCTCGTGCACGGCGACGTGCCGGGGGGGGCGGGCGTCCTGGTGCGGATGCACTCCAAGTGTCTCACCGGTGACGTATTCGGCTCGGGACGTTGCGATTGCGGGTGGCAGCTACACAGCGCGATGCGGCAGATCGCCGAGCAGGGCCGCGGCGTGGTGGTCTACCTCGACCAGGAAGGGCGGGGAATCGGCCTGCTCAACAAGCTCAAGGCCTATGAGCTACAGGACGCCGGCCACGACACGGTGTCCGCCAACGTGGAGCTCGGCTTCAAGCCCGATCTGCGCAACTACGGCATCGGTGCGCAGATCCTGCTCGACCTGGGTCTCTCTTCCATCCGCGTGCTCACCAACAACCCGATGAAGCTGGTGGGCCTGGAGGGCTACGGGCTGGAAATCGTGGAGCGGGTGCCGCTCGTGCCCGCGCCTTCCGAGGAGAACCGCGCCTATCTCGATGTGAAGCGCGACAAGCTCGGTCACCTGCTGACGCACTGACCGTGGCCGAATTCGAAGGATCCCCCCGCGCCCCGGCGAAGCAGCGCGTGGCGGTCGTGGTGAGCCGGTACAACGAGCTCGTCACCCGCCGCCTGCTGGACGGCGCCCGGCGGTGTTTCGCGGAATACAAGGTCGCCGCCGCCGTCGTGGATGTGGTATGGGTCCCCGGTGCCTTCGAGCTGCCCGTGGCGGCCGAGGCCGCCGCGGCGACCGGCCGCTACGCCGCCGTCGTCGCGCTCGGCTGCGTGATCCGCGGCGAGACCGCCCATTTCGACTTCATCGCGGGCGAGGCCGCCCGCGGGCTCGGCAATGTGGCGTTGGCTCACCGCGTGGCCGTGGGGTTCGGCGTCCTCACCACCGACACGCTGGAGCAGGCCCAGGCCCGCGCGGGCGGCACGGCGGGGAACAAGGGCTACGAGGCGGCCGAGGCGGCCCTCCGCACGGCGGACGTCCTGGCCCAGGTGACCCGTGCAGCGCCCCGAGACTAAGGCGCGCGCCCGCGCATTGCAGATCCTGTATGCGTGGGACCTGTCGGGGCGGCCGTCCATCGAAACCGTGCTGACCCGCATCGCCCGCATCTATGGCCGCGCTCCCGAGGGCTATGACCGCGGCGCGGACCTGGCCGCCCAGGCCGTGGCGGAGCTTCCCGAAATCGACCGTCGCCTCGCCGACGCGACCGAGCATTGGCGCCTCGAGCGGGTGGGCGTGATCGAACGCAACATCTTGCGGCTCGCCCTCGCCGAGCTGTCCGAGGGCCGCACGCCGCCGCGCGTGGTGATCGACGAGGCGGTGAAGCTCGCCCACTGGTTCGCCGGGGCGAAGGCGCCCGCGTTCGTGAACGGCGTGCTGGACGCCGTGGCGCGGGAGCTCGGCGCCCTGTGAGGATCCTGCTTGTCAACTGGAACGACCGGAAGAACCCGCACGCCGGCGGCGCCGAGATTCACCTGCACGAGCTGTTCGGCCGGCTGGCGCGCGGCGGGCACACGGTGGACCTGGTGACGAGCGGCTGGCCGGGCTGTGCGCCGCGCGCCGAGCTCGACGGGATCCGGATCTTCCGCGTGGGTGGTCGTCACAGCTTCGCGCTGCGTGCCCGGGCGGCCGTGCGGGCGCGGTTGCGTGCCGCGACCTACGACATCGTGGTCGAGGACATCAACAAGCTGCCGCTGTTCCTCGCGGGACTGACGCGACTACCCTTCTGCGCCATCGTGCCGCACCTGTTCGGAACGACGGCGTTCGCCGAAGCGAGCTGGCCGGTGGCGGCCCTCGTCTGGGCGGCGGAGCGGCCGATTCCGCGGGCCTACCGCCGCGCCGCGTTCCACGCGATCAGCGACAGCACGCGGGACGACCTCGTCGCCCGGGGCGTGCCGCGCGAGCGCATCGAGGTCATCTATCCCGGCGTGGACGCAGTCTGGTACGCGCCGGATGCCGCGACGCCGCGCGCCGAGCGACCCACGTTCCTGTACGTCGGGCGGTTGAAGCGTTATAAAGGGGTGGAGACGGCGCTGCTGGCGCTCGCCGAGGCACGGCGCCGGCGCCCGGATGTGGCGCTCGAGATCGCGGGGCAGGGCGATGATCGGCCGCGGCTCGAGACCCTGGCCCGCACGCTGGGGCAGGACTCGGCCGTCCATTTTCTCGGCTACGTCTCCGAAGAGGAGAAGCGGCGGTTGCTGCGCCGGGCCTGGGCCGTCGTCTTCCCCAGCCCGAAGGAGGGGTGGGGCATCTCGAACGTCGAGGCGGCCGGTTGCGGCACGCCGGCGCTCGCCTCCGACAGCCCCGGGTTGCGGGAATCGGTGCGCCACGGCGAAACGGGCTTTCTCGTTCCGCACGGCGACTGGCGGCAGCTGGCGGAGCGCATGCTCGCGCTCGCCGCGGACGCGGCGCTCGTCGCGCGGCTGGGCCGTGCGGCGCGCGCCTTCGCCGAGTCCCTCTCCTGGGACGGGGCGGCCCGCGCCACCGAGGCGCATCTGCGGCGCGTCATCGCTCAGGGAGGTTGACCCCATGCGCACGACCATCACCGCCCGCCACTGCGAGGTGTCCGACGAGCTCCGCGCCCGGGCGCGGGAGCTCGTCGGCCGACTCGCGAAGGTCGCCGCCCGCCCGCACGACGCCCAGGTGCTCTTCCTCGAGGATCACGGCGCCGCGACGGCGGAAGTCCGGTTGCATACCGCGCGCGGCCAGGTGTACGTCGGCAGCGCCGCCGGCACCGACCACCGATCCGCCCTGGACCGCGCGGTCGCGCGCGTGCGGCGCCAGCTCGACAAGACGCCGGCCCGTCGGCGCCGCACCGTCGTTCGCGAGCCCCGGTGACCAGACCGAAGATCCGCGACCTGCTCGCCCGCAAGGGCGACCCCTTGCGGCTCGAGGCGCTGACAGGAGACATCGGCCTCGACCGTGAAATTCCCTCGCCCGAAGCCTCGAGCCCCGGCCTGGTCCTGGCGGGGTACACGACGCGATTCGTGGGCGATCGGCTCCACATCCTCGGCGAGACCGAGATCACTTACCTCGCCTCGCTCGAGTCCACGGCGCGGCGCCGGGCACTCGAGACGTTCCTGGGCTTCGAGCTGCCCGGCGTGATCATCACCAAGGGACAGGAGCCGCCGGTCGAGCTGCTCGAGCTGGCGCGCGCCAAGGGCATCCCCGTCATCCGGACCACGCTCAAGACGGCCGAGTTCTACCGCCGCCTCAAGCCGTTCCTGGACGATGCGTTCGCGCCCACGTCCACGGTGCACGGCTCTCTGGCGGACGTCTTCGGCGTCGGGCTGCTGTTCCTCGGCCGGTCCGGTATCGGCAAGAGCGAGTGCGTGCTGGACCTGGTGGAGCGGGGGCACCGGCTCGTCGCCGACGACGTGGTGCACGTCGCGCGCCAGGGGAACGACGTCCTCATCGGGCGCGGCCATGAAATGTCGCGCCATTACATGGAGATCCGCGGCGTCGGCCTGATCGACATCAAGGCGCTGTTCGGCATCCGGGCCGTGCGCCAGCAGAAGCGCATCGAGGTGGTGGTCCAGCTCGAAGACTGGAACGCGTCGCGGGAATACGACCGCACCGGTCTCGATGGCCAGCAGACGACGCTGCTCGACGTCGCGTTGCCGCTGGTCACGGTGCCACTCAACCCGGGGAAGAATCTCACCGTGATCTGCGAAGTCGTCGCGATGAACCACCTGCTCCACTACACGGGGATCAACTCGGCGCAGGTCCTCAACGAGCGGCTCATCAAGCGCATGCGGGAGCGCGCCGAAGTCCAGGACTACCTCGAGGAAGACTATGAGTGAGCCGCTGCGCGGGGTGATCGTCTCGCACGCCGCCCTGGCGCAGGCACTCGTCTCCGCGGTCCACGCGATCACCGGTGTGGACGGCGCGCTCACGGCCGTCAGCAACGACGGCTGCGACAGCGGCGCGCTTTCGGCGCGCATCGGCGAAGCCGTGGGCGCCGGCCCAGCCGTGTTGTTCGTGGACCTGCCCGGCGGTTCCTGCCTCACCAGCGCGGTGCGCCTCGCTGCCGGCAAGGCCGCCCTGGCCGTCGTCACCGGCGTGAACCTCGCGATGCTCCTCGACTTCGTCTTCCACCGGGGCGTGACGCCGGCCGAGGCAGCCCGCCGCGCCGCCGACGCCGGGGGCAAGGCCATCCGCGTTCCCGCCGCATGAGCATCGCGCTCTATCGGGTGGACGACCGGCTCATTCATGGGCAGGTCGTGGTGGGCTGGGGGCAGCCGCTCGACGCCGGCTTCATCGTGCTCGTGGACGACGAAGTCCGCGCCAGCGCCTGGGAGCAGGACCTCTACCGCATGGGCGTGCCGCCGCACATCGAGGTGGTCTTCGCCTCGGTGACGGAAGCCGTGCGCGGACTGGCGGGCTGGGAGACCGAGCCGCGCGTGGGAATCCTGCTCACCGGCGACATCGACACGATGCAGGCCCTGGCCGCAGGCTCGGACCGCGTGCGCAAGGTCAATCTCGGCGGCATCCACCACCGGACCGGCCGCAGCGAGCGGCTGCGCTACGTGTACCTCACTGACGACGAGGCCGCCAAGCTGCGCGCGCTTGCCCGGGGCGGGGTCGACGTCACGGCCCAGGACGTGCCGACGGCCCGCGCCGTGCCCTTGGGGGAATTCCTGTGAGTCTCGACGTCCAGCTGGTCCTGCTGCTGTGGGGCACGCTCGTCGGACTCGACCTGGTCAGTGTCCCGCAGATGATGATCGCGCGCCCCCTCGTGGCCGGGGCGGGCGCGGGACTCATCCTGGGCGACCTCGACATGGGCCTGCGCCTCGGGGTGCTGTTCGAGCTGTTCCAGCTCGACGTCCTCCCGGTCGGCGCCGTGCGGTACCCCGAGTACGGGCCCGCCACGGTCGTGGCGGTCAGCGCGGGGCACTTCGCCGCCGGCACGGTCGGCGTGGCGCTTGGCGTCGTCGTCGGCCTCCCCGTCGGCATGCTGGGCGGCGTCAGCATCCATCTGATGCGCAAGCTCACCGCCCGCGCGGTCCACCGGGCCGCGGCGCAGCTGGAGAGCGGCGATCCGCGCGCGCTGGTCCACGTGCACGTGGGCGGGGTCGCCCGCGACGCCGCGCGGGCCGCGTTCGTCACCGGCGTCGGCCTCGCCCTCGCCTGGGTCGGGCGCGTGACGCTCATGGCCACGATGTCCAACCGCGGACTGGTCGCGCTCGCGGTCGCTGCCGCCGGCGCGGCGCTCGCGGCGGCGTTCACGGGGACGCTGCGGCTCGTCGGGCGGGGTCCCATGCTGCCCTGGTTCGCGGTCGGCCTGGGAGGCGGCGCCCTCGCCGTGTGGCTGCGATGACGGCGCCCCTGCGGCGCAGCCTGCTGCGTCTGTTTACGGTGCAAGGCTCGTGGAACTACGAGCGCATGCTGGGCCTCGGCGTGGGCGTCGCCGAGGAGCCGCTGCTGCGGGACCTGCCCGGGGGGCCGGGCGGGCCTGCCTACCGTGCGGCCGTCGCGCGCTCGGCGCACTTCTTCAACGCGCATCCCTACCTCGCCGGCCTCGCCGTCGGCGCGGCCGCGAAGGCCGAGCACGAGGGCGCCTCCCCGGAGCAGATCGAGCGCCTGCGCACGGCGCTCTCGGGTCCGCTCGGCTCACTGGGCGACCGGCTGGTCTGGGCCGGATGGCTGCCCTTCGTCTCCGGACTCGCGATCGCCGGGATCGCCCTGGGCCTCGGCTGGCCGGCCGTCGCCGGGTTCCTCGCCGTCTACAACGTGGGGCACGTCGCGCTGCGCTGGTGGGCGCTCCGCGCGGGGTGGGAGCATGGCACTCGTGTCCCCGCCGCGCTGCACCACCCAGCGCTGCGGCGGGCCGCCGCCGCCACCACGCCGGCGATGGCGCTGGCACTCGGATTCGCGCTGCCGCTCGCGGCGGGCTACCTCGCCGACCCGCTCAGCCCGGCGGCGCGGCTCGCGTTGGCGGGCGCGACGGCGCTGGGCCTGGGATTGTTGTGGCGGCGGCCCGCTCACCTGACGGGGCTGCGGCTCGGGCTCACGATGCTCGCGGCCGCGCTGGTGCTGGGGTGGGTATGGCGGTAATCGAGCGCGACGCCAAGATCGTCAACCCGCAGGGCATGCACGCCCGGCCTGCCGCGGAGCTCGTCAAGGTCGCGGCGGCCTTCCGCTGCGCCGTCGAGGTGCGCAAAGGCGATCTCGCCGTCAACGGCAAGAGCATTCTCGGAGTCATGATGCTGGCCGCCGAGCCCGGGTCCATGCTGCGGATCAAGACCGACGGGGACGACGCGGAGGCGGCGATGGCCGCGCTCCTCGCGCTGGTGGCCGACGGGTTCCACGAGATGCACCTCCGTGGCGGCGAAGCCGACGACGAAGTCGGGGCGCAGGAAGCCGAGCAGGACGAATGACCGAGCGCCTGCTCAAGGGCATCGGGGTGTCCGACGGGATCGCCATCGGTCCCGCCGTCATCGTGCGTTGGACGCTGCCGGACGTTCCGCACCGCGTCGTACCGCGCACCCAAGTGGAGAAGGAAGTGCGGCGTCTCCGTGCCGCCGTCCGAGACGTGCGGCGTCACATCCAGATGCTCAAGGAGCGCGCCATGGACCGGGCCGGCGAAGACGAGGCCCGCATCTTCGACGCCCAGCTCCTGATGCTCGAGGACCGGGACTTTCTGGGAAGCATCGCCCACCTGATCCGGGAGAATCACCTCACGGCGGAGAAGGCCTTCGAGTTCAAGGCGCTCGAGGTGCGCGACCTCTGGGCGACGAGCCCCAGTGCGCGCCTCAAGGAGCGGCTCGCCGACTTGAACGGCGTAACGGTCCGGGTCATCCAGCACTTGCTGCACCGCGGCGCGGACGACCTCGTCATCGCGCAGCCCTCGATCCTGGTGGCGCGCGAGATCGGGCCGGGACTCACCGTCCAGTTCGACCGCGATCAGGTGATCGGTCTGCTGAGCGAGGAGGGCACGCGGACCTCGCACGCTGCGATCCTGGCGCACTCCATGGGACTGCCGGCGGTCATGGGCCTGGCCGGAGCGCTGGACCACGTCACTCCGGGAGCGACCCTGATTCTCGACGGGACCCGCGGCACGGTGCTGCTGGATCCGACGCCCGCCGAGATCGCCGACGCGCGCGAGCGCGCGGCCCGGCGCCGCGAGCTGGACCACCAGCTGGAGCGGGCGGTCGACCTGCCGGCGGTCACGACGGATGGCTCGCGCATCGTGCTGCGGGGCAACGTGGACCTTCCCGACGAGATCGCGGCCGCGCGCCACAACGGGGCCGAGGGCGTGGGGCTGTTGCGCACCGAGTTCCTGATCACCAGCCACACGGCCCTGCCGACCGAAGACCAGCAGGTCGAGTACTTCCAGAAGGTCGGAGCGGCGTTCCCGGGTCATCCGGTGGTCGTGCGGACCTACGACCTCGGCGGCGACAAATTCCCGGCGGCCTTTCGGGCGCCGGCGGAGCCCAACCCGTTTCTCGGGTGGCGGGCGATCCGTGTGTGCCTCGACCAGCCCGAGGTGTTCCGCGTGCAGATCCGCGCGATTCTGCGCGCGGCGGCGCGGGCCCAGATCCACCTGATGATTCCGCTGGTCACCCGGCTCGAAGAGGTGGACCGCACGCGGGAGATGGTCGGCGAGGAGGCCGAGCGTCTGCGCCAGGCCGGCGTCGAGGCGGCCGCCACGGTGCCGGTAGGCGTGATGGTGGAAACGCCGGCGGCGGCCGTGATGGCCGACCGGTTGGCCGAGGTCAGCGACTTCCTGAGCGTCGGCACGAACGACCTGACGCAGTACACGCTGGTGGTGGACCGCGGCAACGCGCGGCTGGCGGACCGATTCACTCCACACGACCCCGCGGTACTGCGGCTGCTCAAGCTCGTGGCGAACGCCGCGCGCGCCGCGAAGAAACCGGTGAGCGTGTGCGGCGAGATGGCCTCCGATCCGGTCTCGGCGTTCCTGCTCGTGGGCCTCGGATACGAGACGCTGTCGGTCGCGCCGCCCGCGCTGCCCCTCATCCGCTGGCTGATCCGTCAGATCAGTCACGCGCAGGCGCGGGCGGCGGCTGAGGCGGCGCTCGCGGCGCGCAGCGCCCGCTTGGCCGAGGACATCCTCCGCTACGCGCTGGCAGAGGCGGTCGACCTGACGCTCCTCGAGTCCTGACGCCCCGTTGCCCGCCACGCGGCGGGCCACTAATTTGAGCCCAAAGGACGGTCACAATCATGCCCACAACGCGGCACGTGTTCACTTCCGAATCGGTCACCGAAGGGCACCCGGACAAGATCGCCGACCAGATCTCGGACGCGGTGCTCGACGCCATTCTTGCCAACGACCCGGAAGCTCGCGTCGCGTGCGAAACGCTCGTCACGACCGGGATGGCCGTCGTCGCGGGGGAAATCACGACGCAGACGTACGTCCACATCCCCGACATCGTCCGCGGCATGATCACGTCGATCGGCTACACCGACGCGAACTTCGGCTTCGACGCGCAGACCTGCGCGGTGCTGACCACGATCGACAAGCAGTCGGGCGACATCGCGATGGGCGTGGACCGGGGCGGCGCCGGCGACCAGGGAATGATGTTCGGGTATGCGAGCAACGAGACGCCCTCCCTGATGCCGCTGCCGATCGTGCTGGCGCACCGCCTGGCCGAGCGGCTGGCCAGCGCCCGGAAGCGTGGCGAGCTGGCGTGGCTGCGGCCCGACGGCAAGACCCAGGTGAGCGTCGCGTACGAGGGTGACCGGCCGGTCGGCGTCACCAAGGTGGTCGTCTCCACGCAGCACTCCGACAAGGTGGACAACACCGAGCTGCGCGCCGGCGTGATCGCTCAGGTCGTACGGCCCGTGCTGGGGGAGGCCGGCTTCGAGGTGGCCGACACGGACATCCTCATCAACCCGACCGGTCGCTTCGTGGTCGGCGGACCGCAGGGAGACGCGGGCCTCACCGGTCGCAAGATCATCGTCGATACCTACGGCGGGATGGCGCGGCACGGCGGCGGCGCCTTCAGCGGCAAAGACCCGTCCAAGGTGGACCGGTCCGCCTGCTACGCCATGCGGTGGGTGGCGAAAAACATCGTCGCCGCGGGGCTCGCCAGCCGCTGCGAGGCTCAGGTGGCCTACGCCATCGGCATCGCCGAACCCGTCTCGATCATGATCGAGACGTTCGGCACCGGCACAGTGCCGGCCCAGGTCCTCGAGGACGCGGTGCGCGAGGTGTTCGACCTCCGGCCGCTCGAGATTATCCGGGCGCTGCGGCTGCGTCATCCGATCTATCGGCCCACGGCGACGTACGGTCACTTCGGCCGCCCCTACGAGCGGCGCCGGGTGGGAGAGCAAGAGCTGGAATTCTTCACCTGGGAGCAGGCGAACCGCGTCGAGGATCTGCGGCTCGCCGTACAGCGCTCGAAAAATTACCGATCCGACAAGGCGAAGGCATGACGACCACCGCACGACAGGCCCGCTCCGATTCCGACGTCAAAGATCTCTCGCTCGCCGACGCGGGCCGCCGGCGCGTGGAATGGGCCGAGCGCTCGATGCCCGTGCTGCGCCAGCTGCGGCAGCGGTTCGGCCGCGAGCGGCCGCTCGCAGGCCACCGCGTCTCGGCGTGCCTGCACGCCACGACCGAAACTGCCAATCTGATCCTCACCCTGCAGGCGGGCGGCGCCGACGTCGCCCTGTGCGCGTCGAATCCGCTCTCCACGCAGGACGATGTGGCCGCCTACCTGGTGCGCGACCACGGCGTCAAAGTGTACGCCATCAAGGGCGAGGACCACGAGACCTACTACGAGCACATCCGGGCCGCGCTGGCCCACCGTCCCGACCTGACCATGGACGACGGAGCCGACCTGGTGAGCGCGCTGCATATGATCGCTCTCAACCGGCTCGATGACCTGGCACCGCCGGTTCGTCGCTGGGTCGAGACCCTCTCTCCGGCGGACCGCAAAGCGCTGGTGACCGGCGTGATCGGCTCGACGGAGGAGACGACCACCGGCGTCATCCGCCTCAAAGCGATGGCCAAGGACGGCGTGCTCCAGTTCCCGGTGATCGCCGTCAACGATTCGGACACCAAACACCTCTTTGACAACCGCTATGGCACCGGCCAGTCGACGCTCGACGGCATCCTGCGCGCGACCAATCTCCTGATCGCGGGCAGCACCGTCGTCGTCGCGGGGTACGGCTGGTGCGGGCGCGGGTTCGCCATGCGGGTGCGCGGCGCCGGGGCCAACGTGCTGGTGACGGAAATCGACCCGCTCAAGGCCCTCGAGGCCCAGATGGACGGCTACCGGGTCGTCACGATGGCCGAGGCGGCGCGGGTCGGCGACATCTTCGTGACGCTGACCGGCAACATCCACGTGATCCGACTCGAGCACATGCGGGCGATGAAGGACGGCGCCGTGATCGCCAACTCCGGACACTTCAACGTCGAGATCGATCTGGACGGGCTGAAGCAGGTCGCGCAGGGCCCGACGCCCGTCCGGGATTTCGTGGAGGAGTGGCGTCTCGACGGCAAGCGGCTGTTCGTGCTGGCGGACGGTCGTCTCGTCAACCTCGCCGCGGCCGAAGGTCACCCGGCGAGCGTGATGGACATGTCATTCGCCAACCAGGCGCTCGCGGCCGAGTTCGTGGTGCAGAACGCCAAGACGCTGGGGCGGGACGTGCATCGCCTCCCCCGAGACCTGGACGCCGAGATCGCCCGGCTCAAGCTCCAGGCCATGGGCGTCGCCATCGACACACTGACGCCGGAGCAGCAGAAGTACCTGGCGTCCTGGGACGTCGGCACGTAGCGGTTCCGTGATCGAAGTCCGCGTGGCCCACCTCGGGCTCGACCGCACGACCAACACCCCGGTCGTAATTCTGCAGGAGCGAGAAGGGGAGCGTGTGCTGCCGATCTGGATCGGACCGGCGGAGGCGAGCGCCATCGCGATGGAGCTGGCGGGGGTGAAGTTCTCGCGGCCACTCACGCACGACCTGCTGAAGCAGGTGATCGTCGGCCTCGGCGCCGACTTGCGCAAGATCATCATCACTCAAGTGAAGGACAACACCTATTTCGCCGAGCTGCACATCTACCGCGGCGACACGGTGATCCAGATCGACGCCCGGCCGTCAGACTCCATCGCGCTGGCGCTGCGCCTGAAGGCCCCGATCTTTACCAGCGAGGTCCTGCTTGAGCACACCGCGATCGACACCGGCGAGACCCCGGGCGCGGGCGGTACCTCCCCCCAGCCTCTCGACGCCGACGCCCTGAAGTCCTACCTCCAAGACCTCGATCCTGAAGATTTCGGCAAGTTCACCCCGTAGCGGCCTCGTTCTGCTCCTCGCGCTCGCGTGCGGAGGAGCGGTCCCGGCGGTCCTGCGGGCCCAGCGCGTCGAGGTGTCCGGCACGGTCTCCCTCGGCGGCCCGCGGCCTCGTCCCCTGGCCGGGGCGTGGGCTGTGCTGCACCAGGTGGCGATGGCGGGCGGTGGCCCGGTGGACTCCGTGCGCACCGACGCGGGTGGCCGCTATCGTCTGCACGTCCCTCAGCTCGACACCTCGGCGTTCTACGTCGTCAGCTCCATGTACCTGAGCGTGGCCTACTTCTCCGAGCCGCTGCAGATCCGGACACCGGGTCCGATTCACGCCGGCCCCCTGATGGTCTACGACACGGCTTCCACCACCACGGGGCTGCCCATCCACGTCCGGCGACGGCTGCTGACCGTGGCTAAGTCCAGGCGCGACGGCACCCGGGAGGTGCTCGAGATCCTGGAGCTCACCAACCCCGGGACGCGGACGCGCATCGCGCCCGACACGGTGACGCCGGTGTGGACCGGGGCGCTCCCCGCCGCAGTCCTCCAGTTCCAGGTGGGGGAGGGCGACTTCTCCGCCCAGGCCGTCGAGCGGCGCGGCGACACCGTGGCCCTCTTCGGGCCGGTGCCGCCCACCACGATGCGGCAGCTGACCTACAGCTACGTGCTCCCCGCCGGCCAGGCTGCGCTGGCGATTCCCGTCGACCAGGCGACGGACGAGGTGGACCTGCTCCTCGAAGACACGACCGCGCACGTCGTGGCGCTCGGGCTCGAGCCGCTCGGCGTCCAGCAGATCGAGCAGCGCCGCTTCGCGCGATATCGCACGGGTCCGCTCGCGGCGGGACTGCGGGTGACGGTTGAACTGCCGCGCGCCGGCTTCCAGCTCCAGCGGCAGTGGTGGGTCATCGTCGCGATCGCGGGGCTGGTGATGGGATGGGCGCTGGTGGTCGCGTTGAAAAGAAAGCCATCGGCCGTCAGCGGTCAGGCGTCAGGCACCCCCTGAACGCTGATGGCTGATGGCTCTTGCGCAAAGAAGATCATTCTCCTAGACTGACCCCGTTGTCATAAGCGAATGGGGATTCACGGAAGCCGGTGCGAGTCCGGCGCGGCCCCGCCACTGTGACGGGCACGATGTAGCGGCTCAAGCGCCACTGGGAAACCGGGAAGGCGAGCCGACCGCCCGAAGCCAGGAGACCTCTCCGTTCGCGCCACCTGTAGATCCCTCGCGGGAGGGATGGTGGCGCTGCGCACAGCGCGCAGGCGCTCGCCCATCTCCGCTCCGCCGGGGGTGGGCTGTTTGCTATGCGCCGCTGGGCACATCGCACCCACCTCGCCGGCCGGTTGCTCGCTGCCGTGGCATTGCTCGGCGGGTGCGGCCGCGCCGCCGACCGTCGCGCGCCTAGGCCGGCGGGGACCGTCACCGTCACCGACGACGCCGGCCGCGTCGTATCCCTGGCCGGCCCGGCCCGGCGCGTCGTTTCCCTCGCCCCCAGCTCCACCGAGCTCCTCTTCGCCCTCGGGGCCGGAGCGCAGGTCGTCGGGCGCACCACGTGGTGCAAGTACCCCGCCGCCGCCCGCGCCGTCCCGGTCGTCGGCGACGGTCTGAGCCCCAACATCGAAGCGGTCGCGGCCACCCGGCCCGACCTCGTGGTGCTGTACCGCTCTCCGCTCAACGAGACCGCCGCCGCGCAGTTCGCCCGCATCGGCATCGCGGCCGTGCTCGTGAAGCAGGATCGCCTCGAAGACATCGCCCGCGCCGCCCGCCTGCTCGGCACGCTCACCGGGCACGGGGCCGCCGCGGATTCGGTGGCCGAGCGGATGGGCGCCGCGCTTCGGGCGACTGAAACCACGCCGGGACGCGCGGTGCGGCTGGCGTTCCTGGTGTGGGACAACCCCCCAATGGTGATCGGGGCGGGGAGCTACCTCGATCAGTTGGCCGCTCTCGCCGGCGGCGTCAACGTCTTCCACGACCTGCCCGCGGCGTCCGCCACGGTGTCGCTCGAGACCATCGCGACTCGCGACCCCGACGTGATCGCGTTTCTGGAAGACTCGGCGACGTCATCCGCGCCAGCCTATGCGACCCGGCGCGAGTGGCAGACCGTGCGGGCGGTGCGCGAGCGGCACTTTCTTGCCCTTCCCGCCGACCTGTTCGGCCGGCCCTCACCCCGCGCCGCTGAAGCCGTTGCGGAGCTGCGGCGCCTCCTGCAGCGAGGGAGCGGCAAGTGGCGCTGAGGTGGCTCGCCCTGGCGGGCCTCGCGCTCGCGGCGCTCGGGCTCGCCGTGGTCCTCGGGCCGGCCCACGTTTCGCTCGCCGATCTGTGGACCTCGGAGATCGTGCGGAACCTCCGCGTCCCCCGCGCGCTGCTCGGATTCGTGGTGGGGGGCTCGCTCGCCGTCGCGGGGGCGGGGTTGCAAGCGCTGGTGCGCAACCCACTCGCCGATCCCTTCCTGCTCGGGCTGTCGGGAGGGGCCGGGCTGGGCGCGGTCGGCGCGATCGCGCTGCACGTCGGGGGACCCTGGGCCCTGCCGCTCGCGGCGTTCGCCGGGGCGCTCGCGGCAATGGCGCTCGTCTTCCGCCTGGGCCTCGTCGGCGGCGCCGAGCTCGACCCGCGCGTGCTGCTGCTCTCGGGCGTGGCGGTCGGAGCGTTCGCCGGCGCCGTCACGACCGCGATCGTGTCGCTCTCGGAGGCGGCGCAGCTCCGCAACGCATTCCTCTGGCTCTGGGGCGGTCTGTCGGGGGCTTCCTGGGACACGCTGCTCGTCCTCTGCATCTACGTCCCCGTGCCGCTGCTCGTCCTGTTCGCGGCGGCGCGGCCCCTCGATCTGCTCGCCTTGGGCGAAGAGCCCGCGCGCTACCTCGGCGCCGACGTCACCCACGTGAAGCGCCGGGTCTACCTCGCCGCCTCGCTGCTGACGGCGGCCGCGGTGGCGGTCTCCGGGGTGATCGGGTTCGTCGGGCTGATGGTGCCGCACCTCTGCCGCGGCGTCTGGGGGCACCAGCACCGCCTGCTGCTGCCCGCGTCGTTCCTGGGTGGGGGGGTGCTGCTCGTCCTCGCCGATACCGCGGCGCGGGTCGCGGTCGCCCCCCACGAGCTGCCGGTCGGCATCGTGACCGCCTTGATCGGCGTCCCCCTCTTCGCCGTGTTGTTGCGCCGATGGGCCACGACCTGATTCTCGCCTTGCGGGAGGTGTCCGCCCGCTACCCGGCCGCGCCGCGCGATGCCCTCGCCGGGGTCTCGCTCGCAGTGCGCAACGGAGAGTTCGTAGCCGTCATCGGGCCCAACGGCAGCGGCAAGACCACGTTGCTGCGCGTCGCGCTCGGCCTGCTGCCGCCGGCCGCGGGCACGGTGGAGATCCTCGGTCGGCCGGCGGGAGCGTGGGCGCGGCGCGAGCTCGCCCGCGTGGTCGGTGTGGTGGCGCAGCGGGAGGACAACCTCTTCCCCCAGCGCGTCCGCGAGACCGTCCTGCTCGGACGCTACCCCCACCTGTCCCTGTGGGGGGCCGAGCGTCCCGAAGACCACGCCGCCGTGGCGCGGGCGCTGGAGCGCTGCGACGCGGCAGCGCTCGCTGACCGCTGGATCTGGACGCTCTCGGGAGGTGAGTACCAGCGGGTGCGCCTTGCCCGCGCGCTCGCCCAGGAGCCGCGGCTTCTGGTGCTCGACGAGCCCACCGCCTCGCTCGACGTGCGTCACGAGATGGAGCTGTTCGAGCTGGTGCGCGGGCTGGTGAATCGGCACGCGCTCGCCGCGATCATGATCACCCACCACGTCAACCTGGCGGCACGGTTCGCCGACCGCGTGCTGCTGCTCGACGCCGGGCGCGCCGCCGCCCACGGCCCCGCGGTCGAGGTGCTGACGCGTGAGACGGTCGAGCGGGTGTTCGCGTGGCCGGTGGCGATCGAGCCGTTCCAAGGGGCGCCCCAGATGATCCCGTTGCGAAGACCACAACCCTGAGCTGGAGCCGACGATGTTCTTCGACGCCTTCCCTCGACGTCTCTCCGCGGCGGTGTTCGCCCTGGCCGCGCCCGGCGCGCTCCACGCCCAGGCTCCGAGCGATACCGTGACCGTTCCCGCCATCGTGGTGACGGCCACCCGCCTCCCCACGCCCGCCGGTGCCGTGGCGCCCACGGTCACCGTCCTGCGTGGAGAGGCGCTGCGCGCCCAGGGGATCCGGACCGTGGCCGATGCCCTGCGCGCCGTCCCCGGCGCGTCGGTCGTGACGTCGGGGGCGTTCGGAGCTCAGACATCGGTGTTCCTCCGCGGGGGTGAGAGCGACTACGTGAAGGTCTTGGTGGACGGCGTAGCCGTGAACCAGCCCGGCGGCGCGTTCAACTGGGCGAACCTCACCCTCGACAACGTCGAGCGTATCGAGGTGCTGCGGGGGCCCGCCAGCGTGCTGTACGGCTCGGACGCGGTGACGGGCGTGGTGCAGATTTTCACGCGGCGAGGATCACCCGGTAGGGACGGCCTCGCCGCCGGGGTCGAAGCCGGGAGATACGGCGCCCGCCACTGGACCGCCGAGGCAAGCGGTGGGAGCCCGGTGGCGAGCTATAGCGTGGCGCTATCGAGATTCGCGAGTGACGGCCTTTATCCCTATAACAACGGCTATCGCAGTACGGTGGTCAGCGGGTTGTTGCACGCCGCGCCGGACGCGCGCACGGAGGCCACGCTCTCGGTGCGCTACACCGACGCTGCGTTTCATTTTCCCACGGACGGCGGCGGCCGCCTCACGGATCGCAACCAGTTCAACTACGACAACGGTCCGGCGCTGGGACTCGAGTTGGGCCGCTTTCTCACGCCGCGACTCGAAGCGCGGGTGCAGCTGTCGGCCAGCCAGACCGACGGCGGCTACGAGAATCCGCCGGACGATTCGGCCGACACCCGAGGTACCTACCGCTCCCAGGACAACCTCCGCCGCGCGGGCGCCGACGTGCGGGCGAATCTCTACCTCTCGCCCGTCACGATTCTCACGGTGGGCCTGAGCGCCGAGCAGGAGCGCGAGCACAGCATCGACTTCTGCACCAGCAGCTTCGGCGACTGCAGCAGCCCGCCGGTGGATACTTCTCGGGCGAACCGCGCGGCGTACGTGCAGGCGGTCACCGGCCTCGGCGCGCGAGTGGCGCTGAACGGCGGGGTACGCGTCGAGGATAACCAGCGGTTCGGGACGTTCGCCACCTACCGCGTGGGCGCCGTGTTCCGGGTGTCTGCGAGGACGCGCCTGCGGCTGTCGGCCGGAACGGCGTTCAAGGAGCCGACGTTTTTCGAGAACTACGCGACTGGATTCGTGAAGGGCAACCCGAGTCTCAAACCTGAACAGTCCCGCGCCATCGAGCTGGGCGTGGAGCGGGAGCTGTGGGACGGTCGCCTCATCGCGGGCGTCACCGGGTTCGTACAGCGCTTCCGGAACATGGTCGATTTCACATTCTCGCCGCCCGATCCGGCGGATCCCAACTACTTCAACGTCGCGGCGGCGCGCGCCGACGGCGCGGAGCTCACGCTCACGCTGCGGCCGCTGCCGCGGCTCACGCTGTCCGGGAGCTACACCTATCTCGAGACGGAGGTCACCACGCCCGGGCTTGACCCGGGCGCCGGTGCCGCATTTCTGGCTGGACAGCCGTTGCTGCGCCGGCCCGCGCACTCGGCAGGAATCGACGCTGCCCTCGCGCTCGGTGCCCACGTCCGCGTTGACGCCGCCGTGCGCTACGTCGGGACCCGCACGGACCAGGACTTCGGCACCTTCCCGTCTCCGCGTCTCACATTCCCGTCCTATGCCTGCGTGGACCTAGGCGGCAGCGTGAGTCTGCGGAACCCTGGGGCGGGATCCCCTGGTCTCGAGGCGCGCGCCCGGGTGGAGAACCTGCTCGATCGTCGCTACGAAGAGGTGAAGGGATTCCCGGCGCGCCGTCGAGCGCTGTTCGTAGGGGTCCAGCTCTCCCATTAGCTTTCGCCATGGCCCTCGTCTCCACCCCCGCGGTCGTCCTGCGGAGCTATCGCTACAGCGAAACCTCCAAGGTCGTCCGGCTGGCCACGCGGGAGCTGGGCGTGCAGAGCGCGATCGCCAAGGGCGCGCTGCGTCCCAAGAGCCCCTTCGGGGCGGGGCTGGAGCTGCTGAGCGAGGGCGTGGCGCAGCTCTACCACCGTGACTCCCGCGAGCTGCAGACCCTCGCCGCGTTCGACGTCATCGCGCTCCGGCGCGAGCTGGCGCTCGACGTCGCGCGGTTTGCCGGGGCCACGGCGCTCGCTGAAGTGATGTTGAAGATGGCCCCGCCGGCGCCTCTGCCGTTGGCCTACGACACGCTCGTGGCGGGGCTCGAAGCCCTCGCCGCGGCCCCGGGCGCCGCGGCCGACGCCACCGCCGTGCGCGCGTTGTGGCGGCTGCTCGGCGTGCTCGGCTTCGAGCCGTCCCTCACCGCCTGCGTACGGGACGGAGTGGAGATCAGTGCCGCAGGCGGAGGATCCGTGATCTTCAGCGCCGCCGACGGCGGCGTGCTGTGCCCGACCTGCGCCGCTGCCCATCCTCCCATCGGCGCGAGCCGGCTGCCGCCCCAAGCTCACCGCGACCTGCTCGCCCTCAACGATCCGGCCGCCGAGCTGCCGGTGCTCGATGCCGCGCACGCCTCCGCCCACCGCCGTCTGGTCGTCCGGTTCACGCGCCATCACCTAGGCGAGGACGGCGGCCTTCCCGCGCTTGAGTTCTGGGAGCGCCGCGCATGGGCCGCCGCCTCGTAGTCGGCACCGCGGGTCACATCGATCACGGTAAGACCGCGCTGGTGAAAGCCCTCACCGGCGTCGACACCGACCGCTGGGAAGAGGAAAAGCGTCGGGGCATCACCATCGACCTCGGCTTCGCCCCGCTCCCGCTGGGCGACGAGGTCCAGGCCAGCGTGGTGGACGTGCCCGGCCACGAAGGATTCGTCCGCAACATGCTCGCGGGCGCCACGGGCATCGACGTCGCGCTGCTGGTGATCGCCGCCGACGAAGGGATCATGCCGCAAACCGAGGAGCACCTCGCGATCGTGGAGCTGCTCGGCGTCGCCCGGGGGATCCCCGTGCTCGCCAAGCGCGACGCCGTCGACGCTGAGTGGCTGGAGCTGGTGCGGGTGGAGGTCACCAACCGCCTCGCGACGAGCCGGATCCGCTGGGAACCGCCCGTTGCGACCTCGGCGGTGACGGGGGAGGGTCTGGACGAGCTGCGAGCAGCCCTGCGGCGCGTCGCCCAGGAGCTCGCCGAGCGGCCGGCCGCGGATCTGTTTCGCCTGCCCATCGACCGGGTGTTCACCGTGGCGGGTGCGGGAACGGTCGTCACCGGGTCGACGTGGAGCGGTACCGTGGCCGTGGGCGAGTCAGTGCGGCTTCTGCCTTTGGACCGCGAGGCGCGTGTTCGCTCGATCGAGGTCCACGGCCAGAGCGCCGAGCGGGCCGTGCCCGGCCGGCGCACGGCCCTGGCGCTGGTGGGGGTGAGCAAGGAGGAGCTCGAGCGCGGGCACGTCGCTCTCACCGGCGAAGGCTGGCGCTCGACGACCACGCTCGACGCCGCTGTCGAACTTCTCCCCGCAGCCCGCAAGGCGATCGCGTCGCGCACTCGGCTACGCGTGCACCTGGGGACCGCTGAGGTGCTGGCGCGGGTCGTGCAATCGCGCGCCATCGGACCCGGGGAGCGGGGGCTGGCGCGTCTGCTGCTCGAGCGGCCACTGGTGGCGCGCGGCGGCGACCGTTTTGTGCTGCGCAGCTTCTCGCCGGTGACCACAATCGGGGGGGGGGTCGTACTCGATCCATTCCCCCCCCGACGCCCCCCTCGCTTGCGGCAGCGGCGGCTGTCGGCGACCCAGAGCCCCGTTGAGCGAATCTTGATGTGGGGCGAGGAGGCCGGCCTGGGGGGCGTTCAAGCAGGCGACCTTCCGGTGCGCCTGGGCATCCTACCGGGGGATGTGAGCGGCGTCATCGCCGCGGCGGGTAAGGCACTGCTATCCTGCGGTGGGTGGTTGGTGACGCGGGGGGCGGTCGCCCTCGAAGCGACCCACTTGGCCGCGCTGCTGGGGACACACCACGAGGGGCATCCCCTGGAGCCGGGCATGTCGCTGCAGGCGCTTCGAGCCACGGTTCAAGCGCCGGAGTCCGTAGTGGATCAGGTGCTCGACCTGGGGGTACGCAAGCAGATCCTGGAAGTCGCCGGTGCCTACGCTCGGCTGCCAGGGTGGAAGCCGGCCTTGGACGCGAGAGCCAGCGACGCCCAAGCGAAGCTGGCGCGCCGCCTGACGGAGGCGCGGTGGCAGGTGCCCACTATCGTGGAGCTGGAACGGGAGTTTCCCGGGGAACCGGTGCGGGCGTTGCTGGCCCTCTTGGTGCGCGCCAGCACTGTCGAGGCTGTGGATCAGGAGCGTTTTGCGGCTGCGTCGGCTCTGGCCGAGTTTCGTTCGGCCCTCGAGGTGGCGCTGCGAGAGTTGGGGTCGGCGACGCCGGCCACGCTGCGGGACCGTTTTGGGCTGACCCGCAAGTACTTGATCCCGCTCCTCGAATGGGCGGATCGGCGGGGGATTACGCGACGCGATGGAGACCAACGGGTGCTGGCGCGCTTGACAGCCGGAAGCGGTGGGGTCTAGGTTCAATGGCAGATAGTTGCAGCGCGTCACCCGTAACACAAGGAGAGGGTTAGGGCCACTTTACGTTCGCTAGAGGAGCGGTGCAGTGATGAAGCGGTACGCCTGGGCAGTGCTGGGGCTCGGGCTTTGGGCGGCTGGTGGAGCTGGCGGGGCATGGGGGCAGGGTACGAGCTCGCCACCCACAGTGCAGCTCAAACAGAATTACCCGAACCCGTTCAATCCGGCGACCACGATCCCGTTCACGCTGAGCGCGGATCTGTTTGCCAATGGTCACCGGCCGGTAGTTTCGTTGCGGATCTACAACGTGCTGGCGCAGCTCGTGGCGACCCCCATCCTGCAAGGGAGCGGGGAGCCGCTCGAGAATCTGCCGCTCGCGTGTACGAGCACGCCTGATTGCTCGTTCAGCGCATACTGGGACGGCAACGTGCGGTCGACGGGCCAGCAGGCCGCCTCCGGCGTCTACCTGTATCAGTTGGTGGTGGACGGGCGGCGGGTTACGAAGAAGATGATCATCATGAAGTAGAAGGAAAAAAGACGTCCAACGACGACGTCGAACAGAGGCGTCGAACAGAATCGGCATCTGTTCGACGTTTTTGTTTGACGTATCTGTTGGACCTCCTTTTTCGGCGCAGTTTTGACTTACTGTCCGCCATTCCGGCATCTTTCGACGGGCACGGAGGTTGCTTTCCCCGGAGATGCCATGATCCGACCTGATCGTCTGACCGTCAAAGCCGCCGAGGCGCTACAGCAGGCCGCGGCGCTGGCGCGCGCCCGCGGCAACCCCGTGGTGAACGACGCGCACCTCTTCTCGGCGCTCCTCGAGCAGGAGGAGGGCATCGTCATCCCCCTGCTCCAGAAGGTGGGGCTGAACGCCGCCCAGCTGCGCGCCGAAACCGAGCGCGAGATCGCCCGGTTCCCCAAGCAGACGGGCACCGCCGCGGAGCCGACGCTGTCGCGCGAATTGTCTGCTGTCCTGGATCGCGCCGACGCCGACGCCAAGTCGCTGGAGGACGCCTACGTCTCGACCGAGCACCTCTTGCTCGCGTTGGCGGAGGAAAAGGGGACGGCCGCCCGCCAGCTGCTGAGCGCGGGCGGCGTCGATCGGCAGGAGCTGCTCGCGGCGCTCCAGGCGGTGCGCGGCAGCCACAAGGTGACCGACCAGGAGCCGGAGCAGAAGTACCAAGCGCTCCAGCGGTTCACCCGCGACCTCACCGAAGTCGCCCGCGGCGGCAAGCTGGACCCGGTCATCGGCCGGGACGAGGAGATCCGCCGCGTGATGCAGGTCCTGTCGCGCCGCACCAAGAACAACCCGGTGCTGATCGGCGAGCCGGGGGTGGGCAAGACAGCGATCGTCGAGGGCCTGGCCCAGCGGATCGTGAACGGGGACGTGCCCGAGTCGCTCAAGAACAAGCACCTCGTGTCGCTCGACCTGGGGCAGCTGATCGCCGGCACCAAGTACCGCGGCGAATTCGAGGAGCGGCTCAAGGCGGTGATCAAGGAGATCATCGGCGCCGAGGGGCGGTTCATCGTGTTCATCGACGAGCTGCACACCCTCGTCGGCGCGGGGGCGGCGGAGGGAGCAGTGGACGCTTCCAACCTCCTGAAGCCCGCCTTGGCGCGCGGTGAGCTGCACGTCGTGGGCGCGACCACGCTGGATGAGTACCGCAAGCATATCGAGAAGGACGCCGCGCTGGAGCGGCGTTTCCAGCCGGTGTTCGTGGGCGAGCCGTCGGTCGAGGACACCATCGCGATCCTGCGCGGGCTGAAAGAGCGCTATGAGGTGCATCATGGAGTCCGGATAACGGATACCGCGCTCGTCGCCGCCGCGACGCTCTCCCACCGCTACATCGGCGACCGCTTCCTGCCGGACAAGGCCATCGACTTGGTGGACGAGGCGGCGAGCCGCCTCCGCATCGAGATCGATTCGCTGCCGCAGGAGATCGACGAAGTGGAGCGCAAGATCATCCAGCACGAGATCGAGCTGGCGGCGCTCGCCAAGGAGAGGGACAAGGTATCCAAGGAGCGTCGCGCCAAGGTTCAGGCGGAGCTGGCGGGGCTGCGAGAGCGTTCCACCGCCATGAAGGCGCAGTGGCAGGCGGAGAAGGAGACCATCGGCGGCCTCCAGACCAAGAAGGCTCAGCTCGAGCAGCTCCGGGCTGAGGCGGACCACGCCACGCGGCGCGGCGACCTGCAGAAGGCGGCCGAGATCAGCTACGGCCGGATCCCCGCGCTGGAGAAGGAGATCGCGGCGGTCGAGAAGCGCCTCGGTGAAATCCAGGGTGAGAATCAGTACTTGAAAGAAGAGGTGGACGCCGAGGACATCGCGGAAATCGTGGCGAAGTGGACCGGCATCCCGGTGACCAAGATGCTGGAGTCCGAGCGCGAGCGGCTCACCAAGCTCGAAGCGGAACTGGGACACCGCGTGGTCGGCCAGCCCGAAGCGCTCGGCGCGGTGGCGAACGCTGTGCGGCGCGCCCGCGCCGGGCTCCAGGACCCCAATCGGCCGACCGGCTCCTTCATCTTTCTCGGGCCCACAGGCGTTGGGAAGACCGAAACGGCCCGCGCCCTGGCCGCGTTTCTGTTCGACGACGAGAAGGCCATGGTCCGGCTCGACATGTCGGAGTACATGGAGAAGCACGCCGTGGCGCGGATGATCGGCGCCCCGCCGGGCTACGTGGGTTACGAGGAGGGCGGGCAGCTGACGGAAGCCGTGCGCCGCCGGCCCTATGCCGTCGTGCTGTTCGACGAGATCGAGAAGGCCCACCCGGACGTGTTCCACGTGCTGCTCCAGATCCTGGACGAGGGCCGACTCACGGATTCCCAGGGCCGCACCGTGGACTTCCGGAACGCCGTCCTCATCATGACCTCGAACATCGGGTCGTCCTACATCCTCGAGATGGGGACGGGGAACTGGGAGCAGGTCGAGACCAAGGTGCTGGAGCTGTTGCGCCAGACGTTCAAGCCGGAGTTTCTAAACCGCGTGGACGACGTGATCATCTTCCGGCCGCTTGGGCCGGCCGAGATCGCCAACATCGTGGACTTGCAGCTCGCCGCGGTGGCGCGGCTCATGGCCGACCGCAAGCTCGGCCTCGAAGTGACGCCCGAAGCCAAACAGCTGATTGTGGGGGAGGGGTACGACCCGGTCTACGGCGCCCGCCCGCTGAAGCGGGCGGTGCAGCGGCTGGTGCAGAATCCCCTCGCGCTGGCGGTGCTGGAGGGGGTGTACGCCGAAGGCGACACCGTGCGGGTGGACCGGCCGAAGGAGGGGACGACCCTCACGTTCGCGCGGGTCAAGGGCGCCGTCCCGCCTGCCGAGCCGGCCCGTGCCTGAGGCCACTGACGCCGACGGGATCCGCACGGCGTTGCTCGAGGCGGAACGCGCCGCGGCGCTTGGCGAGGTTCCCGTCGGCGCGGCGATCACGCGGCGATTGACGGTGGTCGCACTCGCGCACAATGAGACGGTGCGACGCCGCGATCCGACCGCGCATGCGGAGCTGCTCGCGATCCAGCGCGCCCTCGAAGCGCTCGAGACGGACCGCCTGGAGGACTGCACCCTGTACGTCACGCTCGAGCCATGCGCCCAGTGTGCCGGCGCGATCGTGCTGGCCAAGGTCGGGCGCCTGGTCTTCGGGGCCTACGACGACAAGGCCGGGATGTGCGGCAGCG
Organism: Gemmatimonadota bacterium; assembly: GCA_041477065.1. GTDB lineage: Bacteria > Gemmatimonadota > Gemmatimonadetes > Gemmatimonadales > GWC2-71-9 > 13-1-40CM-70-15. The sequence goes on from JBGOUQ010000013.1 coordinate 54,606, forward strand.
TGGGAGATCTGGCTCGGCACCCGAGGCTGAATCATCGGGTCGAGGTGACAGGCGGGGTCCTGGCGCCGGAGTGCGGCGCGCTGCTGCGGGAGTTCTTCGGGGAGCGACGCAACAAGGAGTAAGCCGATGTCTGTGAGAACCGCCGGGACCCTGTCACTGTTGATCGCCACGCTCGCTCCGAAGACCGGTGCGGGCCAGCGCGCGCTCCCCACATTGCGCTACGACCCACCGCCCAACTTCTACCGCAGTGCGAGCACGCCGCCGGACCAGTATTCGTCGAATGCCGTCAACGCCTACCTGGTGGTGTATCCATTCCGCACCGACCCGGCGAGTCTATTGCAGGCGTATCGGCAGACGATGCTGCGCGGCTGGATCGACCCGCAGTACCAGGAAACGAATGTGGCGGCGCAGCCGCTGATCGACACCGGCACGATGCCGGGCGCCGATACGGTCATCGTGTGGCGCTTCATCGAAAACATCGCCGGCCTGCCGCGGCCGCACACGCGCATGGCCATACTCGCGCGTGGTGCGGTGGCGATTGTGGATCTCTCCGCCAACAGCGACTACAGCTGGCGGCAGGCCTGGCCGGCCATGCAGGTGACGCTCGCCTCGATGCGCGTGGTGATGCCCTCCGCGGTGGCCGCGACGCCCGACGCCTCCCCGGCGACGCGCGCGCTCGCCGGACTGTTCGTCGGCACCAAACCCCGGTACGTCGTGAATCTCAATCGCCCGGTGGGCTCCGGCGACTGGGTCACCGCCATGCACTACTATCTCTTCTCCGGGGACGGTCGAGTCTACCGCGGCTACGACTTGCCGCAGGCGCCGGGTGGTGACGTGCGCCGCTTCGACTACGAGGCGGCCAGCCAGGCGGATCCCGACAACTCGGGGACCTACGCGGTGCAAGGAAACCAGCTGATCATCCAGCTCGGAGGCCAGCAACCCGAGCGGATTACGACCACCGTGGATCCGCGCCGCCTGGTGATCAATACCGTCGTCTACCTGCGGCAATGACCGCCTTCATGGCGAAGCGCTGATCACCTCCGCCCGCACCGTCAGGATCAACGTCCCGCGTGGATCTTCGCCCACGTTGCCCAGCACCGCCGTCTTGCCGGCCGGCAGCCCGACCTGGGTGCTGAATCGGACGTCGCGCCCATCCAGCTTTACCCCCAGCGCGACCGCCGCGCTGTCGCCCTCACCGCTGACGCGACGGATCTCCGCCTCGAGTGAATAGCCTCCCATCGCTTGGGCTACGACGCCGTCTTCCGCGGCGCTGAAGATCCCTTCCTCAACCATGCGATAGCCGCGGAAGCGGAACAGCTTGCGTAGCGTCGGCTCGACGTCGGCGATCGCCGGGTCGGACGCCGCGGCCCCGTCCGCCTGAATCAAGTGGAACACCAGCCGGACCAGCGGCTTCGGCCGGTCGTACTGGGCGAGCATCCGGGCGATCTTGTCGAGATTGTCGCGCGTCTCACGGACGGTGATCGCGGAGCCGGAATAGCCGACCTGCCCCTTGGCGTTGGGGCGGTCCGCGTAGACGTACGGCGCGATGATCTGGGACGCCGCCCCGGCGCTCAGGTACTTGAGCTCGAAGGTGCGCGTATCGAGCTTCGGCCCGCCGCACGCGGCGACCAGGGCGACGGCCGTCAAGAGGGACAGGGAATGCTGACGCATCTCACAACTCCTCTCTAAAAGAACCAGTAGACGACCACGTCGGGATTGTCGGTTTGCAGCACCGCCACGTTGCGACCCGGGGGCGCGGTCACGGCGAGCGCGGGGGTGGCGGGGGGACGCGGGACGACTCCGTCCAGCGTGGGCTGCCGCCGCAACAGCATGACGGCGGCGAGCCCGGCCGCCGCGGCGAGCGGGAGGGCGCGGCGCAGCCAGCGCGGCGCGGGCCGGCGACGGGCGGCTCTCGCCATGGCGGCTGCCGCGGACCGGTGCGGCTCCGCCGCGGCGAGCGCCAGCTGCAGCGCACGCTCGGTTTCGAGGATGCGCTGCGCCGCGGCGCGACAGCCGGCGCACTCCCGCACGTGATGGCTCAGCGCCGAATCGCCCAGGCCCTGGAGGTCGGACAGGTCGGCTTCGAGCATCAGGTCCAGCGCAATGGCACAGTTCACGATCCACGCTCCTCCACCAGCTCGGCGTGGTGCTCGAGGATTCGGGCCCGCAGCGTCCGGCGCGCACGGAACAGATGCGCCCGCACCGTGATCGGATTCAACGCGAGCCGCTCGGCGATCTCCACCAGGGCCACTCCTTCCATGTCCGCAAGGTTGAACACCTCCCGTTGGCGCGGCGGCAGCTCGCGAAACAGCGCCGTCACGACTTCCACGATCTGCGATCCGTGCAGCCGTTCCATCGGATCATCGGCACTCCTCGCTTCCGGCTCCGGATCGGCCGCGACGTCGCGCACCACCCGGAGACGGCTCGTCAGCCGGCGGCGCCATCCCAATGCCGCGTTGCGGGTCACCTGGTAGAGCCAGGTAGTGAACCGCGAGCGCCCCGAATAGCGCTCCAGGTAGCGATGCACGCGGACGAGCACGTCCTGCGCGACGTCGTCGGCGTCGTCCGCATCGCCGGTGTGCACCAGGGCCCAGCGATACACCGTCCCGTGGCAGCGCCGCAGCAGCTCGTCCCGCGCCGCCGCGTCTCCGCCTTGTGCGCGGGGGACGAGGTCGGCCACCGCTGTTTCGAGCTGACGGATATCGCTCAACGGCTCTCCGGAGTGACGCCTGCGCCGAACATGAGATGCGGGCACGGGGCGTGACGTTTACCACGGCCGGGGCTATAATAACCCGGTCTCCCGGCACAGAGTCGCCCAATCGCCGACACCCTGGAACGCTTGCCACCGGCCTTCGCGGGTCGCTACGTACAAGTGCCACCATGACCTTCAAGACCATCATCGAGCCGTTCCGCATCCACGCCACCCAGGCGATCACGCACAGCTCCCGGGAAGAGCGGGAGGCAGCCCTGCGACGCGTCGGCTACAATCTGTTCGGGCTCCACGGGGACGAGGTGCTGATCGACCTGCTGACCGACAGCGGCACCGGGGCGATGTCGTCGAAGCAGTGGGCCGCGATGATGGACGGCGATGAGTCCTACGCCGGGAGCAGGAGCTTCTACCGGTTTCAGGACGTGGTGCAGGAAATCACCGGCCTCCGCGAGGTGATTCCGACGCACCAGGGGCGCGCCGCCGAGCGGATCCTGTTTTCGGTGATGGTGAAGCGGGGACAGGTCGTGCCCAACAACACCCACTTCGACACGACGCGCGCCAACATCGAGTTCTGCGGTGCCGAGGCGCGGGACCTGGTGATTCCTGAAGGCCGCGTGCCGTCGTTGCGGCACCCCTTCAAGGGCAACATGGACGTCGCGGCGCTCGAGGCCACGATCCAGGAGGTGGGGCGGGCGCAAGTGCCGCTCGTGATGGTCACGGTGACCAACAACTCCGGCGGCGGCCAGCCAGTCAGCCTGGAGAACCTTCGGGCCGTGCGCGCGGTATGCGACCGCCATACCATCCCCCTGTACCTCGACGCCTGTCGCTTCGCCGAGAACTCCTACTTCATCAAGCTGCGGGAGCCGGGCTACGCCGACCGCACGCCGCGCGCGATCGCGCGCGAGATGTTCTCGCTGGTCGACGGGTGCACGATGTCCGCCAAGAAGGACGGCTTAGCCAACATCGGCGGGTTCCTCGCGATGAACGACCCGGCGGTGGCGCTGCAGTGCCGCAACCTGCTGATCCTCACGGAAGGATTCCCGACCTACGGCGGGTTGGCGGGCTACGATCTCGAAGCCGTGGCGACCGGACTCGGGGAAGCGTTGGACGAGGAATACCTGAAATACCGCCTGCGGTCCACGGCGTACCTCGCCGAAAAAGCGGAGCAGGCGGGGGTGCCCGTGGTGCAGCCCCCGGGCGGGCACGCGGTGTACCTCGATGCGAAGGCGTTGCTGCCCCACGTGCCGCCGGCGCAATACCCGGCGCAAGCGCTGGCGGTCGAGCTGTACCGCGTGGGGGGCGTCCGCGGGGTGGAGATCGGCTCGGTGATGTTCGGCAAGCGGGCGCCGGACGGCAGCGAGACGCCGGCGCCGATGGAGCTGGTGCGCCTCGCCGTGCCGCGGCGCACCTACACCCAGAGCCACATCGACTACGTCGCGGAGGTGATCGCGGCCGTGGCGGTGAGCAAGCGGGAGATCCGCGGACTGCGCATGGTCGACCAGGCCCCCTGGCTGCGGCACTTCACGGCCCGGTTCGAGCCCTTGTCGTAGGGCGTTCCTCACCCTATCGGCGACGCCCCCGGCGGCATAATTTCGCCTCCCTACAATCCATTCGGAGGCCGTCCGATGAAGAAGCGTCGCTCCTCGATTGTCCTGGCATTGAGCCTCGTGCTGCTCACCCCAGTGGTGGCCGTTGCCCAGCAGATGCCCGCTGCTGCACCGGAGCCACCGGTGTTCACCTTCAACCCCGACTGGTCTGTGCCGCGGGCGTTGTGGGATTCGCTGGGCAAGTACTTCGATCGGGACACTCGGCCCGTGCTGGAGCGCCGCGTCGCCGATGGAACGATCCTCAGCTGGGGCCGCTACCAGACCGTTGTCCATCAGCCGAACGGCGGCACGGACGGGTTCTGGTGGTCGGCCACCAGCATGGCGGCGCTGGAGCGCGTCATCGCCGAGCTGCTCCCCACCGCGAGTCGGAATCCGGCGCTGCTCGCCGCTACGTCCCATCAAGACGGAATGTATCGCTCGATCATTCAGCGGCGCCGCCCGGGCGCCGGGAGCGGCTACCTCCTGGTCAGCGCCACACAGGTCCAGCCGGGTAAGGGGGCGCAGTACCGCGAGCTGTGGGAGAAATACACGAAGCCCCTGTACGATTCGCTCCTGACCGCCGGCGTGATCACCATGTACTCGCTCGACGTCGAGCAGGTCCACACCCAAAACCCCGGCTGGCGCTACTTCTACTATCTGACGCCGACGCCGGACGGGGTGGACAAGGTGTTCGCGGCCGGGCAGGCGCTCGGGCAGCGGCGGGGACCGGATGTGGGCCGCGCCATCGCGGACCAGTTCGCCGAAGTGACGGTGGCCGGTGCGCATTGGGACTTCCTCGGCCGGGTGACCGGGTTCGCGGTGAAGTGAGCCGGTCGCGGCGCGCGATGCGGCGCCAAGACGCCGGGTGGCCAACCGCCGCCCGGCGTTTTCATCGGCCCTTCACCGTCCCAATCGCACCAGTTAGGTTGTGACTTCCGCATGCCTGGGCGCCGTGGCGTCTACCCAGCTGAGCGTCTAGGATTTCGGATGGGTGTCCGAGTGGCTGAAGGAGCCGGTCTCGAAAACCGGTATGCCCGCAAGGGCATCGTGGGTTCGAATCCCACCCCATCCGTTGGGTAACAGAGACGCCCAGATGCCGAGACGCCGAAGCGTCTCGGCGTTGGGGATAGGTGGCCGAGCGGCTGAAGGCACACGCCTGGAGAGCGTGTAAACGGGTAACCGTTTCGTGGGTTCGAATCCCACCCTATCCGTACCTCTCGTGACGATGGTCGTGGACTATCAGGCGGCCGAGCGGCACCTCGCCGCGGCCGACGAGCGGCTCGCGGCGCTGATCGCGCGCGTCGGGCCGTGCCGCCTGCCGCTCGAGCAGCTTGCGAGCCCGTTCGCCGCGCTTGCCGAGTCGATCGTGTACCAGCAGCTCACCGGCAAAGCCGCGGCGACCATCTATGGTCGCCTCCGCGCGCTGCTGCCCCGGCAGCGGCTCAGCCCGGCCGCCATCCTCGATACCCACGCGCGGCGCATGCGCGGGGCCGGGTTGTCCCGAGCGAAAGTGCTCGCCCTGAAGGACCTCGCCGCGAAGACGCTCGATGGCACCGTGCCTCCGCTCGGCCGCCTCGAGCGCATGGGCGACGAGGAAATCGTCGAGCACCTGACCGCCGTGCGCGGCGTCGGGCGCTGGACCGTCGAGATGCTGCTCATCTTCCGGCTCGGCCGGCCCGACGTCCTGCCGGTCACCGACTACGGGGTGCGCAAGGGGTATGCGCGCGTCTTCAGTCGCGGCCGGCTGCCGAGCCCGAAACTGCTGGCTCGGCGCGGCGAGCCGTGGCGCCCGTACCGCACCGCGGCCGCCTGGTATCTGTGGCGTGCCGCGGAAACACCCGCCGGGAGGGCCTAGCCGCCCTGGGCGCCCGCTCAGCGACCTACGGAGTAGATCCAGGCCTCGGGATTGACCCGCGCGAAGTAGTAGATGAGTAGCGCCGCGCCCGCGAGCGTGATGTTCTTCATGAATTGCGCCCTCTGGGTCGCCGCCTGCATCGGGTCCGATACACCCCAGTAGCGGTGCATCCAGAACGCGACCGGGACCAGGAACAACACCAGCAGCAGGCACCCGATCGGGACGTAGACGCCCAGCAGGACACTCACCCCGCCGGCGAGGATCATCAATCCGGTGAGCAGGACCGACAGGCGGGGCGAGGGAACGTGGAACATCGCGGCATACCCTGCCATCGCTTGCGACTTCGTCAGGTGGGCCACTCCTGACATGATGAACATCGCCGCGAACAGCGCCCGGCCCGCGAGGAACACCACCGCCAAGCCGGCTCCCGGCTCGGCCGTGACCACTGGCATGCTGGAGATCATCCACCCACTCCTTTTGGAAGAGGTTCACGACTCAGACCATCCGGCCGAGGGCGCCGTCGCAGCGGTTGCCGAGACGCGCCGCCCTTGCCAGGTTTCACCGCATCGAGCCGTCTCCACCGGTCCTCATCGCCGCTGAATTGCGCAATCTACTCGAGCCCGCCCAGCTCGAGGGGCTCGACGTCACCTGGATCGCCGCGGCCGAGCCGACTCCGAGAGGATCCCACGCGGCGCTCGTGCCGCTGCTCTCGCGCTGGGTGGGCGGCACCGAGCTCATGCACCTTCCCAATCTACGCATCGTGGCCAACTGCGCCGTCGGCTACGACAACGTGGACCTCGTGGCCGCCGAGATGCGCCGGGTGATCGTGACCAACACGCCCGACGTCCTCACCGACGCTACCGCGGACCTCACCTGGGCGTTGATCCTGGTCTGCGCGCGCCGCCTGGTGGAAGGAGTGGACCTGGTGCGCAGCGGCACGTGGACCGGCTGGCACCCCGAGCAGCTGCTCGGCCTCGAGCTGCGGGGCCGCACCCTCGGGTTGCTCGGCGCGGGGCGGATCGGGCGCGCCGTCGGGCGGCGGGCGCTCGCCTTTGGCATGCGGATCCTGTACACCACACGCACGCCGAGAGGGGAATTCGAAGACGAAACGGGCGCCGTCCGCGTCGAGCTGGGGCGCTTGTTGCGCGACAGCGACGTGCTGAGCCTCCACGTTCCATCGACGCCCGAAACCAAAGGGATCATCAACGCCGAATCGCTCGCCCGCATGAAGCCCGGCGCGATCCTCATCAACACCGCCCGCGGCGACCTGGTCCGGGATGAAGCGCTGGCGATCGCGCTGGAAGAAGGACGGGTAGGTGGGGTGGGGCTCGACGTCTATGCCGACGAGCCGCGGATCCACCCCCGGCTGCTCGCCGCACCCCGCACGGTGCTGCTTCCCCACATTGGGAGCGCCACGCACGAGACACGCCGCAAGATGGCAGGCATCGCACTCGCGAACGTGCGCGCCGTGTTGCGGGGTGACGCCCCTTTGACCCCGGTCTACCGGTAGGTACCTTTTAGCCCCGAGATGACTCGGCCCTCCGCCCCCAGCCAACGCACCACGATCCTCGACGCCCGCGCGATGTCGCGGGCGCTTCAGCGTATGGCGGTCGAAATCCTCGACCTGACTCATGGCACCGCCGACCTCCTGCTCGTCGGTATCCAGCGCCGCGGTGTCGAGCTGGCCGAACGGCTCGCCAAGCTGATCGAGACGGACAAAGGGGTGACTGTCCCCCGCGGCGCGCTCGACATCACGCTGTATCGCGACGACCTGGAGACGGTGGGCCCGAAACCTGTGATCGGCGCGACCCACCTCCCGGGCGACCTCACCGGGACGCACGCGGTCATCGTGGACGACGTCCTCTACACCGGCCGCACCGTGCGCGCGGCGCTGGACGAGCTGGCCGACTTCGGCCGCCCCAAACGCATCTCGCTCTGCGTGCTGGTGGACCGGGGGGGGCGTGAGCTCCCCATCCAGCCCGACATCGTCGGCAAGCAAGTCAAGGTGGGCCCCGGGGAGATCGTCGAAGTGCTGGTCGCCGAGCTGGATGGTGAGGACGCGGTGAACCTGGTGCGCCGGAGGAAGGGGGGCACGCCATGACGGGTGCCACGCTGGGCAAGGACCTGGTGGGGCTGGAGCACCTCTCGCCGGAGCAGATCCGGCTGATCCTCGACACCGCGGAGCCGTTCAAGGAAGTCTCGGAGCGGCCAATCAAGAAAGTGCCCGCGCTGCGCGGCAAGACCATCGTCAACCTCTTCTTCGAGTCCTCCACGCGGACCCGGATCTCCTTCGAGTTCGCCGAAAAGCGCCTCTCCGCGGACACCGTCAACGTCGCCGCCAGCGGCAGCTCGGTGTCCAAAGGCGAAACTCTGGTCGACACCGCCAAGAACCTCGAGGCGATGCGGATCGACATGGTCGTGATCCGGCACCCATCCTCGGGAGCAGCCCAGTTTCTGGGCGACCGCATCCGCTCCAACGTGATCAACGCGGGCGACGGCAAACACGAGCACCCCACCCAGGGGCTGCTCGATCTGCTCACGATCCGCGACCACCACGGCAAGATCGCCGGGCTCAAGGTCTGCTTGGTGGGCGACATTCTGCACTCCCGGGTCGCCCGCAGCAATCTCTGGGGCCTCACCAAGCTGGGAGCGCACGTGGCGGTGTGCGGGCCGCAGACCCTGATGCCACGCGGCATCGCGGACCTGGGCGTCACGGTGTTCCGGCGGATCGAGGAGGCGATCGAGTGGGCGGACGTCCTGAACGTGCTCCGCCTGCAGCTCGAGCGCATGGAGGCGGGCTTCATCCCGAGCCTGCGGGAGTACTACCGCGTGTTCGGGGTGACGCCGGAGCGGCTCGAGCGGGCGCCGCGGGACATCACGATCATGCATCCGGGACCGATGAATCGCGGTGTGGAAATCGATTCCCGGGTGGCCGACGGTCTCCACAGCGTGATTCTCGACCAGGTGACCAATGGCGTGGCGGTGCGCATGGCGGTGTTGTACTTGCTGGCGGGCGGCCGCCCGGAGCTGGCCGACGCGGCCAAGCACGCCGGGGGAACGGACTGATGGCGTCCCTGCTGCTGCGCGGCGGCCGCGTGATCGATCCGAGTCGCGGGCTCGACCAGACCGCCGACGTGCTGATCCAGGACGGCAAGATCGCTGCCATGGGCGCGGGTCTCACGACCCTCCCCGCGGACACGGAGGTGCGGGACGTGGTGGGGAAGGTGGTGGCGCCGGGGTTGGTGGACGTCCACGTACACTTGCGCGAGCCCGGCAATGAAGACGAGGAGACGGTGGCGACGGGCGCGCGCGCCGCGGTGGCCGGGGGCTTCACCGCGGTGTGCGCCATGCCGAACACCGATCCCGTCACCGACAACCAGGCGGCGGTCGGGTTCATCGTGCGGCAGGCCGTGCGCGCCGGCCTCGCCCGCGTGTATCCGATCGGCGCGGTGTCGGTGGGGCAGCGCGGCGAGCGGCTCGCCGAGTTCGGCGAGATGGTGGGAGCGGGTGCGGTGGCGGTGTCGGATGATGGCAAGCCCGTAGCGTCCGGGCACTTGATGCGGACGGCGCTCGAGTACGCCCGCACCTTCGAAATCCCGGTTGCCGACCACTGCGAGGATCCGTCGCTCGCGGCCGGCGGGGTGATGCACGAAGGCCTGGTCGCGACGCGGCTGGGGTTGAAAGGGATCCCGGCGGCGGCCGAGGAGATCATGGTGGCGCGCGACATCCTGCTCGCCGAGCTGACGGGCGGGCACGTCCATCTGTGCCACATGTCCACGCGCGGGTCGGTCGACCTGATTCGCCGGGCGAAGGAGCGGGGCATCCGGGTGACCGCCGAGGTCACCCCGCACCACCTCGCGCTCACCGATCACGCGTGCGAGGAATACGACACCCATGCCAAGATGAACCCGCCGCTGCGCGAGGCCGGCGACGTCGCGGCGCTGCGCGCCGCGCTGCGCGACGGGGTGATCGACTGCATCGCCTCCGACCACGCACCCCACGCCTACGACGAGAAGGAGGCGGCCTTCGACGACGCGCCCTTCGGCATCGTGGGCCTCGAGACCGCGTTCGCGGTCGCCTACACCGAGCTGGTGGCCGGCGGCGTGCTCACGCTCCCCCAGCTGCTGGAGCGGATGAGCACCGTGCCGGCTCGAGTCTTCAAGCTGCCCGGGGGCTCGCTCCGCGAGAGCGCTCCGGCCGACATCTGCGTGCTCGATGTGACGGCACGCTGGACCGTCGATGCCGCGCAGTTCCATTCGAAGAGCCGCAACACGCCGTTCCAGGGCCGCACCCTCACCGGCCGCCCCATCCTCACGGTCGTCGCCGGGCGTGTGGTGCACGACGCGGAAGCCACCGCGACGCGATGACCGCGCGCGAGGCGGCCCGACGGATGGCGCAGTGCTGCCGGCAGCTCGCGGCGCAGGGCTTGATCGCGGGGCAGGACGGGAACCTCGCCTTGCGCCTCGACGCCAATCGCGTGCTCGTGACACCGGCTGGGATGATCAAGTCGCTCGTGCAACCGGCGGACATGGTCGAGGTAGACCTTGCCGGGCGGAAGCGGCGGGGCCGCCGCAACCCTACGAGCGAATTAGACTTACATTTGCGGATTCTGCGCCGCCGGCCCGACGTCGGGGCCGTCGTCCATGCCCACCCGCCGACGGCGACCGCGTTCGCGACCATCGGGGAGGGGTTTGATATTTTCGTACTACCCGAGCTTATCTTCCAAGTTGGCCGGGTTCCCCTCGTCCCGTACGGGACGCCGGGCACGCCGGAGTTGGGGGATCAGGTCGACCCGTTCATCGCGGGCCACGACGCCCTGCTGCTGGCGCGGCATGGAGCGGTGACGCTGGGCCGCTCGCTCGACGAGGCGTGGATCCGGATGGAGAGTCTGGAGCACGGCGCGCGCATCCTGTGGATCGCGCGCACGCTGGGAGGAGGGCCCGTGGCGGCGCTCGACGCCGTGGCGGTGCAGCGACTTCAGACGCAACGGGAGGCGGATGCCTAAGGGGTCGTCCAAGAGTACAGCGGCCATTCAGCGGCTCCTGGAAGAGCGGCGCCAGTACGAGGCATGGCTCGCGCGGATCACCGCGGCGGGTGACGCTACGCCGGCGGCGGTGCGCACGCGCGTGCGCGCCGACTACGAGGCGCGGCTGATTCAGGTCACCGACGAGCTGAAAGTGCACGCCGAGGCGGCGCGGCAGATGGTGCTGCAGCGTAAGGAGCTGCGTGCCGAGCTTCAGAAGAAGGAAGCGCATGCCGCCGAGCAGCTGTCGGAAACCGAGTTGCGGCATGCGGTGGGGGAGTACGATGAGGCGCAGTGGACCCAGGTCCACAAGGACGCGCTCGCCGAGCTGGTCACGGTGCGCGAGGAGCTGCAGTCGGTGGAAGGGGACATCGCGCAGCTCGAGGAGTTGACGACCCTCGTGCAGCAGCGCCGTGCGGCGGCTCCTCCACCGCCGCCCGCGCCGCCCGCCGCCGAGAAGCCGCTGCCGCGGGTCGGCCCACCGCCCAAGCCGCAGCCCAAGGTGGAGGAGAGGAAGCCTGAGCTCAAGGGGGAGCCGCGCTTCGAGAAAAAGACGCCGGTCGATGAGCTGGCGTTCCTGAAGTCGGTCACCGAAGATGAGAAAGGCGGCGCTCCCTCTCCGCGCCGGGCGAGCGGCTCCCAGTACCAGCCCGTGATCCCCGGCGATCCGCCGCGCGCGGCCTTCCCGGCCGCGTCGGCCCCCGCTGCCGAGTCGGCCGAGGAGCCGGAGGCGGAGCCCGAGCGGACGCTCAAATGCAAGGAATGTGGGACGATGAACCTGCCGACGGAATGGTACTGCGAGAGCTGTGGCGCGGAGCTCGCCGCGCTCTAGCCGACCTACTTCGCGAGCTTCTTCACCGCCGCCGCGAGCCGGGACTTATGGCGCGCGGCGTTGTTCTTGTGGATGAGCCCTTTGCGGGCGGCGCGGTCGAGCAGCTGCACGGCGATGGCGTAGGCCTGCGTGGCGTCGGCGGCGGTCGTCGCGCTGCGCACATGCTTCACGGCGGTGCGCAGGGCGGAGCGCTGGGCCTTGTTGGTGACGGTGCGGGTGCGCGCCTGGCGCATCGCCTTCTTTGCGGACTTGATCTTGGGCACTGAGCGGGTCTCCTCGTGTGAGGGGCGGAAAATAGAGGGTAAGTCGTGGGGGGTCAAGGCACTACGCCGTTGACCCGGCGCCGGCGGATTCATTATCTTAGGGCGCCACCGACCCCGAGCCGCGCTATCTCTTTCGAGTTCCTCGTGTGGGCCCCGGTGCTCCTCTTTTCCGTGGTGGCCCACGAGTACGCCCACGCCGAGGCCGCCTACCGGCAGGGTGACGACACCGCCTATATGCTCGGGCGGCTGACGTTGAATCCCCTCAAACACATCGATCCCTTCATGACGGTGATCTTGCCGGCGGTGTTGTGGCTCACCAACGCCGGGTTTCTGTTTGGGGCGGCGAAGCCTGTCCCGGTGAACCCGCGGAAGTACCGGCAGTACCGGCGCGGGGACATCATCGTCTCGCTGGCGGGGATCGCGGTGAACCTCGGCCTGTTCGTGATCTGCATAGGTCTCTTCGCCGCGGTCGGCCTCGTGGCGCGGGTCGCGCCCGGCGCGACAGAGACGCTGGCGGTGTTTCAGCGGATGCTGTTCTACGGAATGTGGTTGAACCTCGTGCTCGCGTTCTTCAACCTGATACCGATCCCGCCGCTCGACGGCAGTCATGTGGTCAAGCATCTGTTGCCGCCGGCGGCGGGGCTGCGGTACCAGCAGCTCTATCGGCTCGGGTTCCTGCCGATCATGGCGATCGCCTGGTTCGCGCCGGTGCTCCTGACGCCGTTCCTCTGGCCCGCGAAGCAGTTGATGGGCCTGGGATTGACCTTGGTGCATGGTCTCATGCTGCCGGGCAGCTCTCCCTCGTGACCGCGCCCTCCCCAATCAACCCCGTCCTGCCCGATCAGGGCGGCTTCGTCGTCGAGCTGGAGCAGTTCTCCGGCCCGCTCGACCTGTTGCTGCACCTGATCCGCGAGGACGAGGTCGACATCACCGACCTCCCGATCGCCAAGATCGCCGACCAATTCCTCGCGGCGATCAACGAGCTGGGGTTGAACCAGGCCGCGGATTATCTCGAGATGGCGGCGCGGCTGCTGCGCATCAAGGCCCAGCTGCTGCTGCCCCGCCGCCTGGGCGAGGACGAGTGGGAGGATCCGCGCTCGGAGCTGGTGCGGCGGCTGCTCGAGTACCAGCAGATCCGCGAGCTGGTGGGATGGTTGCACCAGGCCGCCACCCGCCGCGCCGAGCAGTTCGGCCGCGCGTACGCCCCGCCGGCGCCGGAGCTGCCGCCGGCGCCGCTGGAAATCGAGCTGAACGACCTGCTCGCGGCGGCGGAGCGGGTGATCGCGCTCATTCCCGAGCCGATGTTGCACCGGGTCGTGCCGCGGCCGCTCGACGTCGAAGGCGCGACCGCCCGGATCCACGCGCTGCTCGCGGACCGGGCGGAGTTCGGCTGGTCCGACGTCGTCGGCGCGAAACCGACGGTGGTCGAAGTGCTCTCCGCCTTCATCTCCCTGCTCGAGCTCGCCAAGCGCGGGACGTTACGCCTCGAGCAGCCCGAGCCGTTTTCCCCCATGGTGATCCAGCGTGAGCCCCCTCGCGAAGCTGTTTGAAGCGGCGCTGTTCGCCGCCAGCCGCCCGCTCCTGCTGGAGGAGCTGGCCACGCTCGAGCCCGATGCCGGTGCGGACGCCGCCCGGGCCGCGCTCGACGAGCTGCGGGCCGCGTGGGCGAGCGACGATCACGGTGTGGAGCTGGTGGCGATCGCGGGCGGCTGGCAGTTCCTGACGCGGCGCGAGTACGCGGAGCCGATCGAGCGGGCGCAGTTCGCGCTGCGGCCGCGCCGGCTTTCCCCCGCGGCCCTGGAGACGCTGGCGATCATCGCGTATCGACAGCCGGTGGGTCGCCTCGAGGTGGACGAGATCCGCGGCGTCGACTCGGGCGCCGTGATCGACAAGCTGATCGAGCGCGGCCTGATCGAGATCGTGAGTCGCGGGGAGGGACTCGGCCGCCCGCTGCTGTACGGGAGCACTCCGCAGTTCCTGGAGATTCTCGGGCTCACCGGGCTGGAGGACCTGCCGCGGCTCGACGAGCTGTCGGTGGCGCTCCGGCCGCCCGCCCCGGCCGAGCCGGAATGACCCTGATGCGCCTGCAGCGCGCTCTCGCGCGCGCAGGCGTCACGTCCCGGCGCAAGGCCGAGGACCTGATTCGCGCCGGACGGGTCCGCGTGGACGGCGTCGTGGCGACCATCGGCACGAGCGTCGACCCCGTGCGCCAGCGTCTCACCGTGGACGGCGGGGCGGTGCGGCCCCCGGCTGCCACCCCGGTCTGGCTGGCGCTCAACAAACCCATCGGTCTGGTGGTGAGCCGCGGGGACCCCGCGGGGCGGCGCACCGTCTTCGACCTCCTCCCCAAGGTGCCGGGCCTCACGTACGTTGGACGGTTGGACGTGATGACGTCCGGCCTGCTGCTACTCACCACCGATGGCGCGGCCGCGCACCGCCTGATGCATCCGCGCTTTGCGGTGCCGCGCACGTACTGGCTCGGGGCGCACGGACGACCCGCCGCCGACGTGCGCCCCGCGCTCGGGCGGCGCATCGTGATCGACGATCGACCCGTGAAGGTCCTGGACGCGCGCGTGCGTGTCGTCGGGCGGAGCATCGAAGTGGAGGTGACGCTCGCCGAGGGCCGCCAGCGCATCGTGCGCCGTCTCGCCGAGCAGCTCGGACTGAAAGTGGAGTGGCTGCACCGCGTGGCGTACGGCCCGGTGCGGCTCGGCACGCTGAAGGAAGGCACCTACCGCGCCCTCACGGCGCGCGAGATCCGCGAGATCGAGAGATTGCATGGACCTGCGTGATCGCACGGCGGTGATCCTGGGCGGGAGCGGGCTGGTTGGCCACGCGGTCGCGCGCCGGCTGCTCGGCGCCGGGCCCCGACGACTCGTCCTCGTGGCGCTGTTCGAGGACGAGGTGCGGGAAACGGCGGCGGCTCTGGAGCCCTACCGTGGCGACACGGCCATCGTGGTCGAATGGGGCAACGTGTTCTTCCCGACGCCCGTGGCGCGGCTCGACCGTAGCACGATTCTCGCCGACCACGGACATCGCGCGCTGATGATCGCCGACCTGCTGGGCGACCTCACCGACGACGTGCTGGAGCGGAGCCTGCTTCATCACATCCTGCTCAAGTACACGCCGGACGCCGTGGTCGACTGCATCAACACCGCCACCGCCTTCGCTTACCAGGACGTCTTCCAGAGCGCGCGCGACCTGCTGACGGCCGCGGCCGCCGGCACGCTCACCCCCGCGGCCGTGGAGCAGCACGTCCTCACGCTGACCATGCCGCAGCTCATCCGGCATGTGCAGATCATGAACGAGGCGCTGCGGCGGGCGGGGACCCGAGCGTACGTGAAGATCGGCACGAGCGGCACGGGCGGGATGGGGTTCAACATTCCCTATACCCACTCCGAGGAGCGGCCCAGCCGGACGCTGCTGACCAAGTCCGCGGTGGCCGGCGCGCACTCGCTGCTGCTGTTCCTGATGGGCCGGACGCCGGGTGCCCCGGCGACCATCGAAATCAAGCCGACCGCCACGATCGCCTGGCGCGAGATCACGTACGGGCCCGTACGCCGCCGGGGCAAGCCGATTCCGCTCGTGGACTGCCCGACGCCGCTGCCGCTGGCCGAGGCATTCCAGCCGGGGGCGAAGGTCTGGCAGGAGACGGGGCGAGGGCTGGAAGGCGTCTTTATCGACGTCGGAGAAAACGGCTCCTTTGCCCGTGACGAATTCGCGACGGTGACCGCGCTCGGCCAGATGGAGTTCATCACCCCGGAAGAAGTGGCCGACTACGTGATGCAGGAGCTGGAAGGCCGGCCGACCGGGAAGGACGTGGTGGCGGCGCTCGACGGCGCCACGGCGGGCCCGACCTACCGCGCGGGCATCCTGCGCGCCCACGCGCTGGACCGCCTCGATGCGCTGGAGCGCGCGCACGACCTGCGCGCCGTCGCCTACGAGATGCTGGGCCCCCCGCGGCTCACCAAGATGCTGTTCGAAGCGCATCTCTGCAGCCGGCTGCGCCCCAGCGTACGCGCCCTGGCCGCGAGCGAGCCGCGCGCGCTCGCCGCCGAAGCGCAGGCGCTCCTCCAGCGGGACGCGACCCTGCGGCAGCGGATTCTCTCGGTGGGACTGCCGATCCTCACGTCCGACGGCCGGTGCGTGTACCGCGGCAGCCTGGTGGTCGTGCCCCCCCCTCCCGCGCCCGGAGACGCGCTCGCGGCCGCGCCGCGCGGCTGGGTTGATCTGCGTCCGGAGCAGTTCGGGCAGTGGATCCAGCGGGCGGGTGCGATGCTCGTGCAGGCCGAGCACCGTCGCACGGCCACGGGGGCCACCGAGAGCGGGAGCGACGGGGATTGGATCGCGCCGGAGCCGGACGAGGAAATCTGCCCGGCCCGCTTCGCCACCTGGGTGTTCGGACACGAGGATCACGGGGAGCGCATCAAGCGCTGAAGGCATGCCTCCCTCCGAGACCTCCGCGGTCGAGCGTGCGCTCGGCGCCATCGGGACTACGTTCCGACTGACGCGGATGTACCCGTCCACACATCCCGCGGCGCAGGAGTCGCTGCGGCAGCTCGCGGCCACGCTGCCCGCGCTGGCCGAGCTCGGCACGACAGAGTGGAAGGTCGGTGCCACCGGGTTGCACTCGCAGCACGAGCACGTGCTGCCGCGCAACTCCCAGCTCGCGGAGCTGGCGGGATTGCTCTTCTCCCGGGGCGTACGGGCGGTCACGTTTCATCCGGGCGTCACCGCCGAGCACGTCCTGGCATTGTTCGGCGTGGCGACCGGTGGCACGCCGCTGGAAGATCCCGCGTTGGGACATGTAGGTTTGACCGTGGCCCGGCGCAGCGGTGCGCGGCGGTCGGCGGCGACGCGCGCGCCTCCTCTCGTCGCTCCCGCCGCGCGCGCACCCGAGCCGGTTTGGGAAGGCAAGCGGGTCAGCGTCGAATTCCGTCCGGACGTCCTCCCGGCCGATGTGGAGGCGAAACGGGCCGTGGCGGCCCTGCAGGGCGCCGATACAGCCGACGCCCGGATGGCGGCGGCGGACCGGCTCATCGCGATCGCGCCGCAGCTGGTGGCGCAGCGGGACACGGCGACGATTGCGGCGGTGATCGTGGCGCTCGACGAGCTGCTGCCCGCGGTCGCGGAGCCGGCCGTCGCCGAGCGGATCGGCGCGGCGGGCGCGGCGCTCGCGGATGGGGCCATGGTGCAACACCTGGTGAGGCGCCTCGGCGAGCACCGAGTCCCGCCCGGCGAGCGTGAAGCGCTGGTGAAAGCGGTGGGGGCGCTGGCGTCGGTCGCCGCTGGGCTGCTCGTAGACGCCTACCTCGCCGCCCCGGCCGAGCTGCGGGAGCCCTTCCGCGCCGCGGTGCGGGCGGCCGCCGACCGGGCGCTCGAGCCGCTGCAGGGGCGTCTCGAAGAGAAACAAGACGACGTCGTGGCGGCCGCGGTCCATCTGCTGGGGCTCACGGGCAGCCCCCAGGCCGTGCCGATCCTGGTGCCCCTCATCCGGCACCGCGCGGAGGCGGTCCGGGAAGCGGCGCTGCACGCGATGGCGGAAATCGGCGGCCGGGAAGTGTCGCGGCCGGCGATGCCGGCCTTGAAGGACGCCAGCGCGATGGTGCGCTCGGCGGCGGCGCGCGCCATCGGGCTGGGAGGCGACGCGGGGGCGACCACCGTCCTGGTGCGGCGGCTGGACCAGGAGGAAGATGAAGGGGTATTGGCGGAGTTATTGAAGGCGATCGGCCGGCTGGGGGCCGCGGAAGCGCTGGAAGTGCTGGCGCGTCACGCGGAGCCGGGCGGCCGGCCGAGGCGGCGCACGCCCCACGTACGGGCGGCGGCCATCGAAGGGCTGGGCTATCTCCAGAAACCGGAGGCGCGGGGCTTGCTCGAACTCTATAGCCAGGACAAGGAGCCGACGGTGCGACGTGCGGCTGAGGCGGTACTGCGATGACGACGCGGCCGGCCAAGGCGACGAGTGGCACTGATGCCGCCCTGGCCCAGGCGATCACCCGCGAAGTCGCGAAGCGGGTGGTGGGACAGGAGCAGATGGTCGAGCGGCTGCTGGTGGGCTTGCTCACCGGGGGGCACATCCTGCTGGAAGGCGTGCCCGGGCTCGCCAAGACGCTGGCGGTGCGCACGGTGGCCGAGTGCCTGCGCATCGGGTACTCGCGCATCCAGTTCACACCGGACCTACTCCCGGCGGACGTGATCGGCACAATGGTCTTCGACCAGCGCTCGCAGGAATTCTATCCCAAGAAGGGGCCGCTGTTCGCGAACCTGGTCCTCGCCGACGAGATCAATCGCGCGCCGGCGAAGGTGCAGTCGGCGCTGCTCGAGGCGATGCAGGAGAAGCAGGTGACGATCGGTGGGGAGACCTTCTTCCTGGGCGAGCCGTTTCTCGTGCTGGCGACGCAGAACCCGATCGAGCACGAGGGGACGTACCCGCTGCCCGAGGCCCAGCTCGACCGGTTCATGCTGAAGGTCCGCGTCGACTACCCGTCGCGCGACGCCGAGAAGGAGATCGTGAGCCGCATGGCGTCCGGCCGGCCGATCGAGGTGCAGCGGGTCGCCGACGCCGACGGGGTGCTGGCGGCGCGCAGCGCCATTGCCGAGCTGTTCATGGACCAGAAGGTGGTGGACTACATCGTCGATGTGGTGCGGGGCACCCGGGAGCCGCAGAACGTGGGGCTGCCCGAGCTCAAGGCGCTCATCGCCTTCGGGGCGAGCCCCCGGGCCTCCATCTATCTGGCCCAGGCCGCCCGCGCCCACGCCTATTTGCGGGGACGCGCGTATGTGGTCCCGGAGGACGTGAAGGCGATGGCCTTCGACGTGCTGCGCCACCGCGTGCTCCTCACGTTCGAGGCCGAAGCCGAGGACATGGACGCCGACCGCGTGATCGCGAAGCTGCTGGAGGCGGTGAGCGTGCCGTGAGGCCGGAGGTGCTGAAAGCGGTCAAAGGGATCGAGCTGCGCACGCGGTCGCTCGTCAATACGCTGTTCACCGGCGAATACCGCTCCGTCTTTCGCGGCCAGGGCATCGAGTTCGCGGAGGTGCGCGCCTATCAGCAGGGCGACGACTTCCGCTCGATCGACTGGAACGTGTCGGCCCGCATGGGCCACCCTTTCGTCAAGAGCTACGCCGAGGAGCGCGAGCTGACGCTGTTCCTCGTGGTGGACCAGTCGGGGTCGCTCCATTTCGGAGCGCCCTACACCAAAGCCGGGATGGCCGTGGAGGTCGGCGCCGTGCTGGCGCTGGCGGCCGCGCGGCACAACGACCGCGTGGGCGCCCTGCTGTTCGCCGACCGTGTGGAGCATGTGGTGCGGCCAGCCAAGGGCCGGGCCCACGCGCTGCGGGTGATTCGCGACCTCGTCGCGTTCGCTCCGCAGGGTCGGGGCACGAACCTGGCGGAAGCGCTGCGCTACGCGTCGAAGCTGCTGCGCCACCGCGCCATCATCGTGGTCCTGTCGGACTTCCGGGCCGACGGCTGGGAAGATCCGCTCGCCCAGCTCGCCGCCCGCCACGACGTGGTCGCCATCACGCTCGACGATGACCGCGAGATCCATCTCCCCGACGCGGGCTGGATCGACCTCGAGGACGCGGAGACCGGGCGCCGGCTCCTGCTCGACACGAGTCACCCGGCCACGCGCCATCGGGTGCTCGCGGCGAGCGAGCGACACCTCCAGGAGCGCGCCCGCAAGCTCATCCACGCCGGCGTCGACTGCGTGGCGCTCCAGACCCACGTCCCGTACGCCGTGCCGTTGCGGCGCGCCTTCGCCAAGCGGGCGCGGCGCCTGAAGCGGTGACGATGCGCGCCGTGGTGCTCGGACTCGTCGCGACGTGGCGTCTCGCTACGTCGGCGCAGGGCGGGGCGGGGGGGGGGGGGGGAGGGTGGTCGAGCGCGCCGCTTCAACCAACGGTGGGAGACACGATCTGGTTGGAGCGGACCATCGGCACCCCTGCCGGCTGGCGTGTACGGCCCGGCCGTCTGGAGCAGAGTGAGGACGTCGAGCCACTGGCCGATCCGACCGTGCGCCGGTCGTCCGAAGGATGGACGGTCCGCTATGCGGTGGTCGCCTGGACGCCGGGGCCGCACACCCTCGCCCTTCCCCCCATCTGGCAGCTCGGCCCCGCAGGGGAGGCCGATTCGGTTGCGGGGGGCGCCGCGGTCTTTGCGGTGCGCAGTGTGCTGCCGTCCGCCGACACCGGTCAACGACCGGCGCCCAAGGAGGCGATCGCGCCGCTCGGCTCGGAGTTGCGGAGGCCGTGGCCGCCGCTGCTGGCCGTCCTGATCGTCGTTGGTGCCGTCGGGGCTGGGCTCTGGTGGCGCCGCCGTCCGCGGCGGGCCATGGCGCCATCACCTCAAGTTCCACTGGAGCCTGAGGTGCCGAACGGCCGCTGGCTGGAGGCCGGAGAGCCCAAAGCGGTGGCGGCCCGGGCCGCGTACCAGCTGCGTTCAGCCGTGGCGGTAGCGGTTCCAGCGGCTCACGAGGCGCTCGCCACCGGAGAGTGCGTTGCCGCCGTGGAACGTGAGGCCGCCGGGGCCCCGGTGCGGGAGCTGCGGGACGTGCTTGGCGCCTTGGACCAGGTGGCCTATGCCACCGCCCACGGCGTGGACGTGGCGGCGCTGGCCGAGCGGGCCCGGCGCCTCGCCGGGGAGTTCGCGCGATGAGCTTCGCACGCCCCCTGCTACTGTTGGGACTGGTGGCGCTGCCGCTGTGGTGGTGGCTGCGGGCGCGACGGCTGGCGCGGCTCGAGGGCACGACCCTCTCGGACCTGCGTCCCTTGGCGGGGGCGGCTGCGCGGCAGTGGGTCGCCCGACTCCCGGTCGGCCTGCGCAGTGCGTGCCTCGGGGCCTGGATCGTGGCGGCGGCGGGGCCGCGCATCGGGTCGGCGCGCTCGGAGATCCGGAGCGAGGGGATTTCCATCGTGCTGGCCGTCGACATCTCGAGCAGTATGCTGGCCCAGGATTTCACGCCGGCCAACCGTCTGGACGTCGCCAAACAGACCGCGATCGACTTCGTCCGGGCGCGGAGCTCGGACCGCATGGGCCTCGTGATTTTCGCCGCGCAAGCCCTGACCAAGGTGCCGATCACCACCGACTACGCCGTGCTGGAGCAGGCACTACAGGACGTGCACGTGGGCGAGGTCGAGGACGGGACGGCCATCGGCACGGCGATCGCCACGGCGGCCAACCGGCTGCGGCGCGCACCGGGCAAGAGCCGGGTGATCGTGCTGCTCACCGACGGCGAGAACAACCGGGGCACGGTGGATCCGCGCACGGCCGCGCAGGCGGCGGCGGCGTTCGGGATGCGGATCTACGCCGTCGGGGTGGGGACGCGGGGAGAGGCTCCGGTGCCCATCGGGCAGGGATTGGACGGGCTGCGCTATCAGAAGATGCCGGTGGAGATCGACGAGCAGCTGCTGGGCGATGTGGCCTCGATGACCGGCGGCCGCTATTTCCGCGCCATCGACTCCGAGTCGCTGCGGCACATCTTCGACGAGATCAACCGATTGGAGAAGAGCACCGTGCAGCGCGTGGTGTACCGGCGGTTCGACGAGGGGTACCGCTGGCCGCTCTCGGTCGGGTTGTTGGCGCTGGCCCTGGAGATCGTGATTTCCGCGACGCTCGCGGTGCGGGTGCCCTGAGATGACCTTCGACGCCCCGATCGTCCTGCTGTTGGCGCCGCTGCTCGGCGGTGCGGTGTGGTTCGCCGCGGCGTGGGCGCGCCGGGTGCGGGTGCGTCGCGCCGCAGCCTGGTCGGAGGACACGGCGCGCGACGCGCGTGCAGCCGGCCGCTGGAGCCCCACTGCGCTGAGCGTCGCCGCGTTTCTGGGGGCCGTGTCGCTCGCCGGACCACGATGGGGCGAGGAGCGCGTCGTCGCCGAGACCCGCGGCTTGAACCTGGTGATCGCCGTGGACCTGTCGCGGTCGATGCTGGCCGAAGACGCGACTCCCAGTCGACTGGGCCGCGCGCGGCGTGAGGCGCGGCGGCTCGCCCAGGATCTGGACGGGGACCGGCTCGGGCTCATCGCCTTCGCCGGCTCCAGCTTCATCCTCTCGCCGTTGTCGGTGGATGCGTCCGCGATCGCGCTCTACCTGGATGCGCTCGATCCCGATGTGGTCTCCGCGGGCGGGACGTCGCTGGCCCCCGCGTTGCAGCAGGGGCGCGAGCTGCTCGGCGCCGGCTCGGCCTTCGCCGACCGTGTCCTCGTCGTGTTCACGGACGGCGAGGCCCACGACTCTCTGCCGGAGGTGCTCGCGCACGCCGAACGGCTCGGGCGCGAAGGCGTGCACCTCATCCTTGTGGCGGAAGGCGGCCGCACCCCGGCGCGCATCCCGGTCCGTGACGAGCGCGGCGGTCAGCAAGGGTGGCAGCAGGACGACTCGGGGCGCGTGATCGCGACCGCGCGCCGTGACGACATCCTCGGCGCGGTGGCCGACGCCGCGCAGGGCACGATCGTGTCCGCCGAGCTCCCCGATCAAGCGGGTGCGGTCCGGGACCTCGTCGCGGCGTTTAAGCGCAGCCGCTCGAGCGAGTCGCACACGGCGCAGGGCCGCCCGCGCGGCTGGATACCCCTGCTCGCGGCGGCCGTGCTGCTGTTGGGCGTCACGCTGTCCCGCCGGACCGCGTCGCTCATCGGCCTCGTGCTGCTGCTCGGTGGCGGAGTGGAGGGGGGGGTGCGCGCGCAACGCTCGACCGCCCCACCGCCATCCCACCCGCGCCGTGAAGCGGAGAAGGCGTGGGCGGCGGGTGACATGGCGCGGGCGCAGGCGGCCTACCTGGCGGAGCTTGCCCGGCGGCAGGGCGACACCGCCTGGTTCAACGCGGGCACGGCGGCGCTCGCCGCGGGGGACCTCGAGTCGGCTCGTGCCGCTCTCGCCCATGCTGCCGCCTCGCTCGATCCCGACGTGCGGTTTCGCGCTCTGTACAATCTGGGCCTGCTCGAGTTGCGGGCGGCGGCAGCCGATTCGGCACACCGCGATCCCCACCTGGCCGACGCCGAGCGGGCCTACCGCGAGGCGCTGCTGCTCAAGCCTCACCACCTGCCCGCCAAATGGAACCTCGAGCTGGCCATCCGCCGGCGGGGGGGGGGCGGAGGCGGGGCGTCCTCCAACACGCCGCCGAGCGGCGGCGGTGGGAGCGAGGGGCGGCCGCAGCGGGGGGGCGGCGCTGGTGGGGACCAACAGGACCAGGGAGCCAATGGCGGCGCGGGCCAGCTGTCCCAAGCCCAGGCGGAAGAGATTCTCCGGTCCATCGGCGAAGAGGAGCTGCGCACGCGGAGAGACAAGAGCGGGCGCACTCGGCGGGCCATGGAACCGAGAGTGAAGGACTGGTGAGCGCCCCCCTCCTGCTCGTCCTGCTGCTGCAAGGGTCGGCACCGATCGTAACGGCGGCGGTGGACCGCGCTCGGCTGCGGGTCGGCGAGGAGCTGATGCTGACGGTGCAGGCGCGCACGCGCTCGGCGGAAGCGCTCACGCTCACGCTGCCGCCGCTGAACGGGTTCGCCATCGTCGGCTCGAGCGATCGCACCGAGGTGTCGATCGCCGGAACCGGCGGCCCGCTGCGCACGACCAGCCGCCAGCTGGTGTTGCGCGCCGTGCGGGCCGGCACGGTGACGATTGGCTCCGTCCGAGTCAGCCAGGGTCGCGACGTGGTCGCGACCGATCAGATCACGATCGTCGTGGATAGCGCGACGGCCGGCGTCGAATCGGGACTGTCGCCCATCGCGCGCGCGCTGCTCGAAGCCGCCCCGCCGCCCCGTCGCACCGACCAGGTCGCGCTCACCGTCGTCGTGCCGGCGGAAACGGTTCTCGCCGGTCAGCAGCTGGACGTGGTGGTCGCGGCGTGGTTTCCCCGGCAGCTGCGGGCCCGCCTGCGTCGGCCGCCGATCGTCACGTTGCCGACGCCCGGGGGCGTGTGGGCCTACCCCCAGGCCGCGCCGAGTGAGGTCGTCGCCACCCGATTGGTGCGTGGCCAGTGGATGGACCTGTTCGCGGCCCATCAGGTGATGTTCCCGCTCGGACCCGGCCGCGTGGCTATCCCGCCCGCGTCGGTGGAGTACGCGTTGCCCGTCACCTTCTCGTTTTTCAGTCGCGAAGAGCGCTACACGCTCCTGGGGGACTCCGCGGTCATCACCGTGCTGCCGCTGCCGGCAGCGGCGCGCCCGCCCGACGACGCCGGGGTCGTGGGACGCGGGATCGCGCTCGATCTCGTCATCGAGCCCGCGGAAACTCGTGTGAGTGAGCCGATCGAAGTCACGGCCACAGTAGGCGGGGTGGGCAACGTGGCCCTCTGGCCGGAGCCGGGCCTGCGCTGGCCGACCGGATTCCGCGCCTACCCGGCGCAGACCGTGACGCAGATCGAGCCGCAGGACGGGCTCGTAGGAGGCACCAGGACGTTCCGCTACCTCGTGGTGCCGGATTCGGCGGGGAGCTTCCTTCTGCCCGAAGTGCGCTATTCGTATTTCGACCTCGCCCGGGGAACCTACACGGTGCTGCGGGCTGCCCCCCGTGCTCTGGTGGTGGCGCCAGGTGCCGAGCCGCGCGCGGCGCGGGCCCTGCCGCCGCTGCTTCGGGAAGCCGCTGTCAACCGGGCGGATCAAGTGGTGGAGGCGGTACCGACGCCCGTGTGGCTGGCGGTGATCTTGGGACCGCTCGCGCTGCTGGCCTGGCGCCGCCGCCGCCGCCGTCCGGCGCTCCCATCTCCGGACGGGGAGGGTGCGACGTCGTCCGCTCCGCCGCGGTCGGCGCTGGGCGCACTCGAGTGGGAATTTCATACGGTGTTGGCGAGTCACGTCCCCGACGCGTTCGCGCGTGAGGGAGACGCGCTGGCGCGAGCACTGCGCGCCGCGGGGGTGGAAAGCGCCGTTGCCGATCACGTCATGCGGCTGCGGGACCGGCTGCGCTCTGCCCGTTACGGGCGGCACGGCGTGGGCGACGCCGCCGAGCTCGCAGCGGAGCTGACGCAGGTGTTGAGCGTCCTCGGGGCGGAGCCGGGAGAGCGGGGGGGGGGGGGCCGTCGCGGTGCCGGGCGCCGGGTCACGCTGGTCGGGAGGGGGAGGAGGGGCACCGTGGGGCTGGGCCTGCTGCTCGCATGTCTGCTGGCACCAACCACCCGGGCCCAGACGCCGAGCGCCGAAGCCCTCTACGACGCGGGAGCGCTGCGGGCGGCGGCGGACTCCTTCGCGGCGCGGGCGGCCGGGGCTCCGCGGGTTGCGGCCCACTGGTACAACCTGGGGGCGACCCTCTATCGTGCGGGAGCGGACGGCAAGGCGGTCGCTGCCTGGACCCTCGCGGCGCGGCTGGCGCCGCGGGACCGCGGGATTCGGCGGGCGCGCGACCTCCTGCCGGCGCCGGATGTGCCCAGCGAGCCGCTGCTCGCGGTGGGACCGGCGACCCCGGGAGAATGCTGGCTGGTCGCCACGGCGCTGTGGCTGCTGGGGTGGGCAATAGTGTTCTGGGGAAGGCGGCGGCGGATCAGCTTCGCCGCGATTCCCGGTGCGCTGGCGCTCGCCGCAGCTCTGCTCGGCGTGATCGAGTGGCGGCATCGGGCGCTGCCACTGGCGGTCGTCGTGAGCGCGGCCACGCCGGTGCGAGTCGCTCCGTACGGCGCGGCGAGCGCCGCGATGAGACTAGATGCGGGCGCGGCACTCGTGGTCGAAGCGCGCTACGGCCGCTGGCTCGAGGTGCGGCGTGGGGACGGGGTGCACGGCTGGGTGCTGGCCACGGAGGTGGTGCGACTGTGAGCGCGACAATCGCTGTGCTGCCCGGGCCCGTCGCCGACCAGATCGCGGCAGGGGAGGTGGTCGAGCGACCGGCCTCGGTGGTCAAGGAGTTGGCCGAGAACGCGCTCGACGCCGGCGCGCGAATGATCCGCGTGGAAATCGAGGACGGCGGCAAGACCCTGATCCGCGTGAGCGACGACGGGAGCGGCATGCCTCGCGAGGACGCCGTCCTCGCCTTGCAGCGCCACGCCACGAGCAAGATCCGCGAAGCGGCCGACCTGATCGGTGTGGCGAGCTTCGGGTTCCGCGGTGAGGCGCTCCCTGCCATCGCGTCCGTCTCCCGCTTCGAGCTCGAAACATCGGCCGACGGTGTCCAGGGCACACGCGTCCGCGTGGCAGGGGGGCGACGCGAAGCGGTGGGGGATGCGGTACGGCAGCGCGGTTCCACGGTGACGGTTCGGGGGCTGTTCTTCAACACGCCCGCGCGGCGGAAATTCCTCCGGGCGGCGGCCACTGAGACGCGCGCCGTTTCCGAGGTGCTCACCGTGCTGGCGCTCACGCGGCCGGACGTCGCCTTCACGCTCTCGAGCGACGGCCGGCCGCTCATCGACGTGCCGGCGGCCGCACGACCGATCGACCGCGTGCACGCGCTGTGGGGCCGCACGCTCGCGGACACGCTGCTCCCGATCGCGTATCGCGAAGGGCCGCTCGAGGTGAGCGGGTTCGCCCAGCGGCCCTCGCAGGCCAAGCCGGCCGGCCGCAAGGGGTATGTGTTCGTGCGGGGACGCCCGATCCGCGACCCGTTCATTATCCGCGCGGCGGAGGCCGGCTATCGCTCCGCGATCCACCCCGGTGACCGCCCGTCGCTGGTCTTGTTCCTGGACCTGCCGGGCGATGCGGTGGACGTCAACGTGCACCCCGCCAAACTCGAAGTGCGCTTTCGCGACAAGTTCTTCGTCGAAAAGGTGGTCGAGGAGGCGGTGCGGGCGGCGCTGGCTCCCCTCGCGGCCGCGGCGCCGCTCGGCGTCGGAGGGGGAGCGGGGGGGGGGGGGGGTCAAGAGTCGGGTGTCGGAGCTGCCTGGGTGGGACTCCGTGAGGAGATCCCGGGCGGTGTACCGCTCGAGCTCTTCTCGGGCGGGTCCCCGACCGCCGGCACCCGACCGCTGTCCCCTCCGCTGCTCCAGGTGTTCGACACCTACATCCTGTTCCAGACGGATGGTGGCGTCGCCATCGTGGACCAGCATTCGGCGCACGAGCGCGTGCTCTACGAGCAGGTGATGCGCCAGCTCAGCGGCGACGGCGCGCCGGCCCAGCGCCTGTTGCTGCCCCTCACCATCGAGTTCTCGCCCGCCGAGCTGGATGCGATCGACACCCACCGCGAGCTGCTGCAGCGCGTCGGATTCGAGATCGAGCCCTTTTCGGGGCGCACCGTGGTCGTGCATACCGCGCCGAACCCACACCCGCGCTTCGAGGCCACGCGCTGCCTCCAGGAGCTGGTCGCCGATCTGGCCGGGGGCCGTTTCGGTGGGTGGCAGAATCGGCTCGAGCGCTTCGCGGCGACGTTCGCGTGCCGTGCGGCCATCAAAGCCGGACACAAGCTCGACCCCGAAGAAACGCGCCAGCTGCTCGTCAGCCTGCTCAGCGCCACGCTGCCCGCGCACGACGTACACGGCCGGCCGACCATTGTGCAACTCCCCAAGGACGAGCTCGAGCGCCGCTTCGGGAGGAGCTGATCCGATTCCCGATCCTCGGCTCCTCACCCCCGTCCTCGTGGGGCCCACGGGCGTCGGCAAGACCGGCGTGGCGGCGGCCCTCGCCGCGCTCACGCCGCTGATCGTGATCTCCGCCGACGCGCGGCAGGTCTATCGCAGGCTCGACATCGGTACCGCCAAGCCGGACGCGGCGACGCGGGCTCGCGTACCGCACCGCGGCCTGGATCTGATCGACCCGGGCGAGCGGTACAGTGCAGGGCGCTTCGCGCGCGACGCCGCCGGATGGCTCGCCGAGATCCGGGCCGCCGGGCGGTTGCCGCTCGTCGTCGGGGGTACGGGGTTCTACGTCCGGGCGCTGGCCGAGGGACTGTTTCGTGAGCCTCCGCTCGAGCCGGTGGGGCGGGAGCGGCTGCGAACCTGGGCGCAGGGTCTAGCCCCCTCAGCCCTCGCGCGCTGGGCCGGCCGGCTCGATCCCCGCTACGCGGGAGGTGGGCGTCAGCGCGCGGCGCGGGCGGTCGAGGTGGCGCTGCTGACAGGGCGACCGTTGTCGTGGTGGCAGCGGGAGACGCGCGAGACGGGCGTGATGCGCCCGTGGTACATTCACCTGACGCTGCCTCGCGAGGTCCTGCGCCGGCGCATCGCTGAGCGCGTCGACCGCATGCTCGCGGCGGGACTCCGGGCGGAGGTGGAGGGTGTGCTCGCCCGCGGCGTGCCGCCCGACGCGCCGGGGCTCGACGGCGTGGGCTATCGCGAGATGGTCGCCGTCATCCAAGGGAATCTCCCAGAGGGTGCCGTGCGCGAAGCGATCGTGCTCGCCACGCGGCAGTACGCCAAGCGGCAGGAGACGTGGTTCCGGAACCAGCTGTCAGGCGTCAGCCATCAGCCGTCAGCCGCCGTCTGTCGACTCGACGCGACGTCGACACCCGAGGAGCTCGCCGCGATGATACGAGACAAGTGGACCACGCTGACGGCTGACGGCTGACGGCGATGAGGATCGGCATCACCTGCTACCCGACCTACGGCGGCTCCGGCGCCGTCGCCACCGAGCTCGGCCTCGAGCTCGCCCGGCGCGGGCACGAGGTGCACTTCATCTCCTACGCCAGCCCGTTTCGGCTGCGCGGGTACGCCGAGCGGGTGACCTTCCACGAGGTCACTCAGCCGGAATACCCGCTGTTCGAGCAGTCCTCCCCCTACGCTCTGGCGCTGGCGGTGAAGCAGCACGAGGTCGCGATGCGGGAGCGCTTGGACCTCATGCATGTGCATTACGCCATCCCCCACGCCGCGACGGCGTGGCTGGCTAAGCAGATGCTGAAACACGAGCGCGACCTCAAGATTGTCACCACCCTGCATGGCACCGACATCACGCTGGTAGGGCAGGACCCCTCGTATTACAGCATCACCAAGTTCTCCATCGAGCAGTCCGACCGGGTGACGGCGGTGTCGGAGTTCCTGCGGGATGAGACGTACCGCGCGTTCGGGTGCGGCGATTGTGACGTCCAGGTGATTCCGAATTTCATCTCGCCGGCCGAATACCACCCTCCCACGGACCGCACCTGTCGCAGCTCCCTGGCCCCGCGGGGCCACAAGGTGCTGGTCCATGTCTCCAATTTCCGGCCGGTCAAGCGGGTGCGGGACGTGGTGCGCGTCTTTGGCGGCGTGCGCCGGGAGTTGCCGGCGACGCTCGTTTTCGTCGGGGACGGGCCGGAGCGCGACGCCGCCGAGCAGGAGGTCGACCACCACGGCCTGCGGCAGGATGTGCGCTTCCTCGGCAAGGTGGACAACGTCGCGGATATCCTGCGCGGCAGCGACCTGTTCCTCCTTCCCTCGCAAACCGAGTCGTTCGGACTCGCCGCGTTGGAAGCCATGGCGTGTGCCGTGCCCGTGCTCACCAATGCCGTGGGTGGCCTCTCCGAAGTGGTAGTCGAGGGAGAAACGGGGTTCCTCACCTCCCTGGGGGATGTCGACGCCATGATCGAACGCGCCCTCCGCGTCTTGCGTGATGACGCGCTCCACGCCCGTCTGCGGACCGGCGCGGCGCGCCGCGCCCTCGAGTTCGCCGCCGACCGGATCGTGCCTCTCTACGAGCGGCTGTACGAGGACGTCCTGGGTGTCTGACGTATTCCGGCTCGTCCGTGCCCACAACCTGGTCGTGGCCGTAGCCGGCGTTCTCGCCGGCGGGTGGATTGCGCTCGGGGACATCACGATCCCCCACGCCCTGGCCTTCGCCGCCCTTTCCGCGGCCGGGTTCGGGGCCGCGGGGAACACCCTCAACGATCTGCGGGACATCCCGGCCGACCGCGTGAACCGGCTCGGAGGAGAGCGGCCGTTAGCCGCCGGCCGCCTCGGGCGCGGAACGGCGGAGCTGTGCGTGTTCCTCGGCGTGCTGGCCGGGTGCACCGCCGCGGGCCTGGCCGGGGGCGCCCTGGTGTTGGTCGGGCTGCTAGCGCTCGCCGTGATGGCGATCTACACACCGGTCCTGAAGCCCCTCGGTCTCCCGGGCAACGTCGCCGTAGCGGCGGTCGCCGGGCTGCCGCTGTTCTACGGCGCGCTCGCTGTGGGGCGACCGGCCGCGGGCGTGGTGCCCTGGGGCCTCGCCGCCTGGCTGCACCTGGGACGCGAGCTGGTCAAGGACATCGAGGACGAGCCGGGTGACCGCGCCATCGGCCGCCGCACCCTGCCGATCCGCCTGGGGCGCCCTCGTGCCGCGCTCGTGGCTGTGGCGGTGTTGGACACCTTCGTCCTGGGGAGCCTGCTCCTCCCCTGGGCCGCCGGGTATCGGGCGGCCTATTTTGCGTTCGCCGCCGTGGCGCAGCTGGTGGTGCTCCTGGCGGCGCTGTGGCTGCGCCGGGGGCGGACCGGGCGGGTCAGCTTGGCGCTCAAGCTCGCGATGATCGTGGGAATCGTGGCGCTCGTCCTGGGGAGGCCGGCGTGAATCTGTGGCAGGGAATCGTGCTCGGGCTGGTGCAGGGGCTCACGGAGTTCCTCCCTATCTCGAGCTCCGGGCATCTCGTGCTGGTGGAGGCACTGACAGGCGTGCACTTCACGGACGTGACGGTGGAGGTCTCACTGCACGTCGCCACGCTCGGATCGGTGCTCGTCGTGTATGGGCGGCGGCTGTGGGAGATCGCCAGCGGCGCCCTGCGCGGCGACGGCCCGAGTGTCCGCTACGCCGGCTTGCTCGTCGTGGCGACGATCCCCGCGGGCGTCGTCGGCGTGCTGTTC
This sequence comes from Gemmatimonadota bacterium, assembly GCA_041477065.1. GTDB lineage: Bacteria > Gemmatimonadota > Gemmatimonadetes > Gemmatimonadales > GWC2-71-9 > 13-1-40CM-70-15. Next base: position 85,522 of record JBGOUQ010000013.1, read on the forward strand.
CACCGTCAGATCGAGGAACAGTTCCACTCGCTGATCTGGCTCGCCGCGCAGTTCGTCGTCACCGGGTTCATCCTGTGGTGGACGCGGGGGCCACGCGGCGACCGGGTCTTTCCCACCGTGGGAGGAGCGGCGGGCATCGGTGCGGCTCAGGCCTTCGCCATCCTGCCCGCCATTTCCCGGTCCGGGGCGACCGTCGCGGCCGCGCTGTGGGGCGGCCTTACCCCTGCGGCGGCGGCGGAGTTCAGCTTTCTCCTGGCCGTCCCCGTGATCGCCGGGGCGGCGCTACTCGAGGGTCGCCGCGCGGTCCTGAACGTGGCCGCCGTCGGGGCCATACCGTGGGCGGTGAGTTTCGTACTGGCGTTCGCCGCGGGTATCTGGTCCATCCGATTCCTCCTCGCGCTGTTGCGGCGAGGGCGCTTTCACGTCTTCGCGCCCTATTGCTGGGGAGTCGGGGCCTTCACCTTCGTGTACGCCTTGTGGCACGGCTAGAGTTGGACGGCCTGCCCGCGGCGCGGCTCGCCCAGCGGTGGGGCGTGCCGCAGTGCGGCGTCTTCAAGCAGCTCACCTCCTGTCTCGACGCGATCCACGATCTAGCCGCCCAGGGGGCGCCTGCCGGCACCATGGTTCTCGCCGAGCAGCAGACAGCGGGGCGAGGCCGGAACGGCCGCACCTGGCACTCGCCGGCCGGCGGAGTGTGGCTGGGCATGCTGTTCCGGCCGGCGCAAACCGACGTGAGCGCCCTTTCGATTCGCGCGGGCCTGGTGCTCGCGGACGTGGTGGACGAGCTCGCCCGGCGGCCGCTGGCGCGGCTCAAGTGGCCGAACGACGTCGTGATCGGCGAGCGGGGGCGCAAGCTTGCAGGCATTCTGTGCGAGGGGCGTTGGCAGGGGGAGGCGCTGCAGTGGCTCGCGCTGGGCGTGGGGGTGAACGTTGCGAACGCGATCCCCGCCGAGCTGGCGGATCGCGCGGTGGCGCTGGATGAGCTCGTGCCGGGCACGCGCCGGCTCGACTTGCTGGACCGCCTGGTGCCGGCCCTCACCAACCTCGGCGCGCACGGCCTGCGGCTCACCGACGCCGAGTGCACGGCGTTCGCTGAGCGGGACTGGCTGCGGGGCCGTCAGCTGCGCGCGCCGCTCTTCGGCCGGGCGGCGGGCGTGCGTGCCGATGGCGCACTGCTGGTGGATACCGGCGTCGCCACCGCTGGCGTCCGCGAAGGGCATGTCGAGCTCGCCTGATCCAGCCTGGCGGGCGCGCCTCGCGCTCGGGGCGGCGCTCGTGGCGCTGGCCTGGAGCCTGTCGCGCGCCGACGCGGCCGTTGCCGTCGCGGGCGGTACCCTCGTGCCGCTCACCGCAGGGCTGGTCTCGATCGCGGTCTTGCTCCTCACCAGACGCTCGCTCGGTCTGTGGGCTTGGGACCGGGCCGGACGCGCCGCGGCTCCCGAGCCGACGCGGGGAGTGCTGGTCGGGTGCGTCATCGCGGTGGGTCTCCTCGTGGGCGGGAACGTCTTGCGCACGCGTGGTCTCTGGCAGGGAGATTGGTCGGCGGTGGTGGCCTTGCTCGCCGGGGCGGCGGGCTGGGGAGCCGTGCTGGCCCGCGGCGGCCAGCGTGCGCTGAGACATTGGTACGGGGTCGCCGCTGCGGCCGCCCTCCTCCCCGTCGCGGCCATGGTCGGGGTTCTGCGACCCACGATGGCGGCCGGCCCGTTCCTCTCGGCACTCGCCTTCTTCGTCGTGGTGGACGCGGCGGTGCTGCTCGTCACCGAGGAGCTCGCGTTCCGCCGGGCGCTCATCGGCTCGCCCGCCGAGGCGGGACTCGGGGCGATTGTGTTCGCCGCGATCGTATTCGGATTGTGGCACGCGGTCCAGCCCGGCTACGACGGCTCGCCGGTGTGGAGCTTCGTCGGCACCGCGCTCGGCGGGTTCATCACCGGGTGCCTCTATGTGCTGTCCGGCTCGCTCACCGTCGCGGCGCTCTATCACGCGCTCCACAACGCGCCGCTCAAGGCGCTGGGTGGGGCCCCGGTCGCGAGCCGGCACGGCGCCGTCGCGGGCGCGCTGGGGCTCGCCCTGGCGGCGCTGATCGCCGTCTGGCTCGCAGCGCTGGTGTCGCGGCGTGGCGGGGCCGCGCCCGCATCCCTATCTTAGCCCGCCCATGCTGCTCGCCTTGAACATCAACAACACCGAGACCAAGCTCGGCCTGTATCGCGGAGCCCAGCTCGAGACGCATTGGCGCCTCACGACGCTGCCCGTGCGCACCCCCGACGAATGGGCTGCCGCCATCACCGCCTACCTCACCCAGGCCGGCCGCTCCCCCGCCGAAATCCGGGCGGCGATCGTCGCGTCGGTCGTGCCGCCCGTGACGCAAGCCGTGGTGGAGGCCGTGGAACGCGCGTCGGGACGCCGGCCGGTCGTCGTGGACGGGCGCTCGCCGCTGCCGATCACGTTGGACGTCGACGAGCCCCTCACCGTCGGGGCGGATCGGATCCTCAACACCCTGGCGGCGTCGAAACTGTTCGGCCGGGACACGATCGTCGTCGACTTCGGCACCGCCACCACCTTCGACTGCATCACCGGTGACGGCCGGTTCCTCGGCGGCGTGATCATGCCGGGCGTGCGCACCGCGGCGGATGCCCTGATCGCCCGCACCGCCAAGCTCCCCGCCACCGAGCTTACGCCCCCCGAGCACGTGATCGGGCGACGCACCGAGGACTGCATCCGTGCCGGCGTGTTGTTCGGCGCCGCGGACGCCGTGGACGGGCTCGTACGCCGCATCAAGGCCGAGTGGCCGGGGGGCACCGTGCCGCTCGTGGTCGCCACCGGCGGTCTCGCCCCGCTCATCGCACCGCTCACGAAGGAGATCGCCTCGGTGCATCCCGACCTCACACTCACCGGGCTGCAGCTGGCGGCGCAGGCACTCGGGCTGTCGTGGTGAGCGAGGCGCGCGCGCTGAACGCCTGGCGCCGCTGGGGCTACCGCCTGCTCCCCGGCGACCTTTTCTCCTACGTCCTGCACTTGCGTCCCGCCGAATGGCCGATCATGGCGGGGCATACGGCGCTGGGGTACGTCCTGGCCGTCGGCATCACTGGCGCCGCGCACGGCGTGTCGCTGGGAACGGCGGTGTGGGCGCTCGTGCTGTGGGTGGTGTTTCTGAATGGTGGGACGCTTGCCATCAACAGCGTGTTCGACAAGGACGAGGGCGACATCGGATACCTCAACGCCCCGCCGCCGCTGCCCCGGTACCTCCTCGCCTTCAGCGTCACGCTGCTCGCCGGAGGCCAGCTCCTCGCGTTCTCCTTGCCGCCGGCCTTCCAGATTGACTACGCGATCTGCTTCACCTTGTCGGTGCTGTACTCGGTTCCTCCCTTCCGGTTCAAGGCGGTGGCGGGCGTGGATTGGGTGATCAACATGTGGGGGTTCGGCACCCTCACCCCCTACGCGGCCTGGGCGGCGACCGGCCGTCCGCTCGACCTCGGCCACGCGCTCGTCCTGCTCGCCTTCTGCCCGCTGTTCGCGGGGCTCTACCCGCTCACGCAGCTGTATCAGTTCGACGAAGACCGTCGTCGCGGGGACCGCACGCTAGCGCTGATCCTTGGCATGCGGAGGAGTCTCGACCTCGCCATCGCTTGCGTGCTGCTCGCCTTCGGGTTGCTGGGCGTGGCAGTTGCGCAGGGCGGTGTAGGAGGGGGGGGGGGGGGGGGGGCGCGGGGGGAGGGGGGGGGCCCGGTGCCAGGCACCCCCAGACGGTGGGTGAGGATGCACATAACCGCCCCGCCCCCCCAAGCCACGACGACCCCGCACAACCACCCCAG
>JBGOUQ010000014.1:0-84092 GCA_041477065.1 Gemmatimonadota bacterium
CAATCGTCGATCCGCAGGCTCACGACCCCCGGCGTGCGCACGACGACGCTGCCCGAGGCCACCGGATCGGCGAACTAAACCGCCGGCAACGGCGTGTCGCTCAAAACGACGAACCCCAGTCCCACGCCGGACACGCTCGCGCCGCCGCGCCCCCCCGCGCGCGCGCGGGCCCCGCCCCCCCCCCCCCCCCCGAGCGTCTCCCGCGAGGGACTGCGGTTCGACCTGTTCAGCGACACGCCGATGCCGGCGGATTCGTTCGCCGATCCGGTGGCCTCGGGCAGCGTCGTCGTGCGCACGCCGGGGGTCGTGAGCCTGCGGATCGACGATTGCAACGGCAAGGATGCGGTGGCGTTTCGGATGCTGCGGGCCTTCGGATTGACGGCCGCGATGGGTGTTCCGTCGCAGCGCATCGATCGTCATGGGTATTGCACCCAGCGGTTGCTCCAGGCGATGGTGGCGGCGGGGAATCTGGTGGAAGCGCACTCGCGCACCCACGGGGCGGCGCCGACGGGGTTTGGGGAGTTCTATCTCGAGACGGTCGGGGCGGCGCAGGAGCTGCGGAGCCGCGGCTTCGATCCGCACGTCTTTATTCCGCCGGGGACGTGGCGTGCGGGCCCGACGCTGTTCGACTCGCAGAAAAAACTGGTGGGTCCCTACGGGGCGCTGCTGCGTCGTGTGTACGGCTCGACGGAGGCGTACGCGCAGCCGGCCGTCCTGCGGGTCCCCGCGACGGGGCGCAACGGGCCGAGCAGCTGGCCGCTGAAGGCGTTCAGCGTGGAGCAGCTCGAAGCGCGCGTGCGGCGGGCGGCGGCGGACAGCCAGTGGGTGAGTTTCATGTGGCATGCGTGGGACATGCCGCCGGCGGAGCTGGAGGCCCGGCTGCGGGTGATCGCCGCCCTGCGTGACAGCGGGCTAGTCACGGTGCTGCCGTACTACTCGGCGCTGCACGCGACGCGGGAATAGGGCTGGTGTGGCGCGCTGGCATCAGCCCAGGGCGCTTCCATAGGATTGTACCCGGATCATAACCTGCAGGACAGCCGCGGCTTGGCGACTAGTGAGGCCCGGGAGGCGTGGGTATATTTCCGCTCCCCAGGGGGGCGGGAAGTGCCGTTGCCGCACCCCACGACTGGATCTGCGGGAGAAAGAAGGACCGTGGAGCCCACGCGCAGCGACATCCAACCTGATCCCACGATAGGCGCGAATCCCGTTGCGAATCCCGGCGCTGCGCGCGGCGGGCGGCAGAAGCCGCGCCGGGCGCCGGTCGACCCCCGCGTACAAGAGCAGATGCACCTCAGGCTGGAAGAGCCGGTTCGGGTGCGCCTCGGCCTGCAGCGACGGGCTCCCTCCAATCTGCGACGTCATCTCGCCCGCCATCTCACCCGCATCGCGGTGCTGGTGGTCGCGGATCTCGCGGCATTCTGGGTCATGCGGGGGCTAATCCGCGCGGTGCGGGACCAGGCGGTCCTGGGCGAATGGACCGCCTCACATCTGCGGAGCCTGGTGCCCTTGGGCAACCTGAGCGGGTGGCAGTTCGCGGTGGCGCTGTTGCTCGGGCTGTTCATTCTCGGGAATTACGGCGATGGGGATCGCCGGCGCGATCCGGGGCGGCTGTTCGCCGCGTGCGCCCTCGCGACGGCACTGCCGCTATGGATGATGATCTGGACGCGCGGGCTGCCCCCGGTCTTGCTCGAGTACGCGTTGACGGTCGTGCTGGTGTGGTTGGGGTTGCTGGTGGAGCGCTCGGGCATCGATTGGGTGATCGCGCATGTGCGACCGGCGGCCGGCCGGGCTGCGGAAGCCCTGCTCGTTGGGCCGGCGCAGGAATGCCGGCGCACCATGGAAACGCACTTGTTCGCCACGAGGAAGAACTATCGTGCGGTAGGGTATGTCGATGCAGACCCCTTCCCAGGGCCGGGGGCACTGGGCGGCATGAAGGAATTTCCGACCCTGCTCGGGGCTTCGGGTGCTGAAGTGGTGGTGGTTTGCGGGCAGCTGAGCGACTCGGATTTCGCCGCGGTGGCCAACGGGGCGCTCGCGGCGGGGTGCCAGCTGGTGGCCGTTCCGCGGGCGGTGGAAGTGGCCGGTGTGCAGCCGTCGGTGGTGTGGCGGGAGGGCCAGCCGCTCGTGATGCTGACGGCCTTGACCCTCCGGAGTCAGCAGCTCGCCGTGAAGCGTGCGATGGATCTCGCCGGGGCGGTCGCGGGACTGCTTCTACTGAGTCCGGTCTACGCGCTCGTGGCGATCTTGGTGAAACTCGATTCGCTCGGCCCGGTGTTCTTCACCCAAGACCGCGTGGGGCAGGGCGGGCGGCTGTTTCGGATCATCAAGTTCCGGACGATGGTGGACGGGGCTGAAGGCCGGCGCGACGAGCTGCTCTCCCAGAGTGTCTATCACGATCAGCGGCTCTTCAAAGTGCCGCGCGATCCCCGGATGACCCGGCTGGGACGCTGGCTGCGGCGGACGAGCCTGGACGAGCTTCCCCAGCTCGTCAATGTGCTCCGGGGGGAAATGTCGCTCGTCGGCCCGCGCCCGCCGCTTCCCTCCGAGGTGGAATTGTACGAGGCGCACCACTACGGGCGGTTCGATGTCAAGCCGGGCATCACCGGTCCGTGGCAGGTGGCGGGTCGCAACCAGATCACCGACTTCGAGCGGGTGGTTGCCCTCGAGGCCCACTACATCCGGGAGTGGTCGCTGCTCCGCGACCTTGGGATTCTCTTGCGGACGGTGTGGGTCGTATTGCAGATGCGCGGCGCGCATTGAAGGCTGGGTTGAGCACCGGGGACGGCAAGTCCCAGGGACGCTGATTGGTCCGCGTGCGGCTGATGGACTGCCCGATGGACAATCTCTCGTTCGACGAAACGCTGGAGCAGGTCGAACGATTCGTCCAGAGCGGCCGGCCGCACTTCCAGATGTCCATCAACGTGGACAAGCTGCTCAAGGTCCGATCCGATCCGCAGCTGCGGCAGGTCGTGGAGCAGTGCGACCTCATCAGCGTGGATGGACAACCTGTCGTGTGGGCGTCACGACTGTTGCGACAGCCGGTGCGGGCACGGGTGACCGGCGTCGACCTCATGGAAGCGTTGGTTGCGCGCTCGGCCAGGCAGGGATGGCGCGTGTATTTTCTCGGCGCGCGGGCGGATGTGGTCGCGCGGGTGACGGATCGATACCGGCGCCGGTATCCGGAGCTGCAGATCGCGGGGAGCCGGGACGGATATTGGGCAGCGGCCGAGGAAGCGAGCGTCGTTGACTCCATCCGTCGTGCCAGCCCACACATTCTGTTCGTCGCCATGAGCTCACCCAAGAAAGAGTATTTCATGCAGCGATATGTGCAGCGACTGAACGTTCCCTTTGTGATGGGGGTCGGCGGCACCTTCGACATCATTGCGGGGGTCACGCGCCGAGCGCCTCGCTGGGTGCAGGCGCTCGGGTTCGAGTGGCTGTGGCGTTTCGCGCAGGAGCCGCGGCGCATGTGGAAGCGCTACTTCGTCGACGACATGAGGTTCCTCAAGGTGGTTGCGCAGGAGTTCATGAAGAGCCGCCGCACCACTTGACCGTTCCCTCGCTGGCCGCCTTGACGATCGGTCTCGCGTTCGCTCCACTTCCGCTCCGAGGCTCGAGCCCGCCTGCTGATTCCGTGCCTGGTGCCCGCTGTTCCATCCTGCTGTACGCCGGCGGGGCCGGCCGCCGCCACTACTCGATCGCGGACCTCGTAGCCCTGGTCGCCGTGGTGGACACGGCCGGCCGCCCCGTGGCCTGGCTGTGTCAGGGGGCCGTGCTGCTCGAGCTCCAGGCGACCTCCGGTCGCAACTACTATCCCTGGCCCGGAGGGCCGCTTGCTCGGGGGCAGGATTGGAATGCGTATCTCGACTCGGTGTTTGCGCCGCGGGGGCCGCTCGCCGGCCTGGACTCCGCACACGCGGTGATCGCGATGCAGCTGGGGCCGGAGCCAGGAGGGGGAGAGCTTCAGGTCGTCGTGATGATTCCGTATCCTGCGCGCACGCCCGACACCACGTGGGTGGGCCATGAGGCGTTTTCCTTGGCGGATAGCAACGGACCTCGCCATGCGATTGCGGCCTACGTAGACGAGGTCGAGCGTCGTTTCGTGACCGCCCGCTGGTCGCATCTCAGACTCACCGGGTATTACTGGCTGAACGAGGGGGTGCTGCCCGACGACACGCTTCTCGTGCAGCAAGCTGCGGCGATCGTGCATGGACGTGGTCGCCGCTTGCTTTGGATTCCCTCTTTCGAGGCCCCCGGCATCTCGCAGTGGCGTGGGCTCGGCTTCGATCAAGTCTGGCTTCAGCCGAATTACTTCTTTCATCCGGAGCTCCCGGTGACGCGGCTCGACTCCGCCATCGGTCGGGCGCGGGCCGATGGCATGGGGCTCGAGCTGGAGTTCGACGACCGGATGTTCACCGACAGGCGGTTCGCCGATCGCCTGGCGCCCTATCTCGCTGCACTCGAAAACGCCGCGGACATCCGGGGGAGGCCGATTGCGATCTACGACGCCTCCGGGAGCCTGATCCGACTGGCCCGAAGCCGCGAGTCCCAGCACCGCGCCTTGTACGCCCGCTTGGTGGCCGTGCTTCGGTCGCACTGAGGGCTCAGGCCGCCCCGACCAGTCTCTCCGGCGTTACATTCTGGAGAATCAGGAGGCCTCCATCGCACACAATTCCGCTTCGGCATAGGATCGCTCCATGTGCGGGATAGCAGGAGCGGCCAGCCCCGACACCGGGCGCGACGTTGGCCCTCTCGTCGCGGCCCTGACGGAGGCCCTGGCCCATCGGGGGCCCGACGGCTCGGGATTCCACTTCGCGCGAGGCCGCTCCGTGGCGCTCGGCCACCGCCGCCTCAGCATCGTGGACGTCGCCGGCGGCGCGCAGCCGATGAGCAACGAGGACGGCCGCGTCTGGGTCGTCCTCAACGGCGAGCTGTACAACCATCTCGACTTGCGGCGCGAGCTCGAGCGTCTCGGGCACCACTTCCGCACCCGGGCCGATACGGAAGTGCTGGTGCACGGGTGGGAGGAATGGGGACCCGGCGTCCTCGAGCGCGTGAACGGGATGTACGCCTTCGGGCTGCTCGACATGCGCGCGGAGGCACCATCGCTGTGGCTGGCGCGGGATCCGGTGGGGGTCAAGCCGCTCTACGTCGGCGTCACCGAGCGTACCTGGTGGTTCGCGAGCGAGCTCGCGGCCGCGCGCACCTGCGGCCTGCTGGATTCCGACCTCCGGGCGGACGCGTTCGGCGAGTACCTCGTGTACCGCTTCGTTCCTTCCCCGGGCACGTTCTTTCGGAACGCGTGGAAGGTGCCGCCCGGGCACCTCTGCCGCCTTTCGCTCACCGCTCTGCCGACCGCACCGACGTTCACTGCGTTTCCGACACGGTTCGCTCCGACCGCGCTACCGCGGTCCACAGACGAATGGGCGGAGGCGCTGCGCGCCGGGCTCAGCACCGCGATCCGGCGCCAGCTGATGTCGGACGTGCCGGTAGGATCCTTGCTGTCAGGGGGGGTGGATTCGACCGTGGTCACGCGGGAGATGCGGGACGCGCTGCCCGAACCCCCGGCGGCGTTCGCGGTCGGGTTCAGGGACAATCCTCGTCTCGATGAGCTGTCCAATGCGCGCCGGGCGGCCGCCGTCCTCGGCGTCCCACTCACCGAAGTGCCGATCGCCGAGAGCGACTACCTCGCCGCCTGGCCGCAGCAGGTCGCCTCCCTGGCCGAGCCGATTGCGAATTCCAGCGCCCTCATGGTCGGGATTCTGTGCCGGACGGTCCGGCTGAGCCGCAAGGTGGTCCTGACCGGGCAGGGCGCGGACGAGCCGCTCGGCGGCTACCCGCGCCACGCGGCGGAGCGGCACCACCGGTTGGCGCATTTCGTGCGCCCGCTGCTGGACACCTTGCCGGAGCGATTGCTCTCGAGCGACCGCGTGGCGCGCCTGCGTCGAATCGGGCGAGCCGATGGAGAGGCCCGCCGGTTCGCGGAAACGCTCGCGGTCTTCGGTCTCGACGAAGCGTGCGCCCTCGCCCGAAATCCGTCGGTGCCCGATGTGCTGGCGGCGCCGGTGGGCCGCTGGCTGGTCGGCCAGGAGAACGGTGGCGACGCGGGGGATTCTCTCAACCGGCTCTTGCTGGTGGACGCCCGGCTGTCCCTTGCCGACGACCTGCTGATCGTGGCCGACCACATGTCCATGGCGTCGTCGGTCGAGCTGCGGGTGCCGTTTCTCGACCTCGAGTTTCTCGCGTTGGTCGAGCGGATGCCGAGCGCGTACAAGATCTCCCGGCTCGGGGAGAGGAAGTGGCTGTACCGGCGAGCGGTGCAGACCCTGCTCCCGCCGGCGCTGCGGCCGGCGATAACTGGCTGGCAGGCGCGGCTGGGACGCAAGCTGGGTTTCTCTACGCCGCTCGATGCCTGGTTCCGCGCGTGGCAAGCACGGGAGGCGGAGCAGTTTCTCCTGGGCCCGGGGTCCTGCATTCCCGACTACCTATCCGCCGACGGAGTGCGGGCGCTGCTGGTCGAGGCTCGCGATCGGCAACTCCCACGCAGCCGCCAGGTTATGAGCCTTTACGTGTTGGAGCAGTGGCTTCGCGAGGCACTCTTGCAGAATCCCGCCTGACCCCCTCTGGTAGTGCCTAGAATCCTGACAGCGGCAGAATAGTAACAGCAAGTCCTGCATCACTTTATGGCCTGTTTCATAGCGCACGCATGCTGGCCCGGTTTGTGCTTTAACCCCCCCCATGAGCAGTCAGTCGCGCCTTGCGCTAGTCGGCATCGGCTTGAGCCTCTCGCTCGCAGCGTGCCTCGGGGACCCAGTGGGCCCCCGGGGTACGCTTGTTGTCGCGCGGGTTGGTGTCGGTCCCGATTCCCAGCTGGCTGGTGCGCCCGGTCGGGTGCTCGGCGCGCCGGTCGTGTTTCGAGCCATGGACGGCGACGGCCGTCCGATCCTGGGTGCGACGGTCCGGTGGAGCGTCGTCACGGGGCACGGCCGGGTGGAGCAAGCCGACGGCGTGACGGCCGAGGATGGCACCTTCCACGCGTCCTGGGTGCTCGGCACCAAGGCGAGTGAAGTGCAGAATCTCGAGGCCGAAGTACAGGTCGGCCCGCACAAGGCCCGAGCCGCAGTCGCGGCGGTCGCCATCCCGGTCGAGGTCGCGTCCCTCAAGTTTCAAGTGGACACGACGCAGGTTCGTGTGGGTGTGGCCGGCCGGGTGCGGGCGGAAGCGACGGATTCGTTCGGGAACCGGTTTGTGCCGGCGGGGCTGCGGTTCGCTTCGCTCGATACCGCGTTGGCCGTGGTGGATTCGGGCGGTAACGTCCTGGCCCGGAGACGCGGCTACGCGCCCGTCCTCGCCAGCGTGGGCGGCGTTACCGATACCGCGTTGGTGCATGCGATCCAGGTCGTCCAATCCATCGCGGTCGATCACGACACGCTGCGGTTCCATTCGATCGGACAGGGGCAGCTCCTCGCCGTCACGCTGACCGACGACCAGGGCTTGCCGGTGCTGGATTCTCTCCCTAGCATCACGCCGAAAACGCCGGGTGTGGTGGACATCGGGTCCCAGGACCCGTTCTTGATCCAGAGCCAAGGGAACGGCGTGGCGGAGGTGGTGGTGCAGGTGGGGGGCGTCAGTCACGAGGTGATCGCGCTGGTGCAGCAGCGGACCGCGAGCCTGTCGTTCGGCGTCCCGGACTTTCACTTCAACGCCCTGGACGATACGACGCGCGCGGCCCTCGTCATTCTCGACAGCCTCGGCGTCCCGGTGGTGAGCCCGCACATCACGTTTACTTCGACGGACCCGGCGGTCGTGACGGTCGACTCGGCGGGGCTGCTGACGGCTCGAGGCAACGGGGCGGCGATCGTGACGGCGCGTTCCGCTTCGGGTGTGGTGACGGCGGCGCCGGTCAACGTCACCCAGTCGGTGGCGCGGGTGACAGTCGGCCGGGACTCCCTCCAGTTCGATGCGCTGCAGGCCATGCTGCCCGTACAGGCCGTCGCGCGCGATCGCCTGGGCACGCCCGTCCCCGGTGCGGTCATGGCGTACGCCACGGCGGACAGCGCGGTCGCGACTGTAGACGCGAGCGGCAACGTTCGCGCGCTCGGCAACGGCGCCACCGTCATCACCGTCACGCAGAGCGGGGAGACGGCGTCCGTTACGGTGCGTGTGACGCAACGTCCGGTCCGCCTCCAGGTCTCGGGCGATACGGTCCGTTTCAATGCGCTGGGCCAGAGCCGGGCCTTCACGGCGGTAGCCCTCGACTCTCTCGGGTCGCCCCTGAATGCGGCGGGCGTCGTCGGTCTGCGGGTCACCGACCCCGCCGTTGCCGAGCCGATTGATTCCGCGGCTCTCCGCGCGCGTGGGAACGGTGTCACGGAGGCCACGTTCACGGTGGCTGGGCTCGCGGGGCGCATGGTGCTTGCGGTCGCCCAGGTCCCCGCGACAGTGGGTTTCACAGTCGCCGCGCCGCGCTTCAATGCGCTCCGAGACACCGTGCGAGCGACGGTCGTGGCGGCCGACAGCCTCGGCGCGCCGATCACGGGGCAGGCGGTCACGTTCGCATCGTCCGATACCGCCGTCGCGGGGATCGACGGCACGGGATTGGTCACGGCCCATGGGAACGGGGAAACCACCGTTCTGGCGCGCTCCGGTGCCGGAGTCGAGGCGACACTCCAGGTCCTGGTCTCGCAGCGCGTCGCGGCGATCACGGTGGGAAGTGACACGCTGCACTTCGAAGCGCTACAGGCGGTCCAGGCGATGAACGCGGTGGCCCGCGACCGGCTGGGGTCACCGGTCGCGAACGCCGTCAATTCGTATGCATCCGGGGACGCCGCGGTCGCTGCCGTTGATGCGAACGGCAATGTCCGGGCGACTGGGAATGGGGCCGCCACCCTGAGGGCGGCGAATGGAGCGGATACGGCGTTGGTGAGCGTGCGTGTCTCTCAGCGGCCGGTGCGCGTGCAGCTGGCGAGCGACACACTGCGCTTCGATGCCTTGGGTCAGACCCAGACGATCGCGGCGCGGGCGCTGGATTCCCTCGGCTCTCCGGTCGAGGGGGGCGTGGTGGGGCTTCGAGTGACGGACACGAGCGTCGCCCAGCTCACCGATTCGACCGCGGTACTCGCGAGACGCAACGGGCTGACCGACGCCAACTTCGCCGTAGCCGGGATGCCCGGCCGCGTCGTTCTGGCGGTGGAGCAAATTCCGGCGAGGTTGACGGCGTCGGTCACTTTCGGAAAGCCGATTGTGACGCTGCCGGTCGGGGCACCGCTGCCACTGGAATGTCAGGTGTTCGACGGCAACGGCTTTGTGATGCTTGAAGATCCTGCGCTCGCCGGAAGCATCAACGGAACGGCGAGCGGCGCCCACTGCAGCGATGTCCGCATCCAACGCTCCGGGATCGACACCCTCACCTTCGCGCTTGGCGCCGCGCAGGCTCGGGTGGCGGTGACCATTGCCGCGGCCCCTGTGGCGAGCGCGCCGCTCGGAGAATTCGCCGTCGCCGACACGCTGCCGGGGCAACCCGGCAACACCTGGGCGCCGTCCGCCCGTCGCAACGAGCGCGGTGACCTGGAGGTGTATTACACCGTCTACTCCGGCGACCCGGATTCGAGCGGTTCCACACGCGGCGACCTCCACCGTCTGATTTGGCTCGGCGGCAACCAATTCCGCTACGACGGCATTGCCGTGCGGCACGACGACAACATCTGCAGCCCGGAGGGACAGGGAATCGAGAACACGGTTGTTCTGCCCAGGTCCGACAGCGCGGGATGGCGCATGCTCTACGCTGCTGGCAGCAACACCTGTTACGGATGGCAAGTGTTTTCGGCCGTCTCGAGTGATGGTCGGACGTGGACCAAGGAGTCGGGCATTCGCCTCAGCAACGGTGGGACGGACCCGTCGTGGCCACCCTGGCCGGTCGGGGAAGGGATGGTGGTAGATCGCCTGCCGAGCGGTGAGTGGCGGATGATCGCGGGGTCGTTCGAGCACATCACGCCGCCCGAGACGACCAAGTGGGAGATCACGGAGTGGCGGTCTGCGGACCAGCTTCATTGGACGTACATCGGTCCCGTGCTCACGACGCGCGACATGCCGTCTGGGTGGCAGGGGTCGGTGTACAGCCCGACCATTCGCGAATTTGCGCCGGGGCTGTTGCGGATGCTGTTCACGGCGACCGACCGCGGGAGTCCCGATGGCCGGGACGCCGTTTGGAGCGCGGTCAGCACGGATCGCACTCACTGGCAGGTTGAGGGGGAGGTGCTTGGAGGACAATCCTCCAACCTGTATTATGCTTCTCTGGTCGACGACCACGTGGTCTTCATTCGCCAGGACAATGGTGGGCCCATGCACCTTTCCATCGCCAGCGTGATCATGCCGTGACTCACGGTCGAGACGCCACTCGACTTACCATCCTGTTCGTCACCAGCATGCATCCTTCCAGTGCTTTTCCGCTGCGAGGGTTGGTTGTGCCCCGGTTAGCAGCAGCGCTGCGACAACTAGGGCATCGTGTTGAGCTCGTCGAGCTCGGTGTTGGGGGCCCGGGGCGATACCTCCGTTCTCGGCGCCGGGTGGCGGAAGCGATCCGCGTCGTCGCTCCGGATGTCATCCACGTGCATTTCGGCTACAGTGGGCTCGCGGTTCCCCGCACGTCCGTTCCGATTGTCACGACGTTCAACGGGGACGACTTGACGGGTACGCCCAGTGCGTCAGGGCGCCTCACCTGGAAGAGCCGATTGGGGATCCTGGTGTCGCAACACACTGCGTGGCGTAGCACTCGCTGCATCGCAGTCTCCCACACTTTGCGGGAGCGGCTCTGGACCAGAGCTCTCCGCGCAAAGACCGAGGTGGTCCGGGATGCCGTGGATCCCTCGCTGTTTCGACCGTTGCCACGCAAAGAAGCGCGCGACCGCTTGGGGGTGCCCGAGGATGCTGTGGTGATAATTTTTCCTCACAGCGCGTGGGAGCCGAGGAAACGCGTATGGCTCGCGGAGAAGGCGGTTGCTCAGTTGAATGAGTGGATACCGAAGGCTCGCTTGTGGGTAGTCAACGACCGTCCAGCCGATGAGATGCCCTGGTACTACGCCGCCGCTGACGTCATGATCGTGACTTCGATGTTTGAGGGCGGACCAACGGCCACTAAGGAAGCGCTTTCCTGCGGCATTCCAGTCGTCTCGGTCTCGGTGGGCGACACGCAACTGTTCGCAGACTCGCCGGAAGGGATTGTGTGTGCCGATGCCCAGCCATCGGCGCTTTCCGTGGCCTTGCGTGACGTTCTAAGACGTCCGGCCAGAGAGCGGACGAGCTACCTGCCGGCTCGACTGTCGCTCCCGGAGGCAGCCCGCGCGATCGTCCGGGTCTATCGCGACGCGTTAGCGCGGTCCAGGGCTGCAGTGCCGGAGCAATAGCGGATCGAGCGACGTGTCCACGGTACGATCATGTTGCTGGCATTCTCCCGTGTTCCCTGGCTGAGCTTGCCGCGACGCAATAGCCCCGCGTAGATTCCCTGCTCGTTCGAAACCTCGGAGTCTTCAGAGGAGGCGGCCCGTGCCTAGCGGCGTCGATCGGGTCGGGAAGATCCTGGTGCTGGGTGGCGGTGGGATGCTCGGCCACAAGATGTTCCAGGTCCTCGGCGACCGCTACAACGACACGTGGTGTACGATCCGCTCGCGACGCACCGATGCGGCCTGGCGTGCCGTGTCCCTGCTGCAGTCCCCACGGGTGCTTGACTCGGTTGACGCGTCGGATCTGAACTCCGTCGACAAGCTCCTGCGAGACATGCGCCCCGCGGTGATCGTCAACGCCATCGGCGCGATTAAGCAACGTGCTGAGGCGCAGGAGGTCATCACGAGCATCACGATCAACGCCTTGCTGCCCCATCGCATCGCCGCGGTGGCCCAGGAGTGGGGTGGCCGGGTCATCCATTTCAGTACAGACTGCGTCTTCAGTGGAAAGCGCGGGCGGTACACTGAGGCGGACGAGGCGGACGCCACGGATCTCTATGGAAAAACGAAGCACCTGGGCGAGGTTGCTCATGAGAATGCGCTGACGTTGAGGACCTCCTTCATCGGCCGGGAGCTGCAGCATCATGAGTCGCTGCTTGAATGGCTCTTGGCTCGGAACCATGGAAAGGTGAAGGGGTTCCGGCGGGTCTGGTGGTCCGGGGTAACGTCCAACCACCTGGCCGAGGTCGTGGCCGATCTGATCGAGCGGCACCCGGATGTGCGCGGGCTGTACCATCTCTCGAGCGGCCGCATCTCAAAGTACGATCTGCTGCTCCAGCTCCGCGACGGGCTGCACCTCGATATCGACATTGAGCCGGACGAAGGCGTCGTCTCCGACCGTAGTCTCGACGGAAGCCGCTGGGCGCAGGCGACGGGGTACCAGTGCCCGTCGTGGGATGTACTCATCCGGCAGCTGGCCGACGACCCGACCCCTTACGCGACATGGGTGGACACGCATGAAGTCTCTTGAAGGAAAGCGGATTCTGATCACGGGTGGCACAGGGTCGCTCGGCCAGGTGCTGGTGCGCCGACTGCTGAGCGGCTCGGAAGGGCCTCCGGAGCGGGTGATCGTCTTTTCGCGCGATGAAGCCAAGCAGCACTACATGCGGGTGGAGTACGAGCACGCTGTTGCGGCCACCGACGAAATCATCTACCGCAACTTCCAGCGCATGCTCCAATTCCGCATCGGCGATGTGCGGGACTTCCACAGCGTGGCAACGGCGCTGCAAGACGTGGATGTGGTCATCAATACTGCCGCCTTGAAGCAGGTTCCCACGTGCGAGTATTTCCCATTCGAAGCGGTTCAAACCAATGTCGGCGGCGCCGAGAATCTGGTGCGCGCCATTCAGGAGTTGCGACTGCCGGTGCAAGTCGTGGTCGGCGTATCCACCGACAAGGCGTGCAAGCCGGTGAACGCCATGGGCATGACGAAGGCGCTCCAGGAGCGCATCTTCGTCCAGGGCAACATGCGCTGTCCCACGACCCGGTTCGTATGTGTGCGCTATGGCAATGTGTTGGCTTCTCGTGGCTCCGTGATTCCCCTGTTCCACGAGCAGATCCGCCAGGGCGGCCCCGTCACCCTCACCACGCGAGACATGACTCGGTTCCTCCTCAGTCTCGACGAGGCTGCGGACACGGTGTTCACCGCGATCCGGGACGCGGTCCCCGGCGAGACCTACATCCCGCGGGTAGCGTCGGCGCGGGTCGTGGACCTCGCCACGGCGCTGATCGGCGATCGACGGATCGACCAGGTCGTGACGGGCATTCGGCCGGGCGAGAAGGTCCATGAGATTCTCGTGAGTGAAGAGGAGGCGCACCGCACGGTTCCACGCGGTGATTACCTCGCGATTCAGCCCTTGCTCCCCGAAGTGCGCCGGGTGGAGGTCGAGACCGGAGGCCTCGAGCGCGAATACAGTTCCGCGGACGACCCGATGAGCTTCGAGCAGGCCAAAGCCTTGCTGCAGGCCCGGCGCCTCATGCTGGAAGACGTCGCACACGAGCGGGTCGAATTGCTGCGATGAAGATCATGACCGTGTTGGGGACGAGACCGGAGATCATTCGGCTCAGCCTGGTGATTGCCGTCCTGGACCAACACGAGGACCACGTGCTCGTGGATACCGGGCAGAACTACGACGATCGTCTGAGCGGCGTCTTTTTTCGGGAGCTCGGGGTGCGCGCCCCCGATGTGCGGCTCGGGGTGCGGCAATCGAGTTTCGGGGCCCAGATCGGGGAAATCCTGACGAAGATCGAACCGGTGCTGCTGGAGCGTCGGCCGGAACGGCTGCTTGTACTGGGGGACACCAACAGCGGGCTCGTCGCGATCGTGGCGCGGCGGCTGGGGATTCCAGTCTATCATATGGAGGCCGGCAACCGATGCTTCGATGATCGGGTGCCGGAGGAGGTCAATCGCCGCGTCATCGATCACTCCAGCAGCGTCCTCTTGCCGTACACCGAACGGAGCCGGGCGAATCTGCTTCGAGAGGGGATACCGGCGGAGCGGGTGTTCGTCACCGGCAATCCGATCCGGGAAGTTCTGACCCATCATCAGCACGCCATCGCGCAGAGCCGGGTGCTCGAGGAGCTGGGAGTCGTGGAGGGGCAGTTTTTCCTGGTGACGATGCATCGCTCGGAAAACGTTGATCGCGAGGATCGGCTTCGAGCACTCGTGGACGCCTTCAGCCAGTTGCACGGCGAATTCGGCCAGCCCGTCGTCTGTTCACTCCACCCGCGCACGAAGTCGAGGGTGGAACGGTTCGGCATCGACCTCGACCGGGCAGGGCTGCGGTTTCTGCCTCCGCTCGGATTGTTCGACTTCATCCGGTTGGAGAAGGCGGCAAAGTGCGTGCTGTCGGACAGCGGGACCGTGCAGGAGGAGACATGCCTGTTCGGGGTCCCGAACGTGACCATCCGCGAAGTGACGGAGCGTCCGGAGACGATCGAATGTGGCTCCAATGTGCTCGCCGGCACCGACCCGGAGGCGATCGGCCGCGCGGTACGTTTCGTTCTGGCGCGCGGCGGCGGCGCGTGGAGCCCCCCGCCCGAGTATCTCGCCACGAACGTGGCGTCGACCGTCGTCCGGATTCTTACGGGAAGCCGGGAGCCGGATGCGGCCGAATTGGAGTGGCGGCAGGGCCTGCGCACATAGCCGTTGGGGCGCCGACATGACGACGCAGGAAGCGCGCGAGCACATCTACCTCTGCAGCCTCATGTGGGACGGCCTGTGGATCGTCCAGCAGCCGATCTGCAACGAGATCCAGAAGGGCGAGCCTGTGCTGTTCGTAGAACGGCCGGTGTCCGTGTTCACTGTCATACGCTATCCCGATCTCTGGCGGCGGCTCTTTGCGTGGACGCGCGGCCCGCGACGGGTGTCGATCAACCTCCGGGTCCTTGCCCCCCTTCCGCTGTTCCATTTGGGGCATCGGTTCCCCTGGCTGTTCAGGATCGAATTCGAAATCCAACGTTGGTGGATACTGCTGTGGGCGAGCCACAGGCCAACGGGTGGGCGCGTCCTGTGGCTGGATAACCCGCTCTATGAGTGCGCGATCGGTCGCATGCGTGAGTCCATCTCCGTGTACCACACGCCTGATGAAGTTGGGGAGTTCCGGACCTCTCACCGGCCCACAGTGACGAGGCTGGAACACAACATGCTCAGAAAAGTGTCTGTGGTGTTCGCGGCCGCAGAGGAGCTCGCTCGAGTGAGGCGTTCCAGGAATCCGCGTACGTTCGCGATCTGGAACGCCATTGACACCTCGAATTTCGAGGCAGAGGTTCCCGAGGCTGAGTTCTCCGATGTCGAAGCGACTCCGACGCCGCGGGTGGGATTCGTCGGTGTCTTGGATACCTGGGTGGACCTTGCCCTACTCGAGGCGACCGCGTTGGCCCTCCCAAAGGTCAGTATCGTGATCGTGGGTCCATCTCGGGTGAACGACCGAGCCGTGAGGGCTCTGCCCAACGTTCACTTTCTTGGGGCGCGCCATCGCCGATTGGTTCCTGGAATCCTGCGCCGGGTGTCGGCGAGTCTCGTCCCGTTCGTGGCCAACGCCCTCACCGAGAACATTGTTCCTGCAAAAGTGTTCGAGGCACTCGCGGCGGGGATCGTTCCGGTATGTACCGCATTCTCCAGGAACCTGGACGTGCTGGAGCAACAGCACCTCGTGCTCGTGGCGCGAAGCGCACCGCAGTTCATCGAGATGGTTGGTGAGGCAATCCGCGGAGATACTCCGACACGCAGGGCCGAACTTGCGGCGTTCGGCCTCCGGCAAACCTGGTCGGACCGGTGGAGACTGATGAAGGAAATCCTGGAGCGCCTGGAATCGGACGGGCCGTCAGGTGTTCCGGAGCATCGCACGAGGAGCGCGGTGTGACGTCACTCCCTCCAGCTAACGTCGCCTGGTCGACACAACAGGTCGTCCGGCGGGCTGTAGCCTACGGGGTGGTTGCGCTGTGGGTTGGTCTCTTGGTCGTTGCGGCCGGTTGGGGAGCTTGGCTCGACCAGGTGTGGCCCGCATGGAGTGTCGCGTTTTGGGCGGCGGCGGTTTGGGGAGTGAACATCCTGCTCCTGTACTACGCGGTTGGTCCACCGTTCGGGTTCAGTCGCATCGCAATGCTCTCGGTTGTGTTCGGATTCCTGATGACTGTCGTAGGGTCCGGGAGCTACTGGGCTACCATTCAGCTTTTTCCACTGTACCGAGTGTTCATTGAGCGTGCGGCGCTGTTCGT
Source organism: Gemmatimonadota bacterium (assembly GCA_041477065.1). Classification (GTDB taxonomy): domain Bacteria; phylum Gemmatimonadota; class Gemmatimonadetes; order Gemmatimonadales; family GWC2-71-9; genus 13-1-40CM-70-15. The sequence continues at coordinate 16,218 of JBGOUQ010000014.1, forward strand.
CGCGGTGTGCACCCTGGCGAGTTTGGTCGGCTGCATCGCGATTATTCGCCTCGGCTCTTGGGGGACTGTTCAGAAATGGAGTTACGTTTGGGACTGGGGCCGTCTGCGGGTTCTTACGTGTGCCCTGCTCGCTGCTTGCGTGTTGGGGACATACATGAGCATCAAGAAGATCGGCTATGTCCCGATTCTAGTAGGTGACCCCGAGTCCCTCCGTGTCGAGTTCCCCGCGATCGCCGGTGTTTGGCTCCGCCTCTCCATGCTCGGGATAGTTGTCGGTCTGATTGCAGGAGCTCAGATTTGTGCCCGGCGAGCAAATTGGGTCGTGTGGGTGATCGGGGCTTCGGGATTGGCCTGCGCGAGCCTCTACGGGAATCGGTTTTCGATTGCGCTCCCCTTGGGGGCGGTTGTGTTGCTCTGGGACCAGGTGCGTAGGCGAGTCTCGATCCGTTCCATCGCGCTCGGCGTGATGGTGGGGGTCCCGATTCTGGCGCTGCTCGGTTGGTGGCGCCAGCAAGATCAGTCTGTCCTCTTGCTGGGGCCAATGGGGATGGTCCTCTTCGGTACGTTGGGTGAGTTCCGGGATCTGGGATGGACGCTCGACTATTACTCGGGCGGCGCGCACGCGCTCCTCCATGGGAGTACCCTGGGCGGTCTCGTGGTGCCGCTCCTCCCTAACCCTGTCTGGGCCGCTGTTGGCGTGGATAAGGCAGCGATTTTCGCCCATAGCAACTCGGCGGTGCTAGCCCAGGAAATGGGGCAATTCGCGGCTCAGCGGGTCGGCCTCTATGGGGAGTTGTTCATGAATTTCGGCTGGCTCGGGGCCCTGCTTGGCGCGCTACTATACGGGTGCGTGATCGGCTATCTCGACCAGCGATTCCTCTGGCTCCGCGATTGGAAAGCGGTCCGCGGGATCGTGCTCGCAGTGATAGCGGTGGCGGTGATCTATGCGCAAGTGGGGCAGTGGAACATGTTGACCGCCGCGATCACCGGCTCCTGCTACCCCATTCTTCTGATTGCGCTCCTCTCGGCTCGCCGTGTAGCGAGGGCATCCTGATCAGACGGGCCCGCATATGAAGGTGGGGGCGGCATTCGTTCAAACCCTCGCTAGTCAACTGCTTCAATCGCTCGCCTCCATCGTCACTGGGGTCTTGATCGCGCGCGGCTTGGGGCCGACGGGGCAGGGGCACTACGCGACCTTCGCCGCAGGGATCGCTCTTGGAGCGTTCATTGCATCCCTCGGCCAATTCCACGGCAACGTCCTCGCCGCCGCCGATCCTCGCGCTACGCCGCGGGTGCTGCTCCTCCGGGCGCTGCTGCACGGCCTCGTGATCTTGTTGGTACTCCTCGCCGCCTTGCTCATTGGGGGTCACCGGCTCGTGCCGGCGGGGCGGCAGACGCTCGCTTTCCTGTTCGCTCTCGTACTGTCGCTCGAGGCGGTCGCGCAGATGCTCGGCGGCATCAACCTGGGCCGACATCACGTCACCGGATGGAATGTCGCGAGCGTCACGCAGCGATTCGCTTACTTCACCGCCGTGGGATTGTTGGTGCTCCAGGTCGGCCTCCGCCTAGAAGGAGTGGTCGCCTGTTGGGCCGCCGCCACATTCCTCAGTGTCCTGGTGAGCGGCGTTTGGATCTGGTGGCGGTCACCCCCCGAGCCCATGACTTTGGCCTTGGTCGGGATCGGTTGGGGGGGGCGACTGGCCCAGGGCCTCCGGGCCTTCGTCACCGTCGCGCTCACGCTCCTGCTGGTACGGGCAGATGTCTGGATGCTCGGCCCGATGCTCGGGGCGGCCACGGTGGGGCAGGTCTCCGTGGCGACTTATCTTGCCGAGTGGCTTTGGTACATCCCCTCGATCCTTGGAAATCTCCTGTTCGCGGTCGTCGCTGCAGACCGCGGAGTTCGGGCGATCCACCAGGTCGCCCGGAGCGCTCGTCTGGTCTCCACTCTCCTCACTGCAGTCATGGTGGTACTCCTCCTGGCCGGGCGTTCGCTGGTCCAGCTGCTCTATGGACCGTCGTATCAGGAGGCTGGGGTGCTCTTCATGCTCCTGCTCCCCGGAATGACCGCGCTCGGCGTCCACCTGGTCATCGATGCGTATTTCGCTGGGTGTGGGTTTCCCCCGATCACCATTTGGGGGGCGGTCACCGCGGTCGTTGTGAAGATCGGCCTGAACCTCTTGGTGGTACCGACGTACGGAGTCCGCGGCGCGGTGGCCGTCACGAGCCTGGTCTACTTTGGTCTATTGACGCTGAAGGTCGTGTGGTTCGTGCGAACTACGGGAGTACGCCCGCAGGAGCTCCTGTTGTGCAATCGGTCCGACCTCGCCTACCTCCGGGCTAGAGTCCAGGCGCTCGCCGGCGTGTGAGCGCCCCGTGATCAGGGCTTGCGTGCGAAGAAGTACGAGTGGTAGTCCCCGTTGGAGGACATAGCGAATACCCGAAGCTCCACGTCCCGAAACCCCAGGCCCATTAGCAGGGAGATTATCGCCGACGCCGGGTAGCGGTGGTACTCGGCCATGTTGACGATGCCGACGGCGCGCTTGAGCGTCTTGTACACGTTCCGGGCCCAGTACCACACGTTCGACTGAGGACCGGTGAGGTGAGCCCCGGGCACCGGGAGGTGAAAGCAGAGCGAGGCACCGGACCGCAGGACGCGATAAGTCTCTCGCAGATAGGCCGCCACCGCATCTTGGCCGGGGAGGTGCTGAAACACGTGGCACGAGAACATGGCGTCGCACGAGTCGTCAGGCGCGGGGATGACGGGCTCTGTGACCAGGGCGAACTCGACCCGTTCCGCGGACGGGCCGAGCAGCTCTCGCGCCCTGGCGATTTGATGTTCGGAAACGTCGAGGGCGAGGGTCGAGGCGAACGCGAGCGCGAGTTGCTGCGTCATTCGCCCTGACCCGCAGCCGATCTCCACGCATCGCCCGGGCCGGAAGCCGTAATGCCTCCAGTGACCCAGCACATCCGCGAAATCTGAGGCGCCAAGGGCGAGAAATTCCTCCTCGGTCCACGCCGCCTCGCTCCCGGATTCCCTTCCTTTCCAGCTGGCCACGGACCACAGGGGATCCTGTCTGCCCCAGTACTTCCACTCGGCGTTCGTCCGCATTCAACGACGCCCCACCAGATGCCGAACCCCGGGGATCTGCCGCTGCAGGGTCTCCCAATGCTCCGGCTCTTCCTGTCGGAATCGGGTCAGAGCCTCGGCGATCGTGATCTGGATCCACAGGATGATCAAGGCAGCGACCATGCCCAGGACGACGATCAAACGACGCGGCGGGTAGGCCTTCTTGACGGGCACGAAGGGGTCTGCCAGCACGGTGAGCGTCGGCACGTTGCGTGCTTCCTGGAGCCGAGCCTGCTCGTACTGTTGGACCACGATCCCGTACAACCCGCGCTTCAGGTCGCCCTCACGCTGCAGGCGCTGCAGTTCGAACTGCAAAGCCGGGGAGCTCGTCACACGGTTCTGCTGCAGGAAATGCTGCACCGCGCCCTCGGCCGAATCCAATTCCTTGCGGCTTTGCAGCACGCGCGTTTCGTAGAACTCCCGGGACTCGTGCGACTGGTGCTGGCGGAAACCGACGTTGAGCGAATCGAGGGCGGCCAGCAGCTGCGCTGTCAGGTCCCGGCTCAGTGTGGGGTAGCGCGCGCGGACGGACACCGTGATCATGTTCGTGCGGACGTCGGCGCTAGCGGCCACGCGTCGGGAGAGGTGCTTCATAGCGTCCTCCAGCGCGACGGTCGGCGGCTCTTCAGCGAATCCTTCGATCTGCAGATAGTTCGCACGCTGGGAGCTGTCGCTGCCGAGGAGTTGGTACTGGTGGAGGATGGCCGAGCGGAGAATCGGACGACTAGTCAACAAGTCGGCGTAGAATTTGGGGGAGTAGTCGCTCCCGCGATCGAGCCCGAGGCTGGCCGCGGCGCTCTGGAGGGCCACCGGCAGACCCAGCGAAGAAGAGCCCTGGGCGATGAACGTGGCGTTCGAGCTGTACTGATTCGGAATCACGAGGGCGATCCCTGTTGCGAGGAGGGCCCCTGCCAGCAAGTACAGGAGGACGCGTGTTCTCATCCTGATCAGGACGCTGAGCCCACGGCTTCCCCAATTCACGGCCGCATCGATGGCGAGCGGGCCGGCACTCGACGCCGGCCCTCCGCCGGGAAGGCTGGGGTGCGTCACGCCGCGGGGCCGGTGAACACGACGTACCAGGACTTCACGAACGGTCCCATCCTCTCGTCCAGAAGTCGCGCTTCTGGGAAGAGCCGGCGCAGCTCCCGCCTCGTCATCAGCCGAATCGTCCCAAACGGGTCCGTCTTCTTGAAGGTGCCCACGTCAAAGTGAGTATGCAGCCATCGCTGTACCACCACCGGCAAGAACTGGAAGAGCGGAAAGAGGTAGTGCGGCTCGATGGGGAACCACCGGTTGGGCGTTTGGAGAAAGTAGCGGCGGCCCACCCGTCGGAATTCCTCAGCGAATCGGCTCTGCGCTTCGATAGTGCTCAAGTGCTCGATGACCGAGTTGGAGAAGGCCACGTCGAACGCCCTATCGCCGAACGGAAGCGCGCATCCATCGCCAATCACCCGCAGGCCGGAGCTGGCCGCGTCGCGGTCGAGATTGCACCGCACCACAACCCCCATCCAATCGGCGAACCACCAGGACTTGTCGGTGCCTCCAACGTCGACCACGCTCTCGGTGCCCTTCAACAGCAACACTGAGCGAATCAGCTCCCAGCGTCGATACCGCAGCCTCGACGCGAGGCTGCCCGAGCGCCGGTCCGAGAGCGATTGCCGGATCAGCCAGGCGCGCAGCCCCACGACTATTTTCTGGTCACCACCACGACGATCGCCACCGTGCTCGCCAGGATCTGCGCGATCGCCCCGACCAACGACACGTAATCGGTGTGCGGCGCATTCGGATCCTTGAACGGCACGAGCACCTCGGACCCCGGCAACGGACGAGGATTGCTGCTCCCGAGAAACGTCTTGTGGCGCGTCCGCACCTCTCCATTCGCGAACCGCACGCTCACCGCACCCTTGTCCGCCCGCTGCGCGAAGCCACCCGCCGCGCTGATGTAGTAGGCGAGGTCGCGGCCGCGCTCCCACAGCACCGACCCCGGGGAATTCACCGCGCCCCCGATCTTCACGCTCGGCTGGTACTCCGGAACGTACAGCGAATCGCCCGGCTGGAGGATGATGTTGAAACGGGCAGCGGTATCGGCCAGCGCGCGCGTCAGCTCCACGTTGATCCGGCCGACGCCGTTGAGGTTCCGAATGAACCGGATGCCGTCCGGATACGCCTGCGGCGTGAGCCCACCAGCCCGGTGGATCACGTTGGCCACGCGGTCGCTCTTGGTCTGCAAGGAATAGGTGCCGGGAAACCGGACCTCGCCCACCACCACCACCGTGCGCTGAAAGTCGAACTCCGGCTGCCGCAGAATGAGCACGTTATCGTAGGGCTTGAGCGTGACCTCGGGTGCGCCGGTACCGAGCGTCGCCAGGCCCGGTGGCCCCACGTACCGGCCCAGCGAATCACGGTCGAATAGATACGTCGAATCGAGCGGGACCCGCACCGTGGTCGCGAGCGCGCCGTCGGATCGGTCCTCCGGCAGCCGCGCGATCTCCGCCTCCTTTAGGTACGCGCCGATCCGCGGACCCCGCGCCAGCAGCACCAGGTCGCGCAACGACATCCCCGGCCGCCAGGGATAGGTCCCGGGCTTGCGCACCATGCCGGCGATGGCCACGTAGTAGGACTCCCCGAGCCCCGGCAGGAAGTCCACAACGACCGAATCGCCGTCGAGCAGAGCTACCGGCGGAATCGCCACTCCATTGGGATCATCTCCCCTTCCTGCCGTCGTCCCCGCCGCGCTCGCGCTGAGGGCGACATCCACCACCGCCCGCGGCGTCGGGCCCGGCCCGCGCTGTGCCGCAGGTAGGATCCGATACACGGCGATCCGCGTCAGCGCGGCCTCGGCGCGGAATCCGCCGGCCGCATGCACCAGATCGCCCAGCGTCTCGCCGGACTTGAGATCGTAGATCGCGGGGCGGATGACGGCGCCCGTGACCTGCACCCGGGTGCCGTGCACCGGCACGAATACGACATCCCCCGTCTCGAGCCGGATGTCGCCGCGCGTGTCCCCGCGCAGCAAGTAATCGTACAGGTCCACGCTCGCCACGGGCTTGCTGAGCCGGCGCACTTCGATGGTGCGCATGGCGGCGCGCTCGGTCGGCCCGCCCGCCGCGTACAGCGCCGTCAGCACCGTGCCGAGCGAGCTGATCTGATACGCCCCAGGTTGTCCGACCTCGCCGACGACGTACACCTGGTTGGCCCGGACGTTGGCGACGGACACGTCGAACCGGGTGGTGGCGTTCGGCGCGCGCCGCACCCCGGAATAGACGCGGCCGAGCCGGCTGTACAAGAGATCGCGCAGCGCGTCCAGCGTCAGGTTGGCGACGAACATCTGGCCGACCTGCGGCACCAGGATGAAGCCTTCCCGGGTCACCTGCAGCGTGTAGGCCAGCTCCACATCGCCGGTTAGGATGAGGACGAGCTGGTCGCCCGGGCCGAGCCGGTAGTCCGCGGGAACGGGGCCCGCGAGCAGCGGCAGGAACTGGGTCGTGCGCCGGAACACGTCGACCCCGAAGACGAGGCTCGTCGCTTCGGGGCGGGAGACGCCCTGGAGCGCGCGCACCAGGCCGGTATCCACCGGGAGCTGATTGACGGGCAGCGAGATCGGTTGCAGGCCGAGGGCCTGGATCGCGGAGAGCTCGGTGACGCCAGGCGCCGGTGCCGGCTGCCCCGCCGTGGCGTTGCCCATGTAGGCGTCGAGCAGGTTCCCGGGATATCCGCTCGCCTGGAGGCGCGCGCGGATCTGCTCCGCCGTCATCCCCGACTGCTGAATCCGTTGCCGAATGGTCTCGGCCATCCCGGGGTTCAGTTGAAGGGCCTGCTGGAGGGCGGCCTGCGCCTGGGAGGGTGGGGGAAGGTTCTGCGCCCCGGCGAGCCCCGGCGCCGAGAACAGCACCACAACGCCCGCCAGCAATTGCGGATTGCGGATTACGGATTGCGGATTGAACAACGTGCGTTCCAGCTCTCTCCAAGGGCGAAGAAAAAATCAGGGGCGGTAACATGGGGACTAAGACACGGCTGGTCAAGGCGTTGCGGAGTCCGGGCGGTCATTCCGCAATCCGCAATCCGAGATCCGCAATTAGAGCAGCTCCCGATACACCTCCGCCGTCTGCTCCGCCGTCTTCTGCCACGTGAACGCGCGCGCCCGCGCGAACCCGCGCCCGATCAGGGCGTCGCGCCGGTCGGGATCATCGGAGAGGGCCTGGAGCGCTTCCACGTAGCCCGCGGGGTCACGACCCTCAACGACGACCGCGGCATCGCCGCCGACCTCGCGCAAGCCGCCGGCACCCGAGGTGACGACCGGCAACCCCGAGGCGAACGCCTCGAGCACCGGGAAGCCGAAGCCTTCGTACAGGGAAGGGAACAGCAGGACGTCCGCGGTGCGGTAGGCGCGCCGCAGCGTGGTCTCGTCGGCGGCGCGCGCGCTGCGCACGAATTGCCGCAGACCGAGCCTGTCGATGAGCTGCTCCTGGTCCCCGGTGAAGCGGCCGCCGACCTGCAGCAGGTACGCGTCTCCCTCGGCGCGCAGGCGCGCGAGGGTCTGGAGCACGAGCGGCACGTTCTTGCGCTCCACCGTGCTGCCGACGTGAAGCAGGACGAACGCTTCCTCGGGGATCCGCCACTCGGCGCGGCCCCGCGCCCGCGCGCCGGGCGACTCGTTGAAAAAGGCGCGGTCCACGCCGAACGGGACGACGCGGATCTTCTTGTCGTCCCCCAGCCAAGTGGCCAGCTCGCCTTTCAGCCACTCCGAGCCGACGATGTAGGTGTCCGCCAGACGAAGGGCTTTCAGCGTGCCGCGCAGGAAGCGATTGCGGATGGCTTCGCGCCATCCATCGGTGGGGGACCGCAATACGATCACCGGCATCAGGTCGTGCACGGTCACGATCACCGGCCGGCGGCGCACGCGGGTGAGCATGTGCGCGTAGGCGTGATCGAGGATATGGATCAGGTCGGCGCGGCGCGCCTCGCGGCGCAATCGCCACGGATAGAAGAAATGGCGGGCGGCGTACTTGTGCGGCCCCGACAGCGGGCCGGGGAGCACCACGCGCGAGGCGTCCACGGGCTGCGTCCACCAGCGCACGAAGCCGCCCGAGCTTCTCCGGCCGTCGCGCGTCTCGCGCGTCAGCTCGCCGATGTGGGCGGCGAGCCGCACCTCGACGCTCGCGTGCGTGCTCTCGAGCCAGTCGCGCAGGCGATGGGCGTACTTGTCCATCGCCGGCCAATGCTCGAGGGGCAGATCGGGAACGAGGAGAACCCGGGGCATGTGGCCGTCAGCCCTCAGCCGTCAGCCATGATCGCTGAGGGCTCCTTCAAGACCGCTTTCCAGAATTCCATAGTCCTCTCCGCCACGGCGTCATCACTGAACAGCTTCATGGCCCGGGCGCGCCCCGCCTGCGCCAGCGGGCGCCGGACGGCCTCGGTCTCGAGCCGCCGCAACGCCTCCGCGAGCGCCACGGGATCGTCGGGCGCGACCAGCAGGCCCACGTCGCCGACGATTTCCGGAATCACCCCGACCGTCGTGCCCACCACCGCCACCTCGTGCGCCATCGCCTCGGCGAGCACCTGACCGTGCGGCTCATCCCATTCGGGGAGCCGACGCGCCGGGGCGGCCAGCACGTCGAGATCGGGCCACACGCGGACCAGGTGATCGGGCGGCAACGCCCCGGTCCAGCGGATGCGCGCGGCCAGACGCAGCCGGCTGGCCATCGCCTCCAGGCGCTCGCGCTCCGGACCGTCCCCCACGATGGTCAGGTGCCAGCGGGAGCCGCGGTTCTCGGCGAGGGCCTCCAGCAAGGTATCCACACCCTTGGTCGCCACCAAGCGGCCGACGCAGCCGATCGACAAGCCCTCGTGATGCTGGTGGTCCAGGACCGGGGGCACGTGGACCCCGAGCTGGGGGATGACCGCGATGGGCGGTGGTGTCGCGCCGGCCTCGCGGTGCAGCAGCGCGGCCGCAGCCTCACTGCCCGCGGCCAACCCGCGGACCTGGCGCAGGGTCCGGCGCCGGCGCCAGCGGGCGGCGAGTGAGAGTCGCCGGTCCACGTTATCCCAGCTGAACAGGACGACGGGGATGCCGGCGGCGGCCGCCAGCCGGGTGACCTGCCGGGCGGCGACGGCGGTGGGCTCCTCTTCGACCTGGATCAGGTCCGGTCGTTTGTCGCGGATCAGCGAGGCCAGCTCGCGGCGGCCGAACCGGTAGCGCCGGGCGGCGCCCGGGTCGCGCACGGGGATGGGGAAAATCTCCAGCCCGCTCTGGCGCTCCCACGTGGTCTCGACCATGCGGCCGAGGACGGGCTCCTTCCAGCGTTGGGGGACGCCCACGGTGACGTCGAGGTCGCGGGCGGCGAGCGCGCGCAGTTTGCCGCGGTTTTCCGGCGTGACGTAGCTGTGGGAGAGGATCAGGACGCGGCGCATGAAATCAAGTGCGGAATGCGGAGTGCGGAATGCGGAATCGAACGGGGTGGGGTCAACTCCGAATTCCGCATTCCACATTCCGCATTGGAGAATGGGCGGTACAGGACTCGAACCTGTGACCTCCGGTATGTGAGACCGGCGCTCTAACCAGCTGAGCTAACCACCCGAGAGGCTGGTGGGCCCTCCAGGATTTGAACCTGGGACCGACGGATTATGAGTCCGCTGCTCTAACCGCTGAGCTAAGGGCCCGCGAGGGAGGAAATATAGGGAGCGGTGCCGGAATGGGGAATTGCGGATTGGGGATTTCGGATTGCAGATTCGACGTTCGCCTTTCCAATCCGCGATCCACAATCCCCGATCCGCAATTACAGCAGCCCTCCCCGTCGCAACCGGCCCAACTGGTCGAACGTCGCCTCGTGCACGGCGAGCACTTCGGCGGGCGAGACCGTCGCCACCCCGGATTTCCCGACCTCGACGCCGGCGGCGTAATTCGCGACCTGCGCCGCCTCGCGCGCTGTGGCGCCGGCGGCGAGCGCCGTGCCCACCCAGGCGGTGACCGTGTCGCCCGCGCCGGAGACGTCGAAGACTTCCCTGGCCATCGTGGGAATCCGGGTGATCTCCTGGTCCTTGGTGACCAGCACCATCCCCTCCGCGCCGAGGGTGAGGAGCAGGTTGTCGACGCCCAGCTTGTCGAGTGAAGTGGGGAGCGCATCGGGGTGGGCCAGGTCGAGCGCGGCGCCCATCGCCTGCTCCAGCTCACGGCGATTCGGCTTGAACACCGTCGCGCCGCGGTAGGCGAAGAAGTTCTTGAATTTGGGGTCCACCACGACCGGCACGCCGCGCCGCCGGGCCAGCGCCATCGCCCACTCGATCACCTCGGGCGTCAGCGTTCCTTTATTGTAGTCCTCGATCAACAGCGCGTCCGCGTCCGCCATGGCGCGCTCCAGCTCGGTGAGCACCTGCTCGAGCGAGCGGGAGGGGATCGGCTCGTCCACCTCTTCGTCGATCCGGACCACCTGCTGGCCACGCGCCACGACGCGCGTCTTCGAGGTCGTCGGGCGCGCGGCGGCCACCACCAAGTGCCGGTCGGTGAGGCGCGCCTGAGCCAGCTCGCCGCGCACCGAGTCGCCGCGGGCGTCGTCGCCGATCACCGCCACGAGCCGGCCCTCGGCGCCGATCGCGGCCACGTTGGCGGCCACGTTCGCGGCGCCGCCCAGCGCGTAGCGGCGCGCGTGCACGGTGACGACTGGCACCGGCGCCTCCGGTGAGATCCGCTCGGCTTCTCCCGCAAGGTAGATGTCCAGCATCGCGTCGCCCACGACGACGATCCGTCGCTCGGCCATGTCCGCCAGCAGCGCCTCGAGCCGCTCCCGGGTGAACCGCGGCAATTCCCTCACGCGAGTGGACGCCCGCCCTGCAACTCCGCATTCCGCACTCCGCATTCCGCACTCATGGTAGGACGCTCTCCTTGTGAAACCGATAGGTCAGGGCGATGGATCCCACCCAGCGCGTCCGGGTCGCCCCGGCGACGTGACCCGCGTTGTGGATCAGGTGCGCGCCGCCGTCCGCGACCAGGCTCCAGCGGGGCCGCTCCAGCCGAGCATCGACCGCGAGCCGCACCGTGCGCTGCACGATGCCGGCGAGGAACCCCGGCGTGGTATCATACGCCGTGACCGGAGGGTAGGGGAGGCGGAAGTCGCCTTGCCCTTGCCGCAGCAGCGTCGCTTCCGGAGTGAGCAGCACGCCGGGACCGGCCGCGACGCCGGCCTTCAGCGTGAGCTGGTCGTAGTCGGAGAAGTCGCGCCCCAGACCCAGGCCGCGCCGCATGACAGCCTCGGCCGGGTTGGAAGTGCGGTAGGTGAGGTTCGCGACCCGGGTGTAGAACGCGGTCCAGGACGCGGGGCCGAGGCCGCCCTGCGCGCCGAGCGTGAGCCCGTAGGAGGACGGCTCGTTGTTGCCGGAGGTCGCACCGCCGCGGCGATCCACTTGGATATCGTCGAGGAGCAGCGAGCCGAACGGCCGCACGCGACCGATCCGCGTGGTGATATCCAATCCGAGGAGGCTGTTCGTTCCGGCTCCATTCCCCTGATCGTATTCCACCAGCAGCCCGAGATTCAAAATGTTCGCGTACCACGGCTCGAGCTGACGGGCGCGACCGGCGAGCAGATTGCCTTCCCACAGGGCGACGGTCGTCGGCCCGGGGGGATGGATGATCAGCCGGTGCGCGACGAAGTAGCGGTGCACCGGGACGCCGAGAGAGTCGGTCGCGTCGTCGAGCTGCGTGAGCAATCCCTCGAGCCGGAGTCCGGAGGTTCCGATCGCGATCCCGAAGTGGTCGTAGCCGTAGGGGCTCGGCGAGACGAGCAGTCCCTCGACCGCCGGTGGCCCCCAGTTGCGGTCCATCGTGCCGAAGAACACTTCGCCATAACGCCAGGACGCGCGCACATAGGCTTCCGCGTTGCGGCCGGCGATGATGTGGTCCTTCTTGCCGAAGTACTCCGGGTCGTACTTGAGGCGCGTGTCGAAATAGGGGTGGGTGACGAGGGCGACCGGCCCGAACAGGAGCGTGACGCCGAGTCCTCCGCTGACGTAGCCCCGGGCCGCGCCGGGGCGGCGCGGCGGGATGCCGCGGTCCAATGCGAGCGGGTCGCGCAGCGGCTCGGTGGCGCCCGCAAGGCCGACGTGCCCATCCACGCGGCCCCACGGTCCTTGCTCGCCGCGGGTCAGGTCGGCGAGGATTTCGCGGACCGCGCGGCGCTCCGCCGGGCGGAGCGGGGTCGTATCCACCGCAGCGAGCGCGCGCACGAGGGCGCGTTGCTCGAACGGCCGAGTGAGCGGCGAAGGGTCCGCCAGCACGCCGCGCGCGATCAGGTGCTCGACGTACGGCACGGCCCAGTGCTGGAGCGGCACGTACGGGGAGCCGCCCTGAGCGGACGCCGAGCCGATGCGAGAGAGCTCGAGGAGAACGAGGATCGTGGAGAGGCGCATGCGCCCGGCAATCTGCGGCCAATGTGACGGACAAAGCAACGGGTCGGTTCGCCGCCATGGTGCCGACGCGACTTTCGATTATCCTTGACCCTCGCCTGGCGATTCCGCATTCCGCAATCCGCATTCCGCATCGTGGAAGGGCCGGTGGAAAGGGGGGGGGAGCCGTGCGCGTTGAGCTGCGCCGCGGAGGCGTCGTCGAGTCGTGGCACACCGTCCACGCCGCCGTGGTCGACAACGGCGGGGCGCTGGTGGCGCGGGCCGGCAATCCCGACCTCGTCACCTTCTGGCGCTCGGCCGCCAAACCGTTCCAGGCGCTGCCGCTGATCTCCGACGGGGCGGCCGATCGGTTCGCGCTATCCACTACCGAGCTGGCGCTGTGCTGCGCGTCGCACTCGAGCGAGCCCGGCCAGGTCGACCTGGTGCGCGAGTTTCTGCAGAAGATCGGGTGCAGCGAGCGCGATCTGTTGTGCGGGCCGCACACGCCGCTGTCCGAGGCCGTCGCCAAGGACTACCAGACGCGGGGCGTGCGGCTCACCGCCGTGTATTCCAACTGCTCCGGGAAGCACACGGGCATGCTCGCGCTCGCGCGGCATCACGGCTGGCCGACGCAGGGGTACGTCCGGGCGGATCATCCGGTGCAGCAGCGCTGCCTCGCTGAGGTGAGCCGCTGGAGCGGCGTGCCGGAGCGCGAGATCGGTGTGGCGGTGGACGGCTGCGGCGTCGCCTGCTTCGCGCTGCCGTTGCGGAACATGGCGCTGGCGTATGCCCGATTGGCGATTGCGGATTTCGGATTGCGGAATGCAGATTCTCCAGGGGACGGTCCAATCCGCAATCCGCAATCTGCAGTCCGCATTCTCGAGTCCATGCTCCGCCATCCCGAGCTGGTCGCCGGGGAAGGCCGACCCTGCACCGTGATGATGCGCGCGCATCCCGGCCGGGTGATCGCCAAGGTGGGCGCCGAGGGGGTCTACAGCGCGCTGCTCGTGCGGGAGGGCCTCGGCGTCGCGCTCAAGGTGGAGGATGGCCACGGCCCCGCCTCGGCGCTCGCCATGGCGGCTGTGCTCCGGGAGCTGGGGCTGGAGCCGCAGCCGGAGTCGCTCCTGGTCCATCCCACCGTGAACTCGCGCGGCGACCCGGTCGGAGAGCTGCGGGTAAATGGAGGGCTGTTGAAATGAAACGATTGCGGATTGCGGACTGCGGCATGGTACTGTGAGCGCCGGTAAGGCAGGGAAGCTCGATCCGCAGACGATAGCGCTCATCCGCGTGGCGACGGCCATCGCGCGGGGCGACGACGCGGCGCTGCGCGACCGCATGCAGGCCGCCCGCGGGGCCGAAGTGCCGGCACTGTGGATGGAAGAGCTGCTGTTGCAGAGCCTGCTCAACGTGGGGTATCCCCTCACGCTGGTGGCGTTCGCCGTGTGGCGTGAGGTGGCGGGACCGGTGCGCGACCCGGGGGAGACCATCGCCCACGCCGTGTGGCCGCAATGGGTCGAGCGCGGGGCGAAAGCGTGCGGCGAGGTGTACGGCCGCACCTATCACAAGCTGCTGGTCAACCTGCGGGGCCTGCATCCGGCGCTCGAGCCGCTCGTCGTGGTGGATGCCTATGGAAAGGTGCTGGGCCGGCCGGGTCTCGATACGCGGCGGCGCGAGCTCTGCACCCTGGCGGCGATCGCCATGCTCAACGCGCCGCGCCAGCTGCACGCGCACTTACGGGGGGCGCTGAACACGGGGTCGACTCGCGAGGACGTGGATGCCGTGCTGGTGCTGGTGGAGCTGGACCTCACGCCCGAACGGTCGCTGAAGCTGTGGGAGCTGTGGGCGGACGTGCGCGAGCGGAAACTCTAATTGCGGATTGTGGATTGCGGAATGCGGAATGACAGGGCTAGTCGGTGACGCGCGGCGAACTGCTGGCTCGAACCAAGGCGTTTGCCTCGAGCATCGTGGGTCTCGTCGAAGGCCTGCCGCGAGACTGGACTCGTGACGTGCTGGCAAAGCAGCTCCTGCGGGCCGGGACGTCCGTCGGCGCCAACTATCGGGCGGCTTGTCGAGCTCGCTCGCGAAAGGAATTCGTGGCCCGCATGGGGATCGTTGAAGAGGAGGCGGACGAGTCTCAGTTCTGGCTGGAGCTGATGATAGAGCGTGGACAGCTGGATACCCGAGCGGCTGCGCTGCAGCGCGAGGCAGGGCAAATCGTGGCGATCGCGGTGTCGTCGATTCGCACCGCGCGCCGAGCTCGTCCTGTCAGTCCGCAATCCGCAATCCGCAATCCGCAATCGCCTGGTCCGCGTTCCAGCCCGGATTCCGCACTCCGCACTCCGCACTCGATCTGATGTTCATCGATCGCGCGGTGGTTCGCATCGTCGCCGGCCCCGGTGGCGCCGGTGCCAGCTCCTTCCGCCGAGAGAAGTTCGTCCCCAAGGGCGGGCCCGACGGCGGCGACGGCGGCCCGGGAGGGAGCGTGTTCGTCCGCGCCGACCCGAACCTGGCCACCCTGCTCGACTACCGCTATCGCTCCCAGTGGAAGGCCGAGCGCGGCCAGCACGGCAAGGGCAAGGACATGACCGGCAAGTCGGGAGGCGACCTGGTGCTGCCGGTGCCCGCGGGGACCGAGCTCCGCGACGCCGAGACCGGTGAGGTGCTGGGCGAGCTGTTGGAGCCGGGCGAGACGCTGCTCCTGGCCAAGGGCGGGCGGGGCGGCCGCGGCAACGCGCGCTTTGCCACGCCGACCCACCAGAGCCCCCGCGAATGGGAGCCGGGCGAATACGGCGAGGAGCGCACCGTCGAGCTGGTCCTCAAGCTCATCGCCGACGTCGGCTTGCTCGGCGAGCCGAACGCGGGCAAGAGCACACTGCTGTCCGTGGTTTCCGCCGCGCGGCCCAAGGTGGCGGACTATCCCTTCACGACGCTCGAGCCGCACCTCGGCGTGGTCCCGCTCTCCGACGGCCGTGCGTTCGTCGTCGCCGACATCCCCGGGATCATCGAGGGCGCGCACGCCGGTCGGGGGCTCGGCCTCCGCTTCCTGCAGCATGTCGAGCGCACCCGCCTTGTCGCGGTGCTGGTGCCGGTGGACAGCGTCGACCCGCAGGCCACGTACGAGCTGCTGCGGCGCGAAGCGGCGCTGTACTCCGGCGACCTCGCCACCAAGCCGCACGTCGTCGTGCTGACCAAGCGCGACTTGCTTCCACCCGAGGCGGCGCTCCCGGCCATCCGAACCGACGACGGCGCGCCCGTGTTCGCCATCTCGGCCGTCACCGGGGCAGGCGTGCCCGAATTGCTCGAGGCGCTATGGCGGGCGCTGCGGACGCCGGCCGCGACGAGCTAGCCGCCACCCTCGCGCTCGCTCAGCTGCCGGGGATCGGCCCCGCCCGACTCCGCACGCTGCTGGCGGCGTTCGGCGGCGCGGGGAGCAGCTTGCAGGCCCCGCACGGCGCGATCGCCGCCCTTCCCGGGTTCAGCCGCGCCGCCGCGACCGCGATCCGCGGCCTGTCGGTGCGCGCAGGGCGGCTGGTGCTCGAGCAGCTCGACCGGCTAGGCGCCCGGGTACTGCTGTCCACCGATCCGGACTTCCCTCCGCTGCTGCGCGAGGTCCCGGAGGCGCCGACGCTGCTATACGTGTGGGGCGAGACAAGTCTCCTGGCCCGACCCGCGGTGGCGATGGTGGGGAGCCGCAACCACAGCGAATACGGGGCGACGGCCGCTCGCCTCCTCGCCGGCGGCGCGGCGCGCGCCGCCGTGATTGTGAGCGGCATGGCGCGGGGCATCGACGCCGTGGCTCACGCGGCGGCCCTCGATGCCGGCGGCGGGACGGTGGGAGTGCTGGGAAACGGATTCGGGGTGATCTACCCCGCGGCCAACCGCGAGTTGTACGAGCGGATGCTCGTTCCCCCGCACGGCTGCCTCGTAACCGAGCTGCCGCCCGGCGAGCGGCCGCACGCCGGCGCCTTTCCGCGCCGCAACCGGCTGATCTCCGGTCTCGCGGGCGTCACGGTCGTGGTCGAGGCCGCTGCGGGCTCGGGCGCGTTGATCACCGCCGATTGCGCCCTGGACCAGGGCCGCACCGTCCTCGCCGTGCCCGGCCCGATCACGAGTCCCACGTCATTCGGCTGCAACAAGCTGATTCAGCAGGGGGCCAAGCCGGCGCTGTCGCCGGGGGACATCCTGGAAGAGCTTGGGCTCGCCCTCCCGGAGACCCCGGGCGGCGCTGCGCCGATCGGCCCACCCAGTCGTCCGCGGCCTTCCGATCTCGACCCGCTCGAGCGGACGCTGTGGGACGCGCTCGTCGCCGAATCCCGCCATGTGGACCAGCTGGTCGCCGCGGCGGGTGCCGACGTCGGCACGGTGCTCACCGCGCTGACGGCGCTCGAGATGCGCGGACTCGTCCGGCAAGAGCCGGGAATGCGGTTCTGTCTGAATGCGGAATTCGGAATGCGGAATGCGGAATGACTGCCTGATCCTCGCCGTGCAATTCCGCATTCCGCATTCCGCACTCCGCATTAGGTTCACTCTGTGCCCCACCTCTACGTCCACATCCCTTTCTGCGTACGCCGGTGCTCCTACTGTGACTTCGCCATCGCGGTACGGAAGCGCGTCCCTGCGCGGGAATACGTGGACGCCGTGCTGCAAGAGCTGGCGTTGGTCCGAAACTCCCCAGAGTGGGCTGACTCCGGGACGCTAACCCAGGGGCTGGGGACGGTGGGCTCCGATTGGCCTACCCTCTATTTCGGAGGCGGGACGCCCTCACTCCTCCCCGAAGGTGAGCTCACTCGCCTGATCGGTTCGCTTCTACCGGCCGTCCGGACCTCCCCAGAGAGGGCGGTCGAAGTCACCCTCGAGGCGAACCCCGAGGACGTGACGCCCGCCACGGCGGTCGCCTGGCGCATGGCGGGCGTGAACCGGGTCTCCCTCGGCGCGCAGTCGTTCGACGAGCGAGTGCTGGTTTGGATGCACCGCTCCCACACTGCCGCCCGCATCGCCGATGCGGTGGGCGCGCTGCGCGCCGCGGGCATCGACAACATCTCGCTCGACCTCATCTTCGCGCTTCCGGCGGAGCTGAGTCGGGACTGGGCTCGGGATCTCGACGCGGCCTGCGCGCTGAACCCAACGCACTTGTCGCTGTATGGGCTCACCGTCGAGGAGCGAACGCCGCTCGCGCGCTGGATCTCCCGCGGCGCCGCCACGCCACCCGACGACGAGCGCTACGCCGAGGAGTACCTCGTGGCCCACGAACGCCTTGCCGGGGCGGGGTATCGATTCTACGAGGTGTCGAACGCGGCGCGTGACGGCTACCGCTCTCGCCACAACTCGGCGTACTGGTCCGGCCACGCCTACGTCGGAATGGGGCCCGCCGCCCATTCGTTCGATGGGCAGGCGCGGCGCTGGAACCTGCCCGCCTGGGAAGCCTACCGGCGGGCCATCACCGGGGGCCGCTCCCCGATCGCATCCGAAGAGATCCTCACCCCCACGCAGCGGGAGCTGGAGCGGCTCTACCTCGCGCTGCGCACCGACGCGGGGCTCCCGCTGACAGCCGCAGCGCCAGAGCGTCTGACCGCGTGGGAGAAGCAGGGGTGGGTGGACGCGACTGGAGGGCGAGTCCGGTGCACCCCGGAGGGCTGGCTCCGCCTCGATGCGCTGGTGCGTGACTTGACCCTGCCGGCGCCGGCGTCGTAAATTGTTCACGTGAAAGAGCTTGGCTGATATGACGACCCCCCTGACGGAGCGCGAGCGCCAGGTCCTCGGTGCGGTGATCGAGAGTTACGTCCAGACCGCCGAGCCGGCGGCCAGTCGGACGATCGCCAAGCGCCTGGGGTTGGGGCTGTCGCCTGCCACGATTCGCAACACGATGAGCGACCTGGAGGAGCGCGGGTACCTCTACCACCCGCACACCTCCGCCGGTCGCATCCCGACCGACCTGGCCTATCGCGTGTACGTCGATTCGCTGATGCGGCTCCCCCCCCAGCCGGTTTCCCCCTCGGAGGCGAATCAGATCCGCGAGGAGCTGACGAGCGAGCGGACTGCGGTGGACCAGATCCTGTACCGCGCCGCACAGGTGCTGGGTGTGCTGACGCGCGAGCTCGGGATGGCGGTCGGTCCCTCACTCGACGAGGCGCAGTTGGAGCGGCTGGAGCTGCTGCAAGTGTCCTCGGACCGGCTGCTGCTGGTGCTGACGCTCAAGAGCGGCGTCGTGCGGACGATTTTCGTGGACGTTCCCTCGCACTTGGCGGCCGGGGCGGTGGTGCAGGTCGCGGTGGTGCTGAACGAGCGACTGGCGGGTCTCACGCTGCGCGAAATCCGGGCGACGCTCGGCGACCGGTTGCGCGACGCGACGTCCGTGGCCGGCTCCAGCGAGTTGATCAACATCTTCATCGAAGAGGCCGGGGAGCTGTTCGACGTGCCCCCGCCTCCGGCGGGGGGGGGCCCCGACGCACGCGGCGTCGTGCTCTCGAGCGCGCAGCTGCTCGCGGGCCAGCCCGAGTTCGCCACGACGGAGCGTCTGCAAGGCCTGATGGAGGTGACGGAGCGGCGGGATGTGCTGCGGCAGGCCCTCGCCGAGCACCTGGGGGAGGGGCTCACGATCACCATCGGTGGTGAGCACCAGAACCCGAAGCTGTCGAGCTTCACTCTGGTGACGTCCTCCTACCGCTCCGGTCCCCTCGCCGGGGTCATCGGCGTGATGGGACCGACGCGGATGCCCTACGACAAGATCGTCGCGCTGGTGGACCACACCAGCCGCCTGGTCAGCGAGCTGTTGCAGTGAGCCGAAGAGGAGGCGGAGGAGGGACCGGAAGCCGAGACCTCTACGCCGTATTGGGCGTGCCGCGGGACGCGGCCGAGGCCGAGATCAAGAAGGCCTACCGCAAGCTGGCGATGCAGTACCACCCCGATCGCAACAACGGGGACAAGGCCGCCGAAGAGAAGTTCAAGGAGATCACCGAGGCCTACGACGTCTTGCGCGACGCCGAGCAGCGGGCGGCTTATGACCGCTTCGGCGAGGCGGCCTTGCGCGGTGGGGTGGGCGGAGGCGGTGGGGGCGGTGGAGGCTTCACCCACTTCGACCTCAGTGACGCGCTCAACATCTTCATGCGTGACTTCGGGGGGTTGGGCGGCTTCGACGCGTTTTTCGGCGGCGGCCAACGGAGCCAGCGCGACCGCCGGCGCGGGCCGGACCTGAAGGTCGCGTTGCGGCTCACATTCGCCGAAGTGGCGAGCGGCGTCACGAAATCCGTGCGGGTGCGCACGCTCGATGTGTGCGCGACGTGCCAGGGCACGGGGGCCAAGCCCGGCACGCGGCCGTCCCCCTGCGGGACCTGCGGCGGCAGCGGGGAAGTGCGCCGCCACGCGCAATCGATGTTCGGGCAGTTCGTTTCTGTCTCGCCGTGCCCCACCTGCGCCGGCGACGGCACGGTGATCGCACAGCCGTGCAGTGCCTGCCACGGCGAGGGCCGGGTGAAAGCCGAGAAGACGGTGCAGATCGACGTGCCCGCCGGAGTCGCCGATCATCATTATCTCACCGTCCGCGGCCAGGGCGTGCCCGGACCGCGCAACGGCCCCGCCGGTGATCTGGTCGCCGTGCTCGAGATCCAGGAGGACCCGCGGTTCGAGCGTCACGGCGAAGACCTGGTGTTCGACCTGCCGGTGTCGTTCAGCCAGGCCGCGCTGGGCGCCGAGGTCGAGATTCCCACGCCGTACGGTCCCGCCCCGCTGAAGCTGCAGCGCGGCACCCAGACCGGCACGATCTATCGGTTGCGGACCAAAGGGTTGCCGCGGCTAGGCGAGGGCGGTCGCGGTGATCTGCACGTGCGCATCCACGTCTGGACGCCCACGGATCTCACCTCCGAGCAGGAGCGCCTGCTGCGCGCGCTGCAACAAGTGGAAGGCGCTCCCCCTTCGGAGGAGAACGCCGGCCGGAAGTTCTGGAACCAGGTCCGTGAAGCGTTCGGGGCGGGAGGCGCCGGAGGGGGGGGGGGGGGAGGGGGGGAAGCGCGTGAGCGACTGCCTCTTCTGCAAGATCGTCGCCGGCGAGATACCGGCGGACATCGTCAAGCGGGAGGGACGCTTGGTCGCCTTCCGGGACATCCACCCTCAGGCGCCGACCCACATCCTGATCATCCCGACGCACCACATCGCTTCGCTCAACGATGCGCGGGACCCCGGCCTGCTCGGTGAGATGCTGCTGTTCGCCCGGGAGCTGGCGCGCGCGGAGGGAATCCACGAGCGGGGGTATCGCGTCGTCGTCAACACCAACCCCGACGGCGGCCAAACGGTGTTTCATCTCCATCTGCATCTGTTCGGCGGCCGGGCGATGGCGTGGCCGCCGGGATGAGACCGCGGCCGGGGTTGCCGCCTGGACCGGCGGCCGGTAGGTTTTTGGGTCCATCACATTCAGCGGCCCGGCGGGGCCCTCGGGATGAGGTGAATGCGATGCCGGAAGTCATCATTCACGATGACGAGAGCTTCGAGCGGGCTCTGAGGCGCTTCAAGAAGAAATGTGAAAAGGCGGGCATCCTGTCGGACCTGCGCAAGCATCGCCACTACGAGAAGCCCAGCGAGCGAAGGAAACGCAAGATGAACGCCGCGCGCCGCAAGACCCGGCGCCCGCGCCCCGTGTAAACGGTGGCGAGCCTGCCGGAGCGGCTGCGGATGGCCATGAACGAAGCCCGCAAGCAACGCGACCAGCCGCGCACCCTGCTCCTCTCGACGATCCTCGCCGACCTCAAGAATCGCGAACTCGAGCTCCTCCACCCCGCCTCCGACGACGAGGCGGCGGACGTGCTGCGCCGCGGGGTCAAGCGCCGCCGGGAGGCCGCCGAGGTCTACGTGGGCGCCGAGCGGCGCGAGCTCGCCGCCACGGAGCTTGCCGAGGTGGCGATCCTGGAAGGGTTTCTCCCGGCGGCGGTGCCGCCCGAGGAGATCCGCGCGGCCGTGCGGGAAGCGATCGCCGGCGGTGCCAAAGAGCTGGGTCAGGTGATGGGGCAGGTGATGCCCAAGTACAAAGGGCGGGCGGACGGAAAGCTGATCAACCAGATCGCCCGCGAGGAGCTGTCGGCCGCCGTATGACTGCAGGAGGAGGGCTCGCCCCCTCCGTGCTGGAGACGCTCGAATTCTCCGCCGCGCTCGCTCGGGTCGCGGCGCACGCCGTGGGCCCCCTGGGTGCCGCCCGGGTGCTGGCGCGGCGCCCCGTCGGCGACCCGGCCGCCATTCGCGACAGCCTCGCTGAGATCGCCGAGCTCGCCGCCCTGCTGCTCTCCGACGAATCGATCCGAGCCGAACCCGTTCCCGACGTCGCGGCCACGCTCGAGCTGCTGGCCGTGCCCGGCAGTGCGCTCGAGGGACCGGCGTTGGCCCAGCTCGCGGTGGCGCTCACCGCCGCGCGCCTGGTCGCGACAGAGCTCGCTCGGCTGGCGACGGACGCGCCGCGGACCGCCGCGCTGCGCGTCGAGCCGCCTCCCAAAGCCATCGACGTCCGGTTGCGCGAGTCCCTCGACCCTGAAGGGGCCGTGCTCGACGCAGCCTCGCGCGACCTCGCCCGCGCCCGGCGCGCGACACGCGAGGCCCGCCAGCACCTGATCGACCGACTCGAGCGCATCCTCGCGGGGCTCGACCCCCACGAGCGCGCCGGCGACGCGGCGGTGACCCTGCGCAACGGCCGCTACGTCATTCCGGTCCGCACCACCTCGCGCGCGCGCGTGGGCGGAATCGTGCACGACGAGTCGGCGACCCGGGCGACCGTGTTCGTCGAGCCGCCGGAGGTGATCGAGCTGGGCAACGACCTGCGCGCGCAAGAGGCGGCCGAGCAGCGTGAGGTGCTGCGTGTGCTGCGCGAGCTCACCGATCTCTTGCGACCGCACCGCGAGGCGATCGCCGCCGCGTGGGAGATGACGATCGCATTCGACGATCGCTGCGCCCGGGCCCACTACGCGGTGGAAGTGAATGGCTTCGCGCCCACGATCGGCGGGGGACCGCTCGCCATCCACGGGGGCCGCCACCCGCTCCTCGTGGCCGGGGATGCGGTCGTGGTCCCCTTCGACCTCGAGCTTGCCCCCGACGAGTGCACCGTGCTCGTCTCCGGCCCCAACACCGGCGGCAAGACGGTCATGATCAAGGCGGTGGGCCTGCTGTGCCTGCTCGCGCAGAGCGGGATCATCCCGCCGATCGGCCCCCAGTCGCGTCTCCCGGTGTTCGAGGACGTGTTTGCCGACATCGGCGACCGGCAGTCGATCGCCGCGAGCCTCTCGACGTTTTCGGCGCATGCCGCGGTGCTGCGCGACATCCTCGAGCACGCCGGACCGGGATCCCTCGTCCTGCTCGACGAGATCGGCAGCGGGACCGACCCTGCCGAAGGTGCTGCCCTTGCGGGGGCGGCCCTGAAGGCGCTGACCCGGCGGCGCGCCGTCACGCTCGCCACCACGCACTTGGGCGCGCTCAAGCAGCTCGCCGCCGAAACGGTGGGCATCGTCAACGCGTCGCTGCAATTCGACGCCGAGACGCTCACGCCCACCTACCGGCTGCTGAAGGGCGTGCCCGGCCGCTCCTACGGCTTGGCGATCGCCCGCCGCCTGGGGATCCGCGCCGACGTGCTGGCCGAGGCCGAGCGCGCCGTACCGGATGCCGAGCGCAGGCTGGACGCGCTGCTCGCCGGGGTGGAGGCGCGGGCCCGCGAGCTCGAGCAGCTGCAGCAGCAGCTCGCCGCGATCGAGGCAGCGCAACGGGAAGAGCGCGAGGCCGTGGAGCGTCGCGGGGACGCGGTGGTCGAGCGCGAGCGCCAGGTGACGGCGCGGGAGCGCTCGCTCGAAGCCGCGGCGCGCGAGCAAGCACGGGCCTACCTGCTCGAGGCGCGCAAGACGGTCGAGGCGGCATTGGCGCAGGCCCGAGCGGCGGTCGATGAGGCGACGGCGAAGCAGGCGCGACGGATGGTAGAGGAGGCGATCGAGAAGACGGGAGACGAAGAGGGCGAGAAGGGCAAGGGGTGGCTCTCGCTGGACGAGCTGCGGCGGAAGCGACACCCGTCATCCTCCGCACCGCCCAGCCCCGGTCGGCCATCCGCCCAGTCGCCCGTCGGCACGACCGCCGTCTCGGAGATTTCCCTGCTCGGGCTCCGCAGGGAGGAGGCGGAAGCCGAGCTCGTGCGGGCCCTCGATGCCGCGGTCCTCGCGGACCTCCCCTCCCTCCGCATCATCCACGGCAAGGGGACGGGCGCGCTGCGCGAGATGGTGCAGGAAGTCCTGCAGGGTGACCCGCGCGTCGCGCATTTCGACCTCGCCCCGTCCAACCAGGGCGGCACCGGCGTCACGATCGCGGAGTTTCGCCCGTGAGCATCATCCCCGACGAAGTCGTGGAGCAGGTGCGCGACGCCGCGGACCTCGTGGGCATCATCGGCGAGCACGTCGAGCTCAAGCGCAGCGGCAGCGACTATCGCGGCCCCTGTCCATTCCATGGCGGCACCCACCGCAACTTCGCCGTGGTGCCCAAGAAGGGGATGTTCTACTGCTTCGTGTGCCACGAGGCCGGGGACGTCTTCACTTTCTTCATGAAGAAGCTCGGCATGGACTACCCGACCGCGGTGCGGGAAGTGGCGCGCCGCGTGGGAATCACCATTCCCGAGCGCGGGCCCTCGGGCCCCGATCCGCGCGAGCCGCTGTTCTCGGCCGTTGCGGCCGCCGCCGACTGGTTCGCGCGCCAGCTGCGGGACAGCGCCGAAGCGGAGATCGCGCGCGCCTACCTGGGCGGCCGTCACGTGGACCTCGAGACCGCCGCCGTGCAGGGCCTGGGGTACGCGCCCCACGGCCTCGGCTTCCTTGACGCCATGAAAGGGTTGGGGCTGCGCGACGCGGTGATGCTCGAGGCGGGGCTGCTGCGGACTCGAGAGGACGGAACGCACGTGCCGAGGTTCCGCGGCCGCCTGCTGTTCCCGATCCACGACCTGCGCGGGCGGGTGGTGGGGTTTGGAGGGCGGATTCTCGGTGACGGTGAGCCGAAGTACCTGAACTCACCGGACACGCCGATCTTCCACAAGGGTCAGCTGCTCTACCACCTGGTCGCCGCCAAGCATGCGATGCGCAAGACCGAGCGGGCGATCCTGGTGGAGGGCTACTTCGACGTGCTCCGGCTCGCTCTGGCCGGTATCGAGGAGGTCGTGGCACCGCTCGGCACCGGCCTGACGGGGGATCAGGCCGCGCTGCTCAAGCGCCACGCCGGCCACGTGGTCCTCCTGTACGATTCCGACGACGCGGGGTTGCGCGCCACCTTCCGCGCCGGGGATGAGCTCCTGCGTCACGGCTTGCGGGTGAGCGTGGCGACGCTGCCGGATGGCGAGGACCCGGACACGATCGTGCAACGTCAGGGCGCCGTGGTACTCCAGCAGCTGCTGCACGACGCCGTCGATGTGTTCGAGCGGAAGATCCAGATCTTGGAGCGCAAGGGCTTCTTCGGCACCCTCCCGGGCCGGCGCCGGGCGCTGGACCGCCTCCTGCCGACGATCCGCGCGGCGCGGGATCCGATCACCCGGGAGCTCTATCTCACGCGCGCTTCGGAAGCGGCGGGAATCCGGAAAGACGTACTGGAGCGGGAGGCGACGGGAGACGTGACGGCGCCCACCGCTCCGCCGCTCGCCTCTCGTCTTTTGCCTCCCACGTTCCCGGCCACCGCCGAAAAGGCGCTGGTCCTGCTGCTCCTCGCCGGCGAGCCGTGGCGGACCAAGGTGCTCGATGCCGTGCGTGCCGCGGATTTCGAGTTTCCCGCGTATCACGCGGTGTTCGCGGCCGTGGCGGAGAATGCCCCCGAGCGTCTCGACGAGACGGCGGCCCAAGCCTACGAGGCGCTGAAGGCGGAAGGGATCGGCGAGCGCGAGCCCGACGGCCTGTTCGTGGACGCCGTGAACCGCATCGAGGCGCGACGGCTCGAACGGCTGGTCGAGGACATCGATCGCCGGATTCCGCTGGCGAGCGAAGAAGAGAAGCTGCGGCTGACGCTCGAGAAGAAGCGGCTCAGCGCGGAGCGAAACGCGAAGGTTCCGAAATACAAGATTACAACCAGGAGGAGTGGTGCACCCGGATCTTGAAGCGTTGTTGGCCCTGCAGGAGAAAGACCAGGCGGTGACCTCGGCGGATGAGGCGCTCCGCGCCCTCGAGCCCGAGACCCGCACGCTGGACGAAGAGCTGGCGGTGGCGGAGGGGGCGCTCGAGGCGGCGCGGCGGGCGATTCTCGAAGCGCAGCGGCGGCGCGACGAGCTCGAGGGCAAGATCGCCACGTATCGGAACATGCAGGAGCACCGCCGCCAGCGGCTGGAATGGGTGCGCGGCGCCAAGGAAGCCTCGACGTTGATGGCCGAGCTCGACCTGGCGCGCTCGGTGCTCGCCAAGGAGGAAGCGGAGTTCATGCGGTCGGGGGACGCGGTGACCGAAGCGGAGCTCAAGGCGGTGGACGCCGAGGCGGCGCTCGAGCAGGTGCGGGCGGCGCAAGCGCCGCGACGGGAGACCATCGCCGGGCGGCGCGAAGCCATCGCGTCCGAGCGCGAGCAGGCCGTGGTGACGCGCGAGGAGGCGACACGGGGCGTGAATGGCGGGATGCTCGTCCGCTACGAGCGGATCCGCAAGGGCAAGGCGCCGCTTGCCCTGTATGCGCTCCACGGCGACGCGTGCGGGCACTGCTTCACGGCCGTGCCGACGCAGCGCCGCGTCTTGATCCAACGAGGGGCGTCCATCGAGGCGTGTGAAGCCTGCGGTGTGCTGCTCTACGCGCTGGGATGATTCCCGCCCGCTGGACCCTCGTCGCGCCGGCCGCCCCTGAAGCCACGCTGGCCCTGGCGGCGGCGCTGCGCATTCCCGAGCCGCTCGCCGCGCTCCTCGTGCAGCGCGGCCTCTCGGCCCCCGACGTGGCGCGGGCCTTCCTGCGCCCCGACCTGGACCTGCTGAGCGATCCGTCGGATTGGGCGGGGATGCGGGTCGCGGTGGAGCTGATCGTCCGCGCGGTGCGGAGCGGGACCGGGATCCTGGTCCACGGCGACTACGACGTCGACGGCCAGTGCGCGGCCGCGATGCTCACGCGCATCCTGCGCGCCGCCGGCGCCACCGTCCACGCCTTCGTGCCCCACCGGCTGCGCGATGGCTACGACTTCGGACCTGCGGGACTCGCGGCCGCCGAGCGGCTCCGGGCGGGGCTCATCATCACCTGCGATTGCGGGATCACCGCCGTCGACGCCGTGGAGGCGGCCCGCGCGGCGGGCATCGACGTGATCGTCACCGACCATCACCTCCCGGGGGACAGGCTGCCGCCGGCGAGCGCCGTGCTGGATCCGCGCCGTCCGGACTGCCCGTCGGTCGACAAGGACCTGTGCGGCACCGGCGTCGCGTTCAAGCTGGCACAGGCCGCCGCGCGGGCGCTCGGACTCTCCGACAATCTGCCGCTTCACTTTCTCGACTTCGTCGCGCTCGCCACCGTGGCGGACGTAGTCCCGCTCACCGGGGAAAACCGCATCCTCGTCCGGCACGGACTCAAGATGCTGGCCGATTCCCGCTGGACCGGTCTGCGGGCGCTGATCGAGACCGCCGGGCTCGCGGGCAAGCCGCTGCGCGCGGGGCACGTCGGGTTCATCCTGGCCCCGCGGCTCAACGCGGCCGGCCGCATCGGGGACGCGAACGACGGGCTGCGGCTCCTGCTCACCGATGACCCGGACGAAGCGGCCCGGCTGGCGCGCGAGCTGGAGACCCTGAACGCCCGGCGCCAGGCGCTCGATCAGCGGATCCTCGACGAGGCGATCGTGCTCGCCGATCAGACCCTCGGACCTGAGGATCGGGCCCTGGTCCTCGGCGCCGACGACTGGCACCCGGGGGTGATCGGGATCGTGGCTTCCCGGCTGGTGGAGCGCTACGGCCGCCCCACCTTCTTGGTCGGCTGGGACGGCGCTGTGGGGCGAGGCTCGGGCCGCAGCGTCGCGGGGTTCGACCTGCACGCCGCGCTGCAGCGGGTCGGAAGCTGCCTCGAGAAATTCGGCGGTCACGCCATGGCGGCGGGCCTCACGATCCGGCGCGAGCGATTCGAGGAGTTCCGTGTTGCCTTTCTCCGCGTGGCGGGCGAGCTTCTGGCCCCCGAGGATCTGGTGCCGGCGCAGCGGGTGGATCTGGAGCTTCCCTTGGGCGTGATGAGCGAAGACCTGGAGAAACTGATGCGCCACCTCGAGCCCTGCGGGCCCGGCAACCCCGCGCCGGTGTTCGGCGTCCGCGGAGCGCGGGCGGTCGGCGCCCGGCGCGTGGGCGTGAACCATCTGCGCTTCACGCTCGACGACGGCTCCGGGGTGCTCCCCGCGATCGGGTTCCGCTGGGCCGATGTGGTCCCCGACGCCTGGCTCACGCGGCCGCTCGACGTGGCGTTCCGGCTGGAGCGCGACGACTGGCAGGGGCGCGTGACGCTGCAGGCGCGCGTGGCGGCGCTCGCCCCGAGCCCCGGGGGCGCGGAGGCCGCGTGATCACCATCATCGCCGGTGAGTTCAAGAATCGGCGACTGAAGACACCGGTCGGCGACAAGGTGCGCCCCACCGCGAGCCGCGTGCGGGAGGCGTGGTTCAGCATCCTGCAGCGCTCGATCAGCGGCGCGCGCGTGCTCGACCTGTTCGCGGGCTCCGGCGCCCTCGGCCTCGAGGCGCTGTCCCGCGGCGCGCAGACCGTGGATTTCGTGGAGATCCACCGCCACGCGATCACCGCCCTCCGGGCCAACCTCACGAGCCTGAAGGTCGAGGGGCGGGGGGCCATCCATCGCGTGGACGCGCTCGCGTTTGCCGAGCGGCTCCATCCGGGCCAGTACGATGTCGCGTTCGCCGACCCGCCGTACGCGGGCGAGCAGGCCCAGCGGCTCGTCGCCATGTTCCGCATCGTGCCGTTTGCGCGGGTGTTCTCGCTCGAGCACGCCGCCGACAGCCCCATCCCGGGCGACGACACGCGCCGCTACGGGGACACCGCCCTCACTTTCCTCTACGCGCCATGACCCGCATCGGGGTGTATCCGGGCTCGTTCGATCCCATCACCAAGGGGCACGAGGACCTGATCCGCCGTTCGCTCGCCTTCGTCGACCGGGTCGTCGTCGCCGTCGCGGTGAACGTCGCCAAGCAGCCGCTGTTTACGCTCGAGGAGCGCGTGGCGCTGATCCGCCAGTGCGTGGCCGACCCCCGCGTCGAGGTGCGGGCGTTCGAAGGGCTCCTGGTCGACTTCGCCCGCACCCTGAAGGCGAGCGTCATCGTGCGCGGCCTGCGCGCCGTGAGCGACTTCGAGTACGAATTCCAGATGGCCCTGATGAACCGCAACCTGGCTCCGACCATCGAGACGGTTTTCCTCGTCCCCGCCTTCGATCTCACCTACCTGAGCTCGAGCCTGGTGCGTGAGGTGGCGCGGTTCGGCGGCGACGTCTCCCAGCTCGTGCACCCCGCCGTTCAAAAGGCCCTCCAGCTGAAATTCAAGCAGTGAGCGTTGTCGACCGCCTGCTCGAGCGGGCGCGTCGGGCCCAGCGACGCATCGTCCTCCCGGAAGGGAGCGACCCGCGGGTCCGCGAGGCTGGCGCGCGGCTCGCGGTGGACCATCTGGCACGGGTGGAAGTGCTGGGGGACGTCACGCAGGACCCCCGCCGGGCCGCATGCGCGGGGCTGCTGCGGACGCGGCGCCCGGACCGCTTCCCCAGCGACGCCGCGGCGCTCGCCGCGCTCACGCACCCGCTCACGTTCGGCGCCTGCCTCGTGGGGATCGGCGCCGCCGACGTGATGGTGGGCGGGGCGGGGTACCCCACCGCCGACACCATCCGCGCGGCGTTGTGGGCCGTAGGCACCGCGCCCGGGATCGACCTCGTGAGCGGATCGATCTACATGATCCGGGACGAGGTGGTCCTCACGTTCACCGATTGCGCGGTCGTGCCGGAGCCGACGGCGGACCAGCTGGCGCAGATTGCGTTGGCGGCCGCGCGCGACCGGCGCCGCATCGTGGGGGACGAGCCCGTCGTCGCGTTCCTGTCCTACAGCACCAAAGGCAGCGCCGCCGGTCCGCGTGTGGAGCGGGTCCGCGCCGCGGCGGCGGCGTTCCAGCGGCTCGCCCCGGACATCCGCTCGGACGGCGAGCTCCAGGCCGACGCCGCCCTGGTGGCGGACGTCGCGCGGCGTAAGGCGCCGGGCTCGCCGGTCGGGGGCGCGGCCAATGTGCTGGTCTTCCCCGATCTGGACGGCGGCAACATCGCCTACAAGCTGGTGCAGCGCCTGGGCGGGTGGACCGCGCTTGGGCCGATTCTCCAGGGGCTGGCGCGGCCGGTGGCCGACCTGTCGCGCGGCGCGACCGCGGACGATATTGTGGAGACCGCGGCCGTGGCCGTCCTACAAGCGGAGGAGCAGGCATGAGCTTCAGCATGAAGAAGGACCAGCGCGGGGTGGTGATCGTGAGCGTCGAGGGGCAGTTGATCGTCGGGAACCGCCAGGAGCTGAAGCAGAAGGTCCTCGATGCGCTCGAGGGCGGCGCCAAGAAGTTCGTGATCGACTTCACCCGCACCGGCTACATCGACTCCTCGGGCCTGGGCGTGCTCGTGTCGTTGTCGAAGAAGATCCGCGAGCAGGGCGGCGACCTGCGCCTCGCCGGTCTCAACGAGGACCTCCAGACCTTGTTCGAGCTCACCAAGCTCGACACCCTCTTCTCCATCGTGAAGACACCCGAGGAGGCGGTCGCCGCGTTCTAGCCGGTCGCCCTTTCTCCGTGCCTCCTTCTCCTTTCCGCCTCATCGTCCGCCGCGCGGGCCAGATCGCGGAGATCTCCCTCGCCGTTCCCAGCGACCTCGAGTACGTCGGCGAAGCGGTCGAGCTCGTCGCGGCCCAGTGCCGCGACGCTCCGCTGTCCCCCCGGCGCCTGCAATTCAACCTGCGCACCGCCCTCGCGGAAGCGCTGGCCAACGCGATCACCTACGGCAACCGCCTCGACCCGGCCAAGCTGGTCCGCGTACGGGTCGAAGTCGGCGCCGACGTGGTGCACGTCCACGTCGCCGATGACGGCGACGGGTTCGACCCCGCGGGCGTCGCCGACCCCACCGCGCCGGGAAACCTGGAGCGCGAGGACGGGCGCGGCCTGTTCGTGCTGCGCCACCTCGTGGACCACCTCAGCTTCAACGAGAGAGGAAACGCCGTCTGCCTGACGTTCCGGGCGGGGTGACGCGGCTCGAACAGCTCCTGCCCGAGTTGGAGCGGCTGACGGGCGCGCGCCTCCGGGTGTGGCGGTTCGAGGGGCGGACCCCGAAGCGCGTCGCCGGTTTCCACCCGGGGAAGTGGACGCCGCCGGCGGACGGCGACGGCCTCGCCGGACGCGCGGTCCAGGCGCCGGAAGGGCCGGCCTGGCTCGAGCCGGTGCGCGAAGCCGACGGCGTGTGGCTCGAGGTCGGCCAATCGGGCGCGGCCGGTGGGGAAACGGAGCGCGACCCGGCGACGCTCGCGAGCGTCGTCGGCGCGCTGCTCGCCGCGGAGCGGGAGACGGCGCAGGTCGCCGCCGAACTGTCCGAGCGCTACGAGGAGATCGACCTGATCTACTCGATCAGCGAGATCCTCGGGCACACCATCCGGCTCGACGAAGCCGCCCGGCGCATCCTCACCGAAGTGTCCAACGTCGTGCGCGCCCGGCGCGCCACCCTGCTGGTCTACGACGAAGAGCGCAACGTGCTCCGCATCGTGGCCGCGCGCGGCATGGATCCGTCCGCGGTGGAGCCCATCGAGATCGACGATCCCCAATCCGTGGCCGCGCGGGCGTTCCGCGAGATGCGCATCATCGGATCCGACCCTGGGCATCCCGCCGCGGACCCTCCGCGACCCGTCCCCGCGGCGGGAAGCGGGGAGGAGCGCGACTATCGGGGCAACGCTTTCCTCTCCGTGCCGGTCCTCTACGCCGCTCCAGGCCAGCCTGGCCGACCGATCGGCGTCATCAATCTCACCGACCGCATGGGGCCCGACGCATTCACGGCCGGCGATCGCAAGCTGGTCGCGGCGATCGCCAATCAGATTGGGGCGGCCATCGAAAATGCCCGTCTCGTCGCCCGCGATCTCGGCCAGCAGCAGGTGCGGCGCGAGCTCGAGCTCGCGCACGACCTCCAGCTCAAGCTGCTGCCCGCACCCACCACCTTCGGGGCGCGGGCCGACATCGCCGTGCGTTGTCGGCCGGCGGATTCCGTCGGTGGCGACTTCTATAACCTGCTGCGCGTGCACGGCGACCGGCTGGGCGTCATGATCGGCGATGTGTCCTCGCACGGGTTCAGCGCCGCGCTGATCATGGCCCTCGTGATGGCCGCCGCGGGAATCCACGCCGAAACGGCGGAAACGCCG
Source organism: Gemmatimonadota bacterium (assembly GCA_041477065.1). Classification (GTDB taxonomy): domain Bacteria; phylum Gemmatimonadota; class Gemmatimonadetes; order Gemmatimonadales; family GWC2-71-9; genus 13-1-40CM-70-15. Next base: position 48,062 of record JBGOUQ010000014.1, read on the forward strand.
GCCCGCGTGCTGGGCCGACTCGAGGAATCGCTCGCCGACGAGCTGACGGAGACGGAGATGTTCCTGTCCCTGTTCTATGCGGTGATCGATCCGGCCCACGAGCGCCTGGTGTACGCCAACGCCGGCCACCCGCACGCGTTCATCGTGGACGGACGTTCGGGCGCAGCCGATCGCCTCGGCAGCACCCGTCCGCCCCTCGGGCTGGGGGCGTCGCAGGGAGAGGACGGCGCCCGGCCCTGGCATCGAAAGGTGGACCTGTTGTGCCTGTTCACCGACGGGCTCGTGGACGCGGTGAGTGAGCGAGGCGAGCGGTATGGGGAGGAGCGCGTCCTCGCACACGTCCGCAACCTGCGGAAGCGCCCCACGCAAGAGATTCTCGAGGCCATCTTCACCGACCTCGCGGCGTTCACGGGCGGCGCGCCCGCTTCCGACGATCGCACGCTGCTGTTGCTCACCGCGTGACTCGTCGCGTTTCCGGCAGGCACCTCGGCCAGCATTTCCTTTCCGACCCCGGGCTGCTGCGCCGCATCGTCGACGCCCTCGAGCCCGCGCCGGGAGACACCGTCCTGGAAATCGGGCCGGGGCGGGGGAGTCTGACGGCGCAGCTGGCGCCGCGTGTCGCCCGGGTCATCGCGATCGAGAAGGACCGATCGCTCGCCGACCAGTGTGGAATGTGGAATGCGGAATGCGGAATTCGCAATGTAGAGATCGTCGTCGCTGACGCGCTGAAACTGGACTGGCATGGTTTCATGCCGCATTCCGCACTCCGCACTCCGCATTTCAAAGTCATCGGCAACATTCCCTACAACATCACCACCCCGCTGATCGAGAAGGCACTCACGCCTCCGCTCCCCGCGCGCATCGTGTTCCTCGTGCAGCGTGAGGTGGCCGAGCGCCTCGCCGCGGCGCCGGGCGGCAAGACCTACGGCGCGCTATCGGTGGGCGTGCAGGCAGTGTGCCGCGTCGAGCTCCTGTTCCGCGTCCCCGCCGGCGCGTTCCGGCCCGTCCCGAAGGTCGACAGCGCGGTCCTGCGGCTGATCCCGCTCGCCGAGCCTCTGGTCGCGCCCGCGGAGACGGCGGCATTCCGGCGGTTCGTGACCGCCTGCTTCAGTCGGCGGCGCAAGCAGCTCCGCAACGTGCTGGCCGCCGTCTGCGACCAGGAGGGCGGGACGGTGAGCGCCGAGCTTGCGGCCATGGGGCTCGATCCGGCGGCGCGTCCGGAAACGCTGGCCCCGTCGGAGTTCGTGCGGCTCTTGCGTTGGAGTGGGCGATTGTGAAATAGTTCACAATATGCGGAAGATCTCGGAGAGCACGGTCCGCCGGCTCTCGCTCTATCTCCGATTCCTCGAGCAGTCGAGTGCGCAGGGACTCGCCACCATTTCCTCCGACGAGCTGGCCCGCCGCGGCGGCACGACCTCCGCGCAGGTCCGAAAGGACCTCTCGTTCTTCGGGTCGTTCGGCAAACGTGGCCTCGGTTACTCGGTCCCCGAGCTCACCGCCCGGATCCGCGACATCCTCGGCCTGAAGCGCTCCTACCGCGTGGTGCTCGTGGGGGCCGGCAAGATCGGTGGCGCGCTGGTGGCCTACGAGGGCTTCCGTCTGCGGGGGTTCAACGTCACGGCCATCTACGACCGCGACACCAAGAAAATCGGCAACCGCTGGAACGGACTCGTGGTCCGCGACATCAGGCAGCTCGAGGCCGACCTCAAGAAGGAGCCCACCGACATCGCCATCCTGGTCACTCCCGCCGAGTCGGCCCAGGAGGTCGCCGATCGGCTGGTGCTCGGGGGCGTCAAGGCGATTCTCAATTTCGCTCCCGTCCAGCTCACCGTGCCGTCGGACGTGGCGGTGAAAACGGTAAACATGGCGCTGGAGCTGGAAACGTTGAGTTACGCGTTGGCGAATCGCTGAGGCTGCTGCCCAACCCTTAACTCCAATCCTCATCTCCGCTTAGCTGACGCTGCCGAGCTTGGTTACATTTGCCTCCCATGCCGCGCGTCCACGTCACGTCCGAAATCGGCCCCCTGCGGTCGGTTCTCGTCCATACTCCCGGCAACGAGCTCGTGGCCGTCACGCCGGGGAACCGCGAAGCCTACCTCTACGACGACATCATCGACCTGGAGCTGGCCCAGCGCGAGCACCGCCGGCTCGTGGCGACGCTGGAACGCTTCGCCGAGGTCTACGAAGTGCGCGATCTCCTGACGGAGATCGTCGCCCGGCCGGACGTCCGGGAGTTCCTGACGACGCGGGCGCTCGAGGTCGTGCCGTCGGACGCGCTGGCCAAGCAGCTCGCGGCGCTCTCCCCCGAGGCCCTCGTCGCGCTGATGGTCGAGGGGGCGATGGAGGAAGCGGGGCCGATTGCCCGGGCATTGAATGAAGTCGGCTATGCCCTGCCGCCGCTGCCCAATCTCTTCTTCACCCGCGATGTCGGGATCGTGATCGGCGAGCACTCGGTCATCGGGTCGATGCGCTACGGCGTGCGCTGGACCGAGGAGCTGCTCGTCAAAGCGCTGTTCCGGTATCACCCCAAGCTGGAGAACGCCGGGATCCTCTACGACGGGTCCGAGGAGAAACGTCCCAACTACACGCTCGAGGGCGGGGACGTGCACCCGATCCGGCCCGACCTGCTGCTGCTCGGCTTCAGCGAGCGCTCCAGTCCCGCCGCCCTGGACCACCTCTGCGATCTGGTGTTCGAGCATTGTGGCGTGACGGATGTGATCATCGTCGTGCTCCCGGACGAGCGCACGGCGATTCACCTCGACATGATTTTCACGCACTTGGACAAGGAGCTGTGCTGCGTCTATCCGCCGCACTTCGTCGGCCCGGAGCGGCTGGCGGTGCTGCACCGCCGCCGGCGCTCCAAGGGCGTGAAGGAGATGCCCAACTTCTTCGCCGCCATGCAGGCGGTGGACCAGCCGCTGGAGCCGGTGTTCTGCGGGGGGAATCAGCGCCCGTTGCAGGAGCGCGAGCAATGGTCCTCGGCGTGCAACTTCTTCTGTGTGCGCCCGGGCGTCGCCATCACGTACACCCGCAACGAGGCCACGATCAAGGAGATGGAGCGCGCGGGGTTCCGGATCGTCTCGGCGGTGAACCTCCTCACGGGCGAGGAGGGGCTCGAGGACGGCGCGCGCGGCATCATCACGATCGACGGCAGTGAGCTGGTGCGGGGGGGTGGCGGGCCCCGGTGCATGACCCTCCCGCTGCGGCGCGACGACGTGTGAGGCCACTCGTCCCATGACCCACACCTCATTCCAGGTGGGTCGGCTGCGCTGCCACGCGCTGGAAGGCGGCCGCCAGCACCTCGACGGCGGCGCGATGTTCGGCGTCGTGCCGAAGCCGCTGTGGGAGCGGCGGATTCCCGCCGACGCGCGCAACCGCATTCCGCTCGCCCTGCGCTGCCTGTTGGTCGAGCATGAGACCGGCCTGGTGTTGATCGACACCGGCCTCGGGAACAAGGAAGACGAGAAGTTCCGCGGCATCTACGGCGTGGAGAACGCAGGGGCGGAGGGTCGCACGCAGCTCGAGGATGCCCTCGCGGGTTTGGGTCACCGGCCCGAGGATGTGCGCTGGGTGATCGACACCCATCTTCATTTCGATCACGCCGGCGGCAACACGTACAAGGACCCCAGTGGAGCCGTGCGGGCGGCGTTCCCGCGCGCGACGTACGTGGTGCAGCGACGTGAGCTCGAGTTCGCCCGGCACACGAATGAGCGCACCGCGGCGAGCTACCTGCCTCACAATTTCGAGTCGATCGCGTTCCAGTTGGTGGAAGGGGAGACCGAAGTGCTCCCGGGCATCCACTGCCTCCCGACCCCCGGGCACGTCCCGTTCCACCAATCGGTGTTGATCGAGAGCGGGGGCGAGCACCTCTGCTTTCTCGCGGACCTGGTACCGACCTCGGCGCATCTGCCGCTGCCCTGGATCATGGGGTACGATCTGGAGCCGCTCGCGACCCTGGAGACGCGGCGGCGCCTCTACACCCGGGCCGAGGCCGAGGGATGGCTGCTGTGCTTCGAACACGACCCCGAGGTCGTGGCCGGACGACTGGGGCGGGAGGGGAAGGGGTTCGGCCTTGTGGACCCCGTGACCCTCCGCTAACTTGGTGCCCACAATACGGTAAGCGGGCGCTGCGGCGCCCCACCCGCATGGCCTGTCCGCTGCGGCGGAGAGTGCTCCAGGGTTCCGAGGGAGCTATCAGCCATCAGCGTTCAGCCATCAGTCGTGGCCGCTGAGGGGTGACGGCTGATGGCGTTCCCAGCGGATCCCGAAGCTTCTGGGATCCGCTTTTTTGCATCCTTTGGCGAGGAGAACCGCTTCTGGCGATCGATACCAGCAGCAACAGCAAGCAGCCGCGGACGCGCGTGAATCGGCAGATCCGCATCAGTCCGGTCCGGGTCATCGCGGACAATGGAGACCAGTTGGGCGTGCTCACCATCGAGGAAGCCCTCGCCGCCGCGCAGGAGCGGGGCCTCGACCTGGTGGAGGTGGCGCCGCTGGCGAGACCCCCCGTCGTGAAGATCATGGACTATGGGAAGTTCAAGTTCGAGCAGGCGAAGGCGGCCCGGGCCGCCAAGAAGAAGCAGCACGTGATCCACCTGAAAGAAGTGAAGTTCCGCCCGGGGATCGACGATCACGATTTCGCGTTCAAGACCCGCCATGCGCGGGAGTTCCTGCAGGACGGCAACAAGGTGAAGGTGACGATGATGTACCGCGGCCGGCAGATGGCGCACATCGAGCTGGGGCGGGAAGTGCTGGACCGCGTGGCGGCCGAGCTCAAGGACGTGAGCAAGATCGAGCAGGATCCGAAGCTCGAGGGTCGCAACATGTCGATGGTGTTGGCACCGAAATAACCGAGGGCACGATGCCGAAGCAGAAATCGAAGCGCGCGCTGCGCAAGCGTGTGAGACTGACGGGGACCGGCAAGCTGCGCCGGTACCACGCCAATAAGAGCCACATCCTGACCAAGAAGCATCCGAAACGGAAGCGCCACCTGCGGAAGGCGGCGCTCGTGTCGCACGCCGACGAGCGGCGCTTGAAGCGCCTGCTGATGGCGTAAGGAGATCGGCCATGCCTCGCGTCAAGAGCAACGTCGCGCGCCTGAAGCGCAAGAACAAGATCATGAAGCTCGCCAAGGGATACTGGGGCGGGCGTAGTAAGCTCTGGAAGGCGGCGAAGGAGAGCGTCGAGCGGGCGCAGAAATACGCCTACCGCGATCGGCGCCGCAAGAAGGGAGATTTCCGGCGGTTGTGGATCACCCGGATCAACGCCGCCGCCCGGCTGCACGCGCTGTCCTACAACCGCCTCATGAATGGGCTCCGCAAGGCGGGGGTCGAAATCAACCGCAAGGTCCTCGCCGACCTCGCGGTGCGCGACCCGGCGGCGTTCGAGCAGCTGGCGGAGGTCGCGAAGAAGGCCCTCTGACCATGCGCGACCTCCTGCAAGCCCTCGGGCGCCTGCGGGAGCGTCTCCCGGACATTCCGCAGGCGGACGAGCACCGGCTCCAGGATCTGAAGACCGAGATCCTGGGGCGTAAAGCGGGCGCTCTGACCGCGATCCTCTCCGAGCTTCCGAAGCTCGATCCCGAGTCGCGTCGGTCGGTCGGGGCGGCCGCCAACGCGCTGAAGCGCGAATTCGAGGCCGCGCTCGAGGCCCGCGAGAGCGCGCTCGCCCGCGCCGCCCGCGCTCCCGGCGCCGTGGACCTCACCATGCCCGGCCGCCCGACCTGGATCGGCGGGCTCGACCTCGTCACCCAGGTGGTCGACGAGATCTGCGGCATCTTCCGGGAGCTCGGCTTTACCCGGGCGGTCGGCCCCGAAGCGGAGACCGAGCGCTACAACTTCACGGCGCTCAACTTCCCCAAAGACCACCCGGCGCTCGATGCCCAGGACAGCTTCTACCTGGGCGGAGACCTCCTGCTGCGCACCCACACGTCGCCCGTGCAAGTCCGCACCATGGAGCGCTACCGCCCGCCCATCCGCGTGGTCATTCCCGGCCGGGTGTATCGCCGCGACCCGTTCGACGCGTCCCACTCGCCCATCTTCGAGCAGCTCGAAGGGCTCGTCGTGGATGAGGGCGTAACCTTCGTCGACTTCAAGGCCACCCTCGCCGCCTTCGCCCGCCGCTTCTTCACGGCCGACACGAAGGTGCGGTTCCGGCCCTCCTTCTTTCCGTTCACCGAGCCCTCGGCGGAGATGGACGTGCAGTGCCAGATCTGCAAGGGCGCGGGCTGCGCCACGTGCAAGCAGACCGGCTGGATGGAGATCCTCGGCTCCGGGATGGTGCACCCCGCGGTCCTCGAGCAGTGCGGCCTGGACGCCGAGCGCTACAGCGGCTTCGCCTGGGGCATGGGTCCGGAGCGGATCGCCATGAGCCGCCATGGCATCCACGACATCCGCCTGCTGTTCGAAGGCGACATGCGCTTCCTCGCCCAGTTCGCCCGGGGCGTCCGGTGATCGTCTCCCGTCGGTGGCTCGAAGCCCTGCTCGGCCGCGCGCTCGACGCTCGGGAGACCGCGGAGCGCCTGACCGCCCAAACCGCGGCCGTGGACGCCGTCGTGCCCATTCACCAGGACCTGGGTGACGTTCTGATCGCCCGCGTGCTCGAGGTGCAGAAGCACCCCAACGCCGACCGGCTGACTCTGTGCTCTGTGGACGCCGGCGGGCAGGGCGGCCCCGTCGCCGTCGTCTGCGGCGCGCCCAACGTGCAGGCCGGGAAGAAATATCCGTACGCCCCCGTGGGGGCGACGCTGCCCGGCGGGCTGAAGCTCGAACGCAAGAAGATCCGCGGGGTCGAGTCCAACGGCATGCTCTGCTCCGCGCGCGAGCTGCGACTGGGTGACGACCACGAGGGGATCCTGGAGCTCGACACCGAGGCCGCGCCCGGCACGCGGTTCGTGGACGCGGTTCCTATCGCCGACCACCAGATCGTGATCGATGTCCCGGCGAACCGTCCGGACCTGCTGTGCCACAAAGGGGTCGCGCGGGAGCTGGCCGCAGGAGAAGGAGGGGAGGGCGTGAAGCTCCCCGTCCTTCCCGGGAGTCCGACGCTGCTCGCCGCGCTTGGAGAAGCGCTCCGTCCGCCGATCCGGCAGCCAGGGCCGATCGGGAAGGTCGACGGGGTGGAGATCCGCCTCGAGGACCCGGAAGGCTGCCCGCGGTACATCGCCGCGGTGATCCGCGGCGTGAAGGTGGCGCCGAGTCCTCCGTGGCTCGCCGAGCGGGTGCGCGCCGTGAGCCAACGGCCGATCAACAACGTGGTGGACGCGACGAACTACGTCCTCTTCGAGCTGGGCCAGCCACTGCACGCGTTCGACCTGGGGAAACTGCGCGGGCCCGCGGTGGTCATCCGCCGCGCGAAAGCGGGCGAGAAGATCGTCACCCTCGACGGCGTCACTCGCACGCTGACGGCCGACATGACCGCCATCTGCGACGCCGAGCGGCCGACGATCGTGGCCGGCGTGATGGGGAGTGCCGAGTCCGAGGTGAGCGCGGCGACGACCGACCTGGTCCTCGAGTGCGCCTACTTCCAGCCCACGCGGATCCGCCGCACGCGGCGGGCGTTGGGGCTTTCGAGTGAGTCGAGCTACCGCTTCGAGCGGGGGATCGACCTGCTCGGCATGCCGGACGCGCTGCGCCGCGCCATCGAGCTGGTGTTGGCGGTCGCTGGAGGGGAGGTTCACCAGCCCCCGCTCGACCTCTGGCCCAGGCCCGAGCAGGCGCGGGCGGTGTTCCTGCGGCCGGAGCGCGTCTCGCAGCTGCTGGGCGTCGAGATCCCGCGGGCGGAAATCGAGCGGCTCCTGTCCGGCGTCGGGTTCGTCGCGGCGCCCAAGGACGGCCGCCTGGCGGTGCAAGTGCCAGGGTGGCGCCCCGACGTGACCCGGGAAGTGGATCTGATCGAAGAGGTCGCCCGCCTGCGGGGCTACGATTCCTTCCCCGACGAGCTGGGGCCGTACCGGCCCGGCACCGTGCCGGATGCTCCCGAGGAGCAGGCGAAGGCCCGCGTGCGCGAGGCGCTGGTGCGGGCGGGCTACTTCGAGGCTCGGACGCTGAGTCTCGGTCCGGCCGATGGCCCCGAAGCCGTTGCGGTCCTGAACCCGCTGTCGGTCGAGGAGGCGCACCTGCGCACGCGGCTGCTTCCGGGGCTGGTGCGCCGCGTCCAACACAATTGGTCCGGGAGCGTGCGCGACGTGCGGCTGTTCGAGGTCGGGACGGTGTTCCGCAAAGCTACCGGCCGGCCGGAGGAGTGGTTGTCGGTTGCGGGCGTGCTGACCGGCGGCCGGCGCCCACCGCATTGGTCCGAAGCTGCGAAAGTACCTGATATGGACATATGGGACCTCAAGCATCACTTTGAGTTAGCGGTCGGGGTTGCTGCTCCTGGAGCGGTCGTGCGGCAGGCTCCGGAAGGGATGGCCTGGGAAGCGGTGACGCCCGCGGGGGCCGTGGTGGGGTGGGGCGGGTCGCTCGACGTCGAAGTCCCGAACTGGGCGGCGCCGGTCTACGGTTTGGAGGTGCGCCTGACGGTCGCGGCTGGCCCGGTCGTCTCCTACCGGGGACTCCCCATGACCCCGCCGGTCACGGTGGACCTGTCGCTGGTGCTGCCGGACGGCGTGAGCGCGGCGGCGGTCGAGGCTGTGTTGCGCCGCGAAGCGGGGCCGTTGCTCGAGCAGCTGGATGTGTTCGACGAGTACCGCGGCGCGGGCCTGCCCGCCGGCACCCGTAGCGTCGGGTGGAAGTGCGTCTTTCGCGATCCCGCCCGCACGCTGCGGGAGGGCGAGGTCGAGCGGCACGTGACCAAGGCGCTGCAAGCGCTGGAGGGCGAGCTTGACGTACGTCGGAGACAGAGCTGACACCCGTGCGCTGGAGCAGCTGGAAGCGATTCTCCGGGTCGTGACGGAGGAGCTGGCCGGTTGGCGCGCCCGCGCGCTCCAGGCCGAGTCGAACCTGAAGGACGCCCACCCGCGCAGTGGGACGGGGGCCGCGCAGCGGCACGAGCCGGAGCAGCGGGCCCGTGTCACGGATCTCGAGTCGGAGAATCGCGCACTGCGCATGCGGGTCGAGGCGGCGCGCGCGCGGGTGGCGGACTTGCTCACGCGCCTCTCCTTCCTCGAGGAGCAGGCGGGGGCGGCGGCGGCGGCGGGGACCGCCAAGTGAGCACGAAGAAACACGCGGTCAAAGTGATGATCGGCGGGGAGGAATACACGGTGCGCTCCGACCTCCCGCCGGAATACACTCGTGAGGTGGCCGGGTACGTCGACCAGGCGCTGAAGAAGGTGCTGAGCCAGGGCCCGATCGTCGAGACGCACAAGGCCGCGATTCTGGCCGCGCTCGACATCACCAACGAGTTGTTTCAGTCGCGCAAGGGTGAGCGGGAAGTGGCCGCGCGACTGACCGCCCTGGCGGACGATCTGGCGACGCTGCTGCCGCCCGAGAAGAGGAAAGCGATCGGCCAACCGTCGTCGGCCATCCGATAGGCGCGACGGCTGACGGCTGACGGTGACTTTCATACGCATCGCCTCCGGGCGAGGCGTTGTGGAGATAGATCTCATGGCGGATTGGCTCGGTCTTCTGGCGGCCGTTCTCGGCGGCGGCGGCGTCGCGGGAACGGCTGTGTACGTTTTGGGGCGGAGGGGCGAGCGCCGGGCGGTCGCGGCCGCGACGGCGGCCGGCGCGCGGGAGAGCGAGCGACTGCTCGGCGAGGCGCAGCAGCGGCTCACGGTAGCGGCGAAGGAAGAGCTGCTGCGCGCGCGCGAGACGCTGGAGCAGGAGCTGTCGCGCCGGCGCAGCGAGCTGGAGAAGCGGGAGGCGGCGCTCGAGCGCCGGACCGCGGTCTGTGAAGAGCGGGATCGCGAGCTGGGCCGGCGGGATCAGGCCCTGGGGGGACGCGAGCAGGGGCTCGCCGAGCGCGAGCGCGAGGCGCGGGCGAAACTGGAGCAGGTAGCCGGGCTATCGGCCCAGGAGGCCAAGGAAGAGCTGATGCGCCGGCTGGAGGACGAGGCGCGCAGCGACGCGGCGGCGCTGCTGCGGGACATCAAGGAGCAAGCCCGCAAGAACGCCGACCGTGAAGCCAAGAAAATCGTCGCGCTCGCCATCCAGCGCATCGCGGTCGAGCACACGGCGGAGTCGACGGTGGCGGCGGTGGCGCTCCCCTCCGACGAGATGAAGGGCCGGATCATCGGGCGTGAAGGACGCAACATCCGCGCGTTCGAGGCCGCGACCGGCGTCGATGTGATCATCGACGATACGCCCGATACGGTGGTGGTCTCGTGCTTCGACCCGGTCCGCCGCGAAGTCGGGCGGTTGGCGCTTGAGCGGCTGATCGCCGACGGCCGGATCCACCCCGGGCGCATCGAGGAGGTCGTGCAGAAGGCGCAGGAAGAAGTGGAGGCGTCCATCCTCGAGGCCGGCGAGCGCGCGGTCTACGAAACGGGCGTCAAAGGCATGCACCCCGAGATGCTCCGCCTCGTGGGCCGCATGAAGTACCGGACCTCCTATGGGCAGAATATCCTCGATCATTCGAAGGAAGTAGCCTGGCTGGCGGGGATGATGGCGGCCGAGCTGAAGCTCGACGCGCACCTCGCCAAGCGTGGCGGGCTGCTGCACGACATCGGCAAGGTGCTGACGCACGAGCACGACGGAACCCACGTGCAGCTCGGCGTGGAGGTGGCGACCAAGTACGGGGAGCATCCCACCGTCATCAACTGCATCGCCGCTCACCACGACGACGTGCCGCACGAGGGGCCGATCAGCGTCATCGTGCAGGCGGCCGACGCGGTCTCGGGATCCCGCCCGGGGGCACGGCGCGAGGCGTTCGAAACCTACGTGAAGCGCCTCACCGAGCTGGAGCGCATCGGCAACGAGTTCCCAGGCGTGGAGAAAGTGTTCGCGATCCAGGCGGGGCGCGAGGTGCGGGTGGTGGTGACGCCCACCATCGTCGACGACGGGAAGGCCTCCGAGATGGCCGAGCGGATCGCACGCAAGATCGAGAACGAGCTGCAGTACCCCGGGCAGATCAAGGTCGTGGTCATCCGCGAGACACGGTCGGTGGACGTTGCCCGCTGAGGCGAAGCTGATCGACGGCACGGCCGTCGCCGCGACGATGCGGGCCGAGCTGGCGGGCGAGATTGCGGCGCTGAAGGGCCGAGGGGTGACGCCGGGCCTTGCCGCGGTGTTGGTCGGAGAGAACCCGGCGTCGCAGGTCTATGTGCGGATGAAAGGGAAAGCCTGCGAGGAGGCGGGACTCCACCACGAGACTCTGGAGCGACCCCAGAGCACGACGGAAGCCGATCTGCTGGCGGTGGTGGACCGGCTCAACGCGGATCCCAAGATCCACGGCATCCTCGTTCAGCTGCCGCTCCCGGACCAGATCGACGAGAACCGCGTGCTGCGGCGGATCGATCCGGCCAAGGACGTGGACGGCTTCCACCCCGAGAATGTGGGCAAGGTGTCGATCGGGGACCCGACCGGCTTCCGTCCCGCGACCCCCTATGGCGTGCAGCAGCTGCTGGTCCGCAGCGGGGTAGAGACGAAGGGCGCCCATGCGGTGATCGTCGGGCGCTCGAACCTGGTCGGGCGGCCCATGGCCGCCCTCCTGCTCCAGGACGGGCCCGGCGGCAACGCCACCGTCACGGTGTGCCACTCGCGCACCCGGGATATCGGTGCGGTCACGCGGTCGGCGGACATTCTGATCGTGGCGATCGGCCGGCCCGAGTTCGTGACGGGTGCGATGATCAAGCGGGGGGCCGTGGTGATCGACGTGGGGACGACCCGTGTGGACGACGCGTCGACAAAGCGGGGCTACCGGCTCGTCGGTGACGTCAAGTTCGCCGAAGCCAAAGCGGTCGCGTCGCAGATCACCCCCGTGCCGGGGGGCGTCGGACCGATGACGATCACCATGCTGCTCTACAACACCGTGCAGGCGGCGCGACAATGGTCGGCCCGATAGATCTCTTCGCGGCCGCGTCCGCCGAAGGGGCCTGGACCGTGGGCGAAGTGACCCGGCGCGCCCGTGCTGTGGTCGAGGCCGGCCTGCCGCCGCTGTGGGTGCGCGGCGAGGTCACGGGGTTCAAGGCCTGGCGCAGTGGGCACTGGTACTTCACGCTCCGGGACCGGGCGGCCCAGCTGCGCTGCGTCATGTTCGCCCGCGAGAACCGTCGCCTCCCCACCGAGCCGACCGAAGGCCTGCAAGTGTTCGTGTTCGGCCGGCCGACCGTGTGGGAAGAAAAGGGCGAGCTCCGCCTCACCGTCGTGGAGCTCCTCTCCACCGAGCAGGGCGGGCTTTGGAAGCTCGCGCTCGAAAAGGCCCGTGCCGCACTCGCCCGCGACGGCTTGCTCGACCCCGCGCGCAAGCGGGCGGTGCCGCCGTATCCCCGGCGCATCGCCGTGATCACGAGCCTCGACGGTGCCGCGTTGCGCGACATCGTCGCGGTCGCCGGGCGGCGCTGGCCGCTGGCCGAGCTGCTGGTGCTGCCCGCCCGCGTACAGGGCGACGGTGCGGAGGATTCCCTCTGCGCCGCGCTCGCCCTGCTCGGCCGCGTGCCGGCCCTCGACGTCGCGATCATCGGGCGGGGCGGGGGCGCCAAGGAAGACCTCTGGACGTTCAACAGCGAACGGGTCGCGCGCGCCGTCGCCGCCGCCCCCGTGCCCGTCGTTTCCGCCGTGGGACACGAGACCGACGTCACTCTCTGCGATCTCGTCGCCGACCTGCGGGCCTCCACCCCGTCGGGCGCGGCCGAGGCGGTCACTCCGGACCGCGACGAGGTGAGTGAGGGACTCGCGCACCTCGCGCAGCGGTTGGCCCGCAGCCTCCGATTGCGTGCGGAGCGGGCGGTGGATCGGCTCGAGCGCACGGGCGACCGGCTTTCGGCGGCGATGGATCTGCGGCTCGAGCGCTACGGCGGGCGGCTCATCGCCTACAGTGCCCGCCTCGACGCGTTGTCGCCGCTCAAGGTCCTGGGACGGGGCTACGCGGTTCCCCGAGACGCACACGGGGCGGTGCTGAAGCGCGTCGCGCAGCTGCCGTCCGGTCTCCCGTTCCGGCTCCGTGTCTCGGACGGCGAAGTCGCGGCCCGCGTGACGGAGGCCTGACGTGGCGACGACCTCCCCCCCCCCCCCCCCCTCTCCTTCCTCTTCCGCGCCCGACTTCGGGCGGCAGATCGAGCGGCTGGAAGCGATCGTGCGCCGCCTCGAGTCCGAGGACGTGGGTCTCGACGAAGCCCTGCAGCTGTTCGAGGAAGGGGTCCAGCGCTTGCGGGACGCCCGCGAGGGGCTCGCGCGGGCGGAGGCGAAAGTCAAGAAGGTGCTCGTGGACGGAGCGGGGAAGCTCCGCCTTGAAGACCTCGACGGCTGACGCGGGCCTGGACGCCTATCTCGCCGACGCGCGCGCCCGCGTGGATCGGGAACTGGCGCGCTGGGGCGAGCGGGCCGACGCGTTCTGGGACGCTCCCGTGCCGGCTGCCGTGCGCTACAGCCTGCTCGGCTCCGGGAAGCGGCTGCGGCCGACCTTGGTGTTCGCCGCCTACGAAGCCCTGGGCGGAACGGGGCCGGCCGTCGCCGAGCTCGCCGCCGCCGTCGAGGTGGTCCACGCCTACTCCCTCGTGCATGACGATCTGCCCTGCATGGACGACGACGACCTGCGGCGGGGCCGGGCGACGACCCACCGGGCGTTCGACGTCGCCACGGCGACGCGTGCGGGATACCACATGGTGGCGCTCGCGGCCCGGGTGCTGGCGAGCGGGATGACGGCGCTGGGGCTCTCTCCGATCCGCCGCCGCGCCATCGCGCTGGAGCTGTTCCGGGCGGCGGGCGCGGGAGGGATGATCGGCGGACAGGTACTCGATCTCCAAGCCGAACGGCGCCGGATCCCGATCGCCGAGCTGACGGGTGTGCACGAGCGCAAGACCGGCGCCTTGATCGCCGCCTCATGCGTCATCGGCGCGCTGGCGGCGGGAGAAGCCGTGCCGCCGCGACACGTCGAAGGGCTGCGCGCCTACGGCCAGGCGATCGGGCTGGCGTTCCAGATCGCCGACGATGTGCTCGACGCCACCGGCACCTCGGCCCAGCTGGGCAAGACGCCTGGCAAGGACGCCGCCCATGCGAAATCGACCTTCGTGACGCTGCTGGGCGTCGGAGCCGCCCGCGCGGAGGCGGAGCGCCTGGCCGCCCGGGCGGTGGACCGGCTGCGGGATGCGGGGTTAGTTTCCCCGGTGCTGGTGGCGTTGGCCCATTACATCGTGACGCGACCGAACTGAGGCTCATGGCTCTTCTCGAGACGATTCACAGTCCGGCGGACGTTCGGCGCCTGTCGCGCGAGCAGCTGCAGCCGCTGGCCGACGAAGTACGTCAGCGGCTGATCGAGGTCGTGTCCCAGACGGGCGGGCACATCGGTGCGGGGCTGGGGGTGGTGGAGCTGACGGTGGCCCTCTGTGCCTGCTTCGAGTCGCCGCGCGACAAGATCGTCTGGGACGTCGGTCACCAGGGGTACCCCTGGAAGATCCTCACGGGTCGCAACGACCGATTCCCGACTTTGCGTCAGGCCGGTGGTCTGAACGGCTTCCTGCGGCGGAGCGAGAGCGTGCACGATCAGTTCGGGGCCGGGCACGCCGGCACCGCGCTCTCGGCCGCGTTCGGGATGGCCACGGCGCGCGACCTGCGCGGCGAGGACTACAAGGTCGTGGCGGTGGTGGGGGACGGGGCGCTCACCTGCGGGCTGCCGTACGAGGCCATGAACAACGCCGGCCACTCCGGTCGCGACGTGATCATGGTGCTGAACGACAACGGGATGTCCATCGCCCCCAACGTCGGTGCCATCAATCGCTACCTCGGCTCGATCATCGCCAACCCGATCACGGTGCGGATCCGCGAGCGCGTGAAGGGTATGATCGAGAAGACGTCGCACCTGATCGGTGGACCCAAGCTCGTCGAATTCGCCAAGACGGTCGAGGAGAGCGTCAAGAACCTCTGGTCGCCCGGGATGCTGTTCGAGGAGCTCGGCTTCCGCTACTTCGGCCCGATCGACGGGCACAACATCGAGCAGCTGACCCAGACCTTCGAGATGGTGAAGACGCTGAAGGGGCCCCGCGTCGTGCACGTGATCACGGAGAAGGGGAAGGGCTTCCCGCTCCCCGAGCCGGATCTCGAGAAGTACCACGCGCGCGCGCCGTACGACCCCGTGACCGGCAAGCTCAAACCGGTGAACCCGGGGCCGCCGCAGTGGACCAAGGTGTTCGGCGAAGCGCTCACGCAGCTCGCGGCCGAATATCCCGACTTCGTGGCGATCACGGCCGCGATGCCGTCGGGGACCGGGACGAACATTTTCCAGAAGAAGTGGCCGGAGCGCTTCTTCGACGTGGGCATCGCCGAAGCGCACGCCACGACGTTCGCGGCCGGCCTCGCGACCCAGGGCGTGCGGCCGGTCGTCGCGATCTACTCGACGTTCCTCCAGCGGGCTTACGACAGCATCATCCACGACGTCGCGATCCAGCGGCTTCCGGTCATCTTCTGCATGGACCGGGCGGGGATGGTGGGCGAGGACGGTCAGACCCACATGGGCCTGTACGACATCGCCTACATGTTGGCGGTCCCCCACATGACCGTGACCGCCCCCAAGGACGGGGCTGAGCTGATCGGGCTGCTACGGTGCGCGCTGCAGCACGACGGGCCGTTCTGCACTCGCTATCCGCGGGACAAGGCCCCGGGCGAGGTCCCGCCTGCGGCGGAAGTGGCGCCGGTGCCATACGGCACCTGGGAGGTGCTGCGCAAGGGCAAGGAATGTGCGCTCCTCGCGGTTGGGGTGATGTGCCAGCCGTCTCTCGCCGCCGCCGACGCGCTGGCGGCCGAGGGGCTGGACCTCACGGTGGTGAACTGCCGGTTCCTGAAGCCGATGGACCGGGAGATGCTGGACGCGCTGGTGCACGACCACAAGCTGCTGGTCACCGTCGAGGACGGCACGGTCGTGAACGGGTTCGGGGCGAGCCTCGCCGCCGTGGTGCAGACGACGGCGCCCGACGTGCGCGTCGTCACCCTCGGCGCCCCCGACCGGATCTACGAGCACGCCCCGCGCGCGCAGCAGCTGGCCGACGTCGGGTTGACCGGCCCCGGTATCGCGGCCCGCGTCCGCGCCCTCGCCGCCGAGGAATCGCTCTCGCCCCGATGAACGTCGGGGTCGTCGGAAACCCCAGCTACCGCGACCTCCCGACTCTCCTCGCCGGCGTGGCGCAGGCCGCGCCGCGCCTCGGCATCACCCTCTACAGCGAAGCGCAGCTGCTCCCGCTGTGGCCGGACCCGAAGCCCCACCGCTTCGACCCCGGACAGCCGCTCGACGTGCTCCTGACCCTGGGCGGGGACGGCACCTTGCTGCGGGGGGCGCGCGCGCTGGACGGCGCCAACACACCGATCCTCGGCGTCAATCTCGGCCGGGTCGGCTTTCTGACCACGACGTCGTCGCAGAGCCTGGATTGGGCCCTCGACTCCATCGTGCGCCGCGCCTACGCCACCGAGCCTCGCCTCGCCCTGCTCCCGATGATCGTGGACAAGCAGGGCAAGAGCCGCAGCGAGCCGATGGTGCTGAATGACGTGGTGGTGCACAAGGGGGGCGTCGCCCGCGTGGTCCGCCTGCGCGTCTCCGTCGACGGCGATGACGTCGGCCACTACAGCGCCGACGGCATCATCGTGGCCACGCCGACGGGCTCCACCGCCTACTCCCTCTCGGCCGGAGGACCGATCGTCGTGCCGGGGGTGGACGCGATCGTCGTGACCGCGATCTGCCCGCATACGCTCGCCGTGCGTCCCCTGGTGCTGCCGTCGCACGCGGCCGTGTCGATCGAGCCGATCCCCCCCTGGACCGAGGAAGTCCTGGTGTCCTTCGACGGACAGGTCGGCACCACCATTCAGCCGGGGGAGCGCCTGCTCGTGAAGCGCGCCGAGCGTCCCGTGCTGCTCATCCGACTCGGCCCCGAAGGCTTCTTCACGCGCATGCGCAAGAAGCTGCAATGGGGCGACCTCACCGACCGCGAGCGCCGGTGATGCTGACGGAGCTGCGGGTCCGCGACCTGGCCGTGATCGCGGACGTGACCCTGCCGCTCCAGCCGGGCCTCAACGTCCTCACCGGCGAAACCGGCGCCGGGAAGTCCATGCTCGTGGACGCCCTTGCCCTGCTCCTCGGCGAGCGCGCGTCGGCCGAGGTCGTCCGGCCGGGAGCGCAGAAGGCCGTCGTAGAAGGGGCGTTCGACTTGGGCGCCCATTCACACCAATCGCTCGTCCGCCGTGCCGCCGAGTCCTTGGGGGTGGAGGCCGGCGACGGCATGCTCGTCA
This sequence comes from Gemmatimonadota bacterium, assembly GCA_041477065.1. GTDB lineage: Bacteria > Gemmatimonadota > Gemmatimonadetes > Gemmatimonadales > GWC2-71-9 > 13-1-40CM-70-15. Next base: position 65,368 of record JBGOUQ010000014.1, read on the forward strand.
TCAAGCGCGAGATCTATCCGGAGGGTCGCTCTCGGGCCTGGGTGAACGGCAGCCCGACGGCCGTCGGCGTGCTCGCCCAGTTGGGCGCGGTGCTCGCCGACCTCCACGGGCAGCACGAGACGCAGTCGCTCCTGCGGGTTGACGCCCAACGTGACATCCTCGACGCCTTCAGCGGCGCCGAGGTCGAGCGCGCCGCCGTGCGCGACGGTTGGGAGCGCCTGCACGAGCTGGAGCGGCGGGAGGCCGACCTTCGGGCGAAACAGGATGAGGTGCGTCGCAAGGCCGACTACCTACGCCACGTGGTTGAGGAGATCGGCCGGGTCGCACCGAAAGTAGGGGAGGACGAATCGCTCGAAGCCGAAGCGCGGCGATTGGCGCATGCCGACGACCTGGGACGGCTGAGCAGGGAGCTGGTTCAAACCCTCGAAACGGCGGGCGGCGGCGGCGGGCTCGCCCGAGCGGGGAAGCTGCTCGCGAGCCTGGAGCGCCTCGACCCGGCGACCACCCAGTGGCGGGAGCTGCTCGACGCCGCGTTCGCGAATGTGGAAGAGCTGGCGGCGACGGCCCGCACCTACGCGTCCGGCGCCGACGGGGACCCCGGTCGCCTCGACGCGGTGGAGCAGCGCCGCGATCAGCTGTTCCGGTTGCGGCAGAAGTACGGCCCGTCCATCCCCGACGTGCTCGCCGCGCGTGACGCGTCGGCGCACGAGCTGGAGCTGCTCGACACCGCCGATCTCGACCTCCGCGCGATCGCCGGGCAGCGTGAAACCGCGGCGGCCGAATTCGCGCGCGCCTGCGCCGCTCTCAGCGCGAAACGCGAGACGGGTGCCACGCGCCTCGCCCACGAGGTGAACGCTCTGCTCCCGGAGTTGGGGATCCAGGACGGCACGTTCGCGGCGCGATTGCAGCCTCGCACCGCCTACCATGCCTTCGGCGCCGAGGACGTGACTTTCGAGGTCCAGTTCAACGCAGGCCTTGAAGCACGGCCGCTCGCCCGCGTCGCCTCGGGCGGCGAGCTGTCACGACTCATGCTGGCTCTGAAAGTGGTGCTCGCCGCCCAGGACGCGATCCCGACTCTGGTCTTCGACGAGGTGGATCAGGGGATCGGGGGATCGGTGGGCGGCAGCGTGGGGGAAGCGTTGTCGCGCGTGGCGCACGCCGGGCGGCAAGCACTCGTGATCACGCACTTGCCGCAAATCGCGGTCTACGCCGACCATCACCTCACGATCGCCAAGGAATCCACGGGGCGGGAGGGAATCGCGACCAGCGACGTGCGGATCGTGAGTGGGGAGACCAGAGTCCGCGAGATCGCCCGCATGCTCGGCGATGCCGATATGGGCACCGCCGTGCGCCACGCCGAGGAGCTGCTCAGAACAGCTTCCACCAGGTCCGCAGCAACAAGCGAAACACCGTCGTCGCCGGCACGGCTCCGCCCGCGCCGCTGACCGTCTGCTCGACGGTCACACCCGCTTCGAGCCCGGGTCCGAGATAGCTCATCGCCCACCCCAGCCGCACGCGACGCTCCGACGTGCCCGCGTCCAGGATTCCGGCAGACCTTGGTGCGCCTAGCCGCCCGGCCAGCGCGATGGAGTCCTGCGGTGAACGGAAGGAATAGCGGTCTCGTTGCTTGGTGAAGTACCCCAGCGTCGGTCCCACCGCGAAATGGGGGTTCGGCCGCAGCAGCGGCGCGAAGTCCACCGCCAGATAGTCTCCCGGGTCCCAGTTGAGCGTCGCGAGCGCGGCCCGCGGCTCGAGCAGAACGCTCGAGGGGCCCACGCGCCGCATCCGGACCCCGGGACGCTGCCAGGCGGCCCGGATCGAGAGATTGAGCCACAAGTGGCCCGCCACCGTCAGCTCCTGGATCAGCCGGGCTTCCAAGTCGGTTTGGTGGTCACCGCTGGACACGTCGAGTAGGTCGTTCGGCGTGTCCAGGTGTCCGGTCGGCAGCCGAACGAGGGCCGCCACGGCGGCGGCGTAGGCGCCGGCGGCGCGCGTCAGCCGGATCTTGGTCGCGACCTCCGCGTCGCCCGCAAAGAACCGCAGCAGGCGGGGCGTGTCCCCGATCGGCGCGAGGTCGTAAGTCGTGTCGGCCAGGATCGAATCGAGCGCTACGCCGGCGGCGTCGAGCGGGAGCCGGGCGCGCACTTCGGTGCGCACGAGGGGCAGGGTGAGGCGAAACGAGATCTGATCGGTGAGTCCCAGATCGAACGTCAGCGGCGTGTCGCGCCGCTCGACCTCGGCGAATACCGTGGCCGGCAGCGCCGCCCCGATCGGAACGCGGCCCGCCGGCGTGAACTGCCGTTCCCAGACGGTGATCGTGGGATCGAACGTGACGCGCAGCTGCCCGCGGCGTGGCACGTCCGCGCGCTCGACCGCCTGGGCGGCGAGGCCGGATGGCAGCAGGAGCAGCAGGACGAGGGCGCGCATTAGCAGAACGGCATCCGGCCGCAGCCGGATGCCGTTTCCGTTACCCCCCAACCCCTGGCCGGTTCGCGTCAGGGAATGCTCAACAGGCTCTTGCTGTACTTTGCGTTGATCGCCTGGATCAGGGCGTTCGCTACGAGCTTGTGCGAGGCCGCGGTCGGATGGACGCCGTCGCGACTGAAGAAATTCCCGAAAGGCGCGGTCACAGCAGCCGCGCCGCTGAAGGTCGGGAAGGGGGGAATCGATCCCGCCGGGAGAGCGGTAAACAGGGAGTTCGGATCGAGATACGCGTAGCCGCGGGCCGCTGCCTGCGCCGAAATGAACGCGTTGTAGCTGCCCACCGTCGCGACGAGCTTCTTCAGCTCCGCCGGCTGCACCGTCTGGGTCTCGGTGCAGGTCAGCGTGGTCGGCAGGCCGCGGGAGGCGCTGTCGACCTTGGGGAGGCCGAACGGGAACGGTACGAGCACCGAGTCGCCCTTGCCGCCGGATGCCGAGGGCGCGCAGTTGGGGCCGAGGGTGAGGGACGCCAAAAGCACCGGGTTGGCGGCCTTGACCGCCAAGTAGATCTGCCCCTGCGAGAAGAACGGGATGAGGGTGACGTTCGCGACACCGATCAGCACGCCGCCGCGCACGCTCGTGGTCGCGATGGTGTCGAGCATGGCGCCGTAGCTCACCTTGAAGACGGTCGTGTCGGTGATCAAGGTAGAATCGCCGCCATTGGTCCCGCTGGTCGCGGCGCCGAGCACGTCGTTGTTCCCGATCCAGACCGTCACGAACGTGGGGTCGATCTTCTTCAGCATGCCCATCTGGGTGTAGCCGCCGAGGAAGAAGGTCGTCAACGGGTTCGGGTGTGACTGGGTCGGATTGAGATTGTCGAGTACGCTGTAGGCGTACGCGCCCGGCACGGCCACGTTGTTGATGAACGGCGGCGGCACGGATTGGGCTTTGCGCAGGGCGCAGGCGCCTGCCGGTGCACCGTCCAGGTACGTGCGGGGACTTGCGAACACCGCCACGATCGGCGGCGTACACCCAGGTCGGTTGAGGAGTGGGACGAAGAACGGCGTCGCCATCTGCCGCGACAACAGCACAGCGTAGGACTGCAGCTGCGTGCTGTCCACGATCCCGCCCGATTGGAACCCGGCGGTGATCGAGTTGCCCACCGAAACGTAGCGGTCGAACAGCGGGTCCCGCGTCGCCGAGCCCTGCGGCGGGAAGAGGTCGTCGTTCTGGCAGGCCGTCACCCCGAGCAGGATGCCGAGCGCCGTGCCGATCAGTCTGGTCGTCCGAAGCATAACGCGGTGCCCCTCGCTCAGAAGGTGTAGGCCAGGCCGAAACCGAACAGGTGGGCGTGGAAGGCAAACACGCCCGTGTTCCCCACGGACGCGTCGGGATACACCCGCCCGCGCCGGTCGTTTTGCTTGATGTACTGGTAGGCGACGTCACCGTGCAGATTGCCGCCCAGCTTGAACCCGGCGCCGGCGGTGAACTCGTTGCGTGCACCCTCGGGCAGCAGCGGGGTGACGAAATTCGCTGGCGATGCGCCGGTGTGATAGATGTAGCCGGCCCGCAGCGTGACCTGGGAGTTGTACTGATACTCGGTGCCGAAGCGGAAGCCGTGCGTGTCCTTGTTCTGCGGCGTCAATGTGACGTCGGGCGTGCCGGCGTTCGCGAAATCGATCTTCAAGGTCGAGAACACGGTCCAGTCCACCATCTGGTAGTCCGCCATGACCGTCCAGTTGTCCTGGGCCTTGTAGGACAGCCCGATCGAAACCTGGTCCGGCATCGTGATCGACGTCGTGGCCGCGCCGTTGGTCAACGGGCCCGACCCCGAGAAGTTCGACGCGACGAGCAGGTCGATTGGCGTGGTCGTGCCGGTGACCGGGTTACCCGGCGAGAGGATCAGGCCGGTGTTGACCTGTGTGAACGCCGCGTCGCCTGAATAGCCGATCGTCTTGCGCGTGAGGAAGTGCGCGCCGATCGACAGCCGGTCGTTGACCTTGACGATCGCCCCGAAGTTGAACGCCACGCCGTTGCCGCTCGCGTTCAAGGCGGCGTCCGCGAAGTCCGTCCCTGTGGCGATGCCGAGCGCCGCGAAGGTGAACGGCTGGCCGGGGACGCCCTGGGTGGAAAGGTCCACGCGTTGGTGCAGCTCGATGGTGCTGTGCACGTAGGCTACCCCGAGCCCGATCTTGAGCCAATCCTTGACCTGGTAGCCCACCGTCGGCTGCACGTAGATCGACTGGAGCTTGGTGTCGTAGCCGAGGAAGCGGCCCTCGAACCCGGCGGTCGGCCAGCGACTCTCCAGGCCGTAGGGCGCGTAGAGGCCGATTCCCAGTGTCACTTTGGGACTCACCGCGTACGTCAGGAACCCGTTGGGCACGGGGATCACCGGATTGTCCAGGTCGGTCCGCCGGGCGAAGAAATCGTCGGTGAAGCCGCCCGCGGCGCCGATCAGCGTCACGCCGCCGCTCAAATGGACCCCCGCGAGGCCGGCCAGCCCGGCCGGGTTGAAGAACACCGCCGAGCCGTCAGCGCACGGGCCTGCGGCGGTCACACCGGCGCGCCCCATGGCGCAGGTGTTGTGCTCGTAGATGCCGAAGCCTTGCGCCGCGAGCAGCGATGGGACGCCGGCGAACAGCAACACCGCAAACCGCCGCATACGTGTGTCTCCGAAGGCGATGAAGGGAAATGGTGAAACCGGTCGGGATACGCTACCATTGGCCCCAACCCTTGTCAAACCCAATGCGCGTACAGGCTCTGCATCTGTTTCGCACCACCTTCCGGTCGGCCCCGCGGGCCGCCGCGTCGGCGCCGGGTCGGGTGAACCTGATCGGGGAGCACACCGACTACAACGGCGGGCCGGTGCTCCCGATCGCCATCCCTGTCCGGACCGTCGTCGTTGCCGGCCCCGGAGCGGCCGATACACTCGAGTTCGTCTCGACTCAGGACGGCTCCGCGCGTCGCTTCGAATGGAAGCGGGAGCTGTCGGACGGCGGCGGCGCCTACGTAGCCGGAGTGCTGCGGGAGCTGTCGGCGCTGGGCGCTCGGCTCCCGGAGGACGGAGCGCGGGTCGCGGTGGCGGGGAACGTCCCGGTCGGCGCCGGCCTCTCCTCGTCGGCCGCGTTGACCGTGGCCGCGGCGCGGGCACTGGCCCAGGTCGCGGGCGCTCGGCTCACCCCGCGACAAATCGCCGCCGTCGCGTATCGGGCCGAGCACGACCACGTCGGGGTCCGCTGCGGCGTGATGGATCAGACGATTGCCGCCCTGGCCCGGCCCGGTCACGCCCTGCTCCTCGAGTGCGCGACGCTCGCGATCCGCCAGATTCCGTTTCTCGGCCGGTTGCTGGTCGTCGACACGGGCGTACGGCGGGAGTTGGCCGAGAGCAGTTACAACATCCGCACGGCGGAGTGTCGGGCGGCGCTCGAGCGGCTGAAGGTGGAGCTGCCGGAGCTGATGTGGCTCGCCGCCTGGCCGGCCGCCTGGCTCGCCCGCCTGAAGCGGGCGCTTCCCGAGCCGCTGCGCGCCCGCGCGGTGCATGTCGTGAGCGAGACCGCGCGGACGCGGTTCGCGGCGCAGCTGCTCGCGCGCGGGCAGCTGCGCCGGTTCGGGAAGCTGCTCTTCGAGTCGCACGAGTCCCTGCGACGGCTGTACCACTGCAGCACCCCGGAGCTCGATCTGGTGGTCGCTACGGCACGGCGCGCCGGCGCCCTCGGTGCCCGGCTTACGGGAGCGGGGTGGGGTGGGTCGGCGCTGGTGCTGGTGCCGCCGCGGCGTGAGGCCGTCATCGCGGAACGGATTCGTCAGGCGTATGCGGCAGCCTACGACCGCGAGCCGGAGATCATGCGGGTGCGGGCCGCGGGCGGGGCTCGGCGGGAGCGAGTGCGGTAGCGGTACCAAATGCCCGGGGCAGGATTCGAACCTGCATGGGAGTTGCCTCCCTAGGGCTTTTAAGGCCCTTGCGTCTACCAGTTTCGCCACCCGGGCACGATCAACTCCGGGGTGGGGCTAATCGCTCCGCGACCTCCCCGAGCCTTTGCTGCACGTCCTCGAGCGCTTCCATGCACCGTCTCCTTGCCCGTAGGTCCGATCCGTCCTGCTACCTGGGGGGCGACCGCCCAGGAAGTTCACGCCAGGGGATGCCGCGGCGCTAGGCCGCCCGCCTGCCCCTCTCGCTCACGGCTTCCTGACACACGCTGGACCGCGGCGCTGCAACCATTTGCGCCTCACTTGCGTCTTACACTCTGAATGAACGAACCGAGCCGTCGCACCGCAGGCTCCGCAGGGATAGAGAAGGAGGACACTATGGGCCGCTTGGCTCTGCTGGCTTCGACGATCTTGACGGTGGGCTACGTTTCCCTGGCCGACATGGCGATGACCTCGGACCGTGCCGCGACTATCGCACGCGTCATCACCGGGGCCGAGAAGATCGAGAATGCCGCCCACACCGTCGATACCGGCAAGCTCTGGTACGGCGGCACGCTCCCGACCATTACAGTGACGGGCCCGGTCGCGGGGGTGCTGGAGACGGCCATTGCGCCGGGCAGCTGCCGCCCGGCCCGCGCCATCTGACCGGCGAGTTCCCGCCCGAAACCTCCCCCCGCCCCGCGCCGTAGGCCATTGCAGTAACTTGATGTAACGGCGGCGGGGGGATCCGATGAAAAACTTCTGGCTCAAATGGCGGCGTGAAATCGTCCGCGGCGGCTTCCTGTTCCTGGCCGTCGTGGGCGTTGGGATGTTCGTGGTATCGGCCATCCGCCGTGGCACGACGCGGTTCGCGCAGGTACGAGAGCGCTTCGGTCTCAATGGGGACTGGGGCTCCGGCTTTGATCCTGGCGGCGATCGCAGGACCGGCGACACCTGGGTGTACTCCGCGAAGCTCGCACCAGGGCAATGGCTGTGGATCCGGAACACCAACGGCTCGGTCCGAGTCTCGGCGGCCGGCGGCGATTCCGTTGAAGTGCGCGCCGTCAAGACCTATCGCCACTCCGACCCTGCCGGTGTGCGCGTGATCAGCAAGTCGTTGGCGGGCGGGGTCGCCGTGTGCGCCCTGTGGACGCAGGACGACTCGAGCTGCCAGGCAGGCGGCGGTATCAGAGCGAGCTCCTCGCGCCGCAGCGACGTGGCAGTGGACTTCGAGGTTCGGGTACCGCGCGGAGTTCGCGTCGGCGCCAGCACCATCCACGGCGGCGTCATGATTCGGGGCGCAACCGCACGCGTCGTCGCGGCAGCTGTGGACGGCGCAGTGGACGCGGAGACGGCCAACGGGCCCGTGGACGCCGTATCGGTGAACGGGAACGTGCGGGCCAGCATGCGTGCCTTCGGGGACACCGGCGAGGTCAACTTGTTCACGGTGAACGGCGAGGCGATCGTCGAGCTTCCTGCGGCGCTGGACGCCTCCCTCGAGGCCGGCACCGTCAACGGCTCGATCGAGACGGACTATCCGCTCGCGGTCTCGGGGAAGTTCACGTCGCGCCACCTGAGCGGAACGGTCGGGGCCGGCGGACGTCGCGTCCACGTGCAGACCGTGAACGGCTCCATCGCGATCAAGAAGGTGGGCGCGGCACCGGCAGAAACCCCGACACCTCGGCCGGGAAGGTCCGTACGTCGATCGGCTTCGTGATGTAACCGTCGAAGCCGGCGGCCAAGGCTCGGGCGCGGTCGGCCGGCATGGCGTGGGCGGTGAGGGCGATCACTTTCCAAGGGTGGTCGCCCTCGATCTGTTTCAGCTCCTCCAGCACGGCGTAGCCGTCACGCTTGGGGAGCTGGATGTCGAGCAGGACCAGCTGCGGGGTCGGCCGGTGCCCGCGCAGCAGGTTCGCGAGCCCCTCTCCGCTGGCCAGCCCGATTACCTGATGACCCTTCAATGTCAGCAGGACGGTCAGCAGCTTGAGGCTGTCGGGCTGATCTTCCACAACGACGATGGTGGCCATGACCGCTCCTAACGGGCGACCGGAACGGTGAACCAAAACGTGCTGCCTTGTCCAGGTGTGCTGTGCACGCCGATGAGGCCGCCGTGCAGCTCGACCAGGCGGCGCGAGATCGCCAGCCCGAGACCCGTGCCCTCGTACTGCCGGCTCGTGGACGCGTCCAGCTGCGTGAACCCCTTGAACAGCTTCGGTTGATCCTCCGGCGCGATCCCGATGCCCGTGTCCCGGACCTCGACCCGGATCTCGCGCCCCCCGTCGACCGGTCCGGCGGTGATCGTGATCCGCCCGCCGTCGGGCGTGAACTTGATGGCGTTGGAGAGCAGGTTGAGCAGCACTTGTCGCACGCGGGCCGGGTCGGCGCGAACGATGAGCTGCTCGCCAGCGGGCTCCGCGGTGAGGTGGTGCCCGTGCTGCTCGCACTGCGCCCGCACGTTGGCCGCAGCTTCGACGATGGCATCGCGGAGGTCGAGCGGCTCGAGCGTGAGCGTAAGCCGCCCCGCTTCGATCTTGGAGAGGTCGAGGAGCTCGCTGATGAGCTGGAGCAGCTGCCGCCCGTTGCGGGCCACCGTCTCGAGGAAGTCCCGCTGCGTGGCGGTGAGCGGCCCGGTGGTGTCCTCGGTGAGTAGGATCTCGCTGAACCCGATGATGCTGTTGAGCGGCGTGCGCAGCTCGTGGGACATGTTCGCCAGAAACTCGCTCTTCAGCTGGTTGGCGCGGTCGAGCTCGGTGTTGAGTCGCTGCAGCTCGTCGGACTGCTCTTCGAGGTGTTGGGCGGTGCGGCGGACGTCGCTTGCCAGTCGCCGGGTCCGCTGATGCGTCGACTCCCGCTCGCATGCGATGGCCAGGTTGGGCAGGGCGAGCTCGAGAGCGGTCCGGTGGTCCTCCGTGAGGGGCGTGGCGGGCACGACGGCCAGGACGCCCACCAGCCGCTCGCCGCTGCGGAGCGGGCCGAGCGCGAGACCGGCTCCCGTGGGGCCGGCGAGGCGCAGGCGCTCCCGCACCGGGGCGGCCGCCGCGACCGGAATGTCCGTCAGGGTCCCGGCATCGCCCACGACCTCCCGCATCACGATACGGGAGACCGGTTGCGCGTCCAGGCCACGGACCGCCGTCGGGGTCCAGATGTTGGCGTCGTAATCGGGCTGATAGAGCACGACCCCGACGGCGCTGGTGGCGGCCGCCAGTGCGCCGAGCGCCTGGCCAAACCCGCCTCCCTCGCCGGGCGGGGCGTTGAGCGCGATGAGGAGATGAGAAGCGTAATCCTGCAGCCATTCGCGCCAGGCGAGCGCGGCGGCCATGTGGTTGACGCCCCGGGCGATCGTCCCGAACTCGTCGGGCTGATTCTCCGGGATGCGCTCGGTGTAACTGCCGGCCGCGATCCGATCCAGGGCGGTCACGACGCGCCCGAGCGGCTCCGCCAGGCGACGGCGGCTGTGCCAAAAGCCCAACGCCACCACGACCAGCATCGCGCTGAAGATGACGGTGGTTTGGGCGGCCGCCTGAAAAGCGTCGTCGCCGGCGTCGGCAGCCAGCTCCTGGACCTGGGCGAGCCGAGCCCGTACGCCCGGTGACAGGGGAGGAGACCGCCGCTGCAGCTCCTCGAGGCGTCGCGTGACCTCGATCATCGTGGACTGCGTCCGCTGGGCGCTGTCCCAGGCGATGATCCGGTTGATCAGCCCGACGAGAGCGACGGCCAAGAGCGTCGCGGCGAACAGCCGCGTGATGCTCGGCACGCGACGCGGGAGCAGACCGGATGGGGTGCCAGCGGGTGACGGCGACGAAGGGGTCATGGCGGGGTGCTCTATAACTAGGGCCCGGCGCCGTTGGCAGACAAGGGCGCATTCGGTTTACGCCTCACCGGCGCATCGCTAGCTTCCTGTCCGTGCGTCCCTCGATCCTCGGTATCATCGGCCTCGGCGCCATCGGCGGCTCCCTCGCCCGGCGCGCGAAGCTCGCCGGCATCCCGACCGTGCTCGGGTGGTCCCCGGAGACGGGCGAGCGTGTCGCCGCCGCCCGACAGGGGGCGCTCGACGACGCACCCCATCGTCCGGAAGACGTGGCGCGCGCCGCGGAGCTGCTGGTGTTGGCCGCGCCCCCCGCGGCCAATCTCGAGCTGCTCGGAGCGCTGTCGGCACATCTTGCGCCCCGAGCGCTGGTCACCGACGTCGGGTCGGTGAAGCGCGCGATCGTTACGCGGGCAGGAATCCTGGGCCTCGCCGCCCGGTACGCCGGGAGCCATCCGCTCGCCGGCACGCACCGGCGCGGGTTCGAGGCCTCGAGCGCGGACCTGTTTCGAGGGGCCGTCGTCTACGTGACGCCGGCAGATGGTCCGGGAGGCGACGCGGCCGCGCGCGAGATCGCGCATTTTTGGGAGGCGGTGTGCGAGGCGCATCCTGTCCTGCTCGACGCAGCCCGGCACGACGCGCAGATGGCGATCACGAGCCACGTGCCGCAGATCGTCGCGTCGCTGCTCGGGACGTTCCTGGCGCAGCGCACACCGCCCGGCGCCACGCTCGGTCCTGGGGCTCGAGACACGACGCGGCTCGCGGCAAGTGACCCCGCGTTGTGGACGGAGATCCTCCTGATGAACCGTGACGAAGTTCTGCCGGCGCTGCGCGCCATCGAAGAGCCGCTCGGAGAAATCGGGCGCGCTCTCGAGTCCGGCGATGGTGGGGCGGTCACGGCCTGGTTGGCGCGCGCGGCGCGCTGGCGCCAGGGCGTTGAGCCGTGAGAGTGTCGGGCGTGGTGCGGGTGCCGGGTGACAAGAGCATCTCCCACCGCGCGTTGATGCTGGCCGCGCTCGCCCGGAAGGGGGGGAAGGGGGGGGGAGGGCAGGGGGGCACCTCCGAGATCGCGGGGTTGCTCACCGGGGATGACGTGAAGAGCACCGCCCGCGTGCTGCGACAGCTCGGCGTTCAAGTGAGCGCGATACGGAGTAACGTCGTGGTGCGTGTGACGGCGGCCTCGCTCACCCGTCCCTCGTCGCCCCTGCACTGCGGCAACTCCGGCACCACCGCCCGACTGACTCTAGGACTGCTGGCGGGGCAGCGGTTCCCCGCGCGCCTCACGGGCGACGCCTCACTGCGACGGCGTCCGATGCGGCGGGTGACGGAGCCGCTCCGGGCCATGGGCGCATATATAGAAGAAGGGCGAGGCGACTCGCTCCCGCTCACCATTCGCGGGGGGCGGCTGCATGCCCTCACCTATACCACGCCCGTCGCGAGCGCCCAGGTCAAGAGCGCGCTGCTGTTGGCCGCGCTCACCGGCCGCGTGCCGGTGACGATTCGCGAACCGTACCTCTCGCGCGACCACACCGAGCGGCTGTTTCTGCACCTCGGCCTCTCTCTGCGGGTGCGCGATGGCGCCATCAGCTACGAGCCATCGGCCGTCCGAGTGCCCCCGTTCACACTTTCGATCCCGGGAGACGCGTCGAGCGCCGCGTTCCTCGTGGCCGCCGCCGTGCTCGCCGAGGGCGGCGAGCTGCTGATCGAAGGCGTGGGAGTGAATCCAACGCGGACGGGGTTTCTCGTGGTACTGGAGCGCATGGGGGCGCACGTCGAGCGGGTCAACCTCGGCGAGCAGAGTGGCGAGCCGGCGGCCGATCTGCTGGTGCGGCCCGCCCCGCTGCATGGCGCGACGGTCGCGGCGTCGGAAGTGCCGACGTTGGTGGACGAGATTCCGATCCTGGCCGCGTTGGCGAGTCGGGCGGTGGGGGGAGCGGAAACGGTGTTCCGGGAGGTCGGCGAGCTGCGGGTGAAAGAGAGCAACCGGCTGGAGCTGATCGCGGCGAACCTGCGGGCGCTCGGCGTCGAGGCCGAGGCCCGCGGCAACGATCTGCACGTGCGCGGCACGGATCGTCCTCCGTGCGGCCGGGTGGACACGGCGCGTGACCACCGTCTGGCCATGGCGTTCGCCGTGCTCGGGACGGTGCCGGGCGCCGACGTGCGGCTCTCGGAGCGACGCTCGGTGGGAATCAGCTATCCCGGATTCTTCGCCGACTTGCAGCGGATCGGAGGAGGGAGGACTCAGCGCGGTGCGCGTCGTCGCGCTTGACGGGCCGGCGGCCTCCGGCAAGTCGTCTACGGCGGCAGCCGTGGCGCGGGCACTGGGGCGGGGGTGGGCGCACCTCGATTCGGGCGCGCTGTACCGGGCGCTGACGCTCGCGGCGCTGGACAATCTAGGGGAAGAAGGTCGGAAGGAGGGGGAAGGTTGGAATGCACAGCGAATCGTCGACCTGGGCGCTTCGCTGCCTGTCCAACTGGCCCTCATCGGCGGGGTGTTTCGTCCGGTGGTGGCGGGAGTAGATGTCGAGGAAGCCATCCGCTCCGAGCGCGTCACTCGTCACGTTTCCGCGGTGGCGGCGCTGCCGGAGGTTCGAGCCTGGGTCAACGCCCGACAGCGGAGCGCCGTGCAGGAGCATGGGGAAGGGGGGGGGGGGGGCGTCGTGGTGGACGGGCGGGACATCGGGACGGTGGTGTTCCCGGAGGCTCCCCTCAAGGTCTTCCTCACGGCCCATCCGGAAGAGCGGGCGCGCCGGCGTCTCACACAGCGGGGGCAGGCGCCGGACGAGGTCGCGCTGCGGCGAGAGAGCCAGGCGTTGACGGCTCGAGACACGGCCGACGCAAGCCGACCGGTGGCGCCCCTGCGCCCCGCCCCTGATGCGGTGGAGTTGGACACGACACGCCTGTCGTTCGGGGAGCAGGTGGCGCGAATCGTGGCGCTGGCGCGGGAAAGGCTTCCTGGGTAAGTTCGGCGGTTCCTCAGCCCCGGGCTCATGACGGGGCACATGCCCAAACCCGCAACCGAACCGGTGCACCGCATGCTGGTAGAAGCTCAAGACCTCGAGGATTCCGCCCCCGAGCGCCCCCCCAAGAAGACCACCCACTCGCAGCTGCGCAGAATGTCCGGTGTCGACGAGGAGTACACCCCGGACGAGATCGCGAAGATGACGGAGCTGTACGAGGGGACCCTCTCGAATATCGAGGAAGGGGAGATCGTCAAGTCGAAGGTCCTGCGTGTGACCGACACCGCCGTCATCCTCGACGTGGGGTTCAAGTCGGAAGGCGCGGTATCGATCGATGAATTCAAGGACCCCAAGAGCCTCAAGGAAGGGGACGAGGTCGAGGTCTACCTCGAGCATCTGGAGGACCAGGAAGGCGCGGTGGTCCTCTCGAAGAAGAAGGCGGACTTCATGCGGGTCTGGGAGAAGATCCGCGAGGCCCACGAGAAGGACGAAGGGGTGAGCGGCACCCTCGTCAAGAAGATCAAGGGTGGCGTGGTGGTGGACCTGATGGGTGTCGACGCGTTCTTGCCGGGCAGCCAGATCGCGCTGCGACGCGTGCCGAATATCGACGAGCTGCTGGGCCAGACCTTCGAGTTCAAGATCATCAAGCTCAACAAGCGGCGCCGCAACATCGTCGTCTCGCGTCGCGTGCTGCTGGAGGCCGAGCGCAAGACCAAGCGCGATGTCCTGATGAAGGAGCTGTCCGTCGGCCAGGTGCGGAAGGGTGTGGTCAAGAACATCACCGACTTCGGCGCGTTCATCGACCTGGGGGGCGTGGACGGCCTCCTGCACATCACCGACATGAGCTATGGCCGTGTATCGCACCCCTCCGAAATGGTGCACATCGGCCAGGAGCTCGAGGTGAAGGTGCTCGACATCGACTGGGAGCGCGAGCGCATCAGCCTCGGGCTGAAGCAGCTGCTGGCCTATCCGTGGCAGAACGTCGCCGCCAAGTACCCGGTCGGGACGCGCGTGCAGGGGAAGGTGGTCTCGATCACCAACTACGGCGCCTTCGTCGAGCTCGAGCCCGGCATCGAGGGGTTGGTGCACATTTCCGAGATGAGCTGGACCCGGAATGTCCGGCATCCATCGAAGATCGTGTCCATCGGCGAGACCATCGAAGCCGTCGTCCTTAAGGTGGACGAGACCGAAGAGAAGGTCTCCCTCGGCATGAAGCAGACCGAGGAAGACCCGTGGATGGCGCTGCCGGTCAAGTACCCGGTCGGCACGCGGCTCAAGGGCAAGGTGCGGAACCTCACGTCCTTCGGCGCGTTCGTGGAGATCGAGCCGGGGATCGACGGCCTGATTCACATCTCCGATATGTCGTGGACCAAGCGCGTCCAGCACCCGTCGGAAGTGGTAAAGAAGGGCGACGAGGTCGAGGTCCTGATTCTCAACGTCGACGCCGAGAACAAACGGATCTCGCTGGGCCTGAAGCAGGCGCAGGAGGATCCCTGGCTCCGCATCGGCGAGACCTACCCGGTCGGGACGGAGCTGCGCGGGCGCGTGATGCGTCTGATGGACAAGGGCGTCGTGGTGGACCTGGGCCAGGACATCGAGGGCTTTGTCCCGATGTCCCAGCTGGGCATCCCGGACATTCAGAACCCCGCCGACGCGGTGAAGGAAGGGCAGGCGGTGGAGCTGAAGGTGCTGGAGGTGGACCCGATCCATCATCGAATCGTGCTGGCGGCGACGGGATTCCCCAAGGAACCAGAGGCCGAGACGCCGAAGGCAGACGCGTAGGCGTCGAAGCGGCTGGGCGTCTCGCCGTCCGGCCGTCTTGACGTCTATCTTTGCTCCATGAGCATGCGAGAGAAGCTGGAGCTGCTGCAACAGAAACGCGCCGAATCCGAGCAGGGCGGGGGGCCAGACCGGGTCGCGGCCCAGCACGCCAAGGGCAAAATGACGGCCCGCGAGCGGCTCGACGTGCTGCTCGATCCGGGCTCGTTCGTGGAGCTGGACCGCTTCGTCACGCACCGCGCCACGGACTTCGGGCTCGCCGAGCAGCAGGTGCTGGGCGACGGCGTGGTGACGGGCTGGGGCCGGGTCGACGGCCGGTTGGTGTACGTGTTCTCGCAGGACTTCACCGTGTTCGGCGGGTCCCTCTCCGAGACCCACGCCGAGAAAATCTGCAAGGTGATGGACCTCGCGGTGCGGAACGGCGCGCCGCTGGTCGGCCTCAACGACTCGGGCGGCGCCCGCATCCAGGAGGGGGTCGCTTCCCTCGGCGGCTACGCCGACATCTTCCTGCGCAACACGTTGGCCTCCGGGGTCATCCCCCAGATCAGCGCGATCCTCGGTCCCTGCGCCGGGGGGGCGGTCTATAGCCCCGCGATCACCGACTTCGTCTTCATGGTGCGCGGCATTTCCTACATGTTCGTGACCGGCCCGAACGTCGTGAAGACCGTGACGCACGAGGAAGTCGATTTCGAGCGTCTCGGCGGCGCCGACGTGCACGGCGGCACCTCCGGGGTGGCGCACTTCGTGCACGATTCTGAGCTTGAGTGCCTGTCGGCCATTCGCACCTTGCTGGCGTTCCTCCCCGGCAACAACGTCGACCCGGCACCGACGGTCGTGCCGTCCGATCCGGCCGACCGGCGCGACGAGGCGCTGCTCGACGTCGTCCCCGACAACCCCAACAAGCCCTACGACATGCACGACGTGATCCGCCGCGTGGTGGATCACGGGGAGTTTTTCGAGGTGCACCGGGACTACGCCGGCAACCTGTTGGTGGGGTTCGCACGGCTGGGGGGCCGGTCGATCGGCGTCATCGCCAACCAGCCGGCCCTGCTCGCGGGGGTCCTGGACATCAGCGCTTCACTCAAGGGCGCCCGCTTCATCCGCTTCTGTGACGCGTTCAACATCCCGCTCGTCACGTTCGAGGACGTGCCGGGGTTCCTCCCCGGCGTCGCGCAGGAGCACGGCGGCATCATCAAGCACGGCGCCAAACTGCTGTACGCCTACTGCGAGGCGACGGTCCCTAAACTCACCGTGATTACCCGGAAGGCTTACGGCGGCGCCTACGACGTGATGAACTCCAAGCATATCCGCGGCGACTACAACGTCGCCTGGCCCACGGCTGAGATCGCCGTGATGGGCCCGAAAGGGGCGGTCGAGATCCTGTACAAGGGCGAGGCGACGGAGGAGCGCGCTGCGGAGTATCGGGAGAAGTTCGCCCACCCCTACCGGGCGGCGGCGCGCGGCTTCGTCGACGACATCATCGATCCCCGCGACACCCGTCCCCGCCTGATCGACGCCCTGCGAACGCTGGAGACCAAGCGCGACCGGACTCCGGCGCGCAAGCATGGGAACATTCCTCTGTAGCGTCGCCGCGCTGGCGACGCTGCTGCAGGCGCCGGCGACGGACACGTTGGCGCCGTTGCGCGCCCGGGTGGCACGGGACTCGGGTGACGCCGATGCCTGGTTCCACCTCGGCCGCGGGTATCTGCAGCGTTCGGCGGCCTACCACATGCACCGCGCGTCCGCCGTGGGTGGGGGTGGGGCGGACACAGTGTGGGTGCGCGCGATTCTCGACACCGCCGACGAGGCGTTCACGCGCGTCGCCGTTTTGCGGGCCGGCACCGCGGTGGGTGATTCGGCGCGCGTGCTGCGGGTCTTCGCGTGGGGTGAGCGGGCGTTCCTCGCCTGGGAGCTGGGCGGCGTGGACGCCGCGGCGCGAAGCTGGGGCGTCTTGCCCAGCGACGCGAAACTGCCGCCCGTTCTTCAGGAGCTGGGCGAGAGCCTGCTCCGTGCCTGCCCGCGGGAAGGTGTGCTGCTCACCTCGGAGCCCGCCAGCACCCAGGCCGTGTGGTACATGCGGTTCGCCCGCGGCTTGCGCCCCGACCTGCTCGTGCTGCCGCTGGCGGTGTGGACGACCGACAGCGTGTTCCGGCGGACAGTCCTGCGTGAGCTCAAGCTCACCCGCGCCGCCGGCGGCGCGGAGGTGTCCCTCGGGCCAGTGGTCGCCCGGCGCCCGGTGTGCGCCAGCATGGGGTTCGAGCGGCCGCCCGACATCCGGCCGCGGCCCCGCTGGAAGACGCGACCGCTCGTCTGGGCGGCCGGCCCCGGTGCCGGCGACACCCCGGTGCCGCCTCAGGATTTCGTCTTTACCGCCCTGAAGCTCGCGCTGGATGCGAACGACGCGTGGACCCGTCCGGCCCTGGTGATCTATCGACGCGCCGCGGCCCTGACGCCGGCGCTGTGCCAGACCATGGCGGCCTTCGCGGTGCCGGGGGAGAAGGTCGGGTGTCGGCGCTGATCCGGCGCGTCCTCGTCGCCAACCGCGGCGAGATCGCCCTCCGGATCATCCGTGCCTGCCACGAGGAAGCGCTCGAGGCGGTCGCGGTCTATTCCGAGGCCGACCGGCTGTCCCCGCACGTGCGGGCGGCGGAGTCCGCCGTCCTGATCGGGCCCCCGCCCGCGGCCGAATCCTATCTCGACATCAAGAAGCTCATCGCGGCGGCACAGCGTACCGGCTGCCAGGCGGTGCACCCCGGCTACGGTTTTCTCTCCGAGCGCGCCGCTTTCGCGCAGGCGGTCACGGACGCGGGGTTGGTGTTCGTCGGGCCTCCCGCCAGCGCCATCAAGGCGATGGGCGACAAGACCGAGGCGCGGCGCCGCATGCAGGCAGCGGGCGTAGCGATCGTGCCCGGGACTTCGACCCCGCTGCGCGACGTGGCCGAGGCGCGGCGCGAGGCGGGTCGCCTGGGCTACCCGGTCTTGCTCAAGGCGGCAGCAGGCGGGGGCGGGAAAGGCATGCGGCGGGTCGAGACTGAGGCGGACATCGAGTCGGCGTTCCGCGGGGCGCAGAGCGAAGCCGTGAAGGCGTTCGGGGAGGGGGCGGTCTACCTCGAGAAATATGTGGTCCGGCCGCGGCACGTGGAGATCCAGGTGCTCGCCGACACGCACGGCCGGGTCGTGGCACTGGGGGAGCGCGAGTGCAGCATCCAGCGGCGCCATCAGAAGCTCGTCGAGGAAGCACCATCGCCGGCCGTGCCCCCCGCGCTGCGGCGACGCATGGGCGAGGCGGCGACCGCGGCGGCGGGGGCGGTCGGCTACGTCGGCGCGGGTACGATCGAGTTCCTGCTTGCGCCAACGGGCGAGTTCTACTTCCTCGAGATGAACACGCGCATCCAGGTCGAGCATCCGGTGACCGAGCTGGTCTACGGAGTGGACCTGGTGCGCGAGCAGCTGCGGATCGCCGCGGGGGAGCCGATGCGCGTGCGTGCCCAGGCCATGGAGCCCCGCGGCCACGCCATCGAGTGCCGCATCACCGCCGAGGATCCCTGGAACGGGTTCCTGCCGGCGTCGGGAGTCGTGGAGTACCTGCGGGTGCCGGGCGGGCCGGGCGTGCGTTGGGACGGGGGCGTGGAATCGGGCAACGAGGTCACGCTGTTCTACGACCCCTTGCTCGCCAAACTTGTCGTGTGGGGAGAGACCCGCGAGGCTGCGATCCGGCGGATGCGACGGGCCCTGCGGGAGCTGGTCATCGTCGGGCTGCCGACCTCGCAGGCCTTCCACCTCCGGGTGATGGACGATCCCGATTTTCGGCGCGGTGATGTCGACATCACCTATCTCGATCGCGTGGGGGCGCG
>JBGOUQ010000015.1:0-80950 GCA_041477065.1 Gemmatimonadota bacterium
CGCGCCGCCGCGCGGCCCGCCCGCCCGCGGCCCGGCCCCGCGCCGCCGGGGCGGCGCCCGCCCCCCCCCCCCCCCCGTCAGGGCCGAGAATGCGACGGCCAGCGGGCGTTCGGCTACCTCGAGCAGCAGGTGCGCTTTGGACCCCGGATTCCGGGCACGCCGGCACACGATTCCACCGGCGACTGGATCCTCGCCCGCCTGCGCGAGAGGGCAGACACGGTCATCGTGCAGGACATCATGCACAAGATGAAGAACGGCCCGGTGCTGCACCTGCGGAACTTCCTCGCCCGCTTCCGGCCCCAGGTCGTCGAGCGGGTGCTCTTCCTGGCGCACTGGGACACCCGGCCGCACGCCGACCAGAGCGCCAATTTGGGCCAGCAACGGCTGCCCGTGCCGGGCGCCAACGACGGCGCTTCCGGCGTCGCCGTCCTGCTTGGCATCGCGGACGCGCTCAAGGCCAAGCCCCCGACGGTCGGCGTGGACCTGCTGTTCGTCGATGGCGAAGACTATGGGGATTT
Source organism: Gemmatimonadota bacterium (assembly GCA_041477065.1). Classification (GTDB taxonomy): domain Bacteria; phylum Gemmatimonadota; class Gemmatimonadetes; order Gemmatimonadales; family GWC2-71-9; genus 13-1-40CM-70-15. The sequence continues at coordinate 519 of JBGOUQ010000015.1, forward strand.
CGCCGACTCGAGCGACGTCTTGATCGGCTCTCGCTGGTTTGCGGCCCACCAGCCGGCGGGGTACCCGCCGCTCTACGGCGTCCTCTTCGACATGGTGGGGGACAAGGATCTACGGCTCTACTACGAAGGCAATTCCCAGGCCTACGCTCCCGAGGTCGTGGACCGCGTTTGGCGCACCGCGTCCGATCTCGGGTACGGCCGCTACTTCATCCCGCAAGTGCGGCCCAACCTCATCGACGACCACGTGGCGCTCCAGAAGGCCGGCATCCACGCGATCGACGTCGTGGACTTCGAGTACGGCCCCAACAACGCGTACTGGCACACCACCGAGGACACGATCGACAAGGTCTCGGCGGCCTCTCTCAAGATCGTCGGAGACGTTGCGGTCGCGCTGGTGAGGAGCAACTGACGCATTTTCTCGCTCCCACCTGCATAGCTCTGGTCCACGAGGCGGAGTCTGCTGGACGTAGAATCCAGCCATGGACGACCGCCGTGCCGCTCTGATCCTTGCCGGTCTGGCGCTCGCGGGCGCCGGCGTCCGGCTCGCGCTCACCCGACCGCCGGATGCCGCACCCGGCGACGTCGCCTTGGTGAGCGATACGCCACCTCCTTCGGCGCGCGGTGCGTTGCGAGAAACGGCGCGGGCCGCCGCTCGACTCGCCCGCCCGCTGCAACCCGGTGAGCGCGTCGACCTGGACCGCGCCGACGTGACGGAGATCACTCGACTCCCACGCGTGGGTCCATCGCTCGCCCGCCGTATTGTAGACTGGCGCGCCGCGCACGGTCCCTTTGGCAGCCTCGCGCGCTTCGACAGCGTGCCCGGTGTCGGGCCGGGACTGCTCGCCGCCATCCGGCAGTACGTGACCTTCTCCGGGATTCCACCCGACGCGCCTTGACACCCCCCGTTCCGGGAATAACTTAGATGCTTCAATACCAACGAGTTGCATACGGCGGCGCCAGCGGCTTCCCCTGACAAGCTGGGTGATATCCTCCTCCGCGAGGGGCTGATCTCCCCGGATCAGCTCAAGAGGGCCCTCGCGGAGCAGAAGAACACAGGGATGCGCCTGGGCTACACCCTGGTGAAGCTCGGCTTCGTGGAGGAGACCGAGGTCACCAAGATGCTGGCGCGCCAGTACCGGATGCCGGCGGTCGACCTGTCGCGGTTTGAGGTTGACCCCAAGATCCTCAAGCTCCTCCCGCCCGACATCGCCACGAAATACACGGTCCTCCCCCTCAAGCGTGAGGGGCGGACGCTGACGATCGCCATCGCGGACCCCAACAACGTGACCGCGATCGAGGACATCAAGTTCATCACGCGCTGCGACGTATTCCCGGTGGTGGCCGGAGAGTACACCCTCCGGAACGCCATCGATCGCTACTACCAGCAGTCGGACGCCCAGCTGCAGGAGCTCCTCCGGGGCGTCGAAGCCGAGGACTCCGACCTCGAGGTCGTTTCGGACGAGCAGGATGAGGAGGTCAAGGCGCAGGACCTGGCGGACGATGCGCCGGTGGTGAAGCTGATCAACGGATTGCTCACGGACGCCGTGAAGCGCGGGGCCTCCGACATTCACATCGAGTCGTTCGAGCATGAGCTACGGGTGCGCTACCGGGTGGACGGCGTCCTGCAGGAGGTCATGAAGCCGCCGGTCAAGATGAAAGCGGCGCTGATCTCCCGCGTCAAGATCATGGCCCAGTTGAACATCGCCGAGCGGCGCGTGCCCCAGGACGGGCGCATCAAGCTCAAGATGGGCGCTCGGGTGATCGATTTCCGCGTTTCGACGCTGCCAGTGCTGTTCGGTGAGAAGATCGTGCTGCGGATTCTCGATAAGGGGAATCTGACGCTCGACCTTTCCAAGTTCGGGTTCGAGCCGAAGGCCGAAGCCGACCTGATGCGCAACATCATGAACCCGTACGGCATGGTGCTGGTCACTGGCCCGACGGGCTCGGGCAAGACGACCACGCTGTACTCGGCGCTGTCGAAGATCAATACGATCGACGTGAACATCATGACCGCCGAGGACCCGGTCGAGTACAACCTGATGGGCATCAACCAGGTGCTCGTCCGCAACGAGGTCGGGATGACGTTCGCGGCGGCGCTGAAGGCGTTCCTGCGCCAGGATCCCAACATCATCATGGTGGGCGAGATCCGGGACCTGGAGACCGGCTCGATCGCGATCAAGGCCGCCTTGACCGGCCACCTGGTGCTGTCTACGCTCCACACGAACGACGCGCCCTCGACGATCACCCGCATGGTGGACATGGGGATCGAGCCGTTCAACGTGGCGAGCGCCGTCAACCTGATCGTCGCGCAACGGCTGGTGCGCCGCATCTGCTCCGGATGCAAGCAGCAGCACACCTACAGCGAGGAAGAGCAGCACGCCCTCGGCGTGAAGGCCAGCGAGGGCCCCTTCTACAAGGGCGTGGGGTGCGACACCTGCAACGGCACGGGGTACAAGGGCCGGCAAGGGCTGTACGAGGTGATGGCGTTGTCCAGCCCGCTGCGCCGGGCCATCCTCAAGGGCGCGTCATCCGAGGAGCTTCAGGAGATTGCCGTGTCGGAGGGCATGCTGACCTTGCGTTCGGACGGCATGGTGAAGGTCAAGAAGGGGATCACGACGCTCGACGAAGTGGTGAAGGAAACCGCCGCGTGAAGGAGACTGTGTCATGCCGGTAAACCTGCGCGCCCTGCTCGAGGAAATGATCGAGAAGGACGCTTCCGACCTCCATATCGTGGCGGGCGAGCGACCCAAGCTCCGGGTGGACGGAGACATCGTGAGCGCCTCCACCGAAGACGTCCTCACCCCGAAAGACACGCTGTCCTTGGCCTACTCGGTGTTGACGGAAAACCAGAAGAAGCGGTTCGAGACGGAGAGCGAGCTCGACTTCTCGTTCGGGATCCAAAACCTGGCGCGGTTCCGCGGCAACTGCTTCAAGCAGCGCGGCTGTGTTTCGCTCGTGATCCGGCAGATCCCGTTCACCGTCAAGACGTTCGACGATCTGGGGCTCCCGCCGATCGTGGCGAAGCTGGCCGAGAAGCCGCGCGGGCTGGTGCTGGTGACCGGCCCCACGGGCTCGGGCAAGAGCACCACGCTCGCGGCCATGATCGACAAGATCAACAAGGAGCTGAAGGGCCACATCATCACGGTGGAGGATCCGATCGAATTCATCCACCGGCACCAAGGCTGCATCGTCAACCAGCGCGAGGTCGGCACCGACACGAACAGCTTCGCCGCGGCCCTCAAGTACGCGCTGCGGCAGGACCCGGACGTCGTGCTGATCGGCGAAATGCGCGATCTGGAGACCATCCAGTCGGCGCTCACCATTGCGGAGACCGGGCACCTCGCCTTCGCCACCCTGCATACGAACTCGGCGGCCGAGACGATCAACCGTATCGTCGACGTGTTCCCGTCCCACCAGCAGTCGCAGGTGCGCGCCCAGCTCGCCTTTGTACTCGAGGGCGTCGTCACGCAAACCCTGCTACAGAAAGCCAAGGGGCGGGGCCGCGTCATGGCAGCCGAAATCATGGTGTGCACGCCGGCCATCCGCGCCCTGATCCGCGATGACAAAGTGCACCAGATCTACTCCTCGATGCAGGCTGGCAAGAAGCACGGCATGCAGACGCTCAACGACGGGCTCTACCAACTCTACATGGGCCGCGAGGTGACCAAGGACGAATGCCTGCGCGTGTCCTCCGATCCGAACGAATTCCTGCGGATGATCGGTGAGCCGCCGCAGGATGACAAAGAGCCGATGTCCGCGGCCGCCGTCCAAGCGGGCCAATCCAAGGTCGCCGCGCGCCGCTAGGCGCCGGCCGGGGGGTGAGCTATGCCGGTCTTTGAATACACCGCGCGCAACCTGAAGGGCGATCTCATCCAGGACAAGATCGACCTGCCCACTCGTGACGACGTCATCGCCCACCTGCGGAAGAACCGCATGGTGGTCGTGCAGGTCCGCCAGGCCCCGAAGGAGCTCAACCTCGGCGCCCTCTTCAAAGTGGGCGTCAAGACGCGGGACGTCGTCATTTTCACCCGGCAGTTCGCCACCATGATCAACTCGGGCCTGCCCCTGGTGCAGGCCCTGGACATCCTGGCCCAGCAGACGGAGAACAAGACCCTGGCCGACATCACCCGCGCGGTCGTTTACGATGTCGAGAGCGGCCACACCCTGGCCGACGCGCTGCGCAAGCACCCCAAGGCGTTCACCGACCTGTACGTGAACATGGTGGCCGCGGGCGAGGCGGGCGGCATTCTCGACACCATCCTGCTGCGCCTCGCGCAGTTCCTCGAGAAGAACGACCTGATCATGCGCAAGGTGAAGGGCGCGATGATCTATCCCGCGGTCATCTTCTCCGTGGCCGGCATCGCGGTCGCGACGTTGCTCATTTTCGTGATCCCGACGTTCCAGAGCATGTTCGCGTCGGTCAATCTGCAGCTCCCGCTGCCGACGCGCATCGTGATCACCGCCAGCGACGTCTTGAAGCACTTCTGGTGGCTCATCGGCTTGGTCATCGGCGGCCTCGTGTTCGCCATCAACCGCTACTACAAGACCGTTCCGGGCAAACTGCAGATCGACTCGTTGCTGCTCAAGTTCCCGGTACTCGGCGACCTGCTGCGCAAGTCCGCGGTGTCGCGCTTCACCCGCACGCTCGGCACGCTCATTTCGTCGGGGGTGTCGATTCTCGACGGCCTCGAGATCACCGCCCGCACCGCCGGCAACCAGGTGATTCACAACGCGGTCATGGAATCGCGCGCCTCCATCGCCGGCGGCGAGACGATCGCGGCCCCGCTGCAGAAATCCAGGGTCTTCCCCCCGATGGTGATCTCCATGATCGCCGTGGGCGAGCAGACCGGCGGCCTGGACGAGATGCTCTCCAAGATCGCCGATTTCTACGACGACGAAGTGGATGCCGCCGTGAGCGCGCTGCTCTCCCTCATGGAGCCGATCATGATCGTCGTACTCGGCGTGATCGTGGGCGGCATGGTGGTGGCCATGTACCTGCCGATCTTCGACATGGTGAACGCGGTTCAGTAGCAGCTTCACCGTCAGGCGGCGGCCTCCGGAGGGCGCGCGGCCGCCGCCCCGCTCAGGGCGGCCTGTTGCCGTGACAGCCGATTCGGCTGGCCGCGTCGTAGGGGCCTCTCAGGTTTCCCTCAGATTCGTTTCATCCCGGCGTTGCTAGCGTGTTCCCATGGCTCCCGAGCTCATGCTGTTTGCCCTAGACGCGAGCCGCGAGTTCGGTGCGAACGTGGCGCACGCGTTGAACGTGCCGCTCGCAGCCCACGAGGAGCGTGCGTTCGAGGACGGCGAGCACAAGTCGCGCCCCTTGGTGAATGTGCGCGCTCGTGACGTGTTCGTCGTCCAGTCCCTCTATGGTGACGCCGGCGAAAGCGCCAACGACAAGCTCTGCCGGCTGCTCTTCTTCATCGGCGCTCTGAAGGACGCCGCCGCCGCTCGGGTCACCGCGCTCGTCCCCTACCTCTGCTACGCCCGCAAGGACTGCAAGACCAAGCCCCGCGACCCGGTCACCACGCGCTACGTGGCGACGCTGTTTGAGGCCGTGGGCACCGATCGCCTTGTCACCATCGACGTCCACAATCTCGCCGCGTTCCAGAATGCATTCCGCTGCGGGACCGACCACCTCGAAGCCAGACGACTGTTCGTGGAGTATCTGCGGCCGCGCCTCGCGGACCGCGCCGCGGTCGTGGTATCCCCCGACATCGGCGGGGTGAAGCGGACCGTCAAGTTCCGCGACGCGCTCGGCCGCGCGCTCGGGCGCGATGTGCCCCTCGCCATCATGGAGAAGCACCGCAGCGCGGGGGCGGTGAGCGGGGCGGCCCTCGTGGGCGACGTGGCCGGCCGGGTGGTGGTGATCGTGGACGACCTCATCAGCACGGGCACGACGATCGCCCGTACGGCGGCGGCGTGCCGGGATCGCGGTGCCGTACGGGTGGTCGCCGCGGCGACCCACGGGATTTTCGCCGGCGACGCGAACGTCCAGCTCTCCGAGCCGGCGCTCGCCGAGCTCGTGGTCACGGACACGATCTCTCCGTTCCGCCTAACCGTGCCTGCCGTGCGGCGGAAGCTGGTGGTCCTGGGGGCGGCCCCGCTGTTCGCCGCGGCCGCGCGGCGAATCCACGATGGGGACTCGATCGTCGAGCTCCTCGAGTCTTAAACGAGCGGTCCCCGTTTCCCCCCCCGCGTCCGGTCCCCCGTTCACGCCTCCCGTATGTGTAGGTCGGCCAGCGCGAGATAGGCTTGGGTCCGGTTGAACCACTGGGACGGGTAGCGCACTGTCGGGTCGTCGAGGTGCCACGCGGCGAGCTTCGCACGAAGGGCCGCCCGGACACTCTTGTAAAAGTGGATCAGCGGCTCAGGCGCGCGGTCGCCGGCCTGCGCGCCGTAGTGCGCGAGAAGCGTCGCGCCAACCGATGGCGCCCCGAGCCGCTCGGACTCCATGGCGAGGTAGGCGAGCTCGTCCACTGGATCGAGGATCCGGAAGTCGCGGTTGAACTCGACGCAGTCGATAATAGCCGGGGGCGGCCCGAGGGCGACGTGCTCGGGCCGGAGGTCGCCGTGCCCGTCGACAATCCGCCCCTCACGCGCCCGGGCCTCCAACAGCTCTGGCCGCCGCTCCAGGAAGGCGAGCTGGGCCGCGGCGGTTCGTGCAATCGCCTCGGCGGGCAGCCCGTATCGCGGCTCGGCAAGGGCGCGCACGTTGCCCTCGATCTGCTCCCGGAGCCGACGGCGGTAGGCGGCCGGGGCCAACGGGATCCGCTGCGCGTCGCGATAAAACGCCGCCAGCAGCTCTGCCACCGCGCGCAGCGCCGCTCCGTCCACGCTCTGGGCGGCGATCGCATGGTCGAGCATGCGCTCTCGGGGCAGTCGGCGCATCTTGACGAGCCAGTCCACCGCCGTCCCCTCACCGCCGATGCCCAACCTGCCCTCGCGGTCCGCGGTGAGGGCGACGACCTCCAAGTAGATGGCCGGGGCGAGGCGCCGGTTGAGGCGCACTTCCTCCTCGGCATCGCTGCGCCTCGCGGCGAGCGTGGTGAAGTCCAGGAAGGGGTAGCGGACCGGCTTCTTGAGCTTGTAGGCGTGTCGATCGGTGAGGAACACCCACGCGAGATGGGTCTCGAGCGCCTCGACGGCGCGCGGGGAGTCGGGGTAGCTCGCCGGGCGCTTGAGAAAGGCGACCTTGGCCGCGACGCCGATAGCGTCGGCGCAGGTGCCCCGTGGAGCAGGCGCGCTAGGAGAGCTGACGTGTTTCGTACTCATGGAGCCGGACCTCGGGACGCGAGTCGACGATTCCTGCGCGGCCCCCCTATCCCACCGACACCCTAGCCGCTCGGCCCTGAGGCTGTCGCAAGTGCAGGTGAGGCTTCCTTCACCGGTCTTTCACGCCGGCGCGGTGGGAGTGCGACCTGACTGCGGCTACACCGGGATGCGCGGGTCCTGCTTCTCCAGCAGCCGGCCGATCGCCCCTGTCTCCTCGATGAGCAGATCGAGGACGTCGTCCAGGCTGAGAATCCCGACGACCGCGCCTCCGGTGCCCGTCACCACGAGCCTGCGCGTGGCGCCGCTCGCCATCCGCGAGATCGCCTGCTCGATGGGCGTCTGTTCGCTCACGGATTGCACCGGACTCGTCATGACGTCCGACACCGGCGTCCGGTCGGTATCGCGCTTGTCGGCGACGCACCGGATCGCGATATCCCGATCCGTGATGATACCGACCACAGGGTGCGGTGGATCTCCTCCCAGGACCACTAACGTCCCCACGCCGTACTCCGCCATGCGCCGCGCGGCCGCCCGCACGCTCTCCTCAGGAGACGCCATCGCCATCACCCGGCTGCAGATCCGTCCCGCGGTCATCGTCGTTTTCCTTCGAGGAGGCGCCGGTGGAGGCTTCGTCAGGCGCTGGCCACCGCGGCCAGCGGCCCAGCGGCCGGTGCGGGCTGGGTGTCGCTCCGCGTTCGGGCGAGCAAGCCCTTGACCTCGTCCTCGGTCAAGGTCTCCCGTTCCAGCAGTGTGTGCGCGAGTGCGTGGAGCTGGTCGAGCTTCCTCTTGAGTAGATCGGTTGCGCGTGCGTGCGCGTCGGTGACGATCCGCTGCACCTCACGATCCACCAGCTGGGCGGTGCGCTCGGAGACTTCGTGGCGCGCGGCGATCTCGCGGCCGAGGAACACGGCTTCTTCCCGCTCCCCGATCGTCACGGGGCCCACGGCGTCGCTCATCCCGAACTCGGTTACCATACGCCGGGCTAAATCGGTGGCTTGTCGGAAGTCCATCGCCGAGCCGGTGGTGACTCGATCTGGTCCGAAGACCAGCTCCTCGGCCACCCGCCCGCCGTACGCCATGGTGAGGCGGCCCAGGATGTACGCCTTGGAGTAGCTGCGGCGATCTTCCTTAGGGAGCGTGGAGGTGAGGCCGAGCGCGCGGCCGCGCGGCACGATGGTGACCTTGTGCAACGGGTCGAGTCCGGGCAGCAGCACGTTCAAGAGCGCGTGCCCCGCTTCGTGGTAGGCCGTCAGCCGCCGTTCTTCCTCGGTGAGCACCAGACTCTTGCGTTCGACGCCCAGCATCACCTTGTCCTGGGCGTCCTCGAAGTCCTGGCGGTCGACCTGTGGCTTTCCCCGCCGGGCCGCCAGGAGGGCCGCTTCGTTCACGATGTTCGCTAGGTCGGCGCCGGCCAGGCCCGGCGTACCCCGCGCGACCGTCACGAGATCGACGTCGGGGGCAAGGACGATCTTCCTGGCGTGGACGCGCAGAATCATCTCACGGCCGCGCACATCCGGGAGATCCACCACGATCTGGCGATCGAAGCGGCCCGGGCGCAGTAGGGCGGGGTCGAGCACGTCCGGCCGGTTGGTGGCCGACAGGAGGATCACACCCTCATTGGGCTCGAACCCGTCGAGTTCGACGAGGAGCTGGTTGAGGGTTTGCTCGCGCTCGTCGTGCCCCCCCCCGAGTCCGGCGCCGCGCTGGCGGCCCACCGCATCCAGCTCGTCGATGAAAATGATGCACGGCGCGTTGGCCTTTCCTTGCTCGAAGAGGCTGCGCACCCGGGCGGCGCCGACGCCCACGAACATTTCGACGAAGTCCGATCCGGAAATCGAGAAGAATGGACACCCGGCCTCGCCGGCCACGGCCCGGGCGAGCAGCGTCTTGCCAGTTCCCGGCGGGCCCACCAGCAAGACTCCCTTGGGAAGGCGGCCGCCGAGGCGTTGGAAGTGCGGGGGGTCTTTCAGGAACGCGATGATCTCCTCCAGTTCGGCCTTCGCCTCGTCAGCCCCGGCCACATCGGCGAAGGTGACCTTGGGACGCTCGGGCGAGATTGATCTGGCGCTGACGCGGCCGAAGGCGAGTGCCCGCTCTCCGCCCGCGCGCACCTGCCGCGACAGGAACAGCCAGAAACCGATGATCAGCACCCAGGGCAGGGCCGTCAGCAGCACGGCCCACCACGATCCCCCCCCTCGTTTGGCCGTCACCGGAACCTGTTTCGCCTCCAGCCGGGCGAGGAATGGGGCGGGATCCTGCAGCGGCAGTACCGTCCGGAATCGGGTCACGTGGCTCTCACCGACGAATACCGCGTGCCGCAGCGTCCCCCGGACCATCTGCCCGGCGACATCGATCTCCGCTGCCGCCACGTTGTCGCGGTCGAGCTGCCGGGCGAGCTCGAAGTACCCGAGCTCGCTCTCCTCACCGGTCGCTCTCGGGAGCAGCAGGACGAAGAGCGCCCCCGCGACCAGCAAGAGCCCAAGGATGCCCCGCCGCACGAGGGGGACCTTGGATGATCGGCGCTTCGACGGCTCGCGGTCCGGCATGCTGCCCTACTTGTGGCCTTCCACGAGGAACGATACTCTCGCATTGACCCGGTATTCGGTGATCCGATCGCCCTGCACCGTGCCGGTGAAGTTCTCGATCCAGATAGACTTGATGTCCTTCACGGTTTTCGCGACCTCCCTGACCGCGTTCTGCGCGGCATCGTCGAAGCTCTTCTCCGACTGGGCGATCACTTCGACGACTTTCACGACGCTGCTCATGGGATACGCCTCCGGATGTGTCCGCAGGTGAAGACCGCAGGCCAACGCTGTCAGTCTCGCCAGTGGTGCGTGAAGGGACCCTGAAGGGGGCGAGAACCTCCCTTCCGTTCGCTGTCCTCCACCGCGTGCACTAGATGACACCGAGTGCCGGCGCCTTTGGCGAGTCGGCAGCCTACGGCAGCGGACTCCGGGGAATCGTCCACCGCCACGATGATCGGGTTCCATTGCACGGGTGGGCTCGTGTCAGACGGCTGCCGGGATGAGTCCCCTCACCTCAGGGAGGTGTCGGACCATCGCCTTGAACGCGGGCCACTCCGTGGCTGCCCATACCTCGGTGTGGGCGTGGCCGGCGATCCGAACGAGCGTCGCGACCTTCATCGCGGTATCGACGTCGGGCGCACGGAACACGTCGAGATAGTCGTAAGGCCCGAGGACCGCCCAGCTGTGTAGCCACTCCGCCTGCGGACACTCCGCGCGCACGGCACTCATGGCCTGTCGCTCGAGTGTCTCCACGGCGCGGGGCGACCGGATCGCCTCCGGTGAGACTCGCGTGAGCATGATGAACGTCACCATGGTGGTCTCCCTCTCGATTCGCCCGTTCCCGCCTCCGGTCGGACGGACCCGAACGGACGTACGTGCATGCTGACGGGAGATAGCTGCCCCGCGGAAGTGACGAGGAACCTTAGCGGCGAGTCCGTGAGACCACGATGAGACGGCGGTGAGGCTGTGCGGCAACGGAGCCCCACGCGTCTCCTCGTCTGTCTATGGCGCGCGGCAGGCGGTTGAGCCTGCTCCACGTCCAGGCGCTCTTGCACTTTGCCACACTACTCCCAATACTTCCGCTCGGCCGCTCCGTTCTCGGGTTTGCTCGGCCGGGCGCTATAAGTATCTATGGAGCAAGTAGTTATCAGCTGTTGCCAAGGAGCCTGATTGCGTTGGTTCGGCGCTAGCTCTCGCACTTCGACGATCCCGTCACCCCAGGTGATCCTACGGTCGGTCTACGTGGGCCGCCTCTGCGTGGCGGTCGCCATCTACTTGACCGCCGCCCTCAAAGTCCAAGTCGCGGCTCCGTTGGACATCCTCGTCACCTCGTTCCTGCTGCTCACGACGCTGGTCGTGACGAGCGCGTCCTATTGGCATACCCATCTGCGGGCCCGACCGCTCGGGCGCAACTTCCTGTACCTGCAGGCGCTCTTCGACGTCGCGCTCATCACGACCGTGGTACACGTGACCGGTGGGCCGGAGAGCGATTTCAGCGGGCTGTACGTGCCGCTGATCGCCGTGACCGCGCTGCTCCTGACGCCTGCCGGAACCGCGCTGGTGACGGTGCTCGCCGGGCTCGTCTATTTCGCGGACGTCTTCTTCGGCCACCAGACGGCGCTCGCGTCGGGGATCTGGATCCAGCTCGTCGTCTTCGTCTCGGTGGCCGCCGTCACGGCGTACATCGCGAGCCGCGTGCGGGTGAGCGAGGATCGACGCGAAGCGCTGGTAGCCGAGGTGCAGCAGGTCCGGCTCGAAGCGGCCGACGTCCTGAAGAACCTCCGCACCGGCGTGCTGACCGTTGATCCTGAGGGCAACCTGCTCTACTGCAATCCGGCGGCCGAGGAGCTGCTCGGCTTTCGTGCCGATGCCTGGAATGACCGGCCGATCATGCCCGAATTGGCACGGATCGCGCCGGAGTTCTGGGCCGCCGTCACCGCCACCGCGCGTCGGGGAGTGCGCCTGATCCGCGTGGAGGCGACGGTGCACCGGCCGGACCGCACCTTTCCCATCGGCGTCACGACGACCACGTTGGATTCGCACGGAGGTGGCCCGCCCCGTGTGACGGCCATCTTCACCGACATCTCCGACAGCAAACGGCTCGAGGAGCTGCACCTGCGGGCCGAGCGCCTGGAGGCTGTGGCCGAGCTTTCCTCCAGCCTCGCGCACGAGATCAAGAACCCCCTCGCCTCCATCCGCTCCTCGGTCGAGCAGCTGTCCCGCTCGAGCCGCGCCAACCCCGACGAGCGGTTTCTGGCGAACCTCATCGTGCGCGAGAGCGACCGCCTGTCCCGGCTGCTCTCGGAATTCCTCGATTTCTCCCGCGTCCGGGTCACCGAGTGCCGCCCCGTGGACCTGCACGAGGTGGCCCGGGAGGCGATCCGTCTCGTGCGGGAGCATCCGGACTGCCCCGAGGACGCGACGATCGAGCTCGAGGGTGGATCCACCCCGATGGAGGGAGACGAAGACCTGCTCCACCGCGTCGTCCGGAATTTGGTGTTGAACGCCGTCCAAGCCGTGGGGAAAGGGAGTGGGGTCCGGATCACCGTCCGCACGGGCCGGGCCCGGCCGACCGAGCTCCCGGGAGGGTCGGGGATCGACAACCCCGTGGCGCTCCGGGTCAGCGACAACGGCCCCGGTATTCCCGACGGCGTCCGGGAGCGGCTGTTCGAGCCGTTCGTCACCGGACGGGTCGGGGGAACGGGGCTTGGGCTCGCCATCGTGCAGCGTGCGGTGGAGGCCCACCGCGGGCTGGTGCTGGTAGAGACGGCCCTCGAACAGGGCACGACGTTCACCGTCTATTTCCCGGCTGCGCGCCGGAAAGAGGAAGCCGCATGACCGCTCCGCAACCGTCCATCCTCGTCATCGACGACGAGTCGGGGATCCTCGAGACCCTGCGCATCCTCCTGAAGAACGAAGGGTTCGACGTGACGACCGCCCAGGGCGGGAAGGCCGGCCTCGAGGCGTTGAAGGGCTCGGCGCCCGACATCGTCCTGACCGACGTCCGGATGCCCCAGGTCACCGGGATCGACATCCTGTCGGCGGTGCGGCAGCAGGATCCCGAGACGCCGGTCATCCTCATGACCGCGCAGGCGTCGCTACAGACCGCCATCCAGGCCGTCAACGAGGGGGCCTTCTACTACATCCAGAAGCCGTTTTCCAACGACGACATGGTGGCCATCTGCCGCCGCGCCACCGACTACCGGCAGCTGCGCGCCGAGAACAAGCATCTAAAGCAGGAGATCCGCCGGCGGGAGCGCTCGAGCCTCGCGAAGCCGCTCGGGAAATCCCGCGTGTTCCTGGACGTGATGCGCCTGGCCGAGCAGGTCGCGCCGACCGAGAGCACCGTCCTGATCCAAGGCGAGTCGGGAACGGGCAAGGAAATCATCGCCCGCTACATCCATGAGCTCTCAGCCCGCGCGGAAGGACAATTCCGCTCGCTCAACTGCGGCGCCCTGCCCGAGAGTCTCCTCGAGTCGGAGCTGTTCGGCCACGTGAAAGGATCGTTCACGGGCGCGGTGCGCGACAAACAAGGATTGTTCGCCGCCGCCCGCGGCGGCACGTTCTTCCTGGATGAGATCGGCGAGATGTCGCCGGCCACCCAGGTGAAGCTCCTGCGGGTGCTGCAGGAGCGCGAATGCATTCCCGTCGGCGGCACCGAGGCGATCCCCGTGGACGTACGCGTGGTGGCCGCCACGAACCGGGACCTGGAGGACGATATCAAGCAGGGCCGCTTCCGCACCGACTTGTACTACCGCCTCAACGTGATCGCCATCCACTTGCCGCCGCTCCGCGACCGCCGTGACGACATCCCCATCTTTGTAGACGCGTTCCTGAAACGGGTGACCAAGGAGCACGGCGAAGAGACCAAGAGGCTCGCCCCGGATGCCGTCGACGCCATCCTGGCCTACGACTGGCCGGGCAACGTGCGCGAGCTGGAAAACGCCCTCGAGCGGGCGGTGGTCCTGACCAAGGGAGAAACGGTGCCCCTGACGGCCCTCCCCGCCAAGGTCACCGAGCGCCGCTCCGAGCCGCTCGTGGCCGACCGCCCGCACGCCAACCCGACACTCGACGTCATCGAGCAGGCCTACATCACCTGGGTGCTGCAGGCCGAAGGCGGCAACAAGACACGCGCGGCGGAGGTGCTCGGCATCGACCCATCCACCCTCTACCGGAAGCTCGGCAAGTACGAGGTCGATGCCACCGGCTGATCCGCAGGACCAGGTCGGGGCACAAACCCTCGAGCGGCTGACGCAGGCCCGGAACTACAATCGCTGGCTCACCGACCGCCTGCAGCGATGGGTCGGGCAGCGGGTGCTCGAGATCGGCGCGGGCCTCGGCAGCATGTCCGAGTTCATCCTGGACCGTGAGCGGGTCGTGCTCTCGGACACCGATCCCTATTACCTCGCCCGGCTGCTGGAGCGCTTCGGAGATCGCCCCAATGTGCGCATCGCCGAGCTCCGGCTCCCCGGCGGCGGCCGCGACCTTGGCTCGGAACGGCTGGACACCATCATCTGCCTGAACGTGCTGGAGCATGTCACCGACGACGTGGGCTCCCTCCGCGCCGTCCGGGAGCTGCTGCAGCCCGGTGGCCGACTCGTGCTGCTCGTGCCTTCCTTGCCCGCCATCTATGGCACGCTCGACGAGGCGCTCGGCCACGTCCGCCGCTACACGCCGGCCGAGCTCCGCGCCAAATACCGCGAGACGGGGTTCCGGCTGGTCCACCTGGAATACTTCAATCTCGCCGGCGTGCCGGGGTGGTGGCTCACGGGGCGCGTGCTCAAGCGCCGGATGATCCCCACCGGCTCGCTCGGCCTGTACGACGCCCTCGTGCCGCTGTTCCGGCTGGAGCGCTTCCTGCCGTGGCGCGTGGGACAGTCACTCATCGCGATCGCCGAGCGCCCAGCATGAACGCTCCACGCCTCCCCCTCGAGCCAGCCCGCGAGCCGAAGCTGTCCGTCATCGTCCCCGCCTACAACGAGGCGGCGACCATCGAAGCGGTGGCCCGCCAGCTGCGGAACGTCCCGCTGCGGCTCGAGATCATCGCCGTCAACGACGCCTCCAGCGACGGCACCGGCGAGATCCTGGATCGGCTGGCGCGGGAGCGACTGGTCGATCGCGTCATCCACCACCCCGCGAACCGCGGCAAAGGGGCGGCGCTCCGCTCCGGCATCGCCGCCGCCACCGGGGACGCGATCGTCGTCCAGGACGCGGACCTCGAATACGACCCGGCCGACCTGCCCGCGCTGCTGCAGCCGATCCGCGCCGGGAAAGCCGACGCCGTGTACGGCTCGCGCTTTCAGGGTGGCCCCCGCCGGGTGCTGTTCTTCTGGCACTCCGTGGGCAACCGGCTGCTCACGCTCCTGTCCAACATGTTCACGAATCTGAACCTGACCGACATGGAGACGTGCTATAAGCTGGTCCGCGCCGATCTACTGAAACGCCTCCCCCTCACCTCCGACCGCTTCGGCTTTGAAGTCGAGATCACGGCCCGGCTCGCGCAGGCGGGGGCGCGCATCTGGGAGCTGCCGATCACCTACAGCGGCCGCACGTACGCCGAAGGCAAGAAGATCACCTGGCGAGACGGGCTCGCCGCCCTCCTCCACATCGTGCGCTTCAACCTGTTTCCCCCGGGCGGCGATTGGCGGACGCTGCAGCGGTAGCCCGGGACGGCCGCCGCGCGGGGGTCGTGGTGGCGGGCGTGGCGCTTCTGGTCGGCGCGCTCGCGCTGAACCATGACCTCGTCGGCGTGTTCTACGACGACGGCTTCTACGCGGGGCTTGCCCGCGCGCTCGCCCGCGGGCAAGGATACGTCCAGGCGAACCTGCCGGCCGCGCCGCCCGCCATCCACTATCCGCCGCTCTACCCACTGCTGCTCACCCCGCTGTTCGGCACGCTCTCCGTAGATGCCGCCGGATTCGCGGGGAAACTCCTCAACCTCGTCTGCGCGGCGGTCGCCGCCGGGCTGGTCGCCGCACACGCCACCCGCTCGCGGCTGCTGGGGCCGAACGCGCCGCGCTGGCTCGCCGCGGGGGCCGTCGGGAGTGCCGCGGTCGCTATCCCGGTGCTCCAGACCCAGTCCGTCCTCTTCGCCGAGCCCCTGTTCGCATTGCTTTTCGCAGCGTCCGTGGTCCTGGCGGACGCGCCGCCGGCGCGGTGGCGGCTCGGTCCCGGGGGGGGGGCCGTGCTCGCCGGCGTGGTCGCCGCGCTGTCCTTGCTCACACGCACCGTCGGAGTCGCCGCGGGGGCGGGCCTCCTGTTGTTCTGGCTGATCGTCCGTCGTGTTGCTTGGCCCCGACTCGTGCTCGCCGCGGCCCCCGTCGCCCTCGCCGCAGCGGGCTGGGGATGGTGGACGCTCGCGCACCGCACCGGCATCGACCCCGCTCTGGCGATCAACTATGGCAGTTATGGCGAGGTCGTCCGGCAGGCGGGGTTGGGGTCGTTCGGCGCCAGCGCCGCCGATCTGCCGCGACCACTCGGCGCTCTCACGCTCGGCTGGATACCGTCGGTCCCGCTCTACTACCTGTTCGGGGCAGCGGCGCTCGCCATCGGTGGATTCGGCCTCTGGACCCTCAGCCGCCGGTCCAGCGCAGGCTTCTCACTGGCAGGCTACCTCGCGATCCTCGCCGTGTGGCCCTTCCCGCCGGATCGGTTCCTATGGGCGATCCTGCCCTGGCTCGCGCTGGCCTGGGTGGCCGGCGCCGTCGCGCTCTGGCGGACGGCCCTCCGGATTCCGGTCGCGGCCCTGTGTGTGCTCGTCGCGTTCGGCTTCGTGCGCTACGAAGCCCGCGGACTTGCCGGCCGCTGGTGGCGCGGCGACGCCCCCCTGGTCTCGGCCAATTTCCGCGAGCTGCTCCCCTGGCTCACGACTTTGCCCCCGGACGCCGTCTTCGCTACCGACGATGAGGCCCTGGTCTGGCTCTACACCGGGCACTCGGCGGTCCCCCTCTACCTGTATGGCTATCGGGGCAGGGACATCGTCGAGCCCAGCCCGGCCGAGCAGCGCGCCTACCTCGAGCGCCAGGGTGTGACCCACATCATCCTCGCCAGCGCCGGCTCGGGCTCGGCGCGGCAGTTGCGGCGCCTCCTCGCCGACTATCCCGGCTGGCTCACGCCGGTGCACGCCTGGCCCGGCGCCCGTTGGGTCTATGCCGTGGATCATGGACACTAAGCGTCTCTATCTGACGGTCGCCGCCTGCGCCGTGGTGATCTACCTCGGCGCGCTGTGGAATCGCTTCGCCATGGACGACCTGTACATCATCGCGTTCAATCCCCTCGTGCACTCGGCCTCGGGCATCTGGCGGGCGTTCGGCCTGCCGTACTGGCCGCCGGACTACGGCGGCAAGATGTACCGGCCCCTCGTCCTGGCGATGTTCGCCCTGGACCGCCTCGCCTCCGGCGGGAGCCCGGCGTGGTTCCATGCCGTGAATCTGCTGTGGCACGCGGCGGCGAGCGTGCTCGTCGCGGTGCTCGCGCGCCGGTGGGCCGGCGCTCGGGCGGGACTCGTGGCCGGGGTCTGCTTCGCGATCCACCCGGTGCACGTCGAGGCGGTCGCCAATGTCGTCGGGCGGGCCGAGCTCATGGCCGCGCTGTTCGCGCTGCTGGCCGTCTATGCCGCCCTCGAGCGAGACAGCCTTCTCTGGAGTGTCATCGCGATTGCCTTTGGCTTGCTCAGCAAGGAGAACGCAGCCGTGGCGCCGGGGCTGATAACCTGGGCCTGGATCCTGGGGTTCCGGCGTCCGGCGCGGCGCCGCTTCGTCGCCTACGCCGCGAGCTGGGTCGTGCTCGCACTCTGTTATTGGGGTGTGCGCGGGTTGGTCCTACATCCGTACGCCCGTACCGAGGTGACCGCGCCGATCTTCATCGGCGCGTCCTCATTCGACGTGCGCCTGACGGCCCTCGCCGCGCTCGCCGACGTCGCCCGACTTCTGGTTTTCCCCCTGACCCTGCGTGTCGACTATTCCCCGAACGAATTCACGCTTGTCTCGTCGGTCTTCGACGCGAGGGTCCTGCTTGGGGCCGCTGTTCTCGTGCTTTGGGCGGCGCTCCTCTGGTGGGCGTGGCGGGGTGGTCGCAAGGTCGAGGCCTTCGGCTTAGGGTGGATCGCGATCGCTTACCTCCCGGTGGCCAACCTGCTGTTTCCCACCGGCATCCTCATTGCCGAGCGGACCCTCTATCTGCCGTCAGTCGGGTTGGCGCTGGCGCTGGGAGCGGCGCTGCGTGCCCGGCCCGCTATGGACCCGCCGCACGCCCCCCCCCCCCCCCGGCCGGATCGGCCCCGGCTACGGCTCGCGCTATGGCTGGTCTGCTTCGCCGCGGGCGTGCGAACGGCCCTACGCGTCCCTGTATGGCGCGACGACAAATCGGTCACCCTGAGCATTTTCGAGGACTCTCCGGCCTCCTACCGGGGGCCAGCCCGCAGCGCTGGCCTCTTCCAGGGGGCTGGGCAGGCCGACCGGGCGCTCGCCGCCTATCGCGCCGCCGTGCAGATGTACGACCGCGACCCGACGCTGTTCGTTGGCGGCGCCGACGCGGCGTTCACCGTCGGCCGCCCGGGCCTCGCCGACTCGCTGCTCATGCGGGCCGACCAGCTCTGCTTCCATTGCGACGGCTACCTGCGCGTGCAGGCCGCTGCCGCTCGCTCCCGCGGCGACGCCGCGACAGCCGACTCCCTCACCGCTCGGGCACTCCGATGGTCACGCGAGCGGTCCTGATCCGCGCGCTGCCGTTCGCGGTGGCGGTGGCGCTGTACCTCCCCGCCACCCGCTACGGCTTCGTGCAGGACGACAAGGTCGTCATCGCTGAAAACCCGTCGGCCCACTCCCTACACGCAGCGCTCCGGGCCGTCGGGCAGCCCTACTGGCCGCTCGGCCCCGGACGAGGCGAGCTCTACCGGCCAGTGACGATCATCAGCTACGCGCTCGACTGGGCGGTGGGTGGAGGAAGTCCAGGCTGGTTCCACTTCATGAACGCCCTCTGGCACGGGCTCGTAGTCGCTCTGGTCGTGGTCGTACTCGCACGCTGGCTACCACCAGGTGCCGCGCTCGTGGCGGGTCTGGTGTTCGCGGTTCACCCGGTCCATGTCGAAGGCGTGGCGAGCCTTGTCGCCCGGGCCGAGTTGCTCGCCGCAGCGGGAATGCTGGGCGCCGTGGTGGCGGCCCGCCGTCGTTGGTGGGTGGTTGCAGTCGTGTGTGCAGCCGGAGCGATGCTCAGCAAGGAGCATGGTGTCGTTACCGGTGTCGTGATACTGCTGGATGACTGGCTCCAAGGTCGAGACGATCCCGGCTCCCCCCGGCATTACCCGGCTCCTTTCTACGTGGCACTCGCAGCCATCACCCTCACCTACGTCGCCGTGTGGCATCACGTGGGAGGCCAGGCCACCGGAGATGTCGCGGCGCCATTTATGGCGGCAGGCCTCGGAGGGCGTCTCGGCGTGGCGTTCCCCGCGGTATTGCGAGCAGCGCGCCTGCTCGTGTGGCCGCTCGACCTCTCGGCCGACTACAACCCGCAGGTGATTCCGGCCCCGGCTGGCATCTCCGTGGCGGCGCTTGGGGGGGTGCTGGTGGTGTGCGCGCTCCCGGTGCTGGCCTGGGGTGCCCGCCGCCGCGCCCCGGCATTGTGCTTCGCCGCCGCCACGGCGATCCTGTGCTACCTCCCCACGTCGAACCTGCTGTTTCCATCGGGAGTGGTGCTGGCCGAGCGCACCCTGTACACACCAGTCCTACTGGCCGCGGCGTTCGCCAGCGTCGCGGCGGCCTGGGCCGCCACTCGAGTCTCGGCCCGGCGCGTGGGAGCGGTAGTCGCCGGACTGGTCGTCCTGCTGGGCGCGCGCACGCTCGCCCGGCTGCCCGTCTGGCGCGACAACAAGACGCTCCTCCTCGCCACGCTGTCCGAGCATCCGGAATCGTATCGTGCCCACCAGTGGGCGGCGTCTGTTCTGGCCGGTCTCGGTGACACGGCAGGAGCCCGGCGCCAATACGCGATTGCCGACTCACTCTTCCCCGAAGACGCGCGGTTGGCGGCAGACCGCGCTTTCTACCTTGCCGGGATCGGTGACACCATGGTCGTTGCCGACCTGGTGGCGCTGGCGCGTCGGCGGCTTCCCTGGGACCGGGTCGCGTTGCGCGCGCAGTTCCTGCTCTGGCGCGCCCGGGGTGCCCCGGCGCAGGCCCAGGCAGTCGCGGATACGGCCATGCGGGCGGTCCCCGAGGACTCCGCGTGGTATCGTGGCGAGAAACGATGAAGAGAATTGCAAATAGCGTCACCAGGGCTGAGCGTGTTGGGTCGGCAACGAGTGTCTGGTCGCTCACAACTAATTGTAATACAATAACTTATAGGCATCGCTCCGATCTCGGCACAGGCTTTGCTCATTGAGGGTGCGGCTTTGTGTGTTCGGCCTTGAGTCCTGAGTCTATCTCTAGGGAGGAAACGATGAATCGCAAGGGCTTTACTCTGATCGAGCTGTTGATCGTGGTGGTCATCATCGGCATTCTCGCCGCCATCGCGATCCCGAAGTTCGCCAACACGAAGGAAAAGGCGTATCTGGCGTCGATGAAGTCCGACCTGCGTAACCTGGTGACGGCCGAAGAGGCCTACTTCGCCGACTCGGTGAAGTACACCACCGCCCTGGGCACGGCGTTTTCGACGACCAGCGGCGTGGTCGGTCCCACGATCGCCACGACCGCCGACGGCTGGACCGCGTGGGTGAGCCACACCACCACGACCAAGACGTGCGCGATTTACGTCGGGTCGACCGCGCTGGCCCCAGCGAACAAAGAGGGCGAGCCGAAGTGCTTGTAAGCACTCTGGCTTGAACGTTTCACACGAGCGGCGGGGGCTTCCCCGCCGCTCGTTTTCTTCGCCTATTCCACCCTCGTGACCACCAAGCGCTCCCTGCGGATCGTCCTCTTGGTTCAGCTCGCCTTCCTTGCGGCAACGGCGCTGATCCTCGGCGTCACGACGAGCCTGCTGGCGGGCGCCTTTGCGCCGGACCGGGCGTTCCCACTGATACTCGCTGTGATCGCGGCGGACGTGGCCATCTTCATCGGGTTCGGGCATTACCTCGTGACCCGGCTCGTGCTGCGCCCGCTCGAGCGGTTGATGGGAGCAGCGGATGCGGTCGTCGCGGGAGACTTGGGAGCGCGTGCGCCGGAGGCTGAAACGACCGAGTTCGCCACATTGGCGCTCGGGTTCAACCGCATGACGGACCACCTGCTCAACGTCCAGGACCAGTTGATCCGGGCCGACAAGCTTGCAAGCGTGGGTCGTCTGGCCGCCGGCATCGCGCATGAGATCGGGAATCCGCTTGGCGGGGCGGCCACGTTCATCGAGGTCCTGCGTCGGCGCGGGGCCGCGCCGGACGTCGTCGAGGGCGTCGATCGGGAGCTCAACCGGATCGATCGCATCGTGCGCAGCCTACTCGACTTCGCCCACCCCCACGAGGAAGCGCTCCAGCCCGTCTCGGTCGGCATCATCTTGCGAGCGACGTTCGACCTGCTGCAGGCCCAGGGGGCGTTCCGTGGAGCGCGGGCGCTGCTCGACCTCCCACCCGAGGTGCCCCTGATTCTCGGCCGCGCGCACGCCCTCGAGCAGGCGTTGGTCAACCTGCTCCTCAATGCGGTGGATGCCGCCCCCCCCCCGGACGGGACGGTGGTGCTCGGGGCACGGCGCTGGGCGTACGAGCCCGGGCCCGCCCGCTCGCGCCGGGCCAGTGACCCGGCTCGCGCGAGCTACGAGCGCCAGCCACAACGCCGGCCCTCCCGTGTGGAGTTCGGCGAAGGGCACCCCGGCGTCCTCGTGTTTGTGGCCGACTCGGGCCCGGGCGTGCCGGCACTCGACCGGGACAAGATCTTCGAGCCGTTCTACACGACGAAAGAGCCGGGCCGCGGCACGGGGCTCGGGCTCGCCATCGTCGCGCGCATCGTCTATGACCTGGGCGGCGTCGTATGGGTCGACCAGGCCCGCGAGGGCGGGGCCGCCTTCAAGCTGTTCTTCCCCGAGGCGCGTGAGTGAGCCGCGTCCTGATCGTGGACGACGAGCCGGGGATGCGCCAGTCCCTGGGCCTCCTGCTGGGAGAATCCGGCTATCAGGTCGTCGGTGAGAGCGACGGCCGGCGTGGGCTCGAGCGCGCCCTCCGCGAGCCGTTCGACTTGATCCTGTGCGACGTGCGCATGCCGCAGCTCGGGGGCTTGGAGTTCCTGCGGGCCTACCGGGAGGGTGGAGGGACGGCGCTCGTGATCATGATGAGCGCCTATGGGGGCGAGGACGCCGCTCTCGCCGCGATGAAAGAGGGTGCCTACGACTACATCCCGAAGCCGTTTCGGCCCGACGAGGTGGTGCTCACGCTGCGCAAGGCCGAGGAGCGCGAGCGGCTGCGGCGTACGGTCGTGGGGCTGCGGGCCCAGCTGGACCGCGATCCCGCAGGTCGGGCCTTCGTCGCCGAGAGCCGCGCCATGCGCGCCGCCCTGGACCTCGTGGAGCGCGTGGCCGAGCACAAGACGACTGTATTGATCACGGGCCCGAGCGGGACCGGCAAGGAGGTCATCGCCCGGGCGATCCACCGGGCAAGCCCGCGGGCCGGCTCGGCCTTCATCGGCATCAACTGCGCCGCCATCCCCGAAGCGCTCCTCGAGTCGGAGCTCTTTGGCCATGCGCGAGGAGCTTTCACCGGCGCGACGAACGACAAGCCGGGCCTGTTCGAGCAAGCCACCGGCGGCACGTTACTGCTCGACGAAATCGGTGAGCTGCCCCTCGGCTTGCAATCGAAGCTGCTGCGCGTCTTGCAAGAGGGTGAGATCCGACGCGTCGGTGAGTCCCGGACCCGCGCGACCGACGTGCGGGTGCTCGCCGCGACGGCGCGGCAGCTGGAAGCCGAGGTGGCGGCAGGGCGCTTCCGGGAGGACCTCTACTACCGCCTGAACGTGGTGACCATCTACCTGCCCCCGCTGGCCGAGCGGCGGGAGGATATCCTGCCGCTCGCCCGGCTCTTCGTGGCACGCCTGGCCGACCGTTTCGCCCGCCCCCTCGCCCTCGGTGCGCAAACGCCGGCTTGGTTGGAAGCGCAGCCCTGGAAGGGCAACGTCCGAGAGCTCGAGCATGCCATCGAGCGGGCCGCCGTGCTCGCTCCGCACGACACGCTCGAGCCGCAGGACTTCCAGGTGGGTCCGGCGCGGGCGCCGGATCGCGCCGGTGCGTCCGGTCTCTCGTTGCGTGCGGCCAGTGATCAGGTCGAGCGACAGGTCATTCTCGACGCGCTTGCCGCCGCCGGCGGGAATCGCCGCGCTGCCGCCAAGCGTCTGGGAATCAGCCTCCGGACCCTGTTTTACAAGATGCAGAGGTACGAGATCGAGTAGTGCAAGCAATTGCACAAGTGCAGGAATCTGCAGTACTGGCGCACCCCCCCCGAAAGAGCTATCCAATTGCGGTATAGCAACTTGTGCACTGGCACGGGTCCTGTATAGGAAGGTCGCTGACTCGAGGAGGATTGAAAATGGATCGGCACTGGCGGAGCACGTCGGGCAACGCGCCCGGGTTCACCCTGATCGAGATACTCACCGTTCTGGTCGTCATCGGCCTGGTCGTCGCGTTCGCGGCGCCCAAGATCGACGTGACCAAGTTCAAGGTCGAGAGCGCGATGCAGGGTATGGGGACGCTGCTGCTCGCTTCGGAGCGCCAGGCGATCACGACGGAGCACGACATCATCCTCCTCTTCGATGTGCCGAGACAGTCGATTCGCGTTCATGAGGACGTGAACAACAACGGTTTGGTAGATGCCGGGGAGCGCGTCCGTGGCGTCCCGCTGGGCGAGTCGATCGTGTTCGGGCGGGGGGGGGCCACGGCGCGGCCGATGGGGGCTGCGGCGATCACGTTCACGAAGATCATCGGCGGCTACCCTGCCTTGGTCTTTCATCGTGACGGCAGTGCCAGCGAAGCCAAGGGGTTCTATCTGACGTCGGTGGGGGCGGCTGCCGGGACGACTCGCAAGACGGACGCGCGGGCCATCGAGGTGGAAGCGGCCACAGGGCGTGCCTCCTGGTACCGCTTCAACGGAACCAAATGGGTGAGGGCATTCTGACATGCGAACGACAGCGGGGTTCACCCTGATCGAGGTCGTGCTGGCGCTTACCATCCTGTTGATCGTGATGGTGGGCCTGGTGACCACGACGGGAAAAACGGCGCACGTGGCGGTGACGGCCGACCGGACCGAGGCGGCGATCGAGCTGGTGCAGGACAAGATCGACCGCATCCGCATCGATCCGTACTATGGCGCCCTGGACAGCGCCTACACCGGCACCGAGTCCAGTTTTCCCTCGCTCCCGGGCTTCACCCGCACGACCACCTTTGTGCGGGTCACGACGAGTGGGAACGACTACAAGAAGTTCACTGTGACGGTCACCGGTCGCGGGTTGCCCGCGGCCGGGATCTCCCGAACGGTGACCGTGGGGGCTCCATGACGAGAACTTGGCGGCAGTCCGAGCGTGGTATGACGCTTCCCGAGATGTTGATTGCGTTGCTGGTGTTTTCCGTCGTGATGGCGGGCGCACTCGCCTTCCTCAAGGCGCAGAGCCGCAGCTTCCAGCTCAGCAACCAGCGGGTGGGGATGTATCAGAACGTCCGCTACGCGCTGAACGAGATGGAAAAGGACCTGCGGACCGCCGGCGCTGCGACCCCCGACGCTCAGCCGCAGATGATTTACGCTGGCCCGAGCGTCGTGGCGTTCAACGCCAACTACTGGACCGACGTCGCGAACGACATCTACGCGGTCTATTACAACCCCGATGCGCCCGCGGGCAGCGTGACGGCGATGGAGAAGGCGGACAAGATCACGATTCCCCAGACGTCGTTCGCCTATCCCGACACGAGCTACTACACCGGACCGGTGAACAGCCCGTCGGAGACGATCATCTTCTACTTTACGCCGGACACGAGCACGACCCGAGCCGACGACTACGTGATGAACCGCCAGGTCAACAACCTGGCGCCGGAGGTCGTCGCGCGGAACATCCTGCAGACCGCCGGGGTCCCGTTCCTGCAGTATTACAAGCAGATCACCCCGGCCGTCTCCCAATCGACGATCGCGCTCGTCTCGAATGCGAGCCTGCCGCTCCAGCACAGCATCAAGATCCACCTGGCGCTCAACGACACAGGGCCGGCTGCGGTGATCGACAGCCTGCGCGGCGTGTTGGTCAGCTTCACGGTGACCAACGGGCTGAGCGGCGCCCAGGAGCGAAAGCGGACGATTGCGCGCGTGATCCGGCTGCCCAACGCCGGCCTGGCCAACCGCAAGACCTGTGGTGACGCGCCGATCCTCGGCACGACGCTGGTCGCGACCCTGCTGGCGGGGCCGTCGGTCCGGCTGACCTGGACTCAGGCGACCGACGAGAGTGGCGGTGAGAAGGACGTGGAGCGCTACGTCATCTTCCGGAAGCTGCAGGCGGACCCCGACTGGGGTGATCCGTACCTCGCTGTCCCAGCGGGCAGTGCGAGTTATTCCTATACCGACGCAGCAGTCAACTCGGGAGACAAGTACTACTACGCCTTGTCGGCTGAGGACTGCACGCCGCAGTTCTCCAGTCTCTCGATCAGTGCTCTCATAACCATTCCTTGAGGACAAGAGGGTAAGGCCATGACAGCCGGTGCCATGTATCGCAACGAGCGCGGAATCGCCCTGGTGGTAGTGCTGCTGGTCGTGTTGGCGGTCGCCGCCATCGCGGCCGGGGCGGCGCTGCTGGGCTCCAACACGACGCTGATCAACAAGTACCACGACCGGCTCAGCGTTCTCGAGACGGTGGCGGACGCTGGTCTGGAAGAGACCCGCTCCGCGGTCAACGGCAACAAGACCCTCTATCCGGACACCGGCTACCGGGTGTTGGAGAGCGGTGTATCCGTCTACACGGCGGGCGGGACGCTCATTCCGAACGTGAAACGCTGGACCTACGTCGGTCCGATCGGCGTGACGTCCGGTCAGTACGGCGTCTTCGGGAGCGCGGTCACGGTCGTGAAGGACGCGCAGGGCAACACCGTCGTGCGGCGGGGCGAAATCTCCCAGGAGAGCTTCGCCAAGTACGCCTACTTCACGAACGTAGAGGGAGCCATTCAGTTCGCGGCCAACGACCAGCTGTTCGGGCCGGTGTTCAGCAACGATGTGATCAACATCGCCAGCGGCAGCCCCGGCGCGACCTTCTGGGGACCGATCGCGACTCACAAGACGATCAACAACCGGGCGGGCGGCAACTACAAGCAAGGCTACAACGAGAATGCGCCGCTAATCGCGTTTCCCCAAACCGCCGATCTGGCCAAACTGCAGACGCAGGCGGCGCTGGGGAACATGACTATCACCGGCACGACCTCCGGCCTCGTGGGGCAGGCCACGACGCGGATCGAATTCGTGGCGCTCGACCTCGACGCCGACGGCGATTCCTCGGACGACAACGAGGGCTTCATCAAGGTCTACCAGGTGAGCAACGTCGCGAACGTGTGGTGGGTGGTCGCCGATACCAACAAGTACTACACCACCAACACCGACACGAGCGGCGTGCGCAACTCGGTCAACTGCGGGCACATCTACACCGGGGGCGGGACTAACCATGCCGCGCTCGGGTTCGTCACCTTCGCCAATCACCCGAAAACGTGGAACAGCGGGCTCGATTCCAAGACCAACGCCGTGACGGCGGGCACGCGCCGCTGCTACCTGGGCGGCTCGGACAGCCTGAACACCCCCAAGGTGTTCACCCCAACGGATTCGCGCGGCCACTGGCTACTGTGGCCGGGGACCGTGAGCGCGTTGCTCGTCGGCCGGCCGGACGCGGCCTATCTGTGGCCGATCAGCCGCTTGCTGAACCCGAACTACAAAGGCGTGATCTACGTATCGGGGGACGTCGCGATCAGCGGCAAGCTGCGCGGCCAGGTCACGCTTGCGGCCAGCGGCAACATCGTCATCGTGGACGACATGACGTACGTCACCAACCCCGCGACCAGCACGCCCTGCGGGTCGAGCAGCCGGGACATGCTGGGGATGTTCGCCGGCGACAGCGTCATCGTCGCCGACAACCTGCTCAACGACCCGATTGCGCCGACCAACGGCGGAGCCAATACCACCTGGTCCAGCACTTCGGACGAATTCATTCACGGAGTGGTGCTCGCACTGCACAGCTTCGGAGTGGAGAGCTACAGCACCGGTCCGACCAGCGCCGAGGCGTGCGGCACGACGGCATGGGGGCGCGGCTGCTTGTACCTCACCGGCGGGATCATCCAGCAGCAGCGCGGCGCGGTCGGACTGCTCGACGGCCACGGATACCTCAAGCGGTATTCGTACGACGCCTGCGCGGCGACCAATCCGCCGCCGTACTTCCCCACAACGGGACACTTCGCCCGCATGCACTACTTCGAAGTGGAGCCCACCGGGTTCAACATCGACACCTACTGGGCCCTGCTGCACTAGATCTGCCAGGATGATCGGAGCCGCCCTCGCGCACCATTCCCGGTGCGCGGGGGCGGTTTCGGTTTCCTTGTCGGTGGTGTGAGGCAAGGATTCGCCACCGCTCGCGCTGTTCGGGGTAGGTCGCTCACCGCCCAGCGCCTAGGTTGGCTGCTATGGCGCCGCACCGTGGCTTCACCCTCGCCGAAGTTCTGGTAGCCCTGGTGCTGCTCGGCGTGGGACTCCTCACGCTGGCCGGAGAGACCGGTCGACTGGTTCGGCAGCTGGGCCGCGCCGACCGCTCCAGACGGGTGTCTGAGGCGGCGGCCCGCCAGATCGAGCGGCTGCGGGCGGAGGGCTGTCTGGCACGAGTCGCCGGGGCCGAGGAGGTCGGATTGGGAGGGAAGGGGGGCGGGGCCTCCCTTGCCACCCTCGCCTGGGAGTGGAGCACCATCGCTGATTCGGCGTATGCCGCACGCCTCGTGACGGTGCCTGTGCCGGAGGCCGCCCTCGTCCCCTCCTTCGCGCGGCCGAGCACGCTCCTGACGGCCGTCGATTGTAGGCGCTGATGGCCGGCCCTTCTCCCCGGGGCGTGACGTTGCCGGAGCTGGTCGTAGCCCTCGTACTGACCGGCTTCGTTTCGGGAGGGGCGATCGGGGTGCTCCGCCGCACGCAGGATGTTTACCGGGCGGAGGGACTCCGCGCCGATCTGCGGCAGACGCTGCGAGCCGCGGCGGCGTTCTTCCCTGCCGAGCTGCGGGAGCTCGACGCGGGAGACGGGGACATTGCGGCTCTTGGGCCCACGGCGCTCACGATCCGCGCTCCTCGCGCGCTTGCGTTTGCCTGCCGGCCGCCCGCGGTAGCGGTGGGTATTGTCAACCTCACTCTGCGCAATGCACCAGCGTACGGCACGCGCGACTTCGATCCGGCGAGCGACTCGGTGTGGATCCTCCACCTGGGCAGCCACGGCCGGACCGATAGCGCCCAGTGGAGGCTCGGCGCCGTCACGGCCCTCGAGCCTGAGCTGTGCCCCGATGGAGCTCCAGGCCGCCACCTGACGGTCATTCTGCGGGCCTTCGATCCACCGGAGCACTCGAGCCCGATACTGATTGGGGCCCCCGTGCTGGGGTTCGAGCAGGTGACCTATCTCCTGTACCGGGGCGGGGATGGCCTATGGTACGTGGGGTTGCGGGATCGCGCTGGTACCCAGCCATTGTTCGGGCCGGTTCCACCAGGCGGGCTCGCCTTCACGTACTTCGACTCGTCCGGCGTCTCGACGACGCTGCCGTCCCGTGTGGCCGCAGTCGAAGTCCGCCTCCGAGTCCAGGCAGGCCCAGCGCGTGGACCCGGTGGAACGCTGGTCCTGCTGCAGGACAGCGTGATCTGCCGCGTCGCCCTGCGCAACAACCGGCGCTTCTAGTCCATGGACAGATTCGCCACCAGGGGGATGGCCCTGGCCCTCGTACTCTGCGTCCTCACCGTGGTCACCGCTCTGCTGGCCGCCGCGGTAGCCATCGCCAGAGTCGAGTTGCGTGCCGCCGGCAATCGTCGACGCCTCGACCTTGCTCTCGGCCAAGCGGAGGTGAGTCTCGTCGAGAGCGTGTCCCGCTGGACGCCGGCGACCCTCAGCCGCGGGCTGCCTGCTCTCTTCGATTCGTTGTCGTTCCCCGACCCCCCCCCCTTGCCGGGGACCGTTGTGGCACGGCGGAGCGGCGTGCTGCGACGTCTGGGCCGGGGCCTGTTCCTGATGGAAGTCACCGCGGTAGGGTCCGAAGAGGGCGCAGGCGACGGCATCGTTGCTCACGTGGGGTGGCTGCTCGGCGTGCGCCCGGTCTCAGTGCAACCTCGAGCGGCGCTCACCACCCATGGCCCGGTGATCCTTGAGGCCGGTGCCTCCGTGGATGGCCGCGATGCCGCGCCGGCCGCGTTCGAATGCGATCCGGAGTCGGACAGTACTCGCGCCGGCATTGCCACGGATGGTCCAGCGAGGGCGCTTCCCGGCTCGAGCCTATCAGGAGACCCCCCCGCCCTGCGAGTCGGGCCGCCGGAAGACTCGGCGCAGAGCGCCGTGCAGGCAGGGTGGTTCGCCGAACTCGCCTCCCAAGCGGTGGTGGGAATTCCTGGGGGGGGAGCATGGACCACCAGACCAGTCTCGGTAGATGGGCGCTGTGACGTCAGTGTCGCATCCAATTGGGGTGGGTCCGATGGAGGGTCGGTCTGCGCGACCTACTTCCCTGTAGTCCACGTGGCCGGAGACTTGTCCTTGGTGGACGGACAGGGCCAGGGCATCCTCCTGGTGGACGGGGACCTGGACGTACGCGGCGACTACACTTTTTGGGGATTGGTGATGGTGCGTGGCAGGCTTCGGACGGTCGGTGACCCCCATATTCTGCGTGTTTGGGGGGCTGTGGTCAGTGGGGGAGTTGCCGAGGAGGGCCGGCCGGTGTCCGGGTTTGTGGTCCAGTACTCTAAGTGCTTGTTATCACTTGCATTACAGTCATCCGGCCGTCTTGTGCCACTGTCCTCCCGGGCATGGAAACAGCTGTTCTGAGTGGCCTAAGTCCATTTCTGTTAGGAAGTTGTTGAATTTGCCTCAAGTAGGTTCGAGGCTTGACAGGATAAGGGTCGAGGCATACTGTAGTTTGCCCTCGCCCCCTCTGTCCCTAGCGCGCAGGCATGTCAAATGGCCGTATTCGGCTTCTTGGGCGGCAAGAAAACCTCGGTGGGACTGGATATCGGTTCCGGGATCGTGAAGCTCGTGGTCGTCGACCACAGCGGCAACGAGCCGGAGCTGACCAAAGTCGCCACGACCGAAGTGGCCACGGACGCGATCGTGGAGGGGGAAGTCATGGACCCCGGGATCGTGGCCGAGGCGATCCGGGGTTTGTTCGCGGCCGCCGGGGTGAAGCAGAAGGCGGTGGTGACGGCGGTGGGCGGACGAGACGTGATCGTCAAAAAGATCCAGATGGATCGCATGAAGGAAGCCGACGCCCGCGAGGTGATCCGTTGGGAGGCCGAGCAGCACGTCCCGTTCGACATGGCGAACGTCGAGCTCGACTTCCAGATCATCGATCCGGCCGGCGAAGGGCTCCAAATGGATGTGCTGCTGGTGGCGGCGAAACGCGAGCTGGTGGAGGGCCGCGTCAGCCTGCTGGCGGAAGCTGGACTGACCGCGGCCATCATCGATGTGGACGCGTTCGCGATCCACAATGCGTTCGAGCTGAATCACCCCGACGCGATGCATGGGTTGGTGGCTTTGGTGAATATGGGTCACGAGACCACCAACGTGAACATCCTGGAGGACGGTGTGCCGGTCCTCACGCGGGATCTGGCGGTGGGTACGCGGCGTTTCCGCGAGGACTTGCAACGGGAGAAAGGCTTGTCGGCCGAGGACTCCGAGAAGGTGATTCAGGGAGTGACGCAGAGCGCCGACCTGGCGGGCTACGTGGAGACGCGGGGCGAGGAAATCGCGGTCGGCGTGGAGCGGGCGGCGGCCTTCTTGGCGAGCGCGTCACGGACCGCGGGGGGCATTTCGCGGATCTACACGACCGGAGGCGGGGCGCGCATTCCGGGACTCAACGACGCGCTGGCCGCCCGGCTCAAGGCGCCGGTCGAGCTGGCGAGCCCCGTGCAGCGGTTGCGGGTGCGGGACACCGTGTTCGAAGGGGTTGCACTCGATGAAGTGGCACCGTTGCTGATGTTGTCGATCGGCCTAGCGCTGAGGCGCGCCTCGTGATCGAGATCAACCTACTCCCCGGTCAGCGGCGCAAGGCGCCCGGCAGCGGCTTCAAGCTCGCGATGCCGGACCTGAAGGCGGTCCTGGCCAACATCAAAGACCCGTGGCTGATCGCCGCGGTCCTGGCCTGGGTGGTGGTCGGGGGTGGCGCGGCCGCGCTGTTCGTGCTCGATCGGACGAAGCTGGCGGGGCTCGAGACCCGGCTGGAATCGGTCAAGACCGAGAAGCGACGCTTCGACGTGGTGATCGCACAGAAGCACCAGTCCGAGCGCATCCGCGACTCGCTGCTGGCCGAGATCGGCGTGATCCGCAGCATCGATGCGGACCGCTACATCTGGCCGCACATCCTCGACCAGGTGACCAAGGCGCTGCCGCCCTACACCTGGATCACGCAGATCCAGGCGATGGCCCCGGCCGTGCAGCCAGGGGCGCCGGCCCCCGCCGCGGCGGCGGCCGTCACGCCCGAGGATTCGGTCGCCGCTCCGGTCGTGCGGGTCTCGATCGACGGGCGCACGGTGGACTTTCAGGCGTACACCACGTTCCTGCGGCAACTGCAAGCCTCGCCGTGGCTCGTGGACGTGACGCCGAACCAGTCCAACACGGTGATCGAGTCCGACCGGCCTGTGACGGCGTTCAATGTGACGGTCCGCTACCGGGTGGCCGATTCGGTGTACATCCGCACCGTCCCGCTGCTGCAGTCAGTGAGGTAAGCCCATGGCGATCGGACTGCCCCAAGATCAACGCAGCCAGATCATGCTGCTGCTCGTGCTCGTCGCGGCCGCAGGGGGCTACTTCTATTGGAGCAAGTGGCATTCGCCCCAAACGGCGAAGATCGAGGCCGCACGGGTCGAGATCGACAGCCTGCAGGGCATCGTAGACAAGGCCAAACGCGACCTGGCGAGCGGCACGGTCGAAGACCTGCGCCGCAAGGTCGAGCAATACAACTCCAATCTGCAGCTGATGCGGCGCCTGGTTCCCGAGAGCAACGAGGTGCCGAAGCTGATGGACGACATCACCACCAAGGCCAAGGTGCGCGGTGTGACGCTGGGCCGGTTCCAGCCACTGCCGGCGGAGCCGGGCCGTCCGTTCGACACCTACCGCTACAAGGTCGAAGTCTACGGGCACTTCGATCAGATCGGGGAGTTTCTGGCGGACGTGGCGAGTCTTCCCCGCATCGTGGTACCGCAAGAGATGCTCCTGAAGCCGGCGCAGGCAAGCGCGCAGAGGCTGCTCAGCGATACGGCCGGCGGGCTTCTGGAGGTGTCGCTGTCGCTGCGCACCTACGTCAAGTCGAGCGCGCCGCCGCCGGTCAGGAAGCCGGGAACGGGAGGGGCGAATGCGCGTCACTAGGCTCGTCCTGGGCGTGCTGCTCTGCGCCGCGCCGCTCGCCGCGCAGGCGGGCCAGGACACGACGGCGAAACCCGATACCACCGGCAACACCGGGCTGGTGCGCGAGGTGTTCGCCTACGAAGGCGGCGGGCGGGACCCGTTCGTGTCCCTGCTCCAGTCGAGCGACGTCCGGCCGATGCTCAACGATCTCAAGCTGGTGGCCATCGTCTACGACGGGGTCTACCCCGCGCGCAGCGTTGCGGTACTGCGCGACATCACCAACGGCAAACGCTACCGCGTCAAGACAGGTGAGGTCGTGGGGCGCCTGAAGATCACGCAAATCCGCCCGCGCGAGGTCGTGTTCACCGTGCAAGAATTCGGGTTCGAGCGCCAGGAGACCCTGTCGCTCGCCAAGCAGGAGGAGAGACCATGAAGCGCATCACAGCCTTTGTCGCGTGCATCGCGCTCGCGACGGCGCCCCGGGCCCTGGCGGGGCCCCGAAGCGACGGCGAGATCCGATCCGTCAGCGTGCATTCGGGCTCCGGCAAAGTCCAGATCATCATCGACCTCCGCGGCGCGGTCGAAATCCGGGACTTCACGCTCGCCAATCCGGCGCGGCTGGTCATCGATCTCATGGGCGCCCACCTGTCGGCGCCGGCGACACTGTACGACGGGCAGAACCGCGGCGGCGTGCGGAACATCCGCTACGCCCAATTCCGGCCCGATACCGTGCGCGTGGTGATCGATCTCGACGTGCTGAAGGACTATCAGGTGCAGCGCGCGGACGGCCAGGTGCGGGTGGACATCGGAAGCGAGCGTACCGCCTTCGGGACCTGGACGAGCGAAGCGGCTACGACGGTGGTGGCGCTCGCGGCCCCATCCCCGACGCCGGCCCCATCCACGGCCGCCGCCGAGGTCACGACCCCGAGCGCCGAGACGCCCATCCTGATCGATCGGTACCTGCAGACGCACCGCCGCGAGGCGGTCCAATCGCAAGCGCCGCGGATCACGGTGACGTGGGACGGGGCGGACATCGAAGAAGTCGTGGCGGGTTTCGCCGCGTTCAGCGGCCGGACCATCGTGGTGAGCAAGGGCATCACCGGCAAGATCTCGGCGGAGATCAAGAACCAGCCGTGGGACCTGGCGTTCTTCGCGGTGCTCGAGTCGCAAGGGCTGGCATCGCAGACTCTGCCCGGCGGCATCATCAACGTGTCGAACAAGGTGGACCTCGCCCGTGCCGACTCCACGGTACCGGTCGAGACGCGGCTGGTGCGCGTGAACTACGCCAGGGCGTCCTCCCTCGTGCCGGCGGTCGCGGCGATCGTCTCCAAGCCGCGCGGCACCGTGGTGGCCGACTCGGGCAGCAACGCCCTCGTGATCACCGACGTCCAGACGCGCATCGACAAGGTCGAGGAGTTCGTCAAAGGGCTGGACATCCGCACGCCGCAAGTCTCGATCCTGGCGAAGATCATCTTCGTCGATCGCACCGACGTCGAGGAGCTGGGCGTGAAGTACGATCTTGGCTCAGCAACCCAGTTCTTCAACCAGCTGGTGCAGCGGCCCGATCCCAGTACCGCCAAGCCTGTCGACACCAATCTCGACGGTGTGCCGGACGCCCTGGTGCCGACCGCGACCTTCAACCCGCAGCAGACGATCGTCGACCTCGGCGGCAACTCGCTGTCGGCGCTTGGGAACGCCAGCCAGCAGGTGGTAAACCCGGCGCTCAGCCTGATCTTCTCGACCGCGCTCGGCAACTTCGACCTGACGGCGTTCGTGCAGGCTCTGCAGCGCGTCGACCTGGCCGACATCCAGGCGGAGCCGTCGATCACGACGCTCGACAATCGGGCGGCCGAGATCCTGGTGGGCGACAAGGTGCCGATCCGCGTGATCGACGCCAGCGCCCCGACGGCGGGCGGGACGAACGTGCCGCGGGCCACGGTGAATTTCCAGCAGACCGGCATCAACCTGAAGGTGACGCCGCACGTCACGGCCAACCGGCAGATCTTGATGGAAGTACACGCCGAGAATTCGAGCGTGAAGGCGGCGCCCGTGGACATCGGCTTCACGTTCCAAACTCAGCAAGCCGACAACCAAATCCTGGTCAATGATGGCGAAACGGCGGTCATCGGCGGGCTGACGGTGACCTCCGTCACGGTGGCCAAGTCGGGAATCCCCTTCCTTGTAGATCTCCCGATTTTGGGCAAGCTGTTCGGGTTTACGTCCCAGACGGAGCAGCGGCGCGACCTGCTGATCTTGATCACGCCGCACATTATCGACGACCTGGTGACCCCTAGCACCGGGAACTAAGCCGGGGAGCCATTATGCGGGCAGGACGAAGGGTGCGGGTCATCTGGGGGATCGGCGTCTGCGCGGCGGCCGTCTGGGCGTGTGAGACCACACGCAATCCGGGCGGCATCCAGCGCGACATCACGGCGCCCGTCATCAGCCTCAGCGCCTCGAAGGACACGCAGGACATCGCCGCCGGCTTGAGTTTCCGGGTCGATGCGGCAGACAATCTGGCGCTGAAGACGATTCGCCTGACGTTCAGCGGCGGCTACATCGCCGGTCCGGTGGACACCAATTTCACCGGCACCGTCAAGACGATCGTATTCACCAAGACGGTGACGTTCCCGTCCAACTCGGGCGCGGGCGGCAACGTCATGATCGTCGCGCGGGCGATCGACGGCGCCGGGAACTTCAGCGAAGACACGCTGTTCCTGTTCCTGGCGAACGTCCAGGCCCTCAAGGTGTTTCTGATCTCGCCCTCAGCCGGCGCGGTGGCGTCCACTGGTCGGGGCGTGCCGGTGCAGGTCGTGGCGGTCCAGAATTCCGGCATCCGCAAGATCGGCTTCCAGACGTCTCCGGCGGGCGCCGTGACCAACCCCACGACGCCGCCCAACGACTCGGTGTCGTTCACGCCGCCGTACGCGGACTCGGTGGTCTACGACGACACGTTGATCGTGGTGGCCACGACGGGCTCGTTCGTGGTGCAGGGCTTCGCCGAGGACTCGGCGGGCCGGCGCGGCACGAGCGGCACGGTCACGGTGAACATCCTCTCGGCCGCCAACGACGTTGCGCCACCGTCCGTGACGGATTCGCTCGGTACGCGCGTCGAGGTGAGCGACAGCGTCCTGGTGCACGCCACCGATCCGAGTGCCATCTTCTGGATCGGCTTCCGCGTGGACACGAACGGCGTGTTGATGCGGTTCGATACCCTCAATGTCTCGGCGGGCAACCTGACGGACGTGCGGCGCAACTTGAGCCTCAATTTGGCCGCGCTCCCGCCCCCGTTCCCCCGCACGATCGTGGTCCGCGGCTACGCCTGCGACGGCGCCGCGGCGCGGAACTGCGCGTACTCGACCGTCGGGGGGGTGGTGGCCGGGACCGCGAAGGCCGATACCGTGACCGTGGTGGCCGGCGTGACGCGGCCGCTCCCGGCGGGCGGCCGGATCGCCGACGCCATCTTCAACAAGAATACGAACGAGCTCTACCTCACCAACACGCCGCTGTCGCGCCTGGAGATCTTCCAGGTCGCGAACTCGTCGTTCGTCGCCGGCGGCATTCCGACCGCCGGGCCGCAGCCCGTTGGTATCGCCTTGTGGCCGGTGGACATCGCGGGGAACTACGACGACACGGTCGTCGTGGCGAACTCGGGCGGCACCGAGCTCTCGATCATCGACGTTCGGCCCGGAACGCGGCGCCTGGTGTGGCGCCAGGACCTGCCGAACTTCCTCGTGCAGAAGTACAAGGTCGTCAACGTCGGCGGCTTCTTCACCGCCGAAATCGAGGATTTCGACCTGTCGGACCGGCCCCAGTACGTGGCGACGGTCTGCCGGCCCGCGGGCGGCCTCGCGTGCGCCACGGACTCGATCTTCGCGCTCTACTCGACTACGCCGACCGCGAGCAGCTCCACGCCATTCGACGGACGCGCGACGCTGCGGATGGAGAAGCTGATTCACACCATCAACCCCGCCCAGATGTTCGGCCACCTCTTCTGGGAGATCGGCACCGCATCGGCGGGGTCGACCACAGACACCCTGCGGATCGTGCTGCGGCGCGGCCAGCCCTACAACCAGACCACGGTCGTGCTGACCGCGTGCGCCGGGATCACGATCAACTTCTCGACCTTCGGACTCGGGGACACGACGTTCGCCCGGAACTCGGGTGACTTCACCCACGCCTTCTTCGGCGAGGGTGGAAGCGTGAAAACGCAGTTCGCCCGCGTGATGGGCTACACGACCAAGGCGCCGCTGCTGCACGGCGCGCCCACGAACACGACCTGCTTCACCTCGCCCGATACCACGTTCACCGGGCCGGTGGATTCGGGCGACAACGACACCGACCTCGGGATGTCGCCGGGTGTCGACGTGAGCGACTTCATCAGCAACACCGGCATCACGGTCAACGCGATCGCCACGAACTTCAACGGCGGCACCAACCTGGTGCGCGCGGATTCGATCTACTTCCTCGATGAGGGCCTGCGGCTCAAGGGCACCTCGCCCGCGCCCACCGGCGCGCCGGGGATGGATATGAACTACAACCACGCGTTCCGGGCCGGCGATCCGGGGACACCGACCTTTGGCGGCTCGGGTAATCCCAACGACCGCCTGGTGTTCGCGGCGCGGCCCGACGGGAACATTGACGTCTTCGATACGTTCTTCTATGGAGTCGTGGGGTCGGTGCCGGTGCGCGATCCGATCACCGGGCCGCTGCGGGTGGCGCAGGACGCCGGCGGCAATCAGCTGCTGTTCGGGATCACGGCGCGGGGCCTCGTGATGGTGCGGCTGCCGACGATCACCAACCCCAACCCGGCGCCCCGGCCGGTCGGCAGTCCGTGATGGGGAGCCGGGGCTGAGGCGATCGCGGCGAGGACGCGAGCCCGACTTCCGGTCGGGCTCGCGCGTTATCGGAGGGGTGCAGCGCGCATGACGTTCCGGTGGACGACGGCAGGGGAAAGCCACGGCCGGGGGCTGGTCGCGATCCTGGAAGGGATCCCCGCCGGGCTGCCGGTTTCGGCCGTGCGGGTGGACGCCGAGCTCAAGCGGCGGATGGGGGGCTACGGCCGCGGGGCCCGGATGAAGATCGAATCGGACCAGATCGAGTGGCTCGCCGGGGTCCGCGCGGGTGAGACGCTCGGCTCGCCGATCGCGATGCTGGTGTGGAACCGCGACTGGGCGCACTGGCAAGATGTGATGGCCCCCGAAGCGGACGCGCCGGGCGCCGAGCGCCGGCGCCAGGTCACGCGGCCGCGACCGGGACACGCCGACCTGGCCGGGTCGCTCAAGTACGACCGCCGCGACGCGCGGGATATCCTGGAGCGCGCCAGCGCCCGGGAGACCGTGGCCCGCGTAGCCTGTGGCGCCGTCAGCAAACTGTTGCTGGAACAGTTCGGCGTCGAGATCGGCAGTCACGTGGCGGAGCTGGGAGGCGTGGTGGCGCCCGTGCCGAGCCCGCTGCCGCGGCCGCTGAATGCCGCGGCCGACGCGAGCCCCGTGCGCTGCCTCGATCCGGCGGCCGAGCGCGCGATGATCGCACGGATCGACGCGGCCAAGGCGGCGGGCGACACGCTCGGCGGGATCGTCGAAGTGGTGGCGCTCGGTGTGGCGGTAGGCCTGGGCTCTCACATTTCCTGGGACCGGAAGCTGGACGGCCGGCTCGCCCAGGCGGTGATGTCGATCCCGGCGGTGAAAGGGGTGGAGCTGGGGCTGGGGTTCGGGGCGGCGCGCCGCAAGGGGTCCGAGGTGCATGACGAGATTCTCGCCGGGTTCGCGCGGGCCACCAACCGGGCCGGCGGGACCGAGGGTGGGATGACGACGGGTGAGCCGCTGGTGCTGCGGGCGGCGATGAAGCCGATCTCCACGCTGATGTCGCCGCTCCAGACGGTGGACCTGGCGACGGGCGCGCCGGCGCAGGCGCAGTCGGAGCGTTCGGATGTGACGGCAGTGCCGGCGATGGGGGTCATAGCAGAGGCGATGGTGGCCCTGGTGCTGGCGCAGGCGATGGTGGAGAAGTTCGGCGGGGACGCGCTGAGCGAGATGCGGCGGAATTACGAGGGCTATCAGGCCCAAGTGCGCGCGCGGACGCCCCGCGCCCCGAAGGGAGCGGTGTCGTGAAACAGCACGTGGTGCTCATCGGGCTGCCGGGCTCCGGCAAGACGGCCGTCGCCCAGCTGGCGGCCGAGCAGCTGCACGCGGGGTTCGTGGACCTTGACGCGCTCCTCGTGCGCAAGGAAGGCAAGCCGATCACAATGATTTTCGCCGAGAAGGGCGAAAGCGCGTTCCGCGACCTGGAGCGTCGCGAGATGGAGGCGGCGCTCGTGAACGATCCCGCGGTGATTGCGCCGGGCGGCGGTTGGGCGGTGCAACCCGGCGCGCTGGAGGCCGCGAAGCCCCGGGCCTTCCTGGTGTATCTGAAGACGCGGGCCGACACGGCGGCAAAGCGGGCGACCCCGGAAGGAACCCGTCCGATGTTCTCCGAGGGAGACCCGGTGATGCGCATGCGCGCGCTGTTGAAGGAGCGAGAGCCTTTCTACGCCAAAGCGCACGCGCAGGTGGAGACCGATCGGAAGACGGCGGCCCAAGTCGCGGCGGAAGTGGTCAGGCTTGCGCAGACCCAGGCGGGGTGGTAAAGATGCCACCGTGCTGCGTTGATGAGAGGTTGAAGCGTGGTTGCTAAGAAGAAGACTGTGACTCGTGCCAAGAAGGCCATCCGGCCGAAGGCCAAGCCGAAGGTTAGACCGAAGGTCAAGCCGAAGGTCAAGCCGATGGCCCGCGCCACGCGCGCGGCCCACGCCGCGGCACCTGCGGGCAAGGGCTCCCTCGTCATTGTCGAGTCGCCGACCAAAGCCAAGACGATCGGCAAGTACCTGGGCCGCGGCTACACCGTGAAGGCGACGGTGGGGCACGTTCGCGATCTGCCCAAGCGTGAGCTCGGCGTCGATGTGGAGCACGGGTTCACGCCCAAGTACGTCACCATCAAGGAAAAGGCGAAGACGCTGGCCGAGATCAAGAAAGCGGCCAAGACGTCCGCGCGGGTGCTGATCGCCACCGACCCCGACCGCGAGGGCGAGGCGATCGCCTGGCACGTGGCGGGCCAGCTCGGCAACGGCGGCAAGGTGCGCCGCGTCCTGTTCCACGAGATCACCAAGGACGCCATCGCCCAGGCGATCGCCAACCCGCTCGACATCGATCAGCGTAAGGTGGACGCCCAGCAGGCGCGCCGCGTGCTGGACCGGCTGGTGGGCTACAAGGCCTCGCCGCTCCTGTGGAAGATGATCAAGACGGGTCTCTCGGCGGGCCGCGTGCAGACCGTGGCGCTGCGGCTGATCTGCGAGCGCGAGGACGACATTCGCAAGTTCACGCCGCAGGAGTACTGGACGATCGAGGCCGATCTCGAGAAGGACGCGCAGGCGTTCCAGGCGCGGCTGCACAAGGTCGACGGGCACAAGCCGGAGATCAAAGACGGGGTGACGGCCGAGGCCATCGTCGCCGACGTCCGGCAGCTGCCGTTCGTCGTGACGACCGTGGAGAAGGGGGAGCGGCGCCGCCCCGCGCCCCCGCCGTTCCGGACGAGCACGCTCCAGCAGGAGGCCGCCAAGCAGCTGGGATTCTCGGCGGGGCGCACGATGCGCGCGGCCCAGCGCCTGTATGAGGGCGTCGAAATGGGCGACGAGGGACCGGTCGGTCTCATCACCTACATGCGCACCGACTCGATCCGCGTGGCCGACAGCGCCGTGGCGCAGGCCCGGGATTTCATCCAGCTGACCTTCGGAGCCCGGTACCTGCCGGCTGCACCGGTCGCGCATCGGGAAGGTAAGGGCCAGTCCCGCGTCCAGGACGCCCACGAGGCGATCCGGCCCACCGAGGTGGGCCGCCGCCCCGACGACATCAAGAAGTACCTCGAGTCCGACCTGTTCAAGCTGTACCAGCTGATCTGGCGGCGCTTTGTGGCCTCGCAGATGAACCCCGCGGTGTTCGAAACCACCAAGGTGGACTTCGACATGGGGCGCTACGCGTTTCGCGCCACCGGCTCGCGCATGTTATTCGACGGCTACCACGTGCTCTACCACGAGGCCCACGAGCCGGAGGAAGGCAAGACCATCGAGGACTTGCCGCCGATCCCGGTGCTGGCCCAGGGGGATCGCGTCACGGTGCGCGCCATCACGCCGAGCCAGCACTTCACCGAGCCGCCTCCCCGCTTCAGCGAGGCGAGTTTGGTAAAGGAGCTCGAGCGGCTCGGCATCGGCCGGCCTTCCACCTACGCGACGATCATCTCCACGCTGCGCACACGGTGGTACGCGACGGCCAAGGACCGCCGCTTCGCGCCCACCCCACAGGGCGAAACGGTGTGGAAGGTGATGAAGCGCTGCTTCCCCGAGGTGTTCGACGTCGGCTTCACGGCGCAGATGGAGACCGAGCTCGACAAAGTGGAAGAGGGCGACCTTGCCTGGCAGCAGGTGTTGGGGGATTTCTGGGGTCCGTTCTCCACCGCGCTGGCCGCGGTGGACGTGCA
The DNA here is from genome assembly GCA_041477065.1 of Gemmatimonadota bacterium. Taxonomy (GTDB): domain Bacteria; phylum Gemmatimonadota; class Gemmatimonadetes; order Gemmatimonadales; family GWC2-71-9; genus 13-1-40CM-70-15. The sequence continues at coordinate 41,311 of JBGOUQ010000015.1, forward strand.
GCAGATCATCCATGAGGTGCACGACCTGTCCAAGCTGCACGAAGAGCGCTGCCCCAAGTGCGGGAGCACCGTGGAAGTGCGCAGCGGGCGGTTTGGGCCCTTCATCGCGTGCGTCAAGTACCCGAAGGAGTGCACCTTCTCGCGCTCGCTGAAGAAAGACAAGGTGCCTGACCGGCCCTCCGACGTGGTGTGCAGGGATTGCGGTGCGCCCATGGTCGTCAAGACGGGACGCTTCGGCGAGTTCCTGGCGTGCACGCGCTACCCGCAGTGCAAGTACACGCAGCCGGTGCCGCTCGGGGTGAAGTGCCCCAAGTGCGGCGTGGGGGACCTGGCGGAGCGCCGCACTCGGAAGGGACGCAACTTCTTCGGCTGCCTGCGCTATCCGGACTGCGACTTCTCGACGTGGAACAAGCCGGTGGCCGAGCCGTGTCCCAGCTGCGGGTTCGTCGGGATGGAGCACAAACCGATCAAAACCGGGGGAGTGGCTCGCAAGTGCCTGAAGTGCGCTCACGAGGACACGCTCGCCGAGAGCGGCCCGGCGGAGCCGAGCGCGGCCTGACGGCGGGGCGTGGGGGGGGAGGGGGGGTGGGGGGGGCAGTGGTGGTGGGCGGCGGGCTCGCGGGGTGCGAGGCGGCCTGGGCGCTGGCGGAGCACGGCGTAGCGGTGACGCTGTACGAGATGCGTCCGACCCGCATGACGCCGGCCCACCAGACGGACCGCCTGGCCGAGCTGGTCTGCAGCAACACCTTCAAGTCCGTCGAAACCACCAACGCGCACGGCCTCCTGAAGGCGGAAATGCGCCGCCTGGGAAGTCTCGTCCTGCAGACTGCCGATGCGGCACGCGTGCCGGGCGGGGCGGCGCTTGCGGTGGACCGCGTGGCGTTCTCGGAGGGGGTCGAAGGGCGGATCACCAGCCACGCCAATATCACGCTGATGCGGCGCGAAATCGCCGACCTTCCCTCGCCCGGCATCGTGGCGACGGGGCCGCTCACCTCGGAGGCGCTGAGCGGCACGATCGCACGGCGGCTGGGCGTGGCGGCCCTGGCGTTCTTCGACGCCATCGCGCCGATCGTCTCCGCAGACTCCCTGGACCAGAGCCGGCTGTTCCGCGCGTCCCGCTACGGGAAGGGTGGGGGCGAGGACTACCTCAACGCGCCCCTCACACCCGAGGAGTACGAAGCCTTCGTCGCCGGGCTGATCGGGGGTGAGCAGTACCAACCCAGCCATGAGTTCGACCGCACCCCCTACTTCGAGGGATGTCTGCCGGTCGAGGAAATGGCGGGTCGCGGCCGGGAGACCCTGCGATTCGGCCCGATGAAGCCGGTCGGCCTCCGCGACCCGCGCACCGGCCGCCAGCCGTACGCCGTGGTGCAGCTGCGCCAGGAGGACCGTGCCGGGCAGATGTGGAACCTGGTCGGCTTCCAGACGCGCTTGCGGACCGCCGAGCAGCAACGGGTCTTCCGGACGATCCCGGGCCTCGCGCAGGCGGAGTTCCTGCGCTACGGCAGCGTTCACCGCAACGCGTACATCAACGCGCCGGCAGCGCTGACGCCCCATCTGTCCACGCGCGACGATCCGGCGGTGCTGTTCGCCGGCCAGCTCACGGGGGTGGAAGGGTACACCGAGTCGGCCGCGACCGGCCTGCTCGCGGGTCTCAACCTGGCACGGCTGCTCGCGGGAGAGGCGGCGCTGCTGCCGCCGCCCACGACGATGCTCGGCGCATTGTACCGCTACCTGCGGGAAGCGGACCCGGCGCACTTTCAGCCGATGAACGCCAACTTCGGTCTGCTCGAGCCCCTCGCCGTGACGCCGCGCGACAAGACGAAGAAGAAGGAGGCCCTGGCCGCCCGCGCGCTGGCCGACATCGACGCGTTTGCCGTCCGACTCGGAATCTCGGTGGCGGCATGAGCGGCGCCCCCGAGATCGCGGCGTTCGTCGATTTCCTGGCGAAGGAGCGCAACGACTCGCCCCACACCGTGAAGGCGTACGCCCGCGACGTCGCCGACTTCGCGGCGTTCTGCGAGCGGTTCTATGGGGGCCCATGGGCCTGGGCCGGGGTGGATCGGCTGGCGATCCGCGGCTACCTCGCCGCGCTGGCGCAACGGGGTCTGGCCCGACGCTCGGCGGCGCGCGCCCTCTCCGCGCTGCGCACCTTTTATTGGTTCCTGAACGTCGCCTACGGGATCGAAGTCAACCCGGCCAAGGCGGCGCGCACCCCCAAGCTCGAGCGCACCCTGCCCACGCACCTCGATCGCGCCGAGATCGACCTGCTATTCGCCGAAGCCGAGCGGCGGGCGGAAGCCGGCGGGTTCACCGAGGCCCGCGACCTCGCTATGCTGGAGCTGTTCTATTCCACGGGCGTGCGGCTCGCCGAGCTTGCGGGGCTGAACGAGGCCGACCTGGACCTCGTCTCCGACCAGGTGAAGGTGCGGGGCAAGGGGAAGAAGGAGCGGATCGTGCCGCTGGGAGGCCACGCGGGTCGCGCGCTCCGCGCCTACTTCCGCCACCGCGATGCGCTGCTCGCCGGAGGCGCCGGGGGGGGGGGGGGGGGAGCGGGGTCCACGGAACGGCGCGCCGTGTTCTTGAACCGGCGGGGCCGGCGCTTGACGCCGCGCGGCGTGCAGCTCGCCATGAAGCGCCTCCTGAGCGGGCTCACCCGGGGCAACGACTTGCACGTCCACTCGTTACGCCACACGTTCGCCACGCACCTGCTGGACGCCGGCGCCGATCTGCGGGCCGTCCAGGAGCTGCTGGGCCACGCCTCGCTCGCTACCACGCAGGTGTATACTCATACGTCGGTGGAGCGCCTCAAGCAGGTGTACCACCGCGCGCATCCGAGAGCATAGGGGCTTAGGGGTTAAGGGGCATACCGACTCTGTGATCGAGTTTGAGCGCATCCACAGCACCACCATTCTCTCCGTCCGCCGGGACGGGCGCGTCGCCATGGGAGGCGACGGCCAAGTCACGGTCGGGGATACGGTGATGAAGGCGAACGCCGTCAAGGTGCGCGCCCTGAAGGGCGGGAAGATCCTGGCGGGCTTCGCTGGAGCGGCGGCCGACGCCTTCACGCTGTTCGAGAAGTTCGAGGAGAAGCTGGAGCGCTACCCCGGCAACCTGCCCCGAGCCGCCGTGGAGCTGGCCAAGGACTGGCGCTCCGACCGGGTGCTGCGGCGGCTCGAAGCGCTGCTCGTCGTGGCCGACCGCGAGCACGGGTTCGTGATCAGCGGCTCTGGTGAGCTGATCGAGCCCGACGACGGCATTCTGGCGATCGGCTCCGGGGGCAGCTACGCCCTCGCTGCGTCCCGGGCATTGCTCGGCAACTCGAAGCTCGAGCCGAAGGACATCGTGCAGCGGTCGCTCGAGATCGCCGCCGAGATCTGCGTGTACACGAACAGCCACATCACCATCCTCGAGCTCTAGGCATGGCCGAACCCACCCGCACTCCTGAGAACGAGCAGCCGCCCAAGACGCCGACGGGCCCACCGGAGGAGCCGGCGCTCCCGTGGCTGGAGGAGTTGCCGCCGCGGAAGATCGTGGCGGAGCTGGACCGCTACATCGTGGGGCAGGAAACGGCCAAGAAGGCGGTGGCCATCGCGGTGCGAAACCGCTGGCGACGCGCGCAGGCGCCCGAGGAGATCCGGGACGAGATCCTCCCCAACAACATCATCATGATCGGCCCCACCGGAGTGGGGAAAACCGAGATCGCGCGCCGGCTGTCGCGGCTCGCGGGCGCGCCGTTCCTCAAGGTCGAGGCGTCCAAGTTCACCGAAGTGGGCTACGTCGGCCGGGACGTGGAATCCATGATCCGCGAGCTGGTGGACGTCGCGATCAACATGGTCCGGACCGAGCGCGAGGACGAGGTGTACCCCACCGCCGAGGAGCGCGCCGAGAATCGTCTGCTCGACCTGCTCCTGCCGGCGCCGCCATCCCCGCCTCCCGCCGCCCCCACGCCGGGGGAGAGGAGTGCGGGAAGCGGCGAGGCGCCCGTGGGTCGCCCATTGTTCGTCGTTTCCTCCAAGGGCGACGTCACCTCCAAGGTCCCCGAGGCCGACGCGGAAAGTCAAGATCGGCGCCGGCGCACGCGCGAGAAACTGCGCCAGCAGCTGAAAGACGGGAAGCTGGAGGACAAGGACGTCGAGGTCGAAGTGCAGCAGCAGGGCTTCCCGCTGCTCGAGTACATGCAGCCGCCGCAGGGAATGGAGGGGCCCGACGTCAACCTGACCGAGATGTTGCAGGAGATGATGCCGAAGAAGAAGAAGCGGCGCACGGTACGGGTCCCGGAGGCGCGGCGCATTCTGGTCGACGAGGAGCTCAAGAAGCTGGTGGACATGGACGACGTGGTGAACGAGTCGCTGGATCGCGTCGAAAACCACGGCGTGATCTTCATCGACGAGATCGACAAGATCGCGGGCGAGCGCAACACCTCGGGGCCCGACGTGTCGCGCGAAGGGGTGCAGCGCGACCTGCTGCCGATCGTCGAAGGCTCGACGGTGCAAACGCGCTACGGCTTCGTCCGCACCGACCACGTCCTGTTCATCGCCGCGGGGGCGTTTCATGTCTCCAAGCCGTCCGACCTGATCCCCGAGCTGCAAGGCCGGTTCCCGATCCGTGTCGAGCTGACGCCGCTCACCGAGGAGGACTTCGTCCGCATCATGACGGAGCCCGAGAACGCGCTCACCAAGCAGTACGCCGCGCTGGTCGCGGCCGAGGGGGCCACGCTCGAGTTCACCGCGGACGGCATCCGCGAGGTCGCCCGCATCGCGGCGAAGGTGAACGAGCGGATGGAGAACATCGGCGCCCGCCGGCTGCACACGGTGATGAGCACGGTGCTCGAGGAAGTGCTCTACGAGCTCCCCGACTATCCCACCAAGCGCATCGTCTTCGACGCCGCCCAGGTCCGCGAGCGGCTCGCGAAGATCGTCGACGACGAAGACCTCCGGAAATACATCCTCTAGCCTTGTCTTGGGGGTCTCAGGCGGATAGAATGGACGCCTGAGCCTGTCATTTTGACCTGCCCCTAGGGAATCCATGGCGAAACGGGACTTTCTGAGCATTACCGACCTCAGCCGGGACGAGGTGCAGCGCCTGTTCGACCTCGCCGCCCGGATGAAGCGGCGGGCCTACCGCGAGACGCCACTCGCCGGGAAGACGCTCGCGATGATTTTCGCCAAGTCGAGCACGCGCACCCGGGTCTCCTTCGAGGTCGGTACCTACCAGCTGGGCGGTCACGCCCTGTTTCTCTCCTCGCGCGACATCCAGATCGGCCGGGGAGAGCCGATTCCCGACACCGCCCGGGTGCTGTCCCGCTACGTGGACGGGATCATGATCCGGACCTTCGACCACGCGGAGGTCGAGGAGCTGGCCCGGTTCGCGACTATCCCGGTGATCAACGGCTTGACCGACCTGTCGCACCCCTGCCAGGTGCTGGCCGACTTGTTCACCGTGCAGGAGGCGTTGGGCGGGTGGGAGGGCAAGCGGATCGCCTGGGTGGGCGACGGCAACAACATGGCGAACAGCTGGCTCGAGGCCGCGGAGGTGCTGGGCTTCGAGCTGCGGCTCGCCTGCCCGGAGGGCTTCGAGCCGAACCGCGAGAAGTTCGAGCGGGCGAAGCGGCAGACCAAGGTGCTGGTGACCGAGGTACCCGAGGAGGCAGTCGAGGGTGCGCACGTGGTGAACACCGACGTGTGGGCCTCGATGGGACAGGAGGCGGAGGCCGAAGCGCGGCGCAATGCATTCAAGGGCTACACGGTGGACGCGGAGCTGATGCGGCTCGCGGATCCGGGCGCCGTCTTCCTGCATTGCTTGCCGGCGCACCGCGGCGAGGAAGTGACCAACGACGTGATCGAAGGGCGCCAGTCGCGCGTCTGGGACGAGGCCGAGAACCGGCTGCACGTCCAGAAGGCGCTGCTCGCGACCCTGATGGGCTAGCCCTTTAGCCCCTTAGCCCCCAGCTCTGACACGAGGATCCTGTTCGATGGCCGACTTGAACCTGAAGCGCACTCCCCTGCACGCGGTCCACGTTGCCCTGGGCGCCAAGATGGTGCCGTTCGGCGGGTACGAGATGCCCGTGACCTATCCGGGGGGCATCACCGCCGAGCACCGTGCGGTGCGCGAGGCCGTGGGGATCTTCGACGTCTCGCACATGGGCGAGTTCGAAGTTACGGGCCCGGACCGCAACGCCTTCGTGCAGCGCGTCACCTGCAACGACGTCGGCGCCCTCAAGGCCGGGCAGGCGCAGTACTCCGCCCTGCTGACCGAGCAGGGGACGTTCGTCGACGACTGCCTGGTGTACCGCTTCGAGGACAAGCTGATGATTGTCGTGAACGCCAGCAACATCGAGAAGGACTGGGACCATATCGTGGCCCAGAAGGGCGGGGCCAACGTGCGACTGCGCAATATCTCCGAGGAGGTGGCGCTGCTGGCGGTGCAGGGGCCCAAGGCCGAGACGCTGGTGGGCTCGCTCACGAGCGTGGGCGTCGCCATGCTCCCCTACTATCACTTCACCGAAGGGAAGGTCGCGGGGGTGCAGTGCTTCATCTCGCGCACCGGCTACACCGGCGAGGACGGCTTCGAGCTGTACTGCCGCGCCGGCGATGCCGAGACGCTGTGGCACGCGCTCGCGGGGCCCGGGCGGGCCGAGCCGTGCGGCCTGGGGGCGCGCGACACGCTGCGGCTCGAGGCCGGGCTGCCGCTGTACGGGAGCGACATCGACGACACGGTGACGCCGCTCGAGGCGGGTCTCAACTTCATCGTGAAGCTCGAGAAGGGCGCGACGTTCACGGGCCAGATCGCCCTGAAGAAGCAGAAGCTCGAAGGAATCACGCGCCGCCTCGTGGGCTTCACGGTCACCGAGCCCAAGCTGGTCGCGCGGCATGGGTACGACGTCTTCCTCGCCGACCGCCGGGTCGACGTGGTGCGCAGCGGCACGGTGACGCCGACGGCGGCCAGCGCGATAGGCACCACGTACCTGCCGGTGGCGCAGGCGAAGCCCGGCACCAAGATCACCATCGACATCCGCGGCAAGCGAGCCCCCGCGGAGGTCGTCAAGCTGCCGTTCGTGCCGCACCGAACGAAGCGATAGGCATGCGGATCGGGATTCTCACGGTATCCGACTTGGGGGCCCAGGGGCGTCGCGCCGACACGTCGGGCGACACCATCCTCGAGTGGGCAGCGGCGCGGAGGTACGAAGTGGCCGTGCGCAGCATCGTGCCCGATGAGACCACCTTGATCGCCGCGAAGCTCTCGCGCTGGGCGGACTCGGGTGAGGTGGACGTCGTGCTTACGACCGGCGGGACCGGGCTTGCGGGCCGCGACGTGACCCCCGAAGCGACGGCCGCGGTGCTGGAGCGGCAAGCGCCGGGAATCGCCGAGGCACTGCGCGCGACGGCGGCGCGGCGCCTCCCCCGGGCTTGGCTGTCCCGCGGTTTGGCCGGCACGCGCGGACGGACGCTGATCGTGAACCTCCCCGGCTCGCCCGGCGGCGTGCGCGACGGCCTCCGGGTGCTGGACGGCCTGCTCGAACATGCCGTCGATCTAGTCAGCGGAGCCGATACGACGCACCACGCGCCACCCACCACGCATGCCTGACCGCGTCGTCATCACCACCGAAGACCTCGAGCAGGCGGTCCGCCTCAACGCCCACCTCGAGACCGCCGGGTTCGCCACCGAGCTGGCCGCCTCGCTCGAGGAAGTCCGTACGGCGGTGCGCGTGCGCGAGCCCGACTGCCTGATCGTCAGCGGCGGGCTGCACGAGCCGACGGCAGCCCGCATCCTGGCCGTGGCGCGCGATCGCGCTATCTCCACCCTCGGTCTGGTCGAGGTGAGCGAGCCCGACGCCGCGGGGCTGGCGCGCGAGCTGGGCCTCACCGCGTTCCTCGCCAAACCCGCCGACCCCGCCGAAGTAGCGGCGACGGTGCGGCGTCTGATCGAGCGCCGCAAGCTGCAGCAGCGCACCGGCATCATCGGCGAGGCGCCGGCGATCCAGGAGCTGCTCGTGAAGATCGAGCAGATGGCGCCGGTCACCTCGACGGTCCTGGTCGAGGGCGAGTCGGGCACCGGCAAGGAGCTGGTCGCCCGGGCGATCCACGATCTATCCCCGCGGCGCGGCAAGCCGTTCATCACCGTGAACTGCGCGGCGCTGCCTGAGACGCTGCTCGAGAGCGAGCTGTTCGGGCACGAGAAAGGGGCGTTCACGGGGGCCGCGGAGCGACGCCTGGGGCGCTTCGAGCTGGCCGATGGCGGGACCATCTTCCTCGACGAGGTGGGGGAGATGCCCCCGCCCACCCAGGTGAAGCTGCTCCGCGTGCTCGAGGACCGCAGCTTTTTCCGCGTGGGCGGCACCCAGGCGATCCGGGTGGACGTGCGCGTGGTCGCCGCCACGAACCGGTCACTCAAGGAGGCGGTGTCGCTGGGCCACTTCCGCGCCGATCTGTTCTACCGGCTGAACGTGCTGTACATCTACCTGCCGCCGCTGCGCGAGCGAAAAAGCGACATCCCGATGCTGGTGCGGCGCTTCATCGCCGAATTCGCCGCCACCCACGACCGTCAGTTCCACGGCATCACCCCCGAGGCGCTCCAGCTGCTGGTGGACGCCGACTGGCCGGGGAATGTGCGCCAGCTGCGCAACTTGGTGGAGTCGATGGTCGTGCTCGCCCCCGAGGGAGAGATCCGCGCGAGCGACATCCCGCGTGACATCCGCGAACGGGGACGCGGGCTGCCGATGCGGCTTGTGGGGGCCACGCATCAGGTGGCGGGCCAGGAGCTGGAGTTCATCTTCCACAGCCTGGTGGAACTGAAGTTGCAGGTGGAAGAGCTGCGCCGGCGCCTGGACGAGCGCCCGCAGCGCGTCGAGGTGATCGAGGTGGGGGGCGGCCAGAGTCCCCCGCCCGCCTTGCTTGGGCCGGTAGAAGTCGAGCCCGCGCCTGAGGGGCAGGTGGTCTACCGGCCCGGGATGTCCATGGCCGAAGTGGAGCGTGCCGCGATTGAGGCGGTGCTGCAGCAGACGCGCGGCAACCGGCGCCGGGCGGCCGAGATCCTCGGCATCGGGGAGCGCACATTGTATCGTAAGCTGAAGGAATACGCGCTGGCCTAACCTCAGTATTTCCAAGGTGTTGAATCGCGTGCCGCTATTGACACTCCGGGAGGCGACTCCCATGTTTGGGCGACTTTTCCCATGGCCTTCGCGCCCAGGCCGGTCAACTCGTGGAATTTAAAATCGATCCGGAGTTGTGCGTGGTCTCCCTGGCCTGCGTCCGCGTCTGCCCCGTGGACGCGGTCGCCGTCGAGGCCGAGCAGGTCCGGATCGTCGACGAGACGTGCACGCGGTGCGGGATCTGCCTGCCCGCCTGCCCGCACGACGCGATCCTCGCGATCGGCGATCACGCGCGGGCGACCGAGCTGGCGCTGGGGGGCAAAGCGGCGCTGATCCTGAGCGTCGAATCGGCGGCGTACTTCTTCCCCTCCACCCCCGAGCAGGTCGTGAACGCCTGCTATGCCGCCGGCTTCCGCACGGTGCACCGCGGTGTGATGGGCGACGAGCTGGTGGCGAAGGAGTATCTGAAGCTGTGGAGCGACGAGGGCTGGGGGACGATGATCCGGAGCACCTGTCCGGTCGTCGTCGAAACGGTGCGGAAGGAATACCCGGAGCTGATTCCGTACATGGCGCCCGTGGTGACGCCGGTGGCGGCGGAGGCGCGCTACCTCAAGGCGATGTACGGACGGTTCACGCCGGTCGTGTACGCCGGGGTGTGCATCACCGAAGGCGGGCCCGATGTGGACGCGGCGATCACCTTCGAGGAGCTGGAGGAGCTGCTGGAGCGCCGCCGCGTGCGGCTGGCGGATCAGCCCGGCTATTTCACCCGCATCCCCGAAGAGCGGAGGCGCCACGCGAGCACGGCTGGGGGCCTGCCCCTCGAGCTGTTGATGGAGGAGCGCCAGGCGAGCCGCCGGTTCCGGAAGGTGCGCGGCTTGGCCCAGCTGGGAGCGATCGCCCGGGCGGTCTCAGTGGACCGGATCGACCTGGGGTTCGTGGACATCCTGCCGTGCGAAGGGTGCCTCGATCACCCCCTGCTCGGCCCCAAGGAGGAGCTGTTCCGGCGGCGGGAGATCGTGGACGCGACGGAGCCCGGGCGGGCCAAGCTGCCCGTCGTCGAGGCTGACGTCGCCGCCAAGGTGTCGCTCGGTGCGGTGTTCGAGGCGCAGCGCAACGGGCACGTGGCGCCGGCGGAGGCGGTGGACGAGGTGCTGGCGGAAATCGGCCTCGCGCCCAACGGCCGCCTGTGGGACTGCGGGGCATGCGGCTACGATACCTGCCGCGCGTTCGCCGAGGCGGCGGTGCAGGGGCGAACGACCCTGCGGTCGTGCCCGCCCTACCTGAACCGCCAGGCAGAGCAGGCGCAGCAGCAGGCGGCGGTGGACGCCCTGACGAGTCTCGCCACATTCCGAGTGCTGCGCGACCGGCTGGCCAACGAAGTGGCGCGCAGCAAGCGCAGCGGTGACACCTTCGCCGTGCTGTTCGTGGACCTGGACAACTTCAAGCAGGTGAACGACAAATTCGGGCACGAGGCGGGGAACGAGGTGCTCAAGGCCGCGGCGCAGGAGCTGGGCGCGGTGGTGCGGTCGGCGGACTTCGCGGCGCGCTACGGAGGCGATGAGTTCGTGGTGCTGCTGGTCCGGACGGCGGCGGAGGGGGCCCGGGGCGTGGCCGAGAAGGTGCGCGGGCGGGTGGAGGCGATGGGGCGACGGCTCGGGTACCCCGTAGGGCTCGTGACGGCCAGCATCGGCGTAGCCGGGTTCGACCCCGGGGGGGCGGAGCAGGAAGACGTGCTGGTGGCGGCTGACCGCGCGTTGTATCGTGCAAAGGCGGCCGGACGCAACCAGGTGGCGACGGGAGACAAGTTCGCGTGAGTCCATCCAAGCCGATTCGCGATACGGGAGGGCCGCAGCCGCCACCGGAGCCGGTGGGGCTGGGGCCTCAAGGGGGCGGCGTGGTGCCCGATCCCTGGGGAGTGAAACGGGCGGAGAACCTGCTCACCAGCCTGACCGGCGTGCTGTCGGCCAGCGTGGTCGTGACCCCGCAGGGCGAGGTGAGCGAGATCCACGTCCTGACGCGGAACGACATCGCGGCCAAGCAGGTGGTGCGCAACATCGAGTCGGCGCTGATGGCGCAGCTCGGCATGAAGATCGACCACCGCAAGATCAGCGTGGCGCAGACGGCGGACGTGCGGCCGATCGAGGAGCTGCAGCAGGACGCGATCACGGCGCGGGCGAACAAGCGCATCGTGGTATTCAGGGGCCTCGAGGTGCGTCCCGGAAGCCGGCCCCAGCGGGTAACGGTCCGAGTGAGGCTCGGCTTCGGGGACAAGGAAGCCGAAATGGAGGAGCAGGGGACGGACACGGTACGCAACCGAGTGGAGGCGGCGGCCCGGGCGGCAGCGAGCTGCCTGGACGAGTTGCTGCCGGACAACTCGGTGGCGCTGGAGGGAGCGCAGCTGATCGACGCCTTCGACCGCAAGTTCGTGCTGGTGGCGGTGCATGGGCTGGGCGGTCGGGAAGCGCAGCTGTTGACGGGCACGTGCGAGATCCGCGAGAGCGCGGAGCGCGCGGCGGTCTTAGCGGTGTTGGACGCGACAAATCGTTGGGCGGACGCCCGGCGTTAGTATATAAGTTGTTGCAGGGACATGCCTTAGCAGTACCTTCGGCCATGCAGCGCCCTCCCGGCCGAGGGGTCTAGCGGACCTCCTGTTTTGGTGGTATTTGGGGTTCCGTGAGTTTCTACAAGACCAAGCGGTACTGGGGAACGCAGCGTGTGGCGCGGGTGTGCCAGGTGTCTCCGGCGACGGTGGCGAGCTGGATCGACGCGGGGCACCTGAAGGGCCACAAGACTCCGACCGGCCGCCGGCGGGTGACGTCGGCGGACCTGGTGGAGTTTCTCCGCTCGCACGGGATGGCGGTGCCGCCGGACCTGCTGGTGGAGCCGGACGGGGCGGAGGGGCGCGGGGAGGCGGTGGTGGTGGTGGAGGACGACCCGACCTACCTGCGGGCGCTCGTGAAGACGCTGGAGGCATCGGACCTGGACGTCGAGGTGGTGCAGGCGACGAACGGGATGGACGCGCTGCTGGAGATTGGGCGGGTGCATCCGGGGGTGATCCTGCTGGACTATTTGCTGCCCGATCTCAACGCGGTGCAGGTGGTGGAGCGGCTGCTGGAGCCGGGGCGTCATCTCGACGCGGAGATTGTGATCGTGACGGGGGGGATGCCGGCGGCGGCGCAGGCGCAGCTCGAGCGGGTGGGGGTGCGGACGGTGATCCAGAAGGTGGAGGGGATGGGGGTGGTGGTGGAGGCGGTGCGGCGGGCGTTGCGGTCGCGGCGGAAGGTCGCCTGAGGCGGGAGCACGAGTCCCGCGCTCCGAATGGGGCGCGGGTTTTCATACAGGACACTTTGGACAAGGGGGCCCCGGTTATCGCTACCTGAGCGAAGTGGAGCGGACAGCTGACGAGCGGAGCGTCGGGCGCGTCGTAGCGAGGCGTGCCACTTCAGGTCTCGAGCCTAACGACTCGTAGGTCTAGAGGGAGGTGACGCTCAATGTTCGGGTTCAAGCTGCTCGCACTCTTGATCGGTGCTTTGCTGCGCGTACTCATGGCAGACGCAACGATCCATTGGTAACGACAATTGGGGCCACCCCTCAACTTCCTTCATGCATACTGACTCGGTTGATTCGAGTCGTCTTCTGAAGTTCTACGTTTTCACCGTAGCTGTCGGAGCTACGGTGGCTCTAGCGCTTGGTTTTGTTCACCCCGAATGGGACGGTTCCAGCAGGTTTTTGAATGGGTTCATTGCTATCCTCGCGGTCGGTCTCGCCGCAGAAATCAGTTCCGTCAGTCTCCACGTGGGGAGTTCGATCCTCTCCATTGCTTTCATCCCATTTCTTGCCGCGACATTTCTTTTTCCCCCTGGATGGGCAATGGCTCTTGGGGGGATTACCGTATTCTCCGTGGAGTATTTCGTTCGGAAGAAACCCTGGATCAAAGTTGTCTTCAACACCTCTAAGGAGATACTCGCCATTGGTTTGGCCGCCTCTGTGTATCAGCTCTTGGGAGGCGAGCCGTCTGTCTACCACTTTCCAGGAATTCGATTTGCGTTTCTAGCGGCTAGTGTGACGTACGCAGCAACGAATTCCACCACTGTATGCTTCGCAGTCTCCTTGGCGGAGGGCCTCGACTTCTACGAGGCGTGGGGCAGGATGTATGGTGGGGCCGTACTGTATGACTTGTTTGCGACTCCGATTCCAGCTTTCCTCGCATATCTGTACATCCACAATGATCTAGCCGGCGTTGTTGCACTCACCGTGCCGTTGTTTGTCGTCAGGCACATCTACGCTCAGAACCTCCGGTTGGAACAGAGTAATCGTGAAATGTTGGAGTTGATGGTCAAGCAGGTGGAGCTCGTTGAGCCGTACACGTCAGGGCACTCGAAAAGAGTGTCGCAGTACGCCCGGATTCTCGCTAGAGAGGCTGGGATTCACGGCAAGCAGGTAGATCAAATCGCGACGGCTGCTCTGTTGCATGATGTGGGCAAGGTGTACGAAGAGTATGCGCCACTCTTGCGAAAAGAGGGCAAACTCACCCCCGAGGAAAGAGCTTTGCTTGAATCCCATCCTGTGCGAAGCGCCGAGCTGCTCGCGACAATATCTGGACTACGGGGGCCGATTGAAATGGCGGTGAAGCATCACCACGAGAACTACGACGGGAGTGGATACCCATCGAGGCTTTCTGGGGAACAGATTCCAATTGGTGCCCGCGTTATCATGATCGCGGACACGTTGGACGCGATGACCACAGATCGTCCGTACCGGAAGGCGCTGCCGTTTGACGTCGTAATAGAGGAATTGCGTCGGCATTCCGGGAGGCAGTTCGATCCCAGTCTTGCGGCGATCGCGATACGCTCACCCACAATTCGTCGCCTTCTAGCCGAGGTGGGGACGACCAGGGTGGGGCCGGCCGCCTCGCCAGCCAAGAAAGGCCTCATGAAGGTGGAGAGTGCAGCGGTGTGAGTGTCAGCACTCCTGTGTATAGACTGTGAAGGAGCGTCCCCTACCCAGATAGGAAGCCTTGGGCCACTGACAGTGCCCTCCTCCCTTCGATGGGCTGATCGTCGAATTCCTCGAGTTCGTGGGTTGTCTGATCTGAGTACCTGCCACTAGCCACCTTTTCCGCCCAGGCAGTGGCCACCAGTACGTTGTAGTGGTAGAGAGGGTTCCGCCCACGGAACCAGTTCTGCGCCTCGTTGGCGATGGACAGGGCTTCCTCCGGTCCACGTTCGTGCATGGCTCGGAACACTCGGTACTTCTGTAGGGTGCTTGCGTCCTGGACAGCGCGCTCTCGCCCGCGCGCGAGTCTCTCCGCTTGCGACACGTAGTCGAGTGCTAGCAATGTGTTTCCATTAACCAGAGCTGAGCTAGCTCCTTGCAGAGCGAAAGTGACTCTCGCCCACCAAGTCTGCCCCTTTTGCATGAGGGCCTCGGCGTGACGAAAGGCCTCGATTCCCTTCTCGTGGTTGCCCATTTGGGCATAGATCTCGGCTAAATTCAGGTAGGCTGTTGTCAGGTTGGGCTGGTTGAGCGCTTTCCGGCCCAGTTCGATACTGTCCAGGGCGAACTCAAGTGCCTTGTCGAAGTCTCCACGAACTCCCTCGACGGCACATCTGGCAATGTTGATCAAGGATGCGCGAGAGTCATCGCCAACTCTGGAAGCAAGCTCAAGAGCAGAAATGAAGGCTTCTTGTGCGGCGTCAGGTTGCAGCCTGCATACCTTGCAGACGCCGAGCCCAGTATACAGTTGCGATAGTTGCGACGGCTGAGCAGACGAGTTGAGAATCTTGATCGCGGTAACAAGGCTGAGTTCTGCCCTCTCGACATCGAACAATGAATAGTCGCAGAAGGCTCTCGCGTAGTGGAGCATCGGCTCCTCGTGACCGTGGGGCGTCTGCAGAAGACGCTCACACTCGGATCGTGTTTCATCGAGTCGTTCGACGACACCTGCCTCAATGCCTGTCCGGGCGAACTCGAACAGAGCTCGCGCGATGAGAGAGAGATCCGCTGTTTCTCTAGCCGACTGGAGCGCTGCACTAGCTGCTTGGCAGGCGCCGCTGTCATTGGCGAGATATAAGGCTCTCGCGAGAAGGCTGCTGACGTCTGCTTGTTGTCTCGGGAGAAGGCCAGCGTCCGCCCCGAGATGTCTGAGGAGTGGAATGGCCCCCTCAGCTTTCGATTGTTCAAGAAGCGCTTTGGCAAGGAGTAGCTTCGATCGTTGGGAAGCGTCGTGGTCCAGGGATCCACTGAGAAGCGCTTCGAGAATCTGCTCCGCTTCATGTGGACCGCCAACCCGGATGGCAGCTTCGGCTCCTCTCAATGCGAATGGGATTGCGCTCTGCGTGTCGGATGCCCGCAAGAAGTGCCACGCGATCTCCAGATTCGATGCACCATCCGCGGCTCGGTCTTGCTCTGCCAGCTGAAGGGCGACTTGTCGATGAAGATGTTGTCTGGCCTTCCCTGCAACCGCATAGTACGCCTGCGCACGTATCAACTCGTTTCGGAACTCGATTTCTCCGCCCACCTCGCGAATAATCCCCTCCTCCCGTAGCCGAGAAAAGGCTTCAGCGACGGTCACCGCAGGGAGGCCGATTGCCTCGTAGAGAGTTAGCTCAGAAAGCCGTCGGCCAAGTACAGCGGCGAGATCCAGGGCGGCGCGCCCAGTGGCGTCTAAGCGGCGGATCTGCCGCTCGAACACCGCGCTGATGGCGCGCGGGATACCGAGGGAGGCCGCTGGCTGTGTATCGAGGGATTCGAGGTCTCGTAGGAGCGAGGCCTGCCCGTTAATTGCCCATTCCTTCGCCAGTAGTTCAATTGCGAGAGGATTCCCTCTGCTGACTTGCAGAATGCGTGTTGCAGGCGGTTCCCCTTGGGGGCTTTCCGTCGTGGCTGACAATCTCGCTACAAGACTCAACGCCGCGCTCGCCGGCAACGGCTCGAGCTCCAGCGCCCGCATTCCGTCAATCGAGCTGTCGGACATCAGGGCCTCGGGCGCGGCGGCGACGCGTAGCTCGCTCGGCCGGGCCGTGAGAATCAGCAGCACGCGCGTCCGCACCAGCTTGCGCGCCACCACATGCAGGATCGCCGCGCTGGCGTTGTCGGCCGAGTGCACGTCATCCACGATGAGGACTAATGGGCTGTCCTCTGCGGCGGCCGTGACCGTCTTCAGAAACGCGTCGGCCAAACGGAGGGGCGTGATCTCCGGGGACCACTCCACGGGCTTGGGGACTCCCGGGAAGACCGAAAAGATCTCCGGGACGATGCGGGCCAGCTCGCTCAACGCCTCCGGCTCTGCCGCTCCAATGGCGCGCTGCGTGGTCAGTTGACGCACCAGCTCGGCGAGCACCGCGAACGGCAGCTCCCGCTCGCCGTCATACGCCTGCGCCCGTGCGATCACCGCACCCTCCATCTGGCACGTCGAGGCGAAGGTATTGGTCAGCGTGGTCTTCCCCATCCCTGGATCGCCGGTGAGGACAACGACGCGGGGCGAGCGGTTCCGCACGTCGACCCACGCGTCGTACAGACCGCTGAACTCACGCTCCCGCCCCACCAGGAACTCGCTTTCGAACCGCCGCTGGGGCGGCAGCGGTCGTTCGGCGACGCTGGGTCGGGCCGAGGACCGCCGTCCCTCACGCAAGAGATCGGCCATCCGGAGGACATCCGGAGCAGGCTTCGCAGAGAACTCCTCGGCGAGCAGTGCTTCGTAGCGCGCGAACGCCTTGAGCGCGTTGCTGCGATCGCCCACATACGCCCGCGCTTCCATGAGCCCCCTGACGGCGTCCTCGCTGGCGGGATCGAGCTCGAGCAGAATCTGCGCGCGCCGTTCCACCGTCTCGAAATCGCCGATGCGGCGAGCCGCGTCCATCTGCCGGACCAAGGCGTCACGGATCTTCGGGGCCAGTTTGGCGTGCCATTCATCTTTCCACTGCTCGAAGGCCTGCGCGCCCGGGACGTCAAACCCCTCCAGGAACCGCCCCCGCACCTCTATCCCATCCGTTCCCACACGGAGGATGTCGACGTCCACCGTGCCCTCGGCCATCGCCACCGTGGCACGCTGCACGACGAGGCCGTCCCGACCTACTTTCGCCTTGAGGACGGATATGGCCTGGGCGAGCGAATGACGGGCGAGATGGGGTGGGGCCTCCGGCCACAACAGGTCCATCAGGTAGTCCCGGCTGAGACGCTTCCCCGAGTCCACCGCCAGGCGCACCAGAAGCGCCAGGTGCTTCCGAGTGCGGAAGCGGACCTGCTCGCCGGTCTCGCTGAGCAGCAGCGGGACGCCGAGGGTGAAAAGGTGGTGATGCAGCATGGTGACGGCTGTGGTGTCGTTCCTGCGTGGAACTATTAGGCGCGATTCTCAACACGGTGTCAACATGCTGGAGGGGAAGCAATTAGGCCGCGTGAGAGAGGGTACAAAACGAAGGCATCAACAGGTCAGGCGAGGGCCGGGTGAACGAAGGGGCGACGTTCTATTTCACGCTCCCCCCCCCCCCACCCATCGCGCCTCCCTGACCAGCTCTTCCACGATATCCGCGGCCGTCCGCCCCGCCGCCTCGGCCGCGAAGTTGATCACCAGCCGGTGCGTCAGCACCAGCGGCGCCACCAGCTTGAGGTCGTCGTAATCCGCCATCGGGCGCCCGTCGAGGGCGGCCCGCGCCTTGGCCCCCAGCACCAGATACTGCGACGCCCGGGGGCCCGCTCCCCAGGAGATGTACTCCTTGATGAACGCCGGCGCCGTCGCTTCCGCGGGCCGAGTGCGCCGCACCAGCCCCACCGCCGCCTGCACCAACGCCTTGGTCACCGGGATGCGCCGCACCAGGTGCTGCAAAGCCAGCACGTCCTCGGCGGTGAGCACCGGGGCCACCGTCGCCGTGTGGTCCGCCGTGGTGGCCTCGACGATCGCCTCTTCCTCCGCCTGCGAGGGATACCCCACCCGCAGCTCGAACATGAAGCGGTCGAGCTGCGCCTCCGGCAACGGATAGGTCCCTTCCTGCTCGATCGGGTTTTGCGTTGCGAGGACGAAAAACGGGCTCGGCAGCGCGTGCGTCGTCCCGCCGGCCGTCACCTGGTGCTCCTGCATCGCCTGAAGCAGGGCGGCCTGCGTCTTGGGCGGTGTGCGGTTCACCTCGTCGGCCAGCACGATGTTGGCGAACACGGGGCCCCGCACGAACCGGAACCCGCGCTTGCCCGTGGCCTGGTCCTCCTCGATGATCTCGGTCCCCGTGATGTCGGCGGGCATCAGGTCGGGAGTGAACTGGATGCGGGAGAACTTGAGGTCGAGCGCCTGCGCCGCCGTCTGGACCATGAGGGTCTTGGCGAGGCCCGGGACTCCCACGAGCAGGGCGTGGCCGCCTGCAAAGACGGCGGTGAGGATGCCGTCCACGATCGCCTGCTGCCCGACGATGCGGCGGCTCACCTGTGTCAGGAGGTCGGCGCGCGCCGTGGAGAGCCGCTCGAGCAGCTCGAGATCCCCTTGCGGGGGACCCGAAAGCTGAGCGCGCGGGACGGGTGTGGTGGCCATGAGGGGCGAAGGTTATCACATCATACTCCCAAGCGCCACATAATGTTGCGGCCCTGACAGTTTGCTTGCGAATTTTTTCACAAGCGCGTAAGTTTCCGCCGGCAAATGCCCGGGGACAAGCAGGATCCCGTGGCCCGCGGCTTCGGCCAGGGCTATGAGTACATGGCGACGGGCTTCGCCTTCGCCTTCGCGATCCTGCTGTTCGGCGCGGCCGGTTGGGCGCTCGACGGCTGGCTGCACACTCGCCCACTGTTCGCCATCATCGGCGGCTTCCTCGGCGGCTTCGGTGGGTTCATGAACATCTATTACCGCGTGAAGCGCGACACCGAGGCGGGGAAGCGGGAAGAGGGAAGCGGGAAGGGTAAGGCGTGAAGCCTTACGGCTGGCTCGTCGGGTTCGGGGGGGTGTTGGTGGTGGCGGCCGGAGCGATCGGCGGGTGGGGGGCGGCGCTGGGTGGGACGGCGGCCCTGGCAGCACAGACGGCGGCCGTGGCGCTGCTCAGGCCCGCGATGACGGCGCCGCAGCCGGTGTTCATGAGCCGCTGGCTCAGCGGGATGGGCATCCGGGCCCTGGCGCTGGGGGTTCTCCTGGCGGTAGCCGCGACGCACCGCGACCGGCTCGCTCTGCTTCCCGCCTCGCTCGGCTATCTCGGCGTGCTGTTGCCGCTGCTCTTTACGGAGACCAGGTTTCTGCGATGATCCTCTCCCAGGCGCCCGACATCGGCAAGGCGATCTTCGAGCACACCTCGGACAGCCGCCTGATCGAGCTGCCGTTCGGGCTCGGCGAGTGGCACCTGCCGACCGGCTGGACCCTGTTCGGGATCGACGTATCGCCCACCAAGCACGTGGTGTTCATGCTGGTGGCCGCAGTCCTGGTCTTCCTCACGATCCGGATCGCGGGCTGGCAGGTCTCCAGGCGCCATCGGGCAGGCAAGGGGCCGCGCGGCTTCGGCGCTGCGATCGAGGCGATGGTGCTGTTCGTCCGCGACGACGTGGCGGTCGCCAACATCGGGCACGGCGGTGAGAAGTTCGCCCCGTTCATCCTCACGCTCTTCTTCTTCATTCTCTACTGCAACCTGCTCGGCTTGGTCCCCTGGGGCGCGTCCCCCACCGGCAACCTGGCCGTGACGGGCGCCCTGGCGCTGATGGCGTTTCTGACCATCGAAATCTCCGGGATAGTGAAGTTGGGGCCGAAGGGCTACCTCAAGACGATTTTCTTCCTGCCGCCGGGGATCCACGGCGTCGGCGCCGTGTTGATGCTCGCGCTCATGACGCCGATCGAGCTGATCGGGAAACTGGTCAAGCCATTCGCGCTGTGCCTGCGGCTCTTCGCCAACATGACGGCCGGGCACTTCGTGATCCTGGCGCTGATGGGCTTGATCTTCATTTTTGCCAGCTGGGGCGTGGCGGCGGGCTCGGTGGCGTTCGTGCTGTTTATGATGCTGCTCGAGCTGCTGGTGGCATTCCTGCAGGCTTATATCTTTGCGCTCCTGACTTCGGTCTTTATCGGCATGATGCAGCATGAGCACTAGGCTGGACGCATAGAGGTATAGAGGCACAGAGGCACAGAGGCACAGAACGCCTCACGCAGTCTCACGCTCCACTCGGGGAACGACATGCACGACATGGTGACGCTGCTCCAGAACGTGGCCCAGCAGGCCGACACGGTGGTCCTTTCGTCGGCGGAACACGTGGCGAAGAACGGCAACTCGCTGCTCGGCGCCGGGCTCGGGCTCGGCCTGGCGGTGATCGGCGTCGGGCTCGGCATCGGCCGGATCGGCGGCCAGGCGGTGGAGGCGATCGCCCGCCAGCCCCAGGCCTCGGGCGACATCCGCGGCGCGATGATCCTGACGGCGGCGCTGATCGAAGGCGTGGGCCTCGCGGCGCTGGTGTTCGCGCTCCTCTTCAAGCTCATCCGGTAATGCCGGCGCTGTTGCTGCTGCTCACCCAGGAAGGCGAGGGCGGGGGGTTCACGCCCTTCTCCATCAACGTCGCCCTGATCGGGTGGACGGTCCTGATCTTCCTGATCCTGCTGGCCCTGCTGTGGAAGTTCGGCTGGCCGGCGATCCTCAAGTCCGTGGAGGATCGGGAGAAGCGCATTCAGCAGCAGCTGGACGAAGCCGAGCGCGCCCGCGACGAAGCGACGCGGCTGCTCGAGGAGCACAAGAAGACGCTCGGCAACGCCCGCGGGGAGGCGCAGGAGATCGTCGCCAAGGCGCAGGCGCTGGGTGAGAAGGAGCGCCAGGCGATCCTCGAGCGGGCTCGGGGAGAGCAGGAGCAGCTGCTGGAGCGGGCGCGCCGGGAGATCGACGCCGAGAAGGAAAAGGCCATTCTGGCGCTGCGGCGCGAGGCGGTAGACCTCTCGATCGCGGCGGCCTCCAAACTCATCGAAGCGAACCTCGACTCGGCGGCGAACCGCAAGCTGGTGCTCGAGTACCTCGCCAGCATCGAGCAGCGGCAGTGAAGAGCACCACGATTGCGCGCAACTACGCTGAAGCGCTGCTCGCGGCGGCGGAAGCGAAGGGCGGACGCCCAGTGGAGGAATACGGCCGGCTGATCGATGCGGTGGCGGGCGCGGTCGGGGCCGACGAGCGGATCGCGGTGGTGCTGGAGTCGCCGCGGGTGGCCAAGGGCGTCAAGGCGAAGATGCTGGAAGACGCCCTGGAGGGTCACGCGCCGCGCGAGTTCGTGCGGTTCCTGCAAGCGGTGGTGCGCCGCGGCCGCCAGGGCCTGTTCGCCGAGATCGCGGCCCAGTATCTGGAGCTGCTCGACGTGAAGCTGAACCGCGTGCATGCGGGCGTCACCCTGGTCGATGAGGCGGATGGCCGGCTCGAGGCGCAGATCATCGAGCGGCTGTCGAAGGCCATCGGCAAGGACGTGCGGGCGCACTTCCGCGCCGACCCACGCATTCTGGGTGGAGTGATGGTGCGCGTGGGGGATCGCGTCTACGACGGCACGGTGCGGCGGCGGGTGGCGGTGCTGAAGCGCAGGATGCTGACGGGAGAATAGCGCCGTCACGGTTTCCTTCAGTGTCGCCCTCTTAGACGGCCGGAGCCGGTTCCCACCGCAGTGACAGGTCCTCGTAACATCAAGTACAACAACACCAAACCATAGAAAGCCCCACTGACAATCTCCGGCTCGAACCATGCCTAGAAAAGGGGCAGGCGGTGCGGCTGGAGTAGCGCACCGCGGAAAGGAGAACGGGATGGTGAAACCACAGCGGCCCGGGGACTGCCCCCCGGGCCGCTCCTCCGTTCCGGCGGTCAGCGCTTGCGGGTCGCTTCGATCCTGCCGCGGGTGACCCCGGCGACGGAGTAGGTGGCCTCGAACGTCCCGGTGAGTGAATCGCCGCGGAGGTGACCGACGATCCGCGTCACCACCGTCTGGCCGACGCGCCGCATGCTGGGGTAGGGACCGCTCACGGTGACGATGGTGTCGCCTCCGATGGCGATGACGCGCGTCGGGATCGGGTTGCCGCCCGGGAAGGTCAGCGTCCACCCGGCGCTGTCCGCCGTCGCGACCAGGACCAGCGTGGTGACCGCGGTGTCGTTGACGATGGCTCGGCCGATCCATCTGCCGGCGAGGTCGGAGCGTTTGCTAGTCTGGGCGGCGGCGCTCGGGGGTGGGACGAAGCCGAGGACGACGGCCGAGAGGAGCACGATGCGGTGCATGAGAATCTCCTGTGTGAGACGTATCCTGCTCAACCGCGAAGCGCAGCCGCCAGCGCCCGGGCCAGATCACCACGCCGGCCCACCACGACCGAGTCGAGCCCCAGCCACCCCGCCATCACCCGCAGCTCCGCGGCCAGCGCCTCAGCGACCGGGCCGGGCTTCGCCCCACGCTCGAGGTACGCCGCGGGTACGAGCAGGCGGCGGGCGTCGCGGTCAGCCTTGAGGTCGACGCGGGCCACGAGGCGCTCCCCCAGCAGGAAGGGCAAGACGTAGTAGCCCCAGCGCCGTTTGGGGCCTGGCACGTAGATCTCGAGACGGTAGTCGAAGTCGAACAGCCGCGACGCGCGCGGCCGGGTCCACACGACCGGATCGAACGGCGACAACAGGGCCGCGGCGTCGATGCCACGCGGCACGCGCGCGTCCCGGTGGAGATAGGCCGGCTGCCGCCACCCCTCCACCCGCGTCTCCCGCAGCTCACCCGCCGCCACCAGCTCGGCGAGGCGCTCCCGTGCGGCGCGGATTGGGATGCGGTAGTAGTCGGCCAGGTCGTCCGCGGTGGCGACGCCCTGAGCGCGGGCGGCCAGGCGCAACAGCTCGCGCTCTGCGTCCGCCTGCTCGACCCGCCGGCGGTGATGGGTCCGTGGAATGACCCGCTCGGCGAGGTCGAAGGTGCGCGAGAAGTTGGGCCGCCGCGCGGCCACGGCCAGTGCCCCTCGCCCGAAGTGTGCCTCGAGCACCGCGCGCGGGACCGTGCCGACCCACGCGTCCCCCCGGATGCGCAACGATACGCCTTCCGGTGGGAGCAAGTCGTCGGCAGCGAGGGGCCCCCGCGCGCGGACCTGCGCCAGGACCCGGCGCACGTACGCGGGATGTCGTGCCAGAAACCGCTCGAAACCGTAGGGACGCACCCGGTGCGTCGCCATGCGGTGGCGCAGCAGCGGCCAGTGCTCCACCGGCAGGATCGAGGCTTCGTGGGCCCACTGCTCGGTGAACTCGCGCCGCCGGTACACCAGCTCGTCGAAGCGCGCCGTATCGTAGGGGCCGAGCCGCGAGAACAGCACCTGGTACTGGGCGGGCGCGAGGACGTTCACGTAGTCGATCTGCACCAGCCCGAGGCGGTGGAGCGTCCGGCGCAGGTGGGAAATGCCCACGCGGATTGGGGGGAGGGGCCGCGGGCGATCGAAGCCCTGCGCCGCCAGCGCGATGCGCCGCGTCTCGCCAAGGGACAGATCTTCTAGGTGGCCCATGCGGCGAAAACTACAGCGGCCCGGGTCGCCCCGGGCCGCTGTCGACAGGCATACAGCCACCGCTCAGGCGGGAGGTCGTGGCCCTCCCCCCGACGCGCCCAGGAGGCAGGCGATCAGACGGAGGCCGGTGTCGCCGACGCGACTCGTCGCCACGTCCAGCCGCGCCGCGGAATCGAGGATCTCCTGTTGGGTGCCCCCCGGCAACGTGTTTTGATAATCACGCCAGGCGTTGATCCAGCCGGAGACGGCGAGAGCGTAGTCCAGGGCCTCCTTGGCGCAAATGACTTCCATGTGCGCGGCGGCACCTGCCGCAACGATGGTCACGGGAGCGCCGGCCGCCGGGAGGGGCGTCAGCGCCGCCAGCAGCAGGGCGCCGGCGACCGCCGGGCCCGCCCAGGAGACGCGTAGAGGGTTGGTGGTCATGGCGCACCCCCTACCGCTCGATCCGCGGGTCGAGCAACGCGATCCGCAGATCGGCATCGGACCCGCCGCCGACCGAGAGCACCGCATGGTCGAGCACCTTCCAGGGGCCGAGGGTCCGGTACGTGAAGCGCGCCGTGACGGTGCCGGCGGGGGTCTCGACGGCGATCGGCTGGTCCAGAGAGGAGGCGTCGTTTTCCCGCACGAACGGCAGCGCGGCGAGCCGCGCGCCGATGGGTCCGACGCTGCCGGAGCCGCCGCCGGTCAGCGGCTGGAGCGCCGGCAGGAAGCCGGCGGGAGTGCGATCGACCCGGATGCCGAACCGCTGGGCGATCTCGCCCAGGCGGACCTCGACCACGCCGGTGACGGCGCGGGCCGCGGCGTCGGCCGGGCCGGCACGGCGGTCGCAGGCGGCGACGAGGGCGGTGGCGCCGAGGAGGAAGAAGAAGGCTTTCATGGAACTGCTCCTTGTCAGAGTGAGCCCGGCGATCGCGTCGCCGGGAGGGACAAACTGTGAAGGAGCCTGCGATGCAGCGGGATCCGAATCGCGCGCGCGGGGTCATTCGCACGCGCTTTCCCTCGCGCGCCGCAGGGGGGGCGGTGTAGCTTCCACATCCGATGCTTCCGTTCCTTTTGTTCCTCGCGACGGCCGACACCGGTCGCTCCTGGCAGCAGCAGGTCGCCTACCGCATCACCGCCGCACTGGACGAGCCTTCGGGCGTGCTCACCGGGCACGTGCGGATCGCGTACGTGAACCGCTCTCCCGACACCCTGCGCGACTTCTCCGTGCACCAGTATCTCAACGCCTTCCGGCCCGGCTCGCGCTGGGCGGCGGCCGACAGCGCCGAGGGCCGCGACCGCTTCCAGCACCTCCAAGACCCCGACTACGCGTTCGAGCGGATCACCGCCGCGAGCGTGCAGGGCGCGGCGCTGAAGCCGGACTACCCCTTCGCCCCCGACTCGACGGTCGCGCACTGGACGCTGCCGCGGCCGCTCACACCGGGCGATTCACTCGTCGTGGAGATCGACTGGCAGGCGCGGCCTTCGACGCTGGCGCGGCGGCAGGGGCGGCAGGGCCGGCGCTTCGATTTCGCGCAGTGGTATCCGAAGGTGGTCGTGTACGACGTGCACGGGTGGGAGTCGCACCCGCTGTATCCCGGCGGCGAGTTCTACGGCGAATTCGCGACCTATGACGTGGCGCTCGACCTCGCCGCCGACCAGGTGATCGGAGCGACCGGGGTGCCCGTCGACGGCGACCCGGGGTGGGAGCACGCGAAGGCGGACCCCGGGCTCCGCATCGACTATCAGCGAGCCTTCTACCACGCACCAGGCACCGCGCAATGCGGCCCGATCGGGCAGGGGCGCAAGTGCGTGCGGTTCTACGCGGAAAGCGTCCACCACTTCGCCTTCTCGCTCAATCCGCAGTACGTCTATGAAGAAGGCCGCTACAGGGACGTGGTGGTGCGGGTGCTCTACCAGCCGCAGGACCGCGATTCGTGGGGGAACGGCGTTGCGGTGGGCCGCACGGTCACGGCGCTCGCCTGGCTGGACTCGTTGTACGGACCGTTCGCCTGGCCGCAGCTGACGAACGTGCACCGCATCGAGGTCGGGGGCACCGAGTTCCCCATGATGGTGATGGACGGCAGCGCGGGCCTCGGCCTGATCATCCACGAAGTGGGGCATAACTACACCATGGGAATCCTCGCCAACAACGAATGGCGCGAGGGCTTCCTCGACGAGGGCTTCACCAGCTTCCAGACGGGGTGGTACTTCGAGACGCACGGCGGCGGCCCGGCCTATTACGGAATCGAGCCGCTCATCCTGAACCTCGACCTGGACCGCTGGAGCGAGCCGGTCTCGATGGTGAGCGAGCGCTACCGCGACTTCTCGACCTACAACCTCATGATCTACAACAAGGCGCAGCTGTTCTACGAGCAGCTACGCTACGTGGTGGGCGATGAGGTGATGCGCCGCATCCTGCGGGTGTATTACGCTCGCTGGAAACTGAAGCATGTGGATGAGCAGGCGTTCCGCGACGTGTGCGAAGAAGTTTCCGGCCAGGACCTGGGCTGGCTGTTCGGGCAATGGCTGCACGGCACGCCGCTGATCGATTACCGCCTGAAGCGAGTCGAGCGCCGCCGTCAGGCGGACGGCACCTGGCGCACCGCGGTCACGATCGAACGTCTGGGCGACGGCTGGATGCCCGTCGAGATCGCCGACCGCGACACGATCTACGCGCGCGCGAGCGGCCAGCCGGAGGTGGAACGGGTCGAGTTCACCAGCGCGCGCCGGCCCGGCCGGCTGATGCTCGACCCGCGCCTGCGCGCGCACGACTGGAACATGCTGAACAACCGGGAAAAACGGGGTGTGTGGGGACGTGGGGGTGTGGCGGTCCGACTCGACAACCCCACCCAGGACGTGGCGCGTCGAGACCAGTTGGTGTCGGCTTGGCTGCCGGTCGCGTGGGCCAACGACGCCGGCGGCCTCACCCTCGGCGTGCGCTCGCGGGAGAACTACCTCGGCCGCTTCGAGCGAAACCTGTTCATCGGCTCGGTCGGTCTGGACGGAAACGCGACGCACCGCGGCGGCGTCTACCTCCGTCTGGAGAACCCGGTCGCCCGGCCTCAACCCCGCACTACGACCAGCGTCGCGCTATGGGCGGTCGAGGGGCGCGCCGGCGCCGCCGTGCACGTGGACCGGTCGCTGCGACGCCGACTGGTGGACGCCGCGGACCCGCACGCCGGCTTCGACGCGATCTGGATGTCTACCACCGATGTCTCCTACCTCGACCGGGGCCTGTGGGACGACGGCGGCACGGTGGAGGCGGGCCCGTGGGTGGCGACCAGCGTCCCGCGCGGCCGCGCCACCGTGCAGGCCCGGGCCGAGACGCGGGCCGGCGTGGCCTACTGGAACCCCGGCCCGGGCGTCACGACCAAGAACCGGTACGATGCGGAAGGGTTCCTGCGCGCCACCGGTGAGGTCAGCCTCCGGGCGCCGTCGGTGCTGGGGACGACCCTCGGCGTGCGGCTGTTCGCCGGCGGCTACGCCGCGCCGTCGGCCCCGCTGCGTCAGCGTCGCATCGGCGTCGCCGGGGCGGATCCCTACGAGACTTTCGCGAACCCGCTGCTCCGCAGCCGCGGCGCCCTACTCGTACGGCCGGACTTCCACTATCAGGCGCCGGGGGTGGGGGGGGCCAACCTCCGGGGATTCACCAACGCCGCCGCCGGCCGCTGGGCCCTGGCGGTCAACGTCGAAGCGACGAAGTCGCTGCTCAGCCGGCGAGCCGGGTTCGTGCGGGGGATGGCGCTGGAAGGCTTCTTCGACGGGGGGCTGGTGGATTCGCTGGCGATTCCATCGAGCACCGCTGGAGGCGCGTCCACCACGCTGTATGATGCCGGAGTCGGGCTCGTCACGCGGCATCAGCTGGGAGACCGGAGCTGGACGATGCGCGTCGAGCTGCCGCTGGTGGTGAACCGCTGGGAGTACGCGGCGGACCGGCGCCCCCGCCGAGGTGCGGTGCAGCTCCGCTGGCAGGTCAGCCTGGCCCCGAGCTTTTAGGCTGGCCAATGACCGATCGGCGCGGATTCTTCGCGGAGACCTTCGGGCGACTGGTCCGCGAAGCGGCAGCCCGCACCGAGCGGCGGATGGCGCCGGCGCGGTATTTCCGGCCGCCGGGGGCGCTGCCGGAGCTGGGGTTCCTCGCCGCCTGCACGCGCTGCGGGGCATGCATCGACGTCTGCCCCGTGCACGCGATCCTCAAGGCGCCTCCCACCGCCGGGCTCGCCGCCGGGACGCCGCACATCGAGCCGACGGTGCAGGCGT
This sequence comes from Gemmatimonadota bacterium, assembly GCA_041477065.1. Lineage (GTDB taxonomy): Bacteria > Gemmatimonadota > Gemmatimonadetes > Gemmatimonadales > GWC2-71-9 > 13-1-40CM-70-15. Next base: position 69,078 of record JBGOUQ010000015.1, read on the forward strand.
GCGTGGTGTGCGCGGACATGCCGTGCGCCGTATCGTGTCCGACCGGGGCCCTGGCGCCGCCGAAGGACCTGTGGGGCACGATTCGGATGGGGCGGCTCGAGCTCGACCCGGGCCGCTGCATCACGTTTCAAGGCGTGTCCTGCGGGGTATGCGCGCGCGCCTGTCCCGTGGGGGAGCGGGCCCTGGCGCTCGACGCCGCGGGCCGCCCGGTTCTGAAGCCCGAGGGGTGCGTCGGCTGCGGCGTGTGCGTCACCGCGTGCGTGACGATACCATCGTCTCTCAAACTGAGTCTCCTATGAACGAATTGGGGATCGGGGATTGCGGATTGCGGAATTCCGGGGCCAGGTCCTCCGCCACAACGCTGTCCCTGCCGATCCGCAATCCGCAATCCGAAATCCCCAATACGAGCGCCCCATGACCGACCTTCCCTATCGCGTAGAGAAGCCCTGGGGCCACGAGCTGATCTGGGCACGGACCGACCGCTACGTCGGCAAAGTCCTGCACATCGAGCCCGGACACGTCCTCAGCCTGCAGTATCACCGCAAGAAGGACGAGACGATCTACGTCCTGAAGGGCGAGATCATCCTGCGGCTCCAGCCCGGCGATACCCTGACGGAGCGCCGGCTACGGGAGGGGGAGGCGTTCCACATCCATCCCACGTTGATCCATCAGTTCGAAGCGGTGGTCGCGAGCGATCTGCTCGAAGCGTCGACTCCGGAGATCGACGACGTGGTGCGGCTCAAAGACCGCTACGGGAGAGTCTGAGTGAAGGTCATCGTCCCGCTGGCGGGGAAGGGCACGCGGCTGCTGCCGCTCACCAAACGGGTTCCCAAGCCGCTCGTGGAGGTCGCGGGGCGGCCGGTGATGGACTACGTGATGGACTTGATCGCGGGCGCGGGACTCGCCGTGGAAGAGCTGATCGTCATCACGGGGCACCTCAAGGACATTGTGGAGCGCCACATCCGCGACCACTACGATGTCCCGGCGCGATTCGTCGAGCAGCGGACGCTCGATGGCACGGCGGGCGCCATCAACCTGGCGCGCCCCTGGGTCGACGGCCCCGTCTTGATCATCTTCGTGGACACGTTGTTCGACGCCGACCTCCGCATCATCAATACCAGCGACGCGGACGGCATCATCTGGGCGAAAGAGGTCGAGGACTATCAGCGCTTCGGCGTGATCGTGACCGACGCGCGGGGCGATATGACCCGCATCGTGGAGAAGCCGAGTACGCCCATTTCGCGGCTCGCGAACATCGGGCTGCAGTACATCGAGGATTGGCGGACGCTGTTCGACGGTATCGCGCACGTGATGCGGCAGCCGCCCGGCAAGGGCGGCGAGTTCTACCTCACCGATGCCTTTCAATACATGGTGGACCGGGGCAAGCGGCTCCACGTCGCCCCGGTCGCCGGGTGGTACGACTGCGGCAAAGTGGATACGCTGCTCGAGACCAATCAGCACCTGCTGACGCACGGGCGGGCGCGGCGTCCGGCCGGGTCGTTTGCCGGCGTCACTTTTCGCGAGCCGGTCTACATCGAGGACGGCGTGACGCTGCGCGACGCGGTCATCGGGCCGAACGTGTCGCTGGGGGCGGGCAGCACCGTCACCGGCAGCACCATCGCCAACGCCATCCTCGGCCGCCGGGTGCGTGTCCAAGGGGCGACGGTGACCGACTCCCTGGTCGGGGACGACCAGGTGATCGAAGGGAAGACGATGGTGCGGAGCGTCCTCGACTCAGGCGAGCTCGCGCCGGCACGCTAGGACGCCAGCGCCTTCGCCACGGCGTCGCGCAGCTCGGACATCTCGTACGGCTTGGGGAGGAACCCGCTGGCCCGGACGGTGAGGCCTTGCGCGGCCGCGGTGTCGGGGCTGAAGCCCGAGGAGACGAGCACCCTGAGCCCCGGCCGCACGGCGGTGAGCAGCTCGAAGATCGCCGCGCCGCCCCCCGGCAGCACGAGGTCGAGAATCACCAGATCCACGGCCGGTTGCGCGCTCTGCAGCGCGGCCATGGCCGCGGGACCGTCCTCCGCCTCCAGCACGCGGTAGTTCATCCGGGTCAGCGCACGGCGCAGGCTGCTCCGCACGATCGCCTCGTCGTCCACGATCAGGATCGTCGCGCCCGCGGGGGCGGGGGGTGGTGGGGGCGCGATGGCCCCCGCGGATGCGAGGGGGGCGTCGGTGGCGGGGACGAGGAGGTGGACGGTCGTCCCGCGGCCTGGCGTGCTCTCGATCCCCAGCGCTCCCTTGTGCGCCACCATGATTGCGTGCGCGCCGGTGAGACCGAGGCCGGTCGCCTCGTGCAGGGGCTTGGTGGAGAAGAACGGCTCGAGCACGCGCTCCAGGGTGCTTGCGTCCATGCCGATGCCGGTGTCCCGGATGAACAACCGCACGTAGCGCCCCGGGGCGGCGTTGGGCCACCGCGGGTCCGGGCCGGTGACGTTGACCTCGGCGGCGCCCAGGGTGAGCACGCCGCCTCCGCGGCCCCGCATCGCATCACGCGCGTTCAGGACGAGCTGAAGGGCGGTGTGCACCACGTGGTCCACGTCGGCGAGCACCGCCGGAAGCCCGGCCGGCACCTCGGTCGCCACCTTGATGTCGGCGGGGAGGGTGGCGCGCGCCAGCGCGGCGAGGCTTTCGATGATCTGGCCGGGGAGCGCGGGCTTGGGAGCGACAGTGCTGTGGCGGGTGAAGTTGAGCAGCTCCTGGGTCAACTCGCGTCCGCGCCGCGCGCCCTCGAGGACTTCGTCCGCCGCCGCGCGACCATCGGGCTGCGTGACCTCCTCGCGCAGTATCGCGGCGTGGGTGAGAATTCCCCCCAGGATGTTGTTGAACTGGTGGGCCAGTCCACCCGCCAGGCGGGCCATGGAGTCGAGCCGCTGCTCCTGGATGGCTCGGCGCTCACGCGTGCGCTGTTCGGTGAGGTCGTGCACGATCGCCTGGACGGCGCCCGCACCGTCCGCCCCGAAGCGGGCGAGGGAGATGTTGACGTCGATCGGGCGGCCGTCGGCGCGGAGGAGCTGGACCGATGCGCGGCCGAGCACCCCGGTGAGGGCGATGGCGTGGCTGCTGGTGATCGAGGTGAGGGCCGTGCGCGGGTCGTTGCCACGGCTCCCCGGTGCGTAGAAGTCGCTGAGGGGGCGGCCCAGCACCTCCCCGACCGGCCGGGCGAGGAGCTCGGCGAGGTGGGGGTTGGCCTCGCGAATCACGCCGGTCGCGTCGAGCACGGCGATGGCGTCGCCGGCGCTCTCGAACAGGCTGCGGTAGCGGGCCTCGGAGGCCACAATCCGGGCGCGGGCCCGATCGGCGAGGTATGCGCCGGCGATGCTCGCCGCGGACGTCGCGCACAGCATGAGCAGCAGGCGGGCATCGCTCTTACCGTCCAGTGCGGAGCGGGGCACCACCGCCAGGACGGTGACGGACGTGGCGACGATGGTGATCGCCGTGAAGGCGCTTTGCCAGCGCCACGACCATGGCATGAAGACCGCCGCGCCGAGCACCAGGGCGATCAGCGAGACGGCCTGCTCCCAGGCCTCGGAGGGGATGAGGGTCATGGTGCCGAGGCTGGAGAACACGCCGTCGAAGCCGAGCAGGAGCGCGAGCAGCCGGAGCTGGCCGACGGGGCGGTGGGGAGAAGAGAGCAGGCCCGCCGCGAGCGCCAGGATTGCCGCGCTCATGCGCAGGATGAGGAGATCTTGGCGCAGGACGGGGTCCGGCGGCGCGCTGGTGAGCTGTTTCCCCAGCGCGACCAGGATGATGACGACGGCGACAACCCGAGTGGCCCGGGCGTAGGTGACGGAGGCGGCCACCCGGAGAAGATAGGGGGCGCGCTGGCGCGAAGTCCAATGATGGTGGAGGGAACATGACCACCGACGAAGTGCGTGAGCTGTTCGCCTACAACGCGTGGGCCAACCGCAAGATGTTCGCGGCCGCGAGCGCCCTGCCGGCCGAGGCGTACGGTCGCGACCTGCACAGCAGTCACGGGGGCGTGCACCGGACGCTGGCGCACATCGTGTGGGCGGAGCAGTTGTGGCTGCACCGCTGGCTGGGCAAGCCCAATCCCGCCGTGCCGCAAGGCCGTGACTTGACCTCGGTGGAGGGGGTACAAAAGCGCTGGGAAGCGGTCGAGGCGGAGCGGGCGTCGTTCCTTGCCGGGATCACGGCTGGGACACTAGAGGAGGGGCAGGTGGTACGGCCGTCCACCGGGGGGGAGTTCCGGCACACGTTCCGGGAGATGTTCCGGCACGTGATCGACCATTCGAGCTACCATCGGGGGCAGGTCGTGACGCTGCTGCGCCAGTTAGGGGTGACGCCGCCCAGCACGGGGCTGATCGTGTTTTTCCGGGAGCGGGGGGCGGCTTGACGCTGGGTTGAAACCAGATTTACTTACTGACCGTTTAGTAAGTAACTCTGGAGGCCGGGATGCCCCGTAGCGCCGTACGCCGTCCCAAACCCCGCTGGAAGCGCCGCAAAGAGGCCCGACCCGCCGAGATCGTGGCGGCGGCGCTCGAGGTGTTCGCCGAGCGCGGCTTCGCCGCCACCCGCCTGGAAGAGGTCGCGCGCCGCGCCGGAGTCACCAAAGGGACGCTCTACCTCTACTTCAAGAGCAAGGAAGCGCTGTTCAAGGCGGTGGTCCGCGAAACCATCGTACCGGTGATCGCGCACGGCGAGGCCCTGGCGCAGTCGTTCACCGGCAGCGCGCGGGAGCTGTTCGCACGGCTGGTGCGCGAGTACTGGCGGCTGGTGGGCGAGACCGCCCTCGCCGGGATTCAGAAGGTGATGATGGCCGAGGCGGGGAACTTCCCCCAGCTCACGCGCTTCTACTACGACGAAGTCGTGACCCGCGGCCACCGCCTGATGGCGGGCGTCCTCGAGCGCGGTATCAAGAACGGCGAATTCCGGCCGGTCGATCTGCGCGTCGCCGCCAAGCTCGCCATGTCGCCGCTGCTGCACGCCGCCCTGGCGCGGCGCGCGTTCGCCCTCTGCATGCCCGAGGGCTTCGACGTCCGCGAATACCTCGACACTCACATCGACCTATACCTCCATGGCATCGCGAACCGGTAGCTCCTTCGTGCTCGCCGCCGCGACTCTGCTCGCGGCCGCGATCCCGGCCGCGGCGCAGTCGCCCGCCGCACCGTTGCGCCTCTCCTTCGCCGACGCCGTGCACCGCGCGGCCGGGACCGCGCCGGCGGTCGAGCTGGCGTCGCTCCGCACCGACGAAGCCGTGGCGCGCGTGCGCCAGGCGCGCAGCGCGCTGCTCCCCGGCTTCTCCTTCGGTGCAGGGTGGCTCAACCGGACGTTCAACAGCAAGTCCCTCGGCATCACGTTTCCGGCGCCCCCGGGCCAGGGGCTCCCGACGCTGATCGGGCCGTTCGACAACGTGGACGCGCGGTTCCAGCTGCGGCAGTCGCTGTTCGACCTGTCGAGCTTCGCGCGGGTGCGCGTCGCGCGCGCCCAGGTGGCGGGCGCGACGGCGGAGGGCGGCGCCGTGGCCGAGGGGGCGGCAGCCGGGGCGGCGCTCGCGTACCTGCGCGCCGTGCGGGCGGCGGCCGTCGTGGCGGCGCGCCAGGCGGATTCCGGCGTCGCGGCCGAGCTGCTCGGGCTCGCCCAGGCGCAAAAGCAGGCCGGCGTGAGCGCCGCGATCGATGTGACTCGCGCCCGCACGCAGCTCGTTACGGCCCAGGGCGCGCTGCTGGTCGTCCGGAACCAGCTGGACCGCGCCCGGATCGACCTAGTGCGGGCGTTGGGGCTCGAGCCCTCCACCCCCCTCGCGCTCACGGACACGCTGACGGCGGCGCTGCCCAGGGCCGACGTGCCGGCTGCTCCGGACTCGGTCGTCGCGGTGGCGCTGGAACGCCGCCCCGACCTCGCCGCCGAGCTGGCCCGTGGCGATGCGGCGCGGACCGCCAAAGCGGCGATTTCGGCCGAGCGGCTGCCGCGGGTCGACCTGGCGGCCGACTACGGCGTGAACGGGCTGACCCCGGGCGGCGCCATCGCCACGCGCCAGGTCGCGGTGCAGGTGACGATCCCGATCCTCGACGGGTTCCGGCGTGAAGGCCGGGCGGCCGAGCAGGAGGCGGTGGTGCGGGCGGCCGACGTGCGCGCCCGGGACCTGCGGCGGCAGATCGCGGCGGAAGTGCAGGGGGCGCTGCTCGACCTGGCGTCGGCCGAAGCGCAGCAGGGCATCGCCGCGGAGCGGTTGAAGCTGGCGAACGACGAGCTGGCGCAGGCTCGGGAGCGGTTCAAGGCGGGCGTGGCCGGCAACATCGAAGTGATCGACGCCCAGGCTTCGCTGCTGCGCGCCCGGGACACGGACATCGAAGCCCGCTTCGCGGCGGCGTCGGCGCGTGTGGCCCTGGCGCGGGCGGCCGGGGTGGCGCGGACGCTGCACTAGGCGGATAGGCGGATGGAGACTCACGACCACGACGAGGGATTTCGAGATGGCTACCATAGTCGCGCCTGAATCCACGAAGGCCACGGGCCCGCGGCCCAGCGCTCCGTCGCAACCCGCCGAGCGCGGCGGCGCGGCGCCCGGTGGCCGCCGGCGGACGGTCTTCATTGGTCTGGGAATCGCGCTGCTCGCGCTCATCGGGTTCGGGGCCAAGAAATGGTGGTTCTCCCGCAGCCACGTCTCCACCGACAACGCCCAGGTGGACGGGCACATCATCCCGATCCTGCCGAAGGTCGGGGGATTCGTGGCCGAGGTCCGGGTGCAGGAGAACCAGAACGTGAAGGCCGGGGACACCCTGGTGGTGCTGGATGACCGGGACTTCCGGGCGCGGTTGGCGCAGACCGACGCGGACCTGGCGGCGTTGCTCGCGACGGTGAGCTCGCGCACGCGGGTGGGGCAGGCGGAGGCGGCGGTAGCTCAGGCGCAGGCGAGCGTGCAGAAGACGCACGCCGACCTGGAGCGGCTGGAGCCGCTAGCGCAGCAGGACATCGTGAGCAAGCAGGTACTCGACGGCGCTCGCGCCGCCGCGGCCGCGGCGGACGCGCAGCTCGCCCAGGCGCAGGCGGCCCTGGTGGGCGCCGACGCCCGCGTGGCGGCGGCGCGCGCGACGCGCGATCAGGCGGCGCTGCAGCTCTCCTACACCCGGCTCTTCGCGCCGACGGGCGGAGTGGTGAGCAAGAAGTCCGTCGAGGTGGGCCAGCTGGTGCAGTCGGGCCAGCCGCTGATGAGCGTCGTGCCGCTCGACGACGTCTGGGTCGTGGCGAACCTCAAGGAGACCCAAACCGCCGACGTGACGCCGGGCGACCGGGTCGAGTTCACCGTGGACGCCTACCCCGGGTGCCGGTTCGCCGGGCACGTGGAGAGTCTCTCGCCCGCGACCGGCGCGAAGTTCTCGCTGCTGCCGCCGGACAACGCCACGGGGAACTACACCAAGGTGGTGCAACGCGTCCCCGTCCGGATCCGGCCCGACGGCCCGGCCGACTGCGGCGCGCGCACGCTGCGGCCCGGCATGAGCGTCGGCGTCACGATCACCACCAAGTAGCGCCGTCATGACGACCGCGGCTCTGCCCGCCGCCGCCCTGTCGGAGGCCGCCCCCGACCGGTACCAGTACCGGTACCTGATCGCGATCACGGTCTCGCTCGCGTCGGTGCTGGAGCTGCTCGACACCAGCATCGTGAACGTGGCGATCCCCCACATGATGGGGAATCTCGGCGCGACGCTCGATCAGATCGCCTGGGTGTCCACCGGCTACATCGTCGCCAACGTCATCGTGCTGCCCATCACCGGGTGGCTGTCGGCGTTCTTCGGACGGCGGCGCTATTTCGCGGGCTCGATCGCGCTGTTCACGGTGGCGTCGTTCTTGTGCGGCAACGCGCACTCGCTCGAAACGCTGGTGTTCTGGCGGATCGTGCAGGGGCTGGGGGGGGGGGCGCTACTCTCCACCTCGCAGGCGATCCTGTACGAGGAGTTTCCGCGCGAGGAGTTCGGCACCGCGATGGCGATCTTCGGCGTCGGCGTGATGGTCGGCCCGACGCTTGGCCCGACGGTGGGCGGCTGGATCACCGACGCGTACGGCTGGCCGTGGATCTTCTACATCAACATCCCCTTCGGGATGCTGGCGCTGGCGCTGACGCTGACGTTCATCCACAACTCCCGCTACCAGCAGAAGGCCGAGCGGGTGGACTACCTCGGGCTGCTGCTGCTCGCAGTGGGGATTGGCGCGTTGCAGACGATGCTGGAGCGGGGCGAGCGGCTCGATTGGTTCCACTCACCGGAGGTAACCACCCTGGCGATCGTCAGCGTGGTGTCGCTCGCGACGTTCATCTGGCACGAGCTGCACACGGACCACCCCGTGGTGGACTTGAGCATCCTGCGGAGCCGCCAGCTCGCGGTGGGGGTGGTGTTCGGCATGGTGCTCGGCGTGTGTCTGTACGCGACGGTGTTCGTGCTGCCGGTCTATCTCCAGAATCTCCGGAGCTTCACCGCCAATCAGACGGGGCTCGTCATCCTGCCGGGCGCGCTCGCGAGCGCGTTCACGATGGCGATCATGGGGCGCCTGCAAGGGAAGTTCGACGGGCGGCTGTCCATCGTGGCCGGGGTCGGGATCTTCGCGCTGTCGATGTGGAAGCACGCGCATTTCACGACGGACAGCGGCATGTCGGACTTCTTCTGGCCGCTCATTTTCCGCGGCGTGGGCTTGGGGCTGATCTTCGTGCCGCTCACGAACCTCGCCCTGGCGGACCTGCCGATGGCGAAGATCCCCAACGGCACCGGGCTCTTCAATCTGATGCGGCAGCTGGGCGGCAGCGTCGGCATCGCGCTGTCGGCGACCCTGGTGCAGCGCTTCACCGCCGTGCACCGCGCCGACCTGATCGCCAACGTCACCCAGTACAGCGAGGTGACGCGTGAGCGGATCGGCGCCCTCACCACCGGCCTGATCGCGCGCGGCGCCACACCGGCCGTGGCCCAGACCAAGGCGCTGGCGGTGCTGGACGGCCTCGTCACCAGGCAGGCGCTGATGCTCTCCTTCGAGCAGCTGTTCATGCTGTTCGGCGCGTGCTTCGTGCTGGCCCTGCCGCTGCTGCTCCTGATGCACAAGAGCAAGTTGCCAGCCGGAGGGGGGGAGATGGCACATTGAGCGCGAGTCGCGCAGTGCGCATCCGCATCGCGGTGATCGGCGGGCTGTGGACGCTGCTGCACCTCTTCGTCGGCCGCCACCTGGTGGCCTCCCTGGCCGGGGTCCCCCGCGCATTCGGCTGGGCCGCGGTGGTCGGGCTGGCGTGGGCGCCGCTCGTGGCCCTGGTCGTCGCACGACGGCGGCGCGGGGCGGGCGGAGCGTTTCAGAGCGCGGTGGACTGGACCGGGTTCATGGCCCTGGGGCTGTCGTCGCTGCTCATCGTCCTGTTCGCCGTGATCGATGTGCTGCGGCTGCCGGTCACCGGCGCCACCGTGCTGGTTATCGCGGCGATCCTGACGGCGGCGGGGGCGCTGCAGGCGCGGCGGCCCCGGGTCGTGCGCGTGAGCGTGCCGATCCTGGACCTGCCGGCGGATCTCGAGGGGTTCCGCATCGTGCAGCTCTCCGACTTGCACATCGGTCCGACCCTGAAGCGCCGCTTCATGGAGCGCGTGGTGGCGACCGCGAATGCGCTCGACCCCGACGTCGTCGCCCTGACGGGCGACGTGGCCGACGGCTTCGTGGCCGAGCTGCGGGCCGACGTAGCGCCGCTCGCCGCGCTGGCCGCGCGGTATGGCAAGTTCTACGTAACCGGCAACCACGAGTACTACTGGGACGCGCCCGGCTGGATGCGGGAAGTCGAGCGGCTGGGGCTCTCGGTGCTGCACCACGCGTACCGGGTGGTGGAACACGGGTCGGCCCGGCTGCTGTTCGCCGGCGTGCCGGACACCTCCGTGCCCTCCGACCCCGCGGCGGCGCTGCTCGGCGCGCCGGCGAGCGACGTGCGGGTGCTGCTCGCGCACCAGCCCAGGAGCGCCTACGCCGCCCGGGACGCGGGCTTCGATCTCCAGCTCTCCGGGCACACGCACGGCGGCCAGTACTTCCCCTTCAACTTCCTGGTGCGGCTGTTCCAGCCGTTCGTGGCGGGGCTGCACCGGCTCGAGGCGATGTGGCTGTACGTGAGCCGGGGGACAGGCTACTGGGGACCGCCGCTGCGGCTTGGCGCGCCGTCGGAGATCACGCTGATCGAGCTGACGGCGGCGGGCTAGCGTGCGCGCCACCGATTTCGAGTTCCGCAACCGGTTCTGGGTGATCTTCGCGCTGTTCGGCGCGGGGTTCGCCTGCTACTTCGTCGATCATCGCAACGCCGCCCAGGCGCTGACCCGGCTGCTGCACCTGGATGACAGGATGGGGCTGCACGTGTTGTTCGGACTCGGAGCGGTCCTCGCGTTCGCGGCCGCCGCCTTGCGCACCTGGGCGAGCGCCTACCTTCGCAGCGCGGTGGTCAAGGACGCGGCGCTCCACGCCGACCGTCTCGTGGCCGACGGTCCCTACCGGCACCTGCGCAACCCGCTCTACCTCGGCACGTACCTGCTCACGATCGCGTTCGCGCTGATGGCGAGCCCGCTCGGGTTCCTGGTGATGGTGGGAGGGATGCTCGTCGTGCTGTTGCGCCTCATCGGGCGGGAGGAGGCGGAGCTGGAGCGGGGGCAGGGCGGGAGCTACGACGCCTACCGCAGGGCGGTGCCGGCGCTGTGGCCAGCCTTCGTCCCCCGGGTGGCCGCGAGCGGTGCCCGACCGGAATGGCGGCAGGCGGTGGCTGGGGAGCTGATGATGTGGGCGTTCGCGCTCGGCGCGGCGGCGTTCGCGGCCACCTTCAACCAGTGGATCCTGTATGGATTCGTGGCGCTCGGAATGATCGGGTACTTGCCCGGGAAGCGCGCGACCTAACCCACCTCCGCCGTCGCCGCGACCACGAGGAGCGCGCGGATCAGTCCGAGCGCTCCTTCGGTGTTTTCATACCATTCGGTGGTGAGGTGCGTGTCGCCCGCCTTGCCCCCCGCGCCGAGGGCGATGGCCGGCACGCCGCGGGCGATGGGGACGTTGGCGTCGGTGGAAGCGCAGGCGAGCTCATGGGGCTTCCCCAACGCCTTGGTCGCCGCAACCGCGACCTGCACCAGCGGGTGACCGCGCGGCGTGGCGCCGGAGGGACGGTCGCCGAGCAGCTGGCGGTCCAGCGTCAGGGGCGGCGTACCCGGGGCGCGGTGGCGGTTCTCCTCGTCGCGCGCGCGCGCGAGCGCGGCGGTCACAGCCGAGTCGAGCCGGGTCAGGGCGGCGGCGTCCTCGCTCCGCAGGTCGAGATCGAGCCAGGCTTCCTGCGGAATGGAATTGAGGCTCGTGCCGCCCCCGAGGCCCACCACGGCGCAGGTGGTCCGCGGCTCCTCGGGGGGAGGGACAGCCGGAGAGAGATCGGCGAGCAAGGCGGCGGCGCGACCCACGGCGCTGGCGGGGTTGGCGACGCCGAACGCCGCCCAGGAGTGCCCGCCCGGCCCCCGATAGGTCACGCGGTAGCGCTTGGAGCCGAGTGCCCGGTGCACGACGCGCTCGATGCCGGCGCCGTCGAGCGCGATGACGGCGTGGGGGGGGGGGGACCGCAGGCCGTTACGCGTGAAGAGGGGCTTCACCCCGCGCAGGTCACCAGAGCCCACCACCCCCCCCAAGCCGCCGGCCGTTTAAAAAAATCCCCGTCCCACAAACCCCCCCCCCCCCCCCCCCACCCCCACAAAAAAAAACAAACCAAAAAACACCCCCACCCCCCCCCCCCAAACCCCCCCCCCCCCCCCCCCCACAAACCCCCCCCCCCCCCCCCCCCCCACCCCCAACCCCCCCCCCCCACCGACACCCCCACCCCACCCCACCCCCCCGCGCCCCCCGACCCCCCCCCGCCCCCCCACCCCCCCGCCCCCCCG
>JBGOUQ010000016.1:0-74391 GCA_041477065.1 Gemmatimonadota bacterium
CCCGGTTTACCCCCCGTCCCCCCCCCCGTCCCCCCCCCTCCCTCGGCGGCCGTCGGGGCCCGGGGCCCCCGGCCGCCCCCCCCCACGTCGACCATCGTCAGGTCCATCGTCACGAGTCCCACGATCGGACAGCGCGCGCCGCCCAGCAGGACGGTCGCCTCGCCCTTGAGCCCCAGGGAACGCCGCAGCCCGTCGGCATAGCCGATGCCGAGGGTGGCCACCGTGGTCTCGCGCGGTGCCGTCCAGGAGGCGTTGTAGCTCACGCTTTCGCCGCGCTGGACCGAGCGCACGCTCACGACACGGGCCCGGAGACTCACGACCGGCCTACCGAGCGGCAGCCCCTCTCCGGCCGACCCGCCGTAGAGGTAGACGCCGGGGCGGATCGCGTCCAAGGCGAAGGCCCGGCCACGCAACGCCGCCGAGCTGTTGGCCACGTGCAGCAGCGCCGGCCGGCGTGCGAGGCGCCCCACAGCGTCCCGGAAGCGCGCAAATTGTGCCTCGGCCGAGTCGTTCCGCTGGTCGGCCGAGTGGAACTGGGTGTAGCACCCTTCGAGGTACGGCGTGTCGAGCAGGTCGCCGAGCGGCTCGATCTCATCCCAGCGCACGCCGGTCCGGCCCATACCGGTATCGATCTCGAGGTGGAACGCCCCGCCCCGCGCCCCGCGTGCGATCCACCCATGGATGCTCGGTCCGTCACCCAACGCGGGGGTGAGCCGGTGCTCGTGGTACGCGTCGAACAGGTCGGGCCGCGCCGGCATGAAGACCAGAATCGGCCGGGTGATGCCCGCGGTCCGCAGCGCGACGCCTTCCTCGATCGTCGCGACGCCGTAGCCCCAGGGCTCGAGCGGCTCCAAGGCCCTGGAGACGGCGACGGCTCCCACCCCGTAGGCGTTTGCCTTGACGATTGGCAGGAGCCGCGTGCCGGCGATGCGTGCGATGGTGCGGGCGTTGTCGACCACGGCGGCGAGGTCCACCTCGACCCAAGCGCGACTGGTGCGCCCCCCCCCGCTGATGGACACGTTCACTGGCGCGCGTAAGCTAACGCGCTGCGCGGCCTAAATGCAAGACGAAAAAGAGGTTGGATGCTAACTTCCTGCTCACCCTCACACCGACGCGCCTGGACCATGCCTGCCAAGACTGTTCGCCCTGATGCTCACGCCGCCGACCTCGCGCTGGGACGCGCACTCGCCCTCGTCCGCCATCTGCGCGCGCGCTGCCCCTGGGACGGCGCGCAGACCCGCGCTACGCTTCGTCCCTACCTCGTCGAAGAAGCGCTGGAGCTCGACCAAGCGTTGCGTGACGGCGGGCCCGCCGAGCTGCGCGACGAGCTGGGCGACGTGCTGCTCCACCTGGCGTTCCAGATTGTGATCGGTGAGGAAAAGCACGAGCTCGACGCCGAGACGGTGACGCGCGCGCTGGAAGAGAAAATGTGGAGACGGCACCCGCATCTGTTCGGACTCGGCGACAAGCCGGCGTCCTGGGAGGTGGGGAAGCGGGAGGCGGGAAGGGGTAACGGCAGGACGCTGGCGGGATTGCCGCGCGCCCTGCCTGCCCTGCTCAAGGCCTATCGCCTGCAAGAGCGCGCGGCCGGCGTGGGCTTTGATTGGCCGGACGCACTCGGGCCGAGGGCCAAGGTCAAGGAAGAGATCGCCGAGCTCGAGCGGGAAGTGGGAAGCGGGAATCGGGAAGCGGTCGAAGATGAGCTGGGCGACTTGCTGTTCGCCGTCGTCAATCTCGCCCGCAAGCTCGGCATCGAGCCGAGCCAGGCCCTGGAGCGCGCGAACGAGAAGTTCACGCGGCGCTTCACCGAGGTTGAGCGTTTGGCCGAGGAGCGGGGGATGGAGATGGAACGGGCGAGCTTGGAGGCGCTCGATCGACTGTGGAACGAGGTGAAAGGCTCTGGGATCGGCTAGGCCCTCACGGCCACAGCTTGTACAGCGTTCTCGGAAACGCGATCGCCTCGCGGATGTGCGGGATACCGCAGATCCACGCCACCGTGCGCTCGACGCCGAGGCCGAACCCCGCGTGCACGAAGGTGCCGTACTTGCGGAGGTCCAAGTACCAGCCGTACGCCTCGAGGGGCAACCCCTCGGCCTGGATGCGAGCGACCAGCTTGTCGTAGTCGTCCTCGCGCTGACTGCCGCCGATGATCTCCCCATACCCCTCCGGCGCCAGCATGTCGTTGTTCAACACCGTGCGCGGGTCGGCGGGGTTCTCCTTCATATAGAAGGCCTTCACCGCCTTGGGGTAGTTGAACACCATGACCGGGCGGTCGTACTGCTTGGCCAGGAGCGTCTCGTCGTCCCCGCCCAGATCCCGTCCCCACGTCATTTCCGAGCCGAGCCCCCTGAGCTTTTCCACGGCGTCGGTGTAGGAAATACGGTGGAATGGGGCAACGCAGCGCTCGAGGGCGGCCGTGTCCCGCTCCAGCTCGACCAGCTCGGCCTTCCGGCGCTCGAGGCAGCGTGCCACGATGTAGGCGACGAATTGCTCCTGGAGCGCCATATTGGCGTCGGAATCGTTCCAGGCGACTTCCGGCTCCACCATCCAGAACTCGGTGAGATGGCGCCGCGTCTTCGACTTCTCGGCGCGGAAGGTGGGGCCGAAGCAGTACACTTTGCCGAGGGCAGCCGCCGCCGCCTCGACGTAGAGTTGACCGGTCTGGGCGAGGAAGGCCTTTCCGAGATCGAAATAGTCGGTCGCGAACAGCGTCCCCGCGTGCTCGCCGATCGAGCCGGTGAGAATCGGCGTGTCGACCAGCGTGAAGCCGCGCTCGTAGAAGAAGTCGCGGATCGCCTGAATCACCTCGTGCCGCACGCGGGCGATCGCGACCTGCCGGCGGCTGCGCAGCCACAGGTGCCGATGCTCGAACAGGAATGCCGTTCCATGTTCTTTAGGCGTGATCGGGAAGTCGACGCTGGGCCCGAACACGGCAAGGTCGGTCGCTTGCAGCTCGAGGCCACCTCCGCCGGGGGCGCGCGGCTCGGCGCGCACGGTGCCGGTGACCTCGACGGAGGTTTCCTGGGTGAGCCTCCCGAACGCTTCCCAGGCCGACTCCGGAACGTCCTTCTTGGAGAGGACCGCTTGCAGATAGCCCGTCCCGTCGCGCAGCACCACAAAGGCGATCTTGCCGCTCGAGCGGGTGGTCATCACCCACCCGCGCACGGTGACGACCTGGCCGATCAGGCCGGGGAGCGTGTCGATCCGAGGTGGCGCAGGCATAGGCGCGGCATACTAGTGGCGGTGTTCTGGGCTGTCAACGCGACGTCTTGCGTCCCACCCGTGAGATTCGGGCCGGACCGCCAGGAGCAGACCTGGCCCACGTATCTGGGCACACCCCGGCACGACGCCTCGGCAGCCGAGTCCTTGAACCTCGACCCCCGGCTCCAGTGGCGCACCGACGTCGGCCGGGCGGTGCGGGGCGCACCGGCGCTCGGCGAGAGCGTCATCGCGGTCGGCACCGTGGACCGCTCCGTGGTGCTGCTCAACCGCGAGACCGGCGAGGTGTTGTGGCGCAGCCGGGTCGGGGGCACCATCCATGGCGGCCCGCTC
Source organism: Gemmatimonadota bacterium (assembly GCA_041477065.1). GTDB lineage: Bacteria > Gemmatimonadota > Gemmatimonadetes > Gemmatimonadales > GWC2-71-9 > 13-1-40CM-70-15. The sequence continues at coordinate 3,553 of JBGOUQ010000016.1, forward strand.
CTCGACGAGGACCGGTTGTACGTCGCGACCGAGGCTTCTCCCGACGCACGGGTGTACGCCCTGCGCTTGCGGACCGGCAAGACGATCTGGAAGACCAACACCGGCGGGATTCAAGCTCCGCTCGCCTTCGACGGCGACGCCCTGTATGCCGGGACCGAGCGCGGTGAGGTGATGCGCCTCGACCCGGAAACGGGCGCCATCCGCTGGCGCCGCAGGCTGGCGGGAGCCATTCACGCGGCGCCCGTACCGACGAGCCACGGACTGGCCGTCGCGACCGACGCGGACACGTTGTACCTGCTGAACGCCGCCTCGGGCGAGGTGGAGGGACGCCTCGCGACCCCGGGGACCGTGCTCGCGGCCCCCGCGCTCGCGGCCGACCGGCTGTACTGCGGCACCACCGACGGGCACGTGTTGGCGGTGGAGCTGCCCGCGCTCCACATCCTCTGGGATCACCGCGCCGGGGACGCGGTGTACGGCGCGCCGGCGCTGGCGCGGGACACCCTGTACGCGCTCGCGCGCAACGGCCGGCTGTGGATCATTCCCGTGAACGCCCCGGCCGCGGCGCGGTCGTTCGATCTGGACGTGGTCGCGACCGCCGGGCCTACACCCATCGCGGCTGGCGTCCTTGCGGCAGGGGTGAGCGGCGAGGTGCTGCTGGTCAGCCGCACCGACGGGTCGGTCCTGTGGCGGACGCAGGTCGACGGGCCGGTCGAGGAGCCGCCAGTGGTGCAGGGCCGCCAGCTGGTCGTGGTGGCGGGTCGCGGCGATATTCGGGCATTCCGATGAGCCGCCCGCTCGTCCTCGCCCTCGGCCTCGCTCTCGCCGCCTCGGCGCCCGCCCCGGCACAGAGCGCGAATCCCCCTCCTACCGCCCCCGGCGTGCCGGCCGATCGGAGCGTGTGGCGTCGGGGCGTGGTGCACTACGGAAAGTGGCTGGCGGCCGCGGGCGCCATCGGCCTCACCGCGCTCGCGGTCCGGGAGCACGAACACTCAGCCCGCGAGTGGGACCAGCTGCTCGCCCTCTGCCGCGCGCACAACACCGACTGCACCACCGGACCCGACGACCGGTACACGACCTACGCACCCGAATTCCACTACGAGAAGGCGATCTACTACGACCACCGCGCGCGGCGCCGCCTGATCGGCGGCCAGCTCAGCCTGCTCACCGCCGCCGCGCTGTTCCTCGCCGACCTGCGTCCGGACAAGGGACCGGAGAACATTCCCTTCCATGGTCTCGAGGTGACGCCCGACCTCGGGGGACGTGCGACGCGAGTGGGCGTGCGGATTCCCTTCTAGCCGACCCGGAACAGCTCGAACCCCCGCTCATACCGCTGGAGAATGCGCGCCCGGTAGGCCGCGTGCTGCGACTTCACGAGCGCCGGATCCGCGGCGATGATCTCCTTGGCCGCGCGGCGGGCCGCCTCGAGCAGGTCGAGGTCGCGCGCGAAGTCGGCCCAGCGCAGCGGCACGCCCCCCGCTTGCCGCGCCCCGGCCAACTCCCCCATGCCGCGCTCCCGCAAGTCCAGCTCGGCGATCGCGAAGCCGTCCGTGGTCTCGGTGAACGGCTGCAGGCGTGCGGCCGCCTCCGGCACATTCGAGAGCAGGATGCAATGGCTGGCGGCCGCCCCACGGCCCACGCGGCCGCGCAGCTGGTGCAGCTGCGCCAGGCCGAAGCGCTCGGCGTGCTCGATCAGCATCACCGTCGCGTTGGGCACATCGATCCCGACTTCGATCACCGTCGTCGCCACCAAGATCTGGATCGTGTTGTCGCGAAACGCTCGCATCACGTCGTCGCGCTCGTCGGCCTTCAGGCGGCCGTGCACGAGGCCCACCCGGAACTCGGGGAAGCGGTCCTTGAGCGTCGCGGCCATCGTCGTGGCGGCTTTGAGGTCGGCGCGCTCGGATTCCTCGATCACGGGATAGACGACGTATGCCTGCCGGCCCGCGGCGCACTCGCCTTGCAGGAACTCATAGATCTTCTCCCGGGCCGCGTCGGTGCGCAGCGCGGTCTTGACCGTGCCCCGCCCCGGCGGCCGCTCCCGGATCTGCGTCACGTCGAGGTCGCCGTACAGGGTGAGGGCCAGCGAGCGCGGGATCGGCGTCGCGGTGAGGAGCAGGACGTCGGGCGCGTCGCCTTTCTCCGCGAGCGCCGCCCGCTGCTCCACGCCGAAGCGGTGCTGCTCGTCGATCACGGCCAGACCGAGGCGATGGAACGCCACGGACTCCTGGATGAGCGCGTGCGTCCCCACCACGAGTCGCGCTCCGCCGCCCGCGATGCGCGCCCGCGCCGCCGCTTTCTCGGCGGCCGAGAGCCGGCCCACCAACAGCTCCGGTCGGATGGCCAGCGGCGCGAGCAGCCGCTCCAGCGTCGCAAGGTGCTGCTCGGCGAGCAGCTCGGTCGGCGCCATGAGAGCGGCCTGGTAGCCGTTCTCGGCCGCGAGCAGCATCGCGAATAGCGCTACGACCGTCTTGCCGGTCCCCACGTCACCCATCAACAACCGGTGCATGCGCTCCGACGCCGTCATGTCGTCGGTGATCTCCCGGATCGCTTGGCGCTGGTCGGCGGTGAGCTCGAACGGCAGGTGCTCCTTGAGGCGGGTGGTCAGCTCCTTCTTCACGACGAAGCGGATCCCTCCTCCCGCTCGGACCCGTTTCGCGAGGAACCGGGCCCGCGCCTGGACCAGCTGCTGATCGAAGAACTCGTCGAAGGCAAGCCGCCTCCGCCCGCTCTCGGCGGCCTCCACCGTGTCCGGTCGGTGCACCGCCGCGAGGGCCGACCGCAGCTCCGGGACCCCCAGCCCCTGGCGGAGCGCGGGGGGATGCGGGTCCGCCGCCAGGGCCAAGAGCGTGTCCAGATGCTGCTGCACCAGGAGACGGATCTGCTTGTGCGTCAGACCTTCCGTCGCGGGATAAACCGGGAGCACGAGGCCGCGGTCAGGCCCTTCTTCTTTCTGGTCGGCGAGCACGATGAATTCGCGCGGCGTCAGCTGGCGGCCGTGGTAGTAGCGCACCGGTCCGGTGACGAGGAGCAGCTGACCGGCCTTGATCTGGCGCTCGAGGAAGGGCTGGCCGGGCCACGCGCACTCGAGCAGCCCGCTGTCGTCCTTGAGGACCGCTCGGAACACGCGTAGTCCCCGTCGCGTGGGCAGAATCCCGGTGCTCACCACGCGGCCGACGCAGCTCACCTCGCCTCCTACCCGGGCCTGCGCCAGCGGCGTGATGGCCGTCGCGTCGAGGTAGCGGTGCGGCGTGTGATAGAGGAGGTCGCCGGCGGTGCGGACGCCGAGCCGGGCCAGGGCCTCGGCGCGCTTGGGCCCTACGCCTTTGAGATACTTGACCGAGGTGGTGAGCTCGAGCGTCACTCGCTCACGAGCCGTTTGGCGTATCGTGTCGCGTCGAACACCTCGAGATCGCCCAGGCCTTCACCGGTGCCGAGGAACCGGATCGGGACATTCACGGCCCGCCGCAGCGCCACCACGCTCCCGCCGCGCGCGGTGCCGTCGAGCTTGGTGACGATCAGCCCGGTCAGGGGCACGGCGACCCCGAACACCCGGGCCTGGTGCACCGCGTTCTGACCGACCGTCGCGTCGAGCACCAGCAGCGACTCGTGCGGCGCCCCGGGGTGCTGCTTGGCGACCACGCGCGCCACCTTCTTCAGCTCCTCGAGGAGTCGCTCCTCGGTGTGCAGCCGGCCGGCGGTGTCCACGAGCACCGTGTCGCAGCCGCGGGCGCGCGCCGCCTGCAGCGCGTCGAACGCGACGGCCGCAGGCTCAGCCCCTCCCCCAACGCACGGGACGCCGAGCCGCCCGGCCCAGACTTGCAGCTGCTCCACCGCGCCGGCGCGGAAGGTGTCCGCCGCGGCGAGGAGCACACGCCGACCGTCCGTCTGGAGCCGCCGCGCCAGCTTGGCGACCGTCGTCGTCTTGCCGACCCCGTTGACCCCGAACACGAGGATCACCGTCGGCGGGACGGCGGCCGTCGCCAACGCGCCCGGGTCATCCGGACCGGCGAGTAGCTCCGCCACCGCGCCCTCGAGCGCCGCCTGACGCTCCGCCGCCGGGACCCGATCCATCAGCTCCAGCAGCTCGGTCGCGGCGGCGGGGCCCACGTCCGCCTCCAGCAGAATCCGCTCGGCTTCCTCCCGCGCCGCGGCGCCGTCGCGCGACCAGGCGCGGGCCAATCGCGCCCACAAACCCATTAGGGCAAGCCGTGCCGGCGACGCCACGCCCACTCGGCCGCGAACGCCGCGATCGCGACCACGAACAGCCACCACCGATCCCGCAACCCCGTCGACTGGAGGCGCGCGACGGACACCCCCGGCTGCGCGCGCAACGCCGGCGTGGCGGGTCGCCATTCGTCAGAGTACTCCTCCACCACCACGACGCCCTGTCCACCACTGCCGCGCAGCGCGTAGCGGTACACACCCGGCGGCAACCGCAGCTCCGTCTGACCGCCGGCGTCGAACCGCAGCGTGTCGCTCCGCTCGCCTCGACCGTCGGTCAGCGTGATCGCCACGTCCTCCGCCGCACCGCGCCCATTCCAGCGCCAGCGGAGCGGCAGACCGTTCGGAGTCTCGTAGGTGACGGGCACCACGCGCGCGCCGCCTCTCGCACCCCGCTCGCCCAACAGAAAATCCGCCAGTGCCGCGACCAGGCTTCGATACGCTTGCTCGCTGGCGCCACCGCGAAACGCCCAGCGCCACAGGCCGGCGGCGGCCACCGTGGCGCGGCGGCCTCCCGGCGACTCGCTCAGCACCACGACCGGACGCGGCGCCCCGCGCCGCGCCAGTCGCGCCGCGATCACGGGAACCGCGGTACTGTCGGGCGGCAGGTCGGCAACGGCCGCCAGGGGCGGCAGCGAGTCCCAGATGATCCCCGCAAGCGCGCCGGTCAGGGGCGAGGGGGACGGCGGGTCCGCATACCAGTCGCCCTCCCGACTTCCCCCTCCCCCCCCTCCCCCCCCCTCTGCCACGAACGAGAGGACGCCGCCACTCATCCGGAACGCGGCGAATCGCGCCGGGCCGCCGACCAGCGCGACGAGCCGTGCGCCCGCCGTGGCCCGGGCGACCTCGACCGCCGAAACTGGGGAGAGAGTGGCGCCGTCGCGCCAGCGGCCGGGCTCCGTCTCCACGTACAGCTTGAGCGGCACGCGCGCCACGTCGCCGAGGACGCGCGCGAGGAAGCGCGACTCCCAGTCTGGGGGCGAGCCGAGCACCACCGCGGCCGGCTGGGCGCTCACCTCTACCACGAGCCAGCGCGCGTCGTCGCGGGGCTCGGCATCACCGGGCACATGGCTCAGTCGCACCTCGAGGGCGGACCAACCGGGAGGGGGAAGGCGGCTAGGGGGAAGGGTGATACCCGTCGTGATCGTGCCGCTGTCCGGCAGCGAGACCTGTTGAGAGGCAAGACGACGACCACCAGAGCTCACCGCGAGGACCGCTGTACCCTTCCCTGCTCCCCTTTCCCGCTTCCCCGCTGTGCCGAGGGTGACCCGTAGGACGAGGGTATCCCCCGCCATGAGCCGTCGCGGGCCGGAGACGGACGCGACGAACGCGTCGAATGACGCGGAACGCGGGAGCACGATCACCCGGGCCCGGGCCCGCAGATCGGCTGGTAAGTCGGCGGTATCGCTCAGCGCACCGTCGGTCACGACCACGAGCGGGCCGCCGCGGGCCGCCGCGGCGTCGAGCGCGGGGCCGAGTCGGCTCGCGCCATCGCCGGGGGGCGCGGTGTCGAACGCGGCCACGCGGTCGCCGAAGCGCCAAATCAAACCATGCCCGGCGCGCGCGATCGCCTGCGCGGTGTCGAGCGCCGCGCGCCAGGGCGCCCCGGTCATGCTGAGCGAGGCGTCGAGGAGGACCAGTGGGCGGTCGCCGCCTGGGATCTCGCGGGCGGTGGTGGGATTCCAGAAGAGCAGGAGCAGCGCGGCGAGCCCTGCAGCCCGCAGCAGCACCAGCACGGGCGTCAGGCGACGCACGCGAGGGCCTCCGCGAGCGTGAATCGACCGTCGTGCAACGCCCGACCGACGATCGCACCGGCGAGTCCCGCGGCGCGCACGGCGCGCAGGTCCTCGAGCGAAGCGACCCCGCCCGACGCGATGACATCGAGGCCCAGGAGGCCGATCGCGCGTGCGCCCGCGACGTCGGTACCGGTGAGGGTGCCGTCCCGCGTGACGTCGGTGTAGATCACCGTGCGGGCGCCCTCGTCCCGCACGCGCACGGCCAGCGCGACAGGGGTCTCCTCGAATGCCTCGGACGAGCCGCGGACGGCGATCCTGCCCTCCTTGGCGTCAATCCCGATCGCCAGCCGCTCGGGCCCGTGGCGGGCGAGCAGCCGCGCGACCAGCGCCGAGTCCGTCGCGGCCTTCGTGCCGATCACCACCCGCGTCGCTCCCCAGGCGAGCATCTCTTCGATCGCCTCCTCGCTGCGCAGGCCGCCGCCGACCTGGACCGGGATCTGGGCCGCGGCGAGGAACGCCCGCGCCAGGTCGCGGTTGTCACCACGTCCCACGGCGCGGTCCAGGTCCACGAAGTGCACCCAGCGGGCGCCGGCGCGTGCGAACCCGGCCGCGACGGCGACCGGGTCGGCGGCGGTGGCCGGGTGCGCCGCGCTCGGGCGGAGACGCGCCACGCGCCCGCCCTGCACGTCCACGGCGGGATAGAGCTCCATCGGATGGAGAGGAAGCTACTCGCGCGCGGCGGTGGCCGTCGCGCCGGCCGCGACCGGCCGGGCCGGTGGCGGAAGCGGCTCCAGCAGCGCGAGCAGGCCCGCCCGCGCGGTGTCATAGGCGTCCTTGAACCCGGCCGGCACCGGCGTGCCCGCGCCCATGTCCTTGCGTTGCGGGTTGGTGGCGCGGCCGTTCACCAGGAACTCGTAATGCAGGTGCGGGCCGGTCGAGAGGCCGGTCGATCCGACGTAGCCGATCGTCTCGCTCTGCTTGACCCGCTGACCGACGCGGAGACCTCCGGCGAACCTCGAGAGGTGTCCGTAGCGGGTGCGGATGCCGTTCACGTGCCGCAGCTCGATCAGGTTGCCGTAGCCGCCCGCCTCGTATTCCAGCCGCGACACGACGCCGTCAGCCGAAGCCCGCACCGGCGTACCGTAGGCCGCCGAGAAGTCGGTGCCTTCATGGTTGCGCCAGGTGTGCAGGATCGGATGGAAGCGGCTCCCGAAACGACTCGAGATGTGCCGGAACGCCAACGGCGCCCGCAGAAACGCCCGGCGCAACGAGCGGCCGCGCTCATCGTAGTAGCCACCGCCCGTTCCCGTCGCGAAGTAGAACGCGTAGTTCGGCGACTTCGCCGCATCGACGCGTGCGGCGAGGATGCGGCCGAAGCGGCGCTCCCCGTCGGGCGACTGCAGCCGCTCGAACAGCACTTCGAAGCGGTCACCCGGGCGCACGTCGCGCGTGAAGTCCACCTCCCAGTCGTACACATCGGCGATCGCCCAGGCCAGCGCCTGCCGCTCGCCGGCGGGGAGGATGGAGTCGGCCACTGCCAGGTCGAGCGCGTCGTAGAGCGACGTTTCGATCTGGCCGGTGATCCGCGTGCGGGCGAAGGTCCAGGGGATGCGCTCGACCGTCTCGACCCAGCCGGAGTCGCCTCTGCCCCGGACCAGCCAGAGGCGGTGATCGTAGGCGGGGCGCACCATGACCCGGCTCACCAGCGGCGCGGTGCGGACGCGACGGAAGTGGAAGACCAGACCCTGGCGCAGGCGGCGTACGTCGAGCGCGGTGGCGGCGCGCAGCAAGCGGGCGTAGTCCACCCCGGTGATTCCCGCGCGGGCCAGCACGTCGGAGAGGGTCTCGCGCGGACCGAGCTTGTCGGTGAACTCCTGATACGCCTGGTCCACGATGATCGGCCGCGCGATGAGGGGGCGCCGCGGCCACGCGGCCCGGCCGATGCCGCCGAGCGCGCCGGCCGCCAGCACCCCGGCCGCAACGTAGTGGCTCCGGCGCCACGCCATCAGTCCATCTGCCGACGGATGAAGGTCGGGATCTCCATCTCGTTGATCTCCGACGGGGGGGGCGTGGACGTGGCGCGGCGCACCGTGGGAGCGGAGGCGGGCACGTCGGCCGACTTGGGGTAGCCGGGGGGCGGCGCCGGCGTGGGCCGCGACGGACGCTTCTCGAACGGGAGCACGCCCGGTGCCGGGCGGCCGCCGACGGCGGCTTCGGCGCCGGCCCGGTCGAACCCGGTCGCGATCACCGTGATGCGCACCTCCCCGTGCATGGCGGGATCGTTGACCGCACCGAAGATGATCTCGGCCTCGTCGCCCGCCGCGTCGTGGATCGCCTCGCTGATCTGGGTCACCTCACCCAGCGTGAGATCTTCGCCGCCGGTGATGTTGATGAGCACCCCGGTGGCACCGGCGATCGAGATGTTGTCGAGCAGCGGGCTCGAGATCGCCTGCTGCGCGGCTTCCATCGCGCGATTCTCGCCGCGTCCGGTGCCCGTGCCCATGAGCGCCGAGCCGCCGTTCTGCATCACAGTGCGGACATCGGCGAAGTCGACGTTGACGAGGCCGGTCACGCAGATGAGCGAGGAAATGCCTTGGGTCGCGTGCAGCAGGACCTCGTCGGCCTTCTTGAGCGCATCCTGGAACGGAATTCCCTTGCCCACCACCGCGAGCAGCCGCTCGTTCGGCACGACGATCATCGTGTCGACGTGCTTGCGCATCTCGGCGATGCCCATTTCCGCTTGGCGCATCCGCTTGCGGCCCTCGAACAGGAACGGCTTAGTGACGATGCCGATCGTGAGGGCGCCGAGGTCACGGGCCACCTGCGAGATGATCGGCGCCGCGCCGGTGCCGGTGCCCCCACCCATGCCGCAGGTGACGAACACGAGGTCGGCCCCCTGGAGCGAGTGCAGCACCTCGTCGCGGTTCTCTTCGATCGCCTGGCGACCGATCTCCGGCCGGGCGCCGGCGCCCAGTCCGCGGGTGAGCTTCTTGCCGATCTGGACCTTGACGTCGGCCTTGTTGTTGAGCAGCGCCTGGGCGTCGGTGTTGCAGGAGATGAACTCGACCCCCCGCACCCCCTCGTCGACCATCCGGTTCAGGGCGTTACCGCCGCCGCCACCGACGCCGACGACTTTCATCCGGGCGTTCTGCGCTACGGTCTCTTCGAGCTCGAAGATCATGGCGTTCTCGGGTCCCCGATCAGAAGAAGTCCTGCAGCCATCGTTTCATCGGCCCCAACCACCGGTCCAGACCGTCGCTTTTTCCTCCCCGCTGCCCTCCCCTCCCCGCCCCAACCCCACTCCCGCTCTGCCGCCCCACCAAGGAGCCGCCGGACGACCCGCTCTGCGCCAGCTTGCGGGCGGCGTACAACACCAGCCCCACGGGCACCGCGTAGCGCGGCGCTTGCACACTGTCCACCAGCCCCGAGATCCCGATTTCGGGGGCGCCGGCGCGTACCGGCATCGCGAACGCGTCCCGCGCCAACTCCACCATCCCAGGCAGGTGCGCCGTGCCGCCCGTCAACACCACCCCCGCCGGCAACTGTCCCGGACCGTACCCCGCGCGCTCGAATTCTTTGCCGACCAGATGAAAGATCTCGTCCACGCGCTGGTGGATGATGTGCGCCAGCAGCTCCCGCGACGCCTGCCGCTCGCCCTGGCCCGGCGTCGAGGGCAACGCCAGCATCTCCGCCGCGTCCACCAGTGGCTGGTAGGCGGCGCCGTGCCGCTCCTTCAGCCGCTCGGCGTCCGCCTGCGTCACGCCCAACCCCTGTACCACGTCGTTCGTTACGTTGTTGCCGGCGAACTTGATCGACGCCAGATGCCGGATCTTCCCCTCGTGGAAGATCGCGACCCCCGTCGAGCCCCCTCCGACCTCGACCAGCGCGACCCCCAGCTCCCGTTCGTCGTCCGTCAGCACCGCGTACGACGCCGCCAGCGGCTCGAGCACCAGGTCCGCCACGCGGTAGCCCGCACGCTGCACGCTCTTGCGCAGGTTCTGGGCGGCGGTGGACTGCACCGTGACGAGGTACATCTCCACCTCGAGCCGCATCCCCGTCATCCCGACGGGGTCGCTGATCCCGCGCTGCTGATCCACCATGTACTCCTGCGGGATATCGTGCAGCAGCTCATGGTCGCGGCCCAGCGAGATCGCGCGCGCCACCTCGTTCACCCGGGCGACGTCGTTGGGCGTGATCTCGTCCCCGCTGACCGCCACCACGCCCGACGACGTGCGGGCCGCCACGTGCTCGCCGGCGATGCCGCAGGTGACACCCGGCACCTTGACCCCGGCCATCCGCTCGGCGTCGCGCAGCGCAGCGACGATCGAGCGCATCGTCTCCTCGATGTCCCGCACCACCCCGCGGCGCACGCCCGCGTTCTTCGCGAGGCCGACGCCGAGCACCTTGGCGATCGGCTGCCGCGGCAGGTCCCCCACGACCTCGGCGATCACCGCGCACGTCTTTGTGCTGCCGAGGTCCAGCCCCGCGACGAGGCGACGGTCACGACTCACGCGCCGCGCCTCGCTGCTCCGGTCGCCCGCCGCCTCACTACCACCTGACCGGCGTAGCGCGCGTCGAGCTCCCCGTAGGGCCGTGCCTTGGCTGCCAGATCCTGCGCCACGAGCACCACCGCTTGTATGACCTCCGGACCCGCGTCGCGTCGCAGCAGCACGCGCCGGGGTCCCCATTCGAGCATGACGTCCCCGCGCCCTTCGCCACTCATCCGGCGCGCAGCCGTGATATCCTGGTACAGCGTCGCATCCACCGACTGGATCAACGCCAGCACCGCCAGCACACCCGAGTCGGCCGTCGCGGCGATCGGCAGATCCAGCTCGCTCCGCGACGGGTCGAACGGCAGCGCACGCCCGAGCGCGTCCACGACCGCCAGCCCGCGTGGCCCCGGCACGAACGCTACCGGCTCCACCTCGCGCACGACCACCCGGAGCGCGCCCGGCAGCCGCCGCGCCACCCGCGCCTGCGCCACCCCCGGCAGGGCCGCGACCCGCTCCGCGAGCCGCCGCGTATCGTCGAAGACGCTCGCCCGCTCCGCCAGCCGGAGCGCGGCAATCACCGACGCGGGCGCCAGATGCCGCACGCCCACCAGCTCGACCTGCCGCACTCGGAAGAACGACAGCCGCCGCAGCAGCGCCGGCGTTCCCACCCACGCCGTCGCGAGAAGAGCGCAGCCGCCGGCCACCCAGACCGCGCGACCGCGGGGCAACCGGAGCGACCACTTCATCGCCCCTTCCCCCTTCCCGCGTCCCCTCTCCCCAACCTATCCAACAACTCAGGGCCGACCCGCGTGATGTCCCCCGCGCCGAGCGTGAAGACCACGTCACCAGGCCGGGCGGCGCGGGCTACCCGCTCCGTGAGCGCCGCCCGCTCGCGTACCGCCACGGTCGTCGCTCCGGCCCGGATCGCACCGCGCGCCACCAGGTCGGCCGTCACGCCCGGGAGCGGCTGCTCCCGTGCGCCGTAGATCGGCGCCACCACCACGACGTCCGCCGCGCTAAGCGCCCGTCCCAGCGCGTCACCGTGGAGCTGGGTGCGCGAATACAGATGCGGCTGAAACACCGCCACCAGACGGCGGCCCGGAAAGGCCTGACGCGCCGCGGCCAGAGTGGCCCCCACTTCGGTCGGGTGGTGTGCGTAGTCGTCCACGACGGTCACGCCACCCGCCTCGCCCAGCCGCTCGAACCGGCGCGCAACGCCGCTGAACTCCGCCAGTGCGGCCGTCGCCGGCTCCAAGTCCGCCTCCAGCGCAACCACGACGGCGAGCGCCGCCGCCGCGTTGCGTACATTGTGCATGCCCGGGACCCGCAGCCGCAGCGTCACGCGCCGGCCACCGGGTAGCTCCACGCGCGCCTGAGACCCGGTCGCCGCAAATTCGGTGTCCACGATCCGCACGTCGGCGTGCTCGCCGGTTCCCACTCGCCAGAGCGGAACGGCCAAGTTCGCCGCCACCCGCTGCGCGCCCCCCTCCGGGTCGTCCGCGCCGACGATCACCCGCCGCGCACGGCGCGCGAACTGCGCGAACGCCGTCTCGAGGGCGGCCACGCTGCCGTAGCACTCGAGGTGATCGGCCTCGACGTTCGTGATCACCGCGACCGTGGGCGCCAGCGAGAGGAAGGCGCGATCGAATTCGTCCGCTTCGACCACGAACAGCTCGCGGCTCCCCAGCCGGGCATTCCCGCCCCATCGCGCGACGCGGCCGCCGACGATCCCCGTAGGGTCTCGTCCGGCGGCCGCCAGAGCCTCCGTCACCATGACCGTCGTGGTGGTCTTGCCGTGTGTGCCGGCGACCGCCACGACCGTCCCCCCGGCAACGACCTGGCCGAGGGCGTCGGCCCGCCGTACCACCGGAATGCCCAGGGTGCGCGCGCGCACCAACTCTTCCTCCTCCTGGGCTACCGCAGCGGTCACTACGACAGCCCGAGCCCCATCCAGGTGCCCAGCGTCGTGTCCCCGCCAAATCTGGACCCCCAGGGCTGCCAGATCGGCTGCTCCCGAAGGGTCGATATCACAACCGGTTATGGCCACACCCTGTTGTCTGGCGAGCAACGCCAGCGCGCTCATCCCCGCTCCTGCAATGCCCATGAAGTGGATCGGACGGGGATCTCCGAGTGCAAACAAGGTCATCTGTGGGGGGCTAATATAGCGATTCTACTAAACTTGCGAAAGAGCTTGAGGTTACCCCATTAGTGTCAAAATATTCGACATGATCTCTCGGGACGCATTGGGGTGGCCGCGACCGAGAGCGGCACCGGCCAGCGATTCGAGTCGACTCGGTTGGGCGAGCAGTCCGCCCAGGTCGCGCGCGAGCCGGTTGGCATCGAGCTCGCTCTCTGGGAGCAGCACCGCCGCGTCAGCAGCCGCGAGTGCGCGCGCGTTGAAAGTTTGATGATCGGCCGCGGCGGTCGGGAGTGGCACGAGCACGCTCGCCTTCCCCCACGCGCACAACTCGGCCACGGTCATCGCGCCCGCTCGGCACACCACGAGATCGGCGGCGCGGTAGGCGTCGGCCATGGGATCGAAGAAACCGCGCACGACGACGCGGCCGGCGGCTGCGTAACCGGCCAGCGCCGCAGCGTGGACCGTCCCGGTCCCCCACAGCACGTTTACATCCGGCAGCAGCCGATGTTCGAGCGCCCCGGCGAGCGCGAAGTTCAGCGCGCGCGCGCCCTGACTTCCGCCGAACACCAGAATGGTGGGACGATCGGGCTCGAGCCCGAAGGCACGCCGAGCCGCCGCCGGGTCGCCCGCGACGGGCGGACGGATCGGATTGCCGAGCGTGAAGACCTCCGTCGTATTGCCCGGGGCCAGTCGCGCGCGCGACTCGGGAAAGCCGAGGTGGATCTGACGGGCGCGGTGTGCCAGCCACCGCGTGGCGAGCCCCGGGAACGCGTTCTGCTCCTGAAGCACGGTAGGAATACCACGCCGCTGCGCACGCCACACCACCGGTCCGGCCGCGTAGCCGCCGGTGCCGATGACGATCACCGGCCGCTCCGCGTCCAGCACCCGCCCCACGGCGCGCCAGGCGCGCCAGGCGATCACCGGCCAGCGCGCGTTGCGCCACCAGGCACGGCGGTACACCGGTTCGAGGGGCAACAGATGAAAGCGGTAGGGGTACCTGGGCAGCACCTGCGCCTCGATACCTCGTTCGGCGCCCACGAGAACGGGCTCGACGTCGGGGCGGGCCTCGACCAATGCCTGGGCGAGCGCCAGCCCGGGCATCAAGTGCCCGCCGGTGCCGCCGCCGGCGAGGAGCACCCGCGTCACGTCGCCGAAGCTCCCCCGCGCCCGCGCCCCTGACCCACGCTGATCAGCACGCCGGTCGCGAGCAGCGAGACGAGCAGGCTCGAGCGGCCGTACGAGATGAATGGAAGTGTGATGCCGGTGGCAGGCAGGACGGCGAGGCTGACGCCGATGTGCAGGACGGCGCCCAGACCGATCATCGCCGTACAGCCGACCGCGAGGAGCTGGCCGAACGGATCGCTCGCCGAACGGGCGATGCGGAACCCGAGCCAGACGAAGGTGCCGAACAGCAGCGCGATCGCGAGCACGCCGACGAAGCCCCACTCCTCGCCGATCGTCGAGTAGATGAAGTCGGAGTATGCATAGGGGAGGTAGCCGAGCTTCTGCTGCCCCTGGCCGAACCCGACGCCCATGAGCTTCCCCGCCCCGATGCCCACGAGAGACTGGTGCACCTGGAAGCTCGCTTCTGCCGGCGCGCTCCCCGGGTTGAGAAACGTGAGGACGCGGGCCAGCCGGTATTGCGCGCTGGAGACCGCGCCAAACAGCAGCGGCGTCGCCGCCACGCCGAGCAGCAGAAAGTGGCCGATGCGCGCGCCGGCGGCGAACAGCAGCGTGCCCGCGAGGATCGTCATGAGCAGGGCCATCGAGAGATTCGGCTCGAGGAAAATGAGGGCGATGACCGGGCCGAGGATCACCAGGAAAGGTACGAGACCTGTCTTGAACGTGCGGATCTGCTCGCCCTTCTTGGCGGCGAGCATCGCGGTCCACACGACGACCGCGAACTTGGCGAGCTCGGACGGTTGCACGGTGACGATGCCGAGGTTGACCCAGCGGCGCGCGCCGTTGATCACCGGGGCCACCCGGTGCGTGAACGGCAGCAGGGGCAAGAGCAGCAGGAACGCGACGACGCCGAGGATGGGCCAAGCCCAGCGCTGCCAGGCGTGGTAGTCGGTGCGGGCGAGGATGGTCGCGATCAGCCCGGCGACGACGGCGCCGACGCCTTGGCGCAGGGCAAACGCGGCCCCGACCTGCCCGCCGGAGGTCGTGACGAGGCTCGAAGCGCCGTACACCGCGGCGAGCCCGAACACGACGAGCACCGCCGCCAGCACGCCGAGGAGACGTGTTTCCCAACGGCGCTCGGTCACATGGCCTCCACGAGCTTCCGGAACAGGGCTCCACGTTCCTCATAGTTCCGGAACATGTCGTAGCTCGAGCAGGCGGGGGACAACAGCACGGCGTCGCCCGGCTGCGCTAGACGGCGTGCCCGGGCAACGACGTCCTCGAACGTGGTGCCGCACTCGAGCGGGATCCGCCCTTGGAGGTCCCGCTCGACCAGCGGCCCGGCTTCACCGTACGCGATCACTATCCGGCAGCGTGGCTCGAGCAGCGGCGCGAGCCGCGTGTAGGGCTCGCCCTTGTGGCGGCCGCCGAGCAGGAGCACGAAGGGACGGTCCATCGCCTCCACGGCCACAACGGTCGAGGCTATGTTGGTCGCTTTGGAGTCGTTGATCCAGCGCACCCCACCGACCTCGCGCACCAGCTCGAGCCGGTGTGGCAGGGGGCGGAAGGAGCGCAGTCCGTCGGCGATGCGGGCCGGCGAGAGTCCGGCCACGGTCACCGCGAGCGCGGCGGCGAGCGCGTTGGCGACGTTGTGGTCGCCCAGCAGATGCAGGTCGTCGCGCGCCAGGAGCTCAGCGCCGCCGAGCCGCAGGCGCCGCTGCGGCGCGTCGTACCAGCCGTCGGCCGGGCCGCGCAGTGAGAATCGCACGGTGGTCCCCCGAGCCCCTTGCCCCAGCGCCAGCGCGGCCGGGTCGTCGCCGTTCACGACCCAGACGCTGTCCTCGTGGGCGTTGCGGAAGAGCAGCCGCTTGTCCGCGTAGTAGGCGTCCACCGACGGATACCGATCGAGGTGGTCGGGGGCGAGGTTGGTGAGGATGCCGACGTCGGGGGCGAACGTGGGGCTGTCGTGGAGCTGGAACGAGGACACCTCGATCGCCAGCCAGTCGAGCGGCTGCGCATCGAGCGCGACGTCGGCGAGCGGCCGGCCGATGTTTCCCGCTGCTTCGGCCCGCAGGCCCCCGACGCGCAACAGGTGCGCGACGAGCGCTGTGGTCGTGGTCTTGCCGTTCGTGCCGGTGATCGCGACGCAGCGCAGGCCCTTGCCCTGGAGCGCGCGAAACGCGAGGTCGAGCTCGGAGACGATGCGCACGCCCGCCGCGCGCGCCGCGGCCAGCGGCGGCGCCTCGGCCGGCACGCCGGGCGAGACGACGACGCCCGCGGCCGCGCGGATCCTGGCCAAGTCGTGGCGCCCCAGGTCCACCTCGACGCCCGGCAGCGCCCGCAGCGCGGCCACGGCATCGCCACCGTAAGGATGCTCGGAGCCATCGCTCGCATAGACGCGGACGCCCTGCCGCGCCAGCAGCCGCGTGGCGGCGACGCCGCTTTTGCCCAGCCCGATCACCGCGACGACGCCCCGGCGCCACGTCTCCGGGATCATCGCACCTTGAGCGTCGCGAGCGCGATGGCGGCGCACAGCACGCCGAGGATGTAGAACCGCATCACCACCTGCGGCTCGGCCCAGCCGAGCTTCTCGAAATGGTGGTGCAGCGGCGCCATGCGAAACACCTTGTGGGCGTCCGCGTACTCCTTGCCGCGGCGCTTCTTGTTCCAGCGGTAGACGTACACCTGGATCAGCACCGACATCGTTTCGGCGACGAACACGCCGCCGGCGATGAGCAGCAGGAACTCCGCCTTGAGCATGATCGCGATGCTGCCGAGCGCGCCCCCGATGGCGAGGGCGCCCGTGTCTCCCATGATGACCTGGGCGGGGTGGGCGTTGAACCAGAGGAAGCCGAGCGCCGCTCCCATCAGCGCGGCGCAGAAGACGGCGAGCTCGCCGGCGCCGTTCAGGTACATGATGCCGAGGAACCGCGACCAGTCGGCGCGGCCGAAGACATAGGCGAAGATCGCAAACGTGGCGGCGAGGATCCCGGTGAGCCCGGTCGCGAGGCCGTCGAGACCGTCGGTGAGATTGACGGCGTTGGAGCTGGCCGTGACCACGAAGGTGACGAACGCGATGTAGAGGGGCCAGGGCAGCACGAGGAAGTAGTACTTGAACAGCGGGAGCTGGGTGGATGTCGCCGCCCCGGGCACGAACGGGACGAGCACGAGGAACACACCGAGCGCGAGGCCGAAGGTCACCTGCCCCACCAGCTTCCAGCGCGCGACCAGCCCCTGCGAGTTGCCGCGGACGATCTTCAGGTAGTCGTCCATGAAGCCGATCGCGCCCATCCAGAGCGTCGCCACGACCGCGACCAGCACGTAGCGGGTGTCGAGCCGGGCCCACAGCAGCGTCGGCACGACCGTCGCGAGCAGAATGATGAACCCGCCCATCGTGGGCGTGCCGCGCTTGCCCTGATGGCTCGCCGGCCCCTCCGTGCGGATCACCTGGCCGATCTTCAGATCGCGGAGGCGGCGGATGATCCATGGTCCGCAGACGAAGGCGAGGAACAGCGCCGTCACCGTCGCGCCAGCGGCGCGGAAGGTGATGTAGTTGAGGAGATTGAACAGGATGTGCTTCTTCGCGAGCGGCGCGAGCAGATGATAGAGCACGTCCGGTCCTCGGCTGGCTAGGTGAGATGGCGCAGGACGCGCTCCAGCGCGACCCCGCGCGACGCCTTGAGCAGCACGATCTCGTTGCCCCGCAGCGCCGCCTTGAGCCGCGGGCCCAGCGCCTCGGCGTCGGGGGCGACCAACAGCCGGTCGCCAAGCGTGCGGCGGTGCGGCTCGAACGCCGGGCCGAACGCCCCCACCGCCCCGACCAGCGCGGGCTTCAGGGCTACGATCTCCCCCGCCGCCGCCGCGTGCAATCTTGCACTCTCGGCGCCCAATTCCAACATCGAGCCCACGATCAAAGCCAGCGGCCGCCCCCGCCGCCGGGCGAACCAGCTCGCCAGCTCCACCGCTGCGCGCAGCGAGGCGGGGTTGGCGTTGTAGGTGTCGTCGATCACCGTCAGCCCCCCGACCTCGACGACCTTCCCCCGGCCGGCCGGCAGCTGGACCCGCGCCAGGGCCCCGAGCGCAGGCCCCGGCTCCACACCGGCTTCGACGGCCGCCGCTACCGCGATCATCGCATTCTCCGCCTGATGCATGCCGACCACGGGGAGCGTCACCCGGTGACCGCGCCAGGCAATCTCCGGCCGGCCATCGTCGTTCAGCGCCACGCTCTCAGGACGCACCTCGGCCGCGGCACTCGTGCCGGCCACTATGGTCCGAGCGCACTTGCGCGCCTCGGCCGCGAGCGCCGGCGGGTCAGTCCCCACGACCGCGACACCGACCCGCTCGAGCAGCGCCACCTTCTCGCGAAGCACCCCGTCGAGCGAGCCGAACCCCTCGACATGGGCGTACCCGACGTTCGTCACCACCCCGATGGTCGGCTCGATGATGGCGCGGAGCTTGGGGATCTCCCCCGGCAGGCTCGCCCCCGCTTCGACCACGAGCGCTTGGGTGTCCGCCGGGGCGCCGAGGATCGTCAGCGGCACCCCGACCAGGTTATTGAGGTTCCCGGTGGTGGCGTGGGTGCGATACCGGGACGCGAGGGCCGCTCGGATCATCTCCTTCGTGGCCGTCTTTCCGCTGGACCCGGTGACGGCGACCACGGGGGCGCCCGCGGGAAGCGCCCGACGCCGAGCCCGGGCGAGTGCGCCCAGGGCGACGAGGGTGTCGGGCACCTCGAAGACAGGAAGCCCGGCCACTCCGGGCGTGCCGCGCCGCACCACCGCGGCTCTAGCGCCGTTCGCCTTGGCCTGGGCGAGAAAGGCGTGCGCGTCGAATCGCTCGCCCTTCAAGGCGACGAACAGCGTGCCAGGGCTCAGATCACGGGTGTCGGTCGAGACACCGCTGAACGAAAGCGGCGCGGGTGCGGGCACGCCGAGCGCCTGCGCCACGCGGTCACCGGTCCAGAAGCTCATGCGGCACCGAGCTCCCGCACCACGGTCCCCTCGTCGAAGGGCTGCTTGACGGTGCCGACCACCTGGTAGGTCTCGTGACCCTTGCCCGCTAGCAGGATGGTGTCCCCCGCCCGCGCGAGCCCCAGGGCGAGGGCGATCGCCTGGCGGCGATCCGCGTTCCGGTGATGGGGCTTGGCGCCCATGCCGGCCTCGACGTCGTCGAGAATGCGCTCGGGGTCCTCGGTCCGCGGGTTGTCGGACGTGGCGACGGCGACGTCGGCGAGGCGCACGGCGATCTCGCCCATCGGCGCGCGCTTGCCGCGGTCGCGGTCGCCCCCCGCCCCGAACACGACGATCACGCGCCCGGTCGTGACCTGCCGGACGGTCTCGAGCGCCCGCTCGAGCGCGTCGGGGGTGTGCGCGTAGTCGCGCAGGATCGCGCAGGGGCGCGTCGCGATCCGCTCCATCCGGCCCGGGACCTGCGGCGCGCGCGTCAACCGGTCGGCCACTTCGTCCACGGCGAGTCCGAGCCCGACGGCGCAGGCAGCGACGCCGAGCGCGTTCGCCACGTTGAAGTGGCCGAGCAGCGGCAGCGCAACGGCCGCGCGCCCGAGCGGCGCTACCAGGTCGAAGCGCGCGCCCCTCCCGTCGACGATCACGTTCCGCGCGGTCACGTCGGCCGGCTCGCGCTCGCCGAACGTGATGCGGCGATGCTCGCCGGCGCGGCGCAGTTTTTTCCAGGCGGGGTCGTCGGCGTTCACCACCTCGAGCCCGTTCGGAGCGAGGTAGGTGGCGAGCTTCGCCTTGGCGCGGAAGTAGTCCTCGAACGTCTTGTGGTAGTCGAGGTGGTCGCGCGTGAGATTCGTGAAGATCGCGGCGCGGAACACGAGACCGTCCACCCGGCCCTGGTCGAGGCTGTGCGAGGAGACCTCCATCGCCGCGCCGCGCGCCCCGCGGGCGACCAGGGCGGCGAGGGTCGCCTGGAGATCGATAGGGCCGGGCGTGGTCAGGTTGCCCGCCTCGCTCTCGACGGGCGCGCCGGTGGCATCGAACGCCCCTAGGGTGCCGATCGAGCCGGTCGGCCAGAGGGCCGAGAGGACGTGGCGCGCGAGGGTAACGGTGGTGGTCTTGCCGTTGGTGCCGGTGACACCGATCAGCTCGAGCTTGGCGGCCGGCCGGCCGTACCACGTCTCGGCGGCGACGGCGGCGGCACGGCGACCGTCGCGCACCAGGATCTGCGGGAACGGCGCCGCCTGGGCTTCCTCCACCAGAGCGGCCACGGCTCCCGCGGCGGCCGCCTGGGGCACGAAGCGATGGCCGTCCTGGACCGCGCCGCGCACGGCACAGTAGAGCATCCCGGGGGCGAGCTTCCGGGTGTCGGCGGTCAGGCCGGTGATGGCGGGCAGCAGCTCGGGCGCGCGCACCAGGAGGCCGGCGTGGCGCAGCGCCTCGACGATGGCAGGAAGTCCGCTCACGGCTTGGATGGCGAGGCGAACAGCGTCACGAGCGCGCCCACGGCGGCAGAGTCCCCCGCGGCGGGCCAGGTGTGGGCGGCGACGCCCCATCCCTTCAGGACCACCCGGAAGCCGCGGCGATGCAGCGCCCGCACGGCCTCCCGCAGCGAGCGGCCGGCGATGTCGGGAACCGCCCGCCGGGGGAGGGGCGCGGTGGAACCCGCGGTGTCCGGCCGGAACGGCCAACTCAACACGTACGGCACGACGCCGCCGTCGTCCTCCTCGAGCGCGGCAACTGGTGCGGCCGGGGCAGCGGTCGAGAGCCGCGTCCGGTCAAGCGCCACGTCTCGCGCGGCGAGCGCCTGCTCGAGCATGGTGCGGGTGACCGGCGCCGCCGTCTGGGCGGCGAAGTAGCTCCCCTTCTTCGGGTTGTCGATCTTCACGACCACGACGAGCTGCGGGTGCTCGGCCGGGAACAGCGCCGCGAACGACGCCGTGTACTGCCCAGGGGCGTAGCGGCCGCCGACGACGCGCCGCGCCGTGCCGGTCTTGGCGGCGAGTTGGAAGTGGGCGAGCGTCGCCCGGCTGCCGGTGCCGCCGGCGACGGCGCCGCGCAGCAGCTCCCGCAGCTGGCGGGCCACGGCCGGCGCGATCGCCCGGCGCACCGGCTCCGGGCGGTGCCGGTAGAGCACTTCGCCGGCGGGACTCTTGATTTCGCGGATCAGCGTGGGCTGCAGCAGCAGGCCATCGTTGGCGATGGCCGCGTATGCGACCGCGAGCTGCAGCGGCGTCACGGCCAGCTCGTAACCGATAGACAGGCTCGCGGCGCTGGGCCGTGTCCACTCGACGGGCAGTCGCAACCGCCCCGGCGACTCGGCGGGGAACTCGATGCCCGTCGGCGCGCCGAAGCCGAAGTCGCGCAGCGCGCCGTACTGCTCGGGCGGCGCGAGGCGCGCCGCGAACTTCGCCATCGCGATGTTGCTCGAGACGCGGATCGCGTCGGCCAGGGTGAGCGAAGGGAGCGGCTCGTCGTCCACCAGGGTGCGGTCGGCGAGCTTGTAGCGGCCGCCTTCCCCGGATACGCGGTCGGCAGGGCGCACGCGGTCGAGCGCGATCATGGCCGCGGCCGCGAAGATCTTGGCGACCGAGCCGGGCTCGAACGTTTCGGTGAACGCGCTGGGCCGGACGCCCCCGTCGCGGCGCTGGGAGGCGACGGCGAGCACTTCACCGGTCATGGGGTCGAGCATCACCACGTCGCCGCCGTCGGCGTCCATGCGGCGCAGCGCGTCGCCGAGCGCACGCTGGGCGATTTCCTGGAGCTCCGCATCCAGCGTCAACACCGCGTCGTTCCCCGGCACGGGCGCGGCGATTAGCCGCGCCGGTGATTCGTACTCGCGCCCCGCACGGTCCTTCAGCACGACGGCCGCGCCCGCCGTGCCCGCCAGCAGGCTGTCGAGCGTCTTCTCGAGGCCGGACGCACCGCGCCCATCGTCGCCCACGCGGCCGATGACGGCGCGCGCGACCCCGGCCGCGGGATAGAACCGGTTCAGGACCGGCTCCAGGTGCACGCCGCGGATCGGGCGGAGCGGATCCACGGCAATCGCGCTGAAAGGCCCGCCGAAGTAGGCGTAGCGCTTGCGCGCGGCCAGCTGCCATTGCGCGGGCGAGAGCCGCAGCGCACGGGTGATCGCGGCGCCATCGCGCGCCGGGTCCCGCAGCTCGTTGGGTGCGACGCCGACGTGATACGTCTCGAGGGTGAGGGCGATGGGCGTGCCGTGGCGATCACTCAGGCTGCCGCGGCGCGCTTCCAGCTCCAGGCGCTCGGTGCGCGTGGCGCGCGCCTCCTCGGACCAGTGTTTCCCTTCGAGCAGCTGCACCTGGGCGGCGCGCCCGACGAGCGCCACCAGCGCGACCAGCGTCAGGGCCTGGATCGCCTGGATGCGGACCGCGGGTTTGGCCATGGCGCTAGTGGACTCCCTCCCCCGCCCGCTTGGCCGGGACGGGCAGGAGGATGATGTCGGTATCGGCCGGCTGGCGCAGCCCCAGGCGCTGCTGGGCCCGGGGGATCAACACGGCCCGACTCTCGGCGACGCGGATGCGGCGTTCCAGCTCGCTCTTCTTGCCTTCGAGGGCGGCCCGGCGCTGGCGCGCCTCGCCGAGGGCGCGCGCGGCGCGCAGCCCGTCGGTCTGCCGCCAGATGACGAGCGACAACGCGGCGAGTGCCGCGATCAGCCACAGGGCGAGCCAATGCCTACCCTTCAGCGCCATCCGCCACCTCGAACGCCCGGAACTTGGCCGAGCGGGCCCGCGGATTCGCCTCGACCTCGGCGGGCTCCGGCGTTCGGCCCTTGCGGGTCAGCAATCGGCCGAGCGGGCGGCCGCGGCAGGTGCAGACCGGCTGCCGCGGCGGGCAGATGCAGTCGCGGCTCCACTCGCGGAACGTGTGCTTGACGATGCGGTCCTCCCCTGAGTGATAGGTGATCACCCCGAGGCGCCCGCCGGGCGTGAGGGCGTCGCGCAGCACGGGCAGCGCGCGCTCCAGCTGGCCGAGCTCGTCGTTGACCGCGATGCGCAGCGCCTGGAACAGCCGGGCGAAATCGGGCGGCCCTGAGCGCGGCCCCAGCACGGCGCGGATCGCGTTGACGAAATCGTCGCTCACGAGAAACGGCTCCCGCAGCCGGCGGCGGATCACCTGGCGGGCGAGCGCCCGCGCCCGCGGGGGAGGCTCGTCGGCGTAGTCGGCAAAGCATTCCTGGAGCCGCTCCTCGGGCCAGCTGTTCAGCGCGTCGGCCGCCGAGGGGCCGACCCCCGGGGTCATCCGCATATCGAGCGGCGCCCCCTGACGAAAGGTAAAGCCTCGGTCGAGGGAATCGACCTGATGGGAGGACAGCCCGAGATCGAGCAGGATGCGGTCGGGGCCGAAGGCAGCCACGGCGGCAAGGGCGGCGGGGGTGCCGAACGGCGCGGCGAAGTAGCGCACGCCCTCCTCGCCCAGGTGCGCCCGGGCGGCGGCGATGGCCGCAGGGTCGCGATCGATGGCGAGGACTTGGGCACCGGCCTGCCGCAACAGGGCCGCATGTCCCCCGCCCCCCACGGTGGCGTCCACGGCGCGGCGGCCGCCGGCCGCCCAGGCCTGTACCGCCTCGGCCAGGACCGGGACGTGATAGGTGGACGTGGTCGTTCTCTCCCCCCAATAACGAAGACGGCCCCGCCTGCGAGAGCAGCCGGAGCCGGTAACGATGTCCCGCGACGCGGGTTCAGCGGGGCTGACGGGGCTCGAACCCGCGACCTCCGGTGTGACAGACCGGCGCTCTAACCAGCTGAGCTACAACCCCGTGCGGTGAAGGGCCGGAATATAGAGCCGGGTCGAACTCGGTTCAAGCTCAGAAGTTAGTGCAGTGGAACGCCTGCTTGACCTTGGGCATGTTGGCCTCGTACTGCGCAATGAAGCCCAGCATCTGAATCGCCACGCTCGGAGCGACGCGCCCGCCCAATTGCAGCGCCGCTTTGGCGCGCTGCAGCCGGTCGTAGATCTCTTTGGCCTTCGCACAGCTCTTGCTCTTGATCATGTCCGCGTACGGCTTGCCGATCGTCAGAATGGACGAGAGCCCGAACCAGAAGCTCGCCTGCACGCGGATCTGCTGGCGCGCGCCGAGGGTGTCGGCCGGTGCGCGCATGGCCACGAGGCTGAGCAGGGTGTCGAGCCACGGATAGGCGCGATCGTAGGCGGAGGCCTGCGCCAATTTGGAGCCCGCGGACAGGGTGGTTGCGATGGCGTTGAGCCGCTGCACCGAATCCGGTGAAGCAAGACCCGGACGGATGTACGGTTTGACGCTGTCCACCCGGTTGGCGAAAGCCGCCTGCATCGCGTGCAGAGTGTTCGTGTCCTTGATCGCGTTCAACTGCCGGGCCTTCGCTGAGTCGTACACCGCCCGATCGAGCAGCCCCTGGGCGATGAGCAAGCTGAGGTTGATGTCATTGGGGTCGACCTGCAGCGCGCGCATTTCGATCGCCAACGTGGAATCGGGCCTGCCGGCCATTTTGTACGCCACGGCCAGGGCTTTGAGATAGGTCGTGTTGCGCGGGAAATGCTGGGACGCCTGACGGGTCCAGAACAGCAGATTCTGCGTGTCGGCGATCTGCTGCGCGGCCCCAATCGCAAGGCGCAACGCGACAGTGTCGCCGTACGACGTCGTGTCCGCCCTGAACATGTCCAGCACGCAGCGCCACTGCTCGCCCTCGATGCAGCTGCGCCGCTTCAAGTCGAGCATCTGCTGGTTGCCGGGGTTGGCCGCCAGCACATCGTCCGCCAGCGCGATCGCTTTCTGGTACTGCTTGTGCTGCTCCATCAGCGAGGCCACGCCGATGGCCGTGTTCATGTTGTGGATGTCGCTGCGCGCCAGGCCGCCGAGGGCGTCGAAGTACCGCGCGCTGTCCCCCTTGGCGAGGTAGGCGTTGGCGAGGCGGTTCCAGGCTTCCCCGCTTTGCGGGTCGCCCTTCAGAGCGCGTTGCGCCTCGACGATGATGCTGTCGGGACCGAGGCGCAGGATCTCGTAGACGTTCGCGAGGCACAGGTGCGCGGCCGGGAGGTTGGGCTCGATCACGATCGCCTTGCGGGCCTCTTCGGACGCCTTCAGCACGTTGTTGCGCCCGCGCTGCTCGTTGCAGTTGCGGGCGTTTTCCGCGGCGCGGATGATCCCAAACAGCTTCTGAGCGAGCGCCTCCGAGAGCGGCTGCGGCGAGCCGTTCGGCCCGCCGGTCACGGTGAACGTGGAGGCGAACCCCGAACCACCGCTCACGACGTGGATGGTGGCCGACAAGCCGCTCGCAGTATGCCCCAGCGACCCCAGCGTGTAGCTCGGCACGCCGAGGAAATTCGCCAGCTGCACCGCCTGGCGCGTTTCCATCATGCCGTCGCACTGGAAGCCGGACTTTTCCAGCGCCTCGCACATCTTGGCCTTGTTCACCAGCAGCACCTTGTAGCGCGCCAGTGATCCGAGCCGCTCGCGCGCGGCGTCGGTCACCGCGATGCTGGTCGCGGAGTCCGCCGCCGCGGATACGCTGAGGGGCGGGATCAGCAGTTTCTCCGTCGGCTGGGACACGGCGAGCTGCGCCGGCGCGGTTCCCGCCGCGCCGATCGCCAGGACGGCCACCAGTCGAAGCATTCTCACGATCACTCCTCCGTTACTGTCTGGTACACCGGATGGGCGAAGAGGGATTCGAACCCCCGACTTCCTGCGTGTAAGGCAGGCGCTCTGAACCGCTGAGCTATTCGCCCGTCCCCCCAGGCCCCGCGTCAGAGCGCGAGGCCGAGCGGGAACAATACGCAGTAGCCCAGGACGAGCAGCACCGGCGCCGTCGTCGTGGAACCTTTGGAGAGCAGGAAGTACCCGAGCGCCAGGGACGCGACGGCGGCGGCGAGCAACGCATAGTTCTTCGGTCCGAATTGCAGGCGCGAGCGCGCGAGACTCTGGTCGGGCATAGGGGTCGGAGTTTACGCCGCAATCGCTTGCTCGTCAAGCAGTTGGCGTGTCATCGGGAGGGAGGGTCCAGCCCTCGTCGAGCCGCGCCCGCCGTGCCCGGTCGCGCCGCCGACGCACCACGACGAGCCACACCATCACCAGGGCGAGCACCGCCCAGAACGCCCCCACCGCCTGCAGCCACCCCAGCCACCCGTAGCGGCTGGAGAGATCACGCTGCCATCGCTCCTCGAAATCGCCTTCGGTGACGTGGTAGGTCTGCCGCAGCGCGGCGTCGAAGCCGCCGGCGGGGCCGAGCCGCTCGATCAGCGGCGTGAGCCCCTGATCTCCGCCCCAGCGCTGCAGCAGCAGCACCGCCGTCGTGGCAAAGGCGTAGGCCACCTCGGCATCGGTCGCGTCGCCGCGCAGCGCCGCGTCCACCTGGTCCAAGTCCATGCGGCGCCCGCGCGCCAGCTGCCAATCGAGCCGCAGCGCGTCGAGCCGGCCCCATTCCCCCGCGGCCACGGCCGCGTAACCCTCTTCGAACCACAACGGCAATGGCCGGCCCACTCTCCAGCGCAGGGCGAGGTGGGCGAGCTCGTGGCGGAGAGCGGAGATCAGGCGGCTGGGCGGTTGGGCGGTCAGCAGGACCACCGTCCCGACCTCCGGGAACGCGGCGCCGTCGCTCCAGGCCGGGAGACGGCCGCGGGTGAGCGAATCGAAGGTCTCGCGAGTGGGGGCGAGGATCACGCGGATGGGGCGTGCCGGCAGCGGGCCGATGCCCGGAAATGGAGCCGGGCCGTCCGCGGCCTCGCCGAGGGAGAGGGCAAGCGCTTGCTGCGCGGGCCACGTCACGACGGTCACGCGCCCGACGATGGTGGCCTGCGGCGTGGTCGGGGCCGGGCCCTGCGACAGCAGCGCGAGCAGTGCTAGGAGCGCGGCGGCTCCTGTCCCTGGGCCACGAGATCGAGCATCTCCTGACACTTCTTGCCCCAGGGGTTGAACTTGTTGGCCTTGAAGCCCTCCTGCCACGTGCGCTTCGCGGTCTCGGGGTCGCCGGCGAACCAGTGGGCGCGGCCCAGCTCGTAGTGGGCTTCGATCAGATTGGGCCCGAGCTGCAGCGTCTTATGGAAAAAGGTTTGGGCGTCCTCGTACATCTCGCGCTGCAAGTACACGAGGCCCAGATAGAAGTGGGCGTACAGCGTCGCTTTCTTGTCGTTGTCGAGCCGGATCGCCTTGGACAAGTGCTCGATGGCCTCGCCGAAAATCCGCTTTTTCAGGCAGATGTAGCCGACGTTGATGCGGGCCAGCGAGTTGGCCGGCTCCTTCATCAGGACCTTCTGGAAGGTCCCGAGCGCGTCGTCGTAGTCGCCGTGGAGCATCTGCGCCCAGCCGAGCAGCGACTCCGCCTGGGTCTCGCCCGGGGAGAGCTGGAGCGCCCGTTGCAACGCCTGAATCGCCCCGGCGTGGTCACCGAGCGAGATCAGGCTCCATCCCTTTTCGATGAACGTCGAGGCGCCGATGTGGTCGGCGTGCACGGCGGGGCGCGTCCCCGTGAACTCGGGCGCCGCCGCCTCGGCGGTGCTCGCCGCGAGCTGCTTGTACTTGTCCACCAGCTGCCGGATGTCGTCCTTGAGCTGGGTCAGCTCCCCGAGGTGGCCGTCCACCCGTTTGAAGAACCCGATGATCTCGTGCTTGACGGCCTCACGCTCGGCGCTGCCGCTGCCGATGGTCCCCAAGCGGTGGGCGATCGCCTCGTACTCTGCACGCAGCGAGGCGATGGGAGAGCTCGCCATCAGGCCTTCACCTTCGCTTTCGTCCCGGCGTGCTCGTCGAGCGCCGCATGCAGCACGAGCTTCTCCTTGGACGCGAGCAGCTTGCCGGTGTTCAGCACGATGATGGTCCGCTGATCCTTCACCACGAGGCCGGTGATGTACTCGGCCGCGAGCCCACGCACGATGCTGTGCGGCGCCGTGACCTCGGTGGCCGCGACCTGGAGCACCTCCGTGACGGCGTCCACGATGACGCCGATCTTCCCGCCGTCCCATTCGAGGATGATCGTGCGGGTGTCGTCGCGCAGCGGCGCCGGGACGCCGAGCCGCTGGCGCAGGTCGATCAACGGCACCGCCACGTCCTGGAATCGCAATACACCCACGAGGAATTCGGGCGCTTTGGGAAGCGGCGCCGGCGCCTCGTAGCGCAGGATCCGCTCCACCTGGAAGATGTTGAAGGCGAAGTCCTGCCCGGCCACTTTGAACGTGACGAGCTGGACGTCGTCGCCCGAGTTCGTGGTCATCCGATGCGGTCCCCCAACGCCTCGAAGTCGAGTATCGGCACCAAACTCCCTTTTCGCTGCGCCACCCCGATCGCCCACGGCAGCGACTCGTGCTCCGGGAGCGGCAGCGCGTCCTCCCGCACGACTTCGTCGGCATCGTCCACTTCGAGCGCCACGTAGCGCCCCTGAAGCCTGACCAGCACGGCCGAACGGCCCCGCTCGGGCGGGGGTGCGCGGTCCGCGAGCAGCGCGGCCAGGTGGATGAGCGGCACCAGCCGGCCCCGCAACGGGGTCAGCCCGCGCACCGCGGGCAGCGCGCGCGGCACCTCCAGGACCTCGCCCAGATCGCCCACTTCGACCACTCCGGCGACGGGCAGGCCATAGGATTTCCCCTCGGCACGCACCAGGAGGTAGCCCCGGCCACCGGTCCCCGACGAAGGCCTCACGGGCGACCGCCGCCACGACGCGTGAGCTCGAGCCCGACGCGGTCGGCAATTTGAAGTAGCGGCAGGACCGCATCCACGCCCCCGGCCTGGACGGCGGCCTGCGGCATCCCGGGGATGACGGCCGTCTCGCGGTCCTGCGCCAGGCCGGTGCCGCCCGCATCGCGGATGGCGCGCAACCCTTCGGCGCCGTCGCGCCCCATCCCCGTCAAGACGACGCCGACGGCGCGCTGCCCGAACACCTGTGCCACCGAGCGGAACAGGGGATCGGCCGCCGGCCGTACGCCCCACAGCGGGGGCGACTGGTCGAGCGCGAGAATCGGACCATCGGCGGCGGGGACCACCCGCATATGATAATCGCCCGGCGCGACGTACGCCGTGTCGGCGACGAGCGGCGTACCCTGGTCGGCCTCCACCACGTGGAGCCGGCACATCGAATCGAGCCGCTCCGCCAGGCTGCGCGTGAACTTGGGGGGCATGTGCTGCACCACGAGCACCGCGGCGCCCTTGCCGGGGGTGAGACGGGGCAACAGCTCGGCAAGGGCGCGCGGGCCGCCGGTGGACGCCGCGATGGCGACCGCGAGCCGCGCACGGGCGCGGAGACCGAGCTCCGGGGCGTGACGGACGGGGGCCGGCGGGCGCGCCATCACGGAGACGTGGGACAGGTCCGCGGCGAGGGCGGCGCGCACGGCGGCGATCAGGCTCGGCGCGAGGCGCCGCAGCGACTCACGCGTCTGGTCGTCGGGCTTGGCGACGATCTCCACAGCGCCCAGCTCCAGGGCCCGGATGGCGGCGGCGGTGCCGGGACCGGCGTGGGCGCTGACGACCACGACCGGCCGCGGCGATTCGGACATGATGTACCCGATGGCGCCGAGCCCATCGAGCTCGGGCATCTCGAGGTCCATGGTGACCACGTCGGGCTGGTACTGGTGGACCTTGCGGACGGCGTCGAATCCGTCTCGGGCGGTGGCGACCACGCGGAACGGCCCGTCCGCGCCGTCCCCCCCGCCCCCGAGCACGTCGCACAGCACGCGGCGCATCAGCGCACTGTCGTCCACGACGAGGACGGTGGGCCGCGGGTCAGATGACGCGGGCATCGGCTCCCACGAGGCGGATCTCGGCGCGTCCGTCGTCGAGGTAGAAGCGGACGGTGCGGCCGCGGTCGCCGCCCACCGCCTCGGCGACGACGGGGATGGCGGCCGTGCGCAGCGCGTTGCGCGCGGCGACGATGTTGCGCTCCCCCATCTGAATCGTGCCCGGCGTCATCAGCTGGGCGAACATGCTCGCGCCGCCGGCCAGCTTGGCCACGAGGCGGCGCGGGTCGGCGCCGAACGCGCTGAGGCGCTCGACCAGCAACGGCACGGCGGTCTCGGGAAACTTGGCCGGGTTCTGGTGGTCGCGCGCCAGGCTCTTGGAGGGCAACAGCACGTGCGCCATGGCGCCGGCGCGCGCCTGGGGATCGTACAGCATGATCGCCACGCACGAGCCGAGGCCCAGCGTCACGAGCACGCCGCCGGCGCGGTCGACCGCCCAATCGGCGACTTTCACGATCGATTCGCGCGGCTCCGTCTCCCCCCGCCCCTGGGCGCTCACGCGGGCCTCCGGTAGATCCGCTCGCGGGGGTCGAGCATCTCGAGGCGCTCACGCGCGGGTCCGAGCAACGTCTCCACTTTCCCGAGCACCAGCAGGCCACCGGGCCGCAGCGCGTCGGCGAACCGCACGAACAGCCGCTCCTGGGAAGGACGATCGAAGTAGATCACGACGTTGCGGCAGACGACGAGGTCGTACGGCGGGTCGGGCGGCGCTTCGCGAGTGAGGTCGTGCGCGATGACGTGGACGAGCCGCTGCAGCTCGGGTACCGGCCGCCGCGACGGCCCCTCGGTGAAGTAGCGGCGCACCAGCGCGGGGGGCATCTCGGTGAACGCACTCTCGGGCCACACCGCCGCGCGCGTCTTCTCCAGGCTCCCGCGGTCGATGTCGGTCGCATCCACGCGGGCGTGCGCGAGCGGGGGCCGCGCTCCCGCGACGCGGCCGGCTTCCGCCAACACCACGGCCACCGTGTACGGCTCCTCCCCCGACGCGCACCCGGCCGACCAGGCGCGCACGTGGCCGCGGCTCGCGCGCCACAGGCCGGGGAGGTGCGTGCTCACAAGCGCGTCCCACGTTTCGGCGTTGCGATAGAATTTCGTGACGTTGATGGTCAGCGCATCGAGCAGCAGGTCGTACTCGCGCACGTCCTGGTCGAGGATCCGGCCGTAGTCGGTGAACGTGTGGACGCCGCGGGCGCGCATCCGCACCGCGATCCGCCGCCGCAGACACTTTTCCTTGTAGGCTTCGCAGCTGAACCCGCGGGTGCGGGAGATCTTCTGGGTCAGCGCCTTGAACGCCCGCTCGTCCTGCTCCGCCGTCACGACAGCGCGCTCAGCGTTTCCAGATTCGACTTCACCAGCTCGTGTTTGGGGTTGAGCTCCAACGCCCGGCGCCACAACTGGGAAGCGAGCTCACGGTCGTTCCGCTTGTAGGCGATGTTGCCGAGCTTGAAGTAGACGTCGTCCCCCAAGTCCGGCGCCAGCTCGATCGCGCGGTGATAGGCGTCCCACGCTTCGTCGTAGCGGGCCGCGCGATAGGCGAGGTCGCCGAAGTTCTTCGAGAGCTGGGGTTGCGACGGCTCGTCCCGAAGCGCCGCGCGCACCAGCTCCTCGGCCCCCGCCAGATCGCCGCCCAGCTCCCGCAGCACCGCGAGGTTGTTGCGCAGCACCGCGCTCCCGGCGTGCGCCGCCACTCCCGCCTCGGCGAGCGCCTCGGCGTCTTCGAACTCTCCGGCGGCCGCGGCCGTGAGCGTACGCGCCCAGAACCACACGGGCGGCGGGGGCGGCGTGGGATACAGCTCCTTGGCCCGGTCGAGGCGTCCCGCCGCGCTCGGGAGGTCGCCCTGTTTGAGCGCCACGATCCCCCACCCCAGGTACACGCGCGCGTCCGTGCGCGCCCGCGAGGCGGCTTCGCCGTAGGCCGCCTCGGCGTCGGGGAGCCGCCCCAGATGCTCGTACGCCAGCCCGAGGTTGTGCAGCACGGCCGGCCGGCTGCCTCCCTTTTCCGCGGCGAGTCGCAGGGCCTCCATCGCCTCACGCCAGCGCGCCTGCTTCAAGGCCACGAGCCCGATGAAGAACAACGCGTTGGCATCCCCCGGCCGCAGCTCGGAGACGCGGCGGAACTCCCGCGTCGCCTCGTCGAGCATCCCCGTTTTGTAGAACGCCACGCCCAGGTTGCGGTGCTCTTCGACGCGCGCGTCGGTGATCTTCGCGTCTTCCGCCGATGGCGTGCGCCCCGCCCGGTGCAGGAAGCCCGCCGTGATCAGCCCGTAGAGCGCTTTGCCGACCTCGAACTCGCCGAGGCCAGAGTCCTCGACGACCTGGTTCGCGTCGCGCGAGCCGTCGAGCAGCGACAGCAGGCGTTGTTGCATCTCGGTGAGCGTGGACTCGCTGATCGCGAGCCGGTCGCGGTCGAGGACGAAGATGAGGTCGAAGGAGGGGATCTTCTTCTCGATGAGGCTCCACTCGTCCACACGCCGGGCCCCCTCGAGCAGCAAGGACTCGGGGTTGATCGAGACGAGGAAGTCTTGCCGCTCGGGGCGGACGTCCGCCTCGAAGTTGAAGGTCCCCTGCGTCCAGGTGAAGAGGAAGTAGACCGATTCTTCGATCTGCACCCGCATGTAGCGCTCGAGGTCGGGCTGGGAGATCGCCTCCATGGCGACCAGGATCTCACCGAGCTTGCGGTCGCGCTCCTTGACCTGCCGCTCGATGGCGTCGTCGAGCTGCTCCTGGCTGATCTTCTCGTGCTTGACCAGGATGTCGCCCAACCGGTCGCGGCGGTTGACGATCGAGGCGTAGCAGATCCGGCCCTTGTCGAAGTAGATGTAGCCGAAGTTCGACCGGTCGGCGATCGAGAGGCATCCCGTCTTCTGCCCCAGCGCCAGCAGCTGGAGCACGTCGGGGAGCGAGGCTTCCTTGAGCGAGCCCTTGATCGCCATCAGCGGAGGTCCTCGATGACGCGGTCACCGGGCGCGGGCCAGTCCCACACCATCTTCTCGCGACTCCGGATCCCGCCGGCGCTCGAGACCACGATGCCGCTGGTGCGGAACCCGGACGAGCGACGCTTCTCCACCGGGACCTGTCCTTCCAGCACTTCGCGCGCCAGGCCGGCCGTGACGGGCTGGGCCTGCGCCGCCGCGGCGCTCGCCACCCGCTGCACCAGCCCGGTGAGACTCCGCACCGAATCGACCGGCCGGTCGGCCAGGTAGTCGAGCAGCGCGGCGTCCGGGTCGACGTGCTGAGCGGCGAAGATCCGGTCCAGCGCCGCGCGGCGCACCTCGCGGTCGGGCTCGGCGAGCTCCGCCACGAGCCCTCCCTCGAGCCGCGACACAATGCGCTCCTCCAACCCCTCGAGCGTGTTGGGATGCGCCGGGGCCGTGAAGGCGAGCTGCCGCTCCTGGTCCTGGAACAGGTTGAACAGGTTGAACAGCTCCTCCTGCGTCCGCTCCTTGCCGGCGAGCAGGTGGATGTCGTCGAGCAGCAGCGCGTTGGCGCGGCGGTAGCGCGCGCGCCACCAATCGACGCGATCGCCGTCGATCGCGGTGATCAATTCGTCGATGAACGCCTGCGTCGACAGGCACGCCACCACCGCACCGGACCGAGCGGCGAGCTCCAGCCCGAGCGCGTTGAGCAGGTGGGTCTTGCCCAGTCCGCTCTTGCCCACCAGGACCAGGGGGTTGTACTTGCGTCCCGGCTTGGCGATCGCCGCTTTCACGGCGCTCACCGCGACTTCGTTCGACGGGCCCGCCGCGAACTGTGCGAGGGAGAACGCCGGCGAGGGCCCGGGGGGCGGCGCCGCCCCCGCGCGCACGGTGGCGGCCGCTTCCAGCGCTTCCGCCATCCGCTCCGGGTCGCGGAACACGCTCTGGCCCGCCGCCTGCGGATCGAGCGGCGCCACCTCGGCTTCGAGCGCCTTGAGCCGCTCGACGTCCGCCGCGAAGGCGGCGATGGCTTCGTCGACGGCCGGCGGCGCCTCCTGGTCGAGCAGTCGCTCGAGCCGCTGGGTGCGGTAGCCTTCGCCTTCCCAGCGCAGGATCGCTTCCGCCACCCGGGCGCGCCATGCTTCGACCGCTTTGCCGACGGTGACCTGCACATCGGTAAGAAACGCCGCAAACTCGTCCGGACCGGGGGTTCGGCTCGGTCCCCCTCCCCCTCCCCCGCCCCCGGCCTCGGCGAGGCGCTCTTCGACTCCCCCTCCCGTCTTGATGCCGAGCATCTGCCGGGCCGCAGCCGCGCCGATCGGCGCCTCGTTGACCGCCTGGAAGGCGATGAGGCGATTCAGCGCCCCCATCAGCTCGCGCACGTTGGCGGACTCGGCCTCCGCCACCGCCTCGAGCACCCCGGACTGGAAGCTCGCCCCGCGCTCCTCGGCCTTGCGCCGCAGGATGGCGACGCGGGTCTCGTAGTCGGGGATCCCCATGTCCACCACGAGCCCACCCGAGAACCGTGAGATCAGCCGCTCGTCCAACGCCGCGATCTCGGACGGCGGCCGATCGCTGGTGAGGACGATCTGGTGCCCAGCGGTCTGCAGCGCCTCGGTGAGCCGCAGCAGCTCGGCCTGCATCTCGGCGCGGTTCGTGAGGAACTGGACGTCGTCCACCAGGAGCGCGTCCACGTTCTGGAACCGTCGCCGGAAGGCGTCCCCCTGCCCCGCCGCGATCGCCGCGTGGAACGCCTCGACGTACTCGTCCAGGGTCAGGTACTCGATGTTGAGGCTGGGGGCGAGCCTCTTGGCGCTGTGGCCGATGGCCATCAGGAGGTGGGTCTTGCCCAGCCCGGACTCGCTATAGATGAAGAGCGGGTTGTAGGCCGAGCCGGGATTCTCGGCGACCGTGCGCGCCGCGGTCACGGCGAGTCGGTTCGCGGCGCCGACCACGAACGTATCGAAGTTGAACTTGGCATTGAGCGCGGTCGTCATACGGCCGTCCCCTGGGCCAGGCGCCTGAGGACGAGCTCGGAGATCCCTTTGAGGGTCTCGAAGACGCCCGTGCCGTGCAGCGCGTCACCAGGGAAGCTCGGCACACTGCGGAAATTCAGCGCGTCGTCGAGCTCGGCGGTCGTCAGGATCAGCTCGCGCGGCAAGTCTTGCTTGTTGTACTGCAGCACGAGGGGCAGGACGCGCACATCCACGCCCAACTCGAGCAAATTGCTTTGCAGGTTCTGGAGGCTCTCGAGGTTCTCATCGAGCTGGCGCGCCTGACTGTCGCCCACGAACACGACGCCGTCGGCGCCCTGGAGCACCAGGCGCCGCGTGGCGTTGTAGTAGACCTGGCCGGGGACGGTGTAGAGCTGGAACCGGGTGGTGAAGCCCGAGATCTGGCCGAGGTCGATGGGCAGGAAGTCGAAGAACAGGGTGCGATCGGTCTGGGTGGCGAGCGACACCATGCGCCCGCGGCGGGCTTCGGGGACGCGGCCGTAGATGTAATGCAGGTTGGTCGTCTTCCCCGACCGCCCCGGGCCGTAGTAGACGATCTTGCACGTGATTTCGCGCGTCGTGAAGTTCACCAGGGACACGGCCCTATCTCCCGAACAGCGCGTTGAGGCTGTCGCTCAGCTCGCGCTCGAAGTCGGCCGCCAGCACCTGCCTGGACACCGCGGCCTTGGGGCTCGCCGCGCGCAGGTCGGCGGCCAGCTGATCGAAGAATAACTGCACCAGACCGAGGGACGAAGCGTCGAGGTCGTAGACGACGAGCGCGACGAGCTGGCCGCGCTCGGTCGCGAGGCCCGAGAGGAAGATGCCGTGCCGGTGCCCCTGGTGGTTCAGCGCCGCGAACGGGGGCTGGCCGAGCTGGCGGGCCAGCTCGGTGGTGGACGCCATGATCGCGGCGCCGAGCGCCGCCGCCGACATCACGTCCACCGCGCGCGTGAACCCGAACTGCGCCAGGACCTGTCCCGCCGGCGTCATGAGCAACACCAGGCGTGCGCCCGCCTCCCGTACGTAGGTGGTGAGCGGCTCGTAGGTCCAGGACTCGACGGCGCGGACGCTCATCCCACGGCCTCCGCGGCGCGGCGCAGCTCGAGCCGCACCATGCCGATGTTGACGTCCGGCGCGGCGACCGCCACAAGCAGTACGCCCGACGCCGCCGGGACGACCAGCAGCCCGCCCTGATCGCACTGCAGGTGCCAGAATTGGCTGGTCCCCACGCCGGCCGCTTCCATCGCCCGCCGCAGCCGGCTGGCGAGGCTCGCGGCGAGCGCGGCGACGGCGGAGCCGCGGATCCCCTCCATCAGCTGCTCGGCGACCACCAGCCCGTCGTCCCCTGCCACCACCATGGCGCCGCGCACCCCGCGTACGCGGGTCACGAGGTCGAGGGCCTGCGCGTAGCTCGCCGCGGTCATGTCTGGCGCTCCAGCCAGTGGCGCGCCGCCTGCGCGGCGCGCTGCGCGAGGATCGCGAGCCGTCCCAACGGCACGCCGCGATCTCGGACGACGAGCAGCACCGCTTCCCCTTGAGGCGGGGTCAAGTGCACGTGCCCCATCCGGCCTTCCGCCGACACGCCGCGCCACGTGCCGAGACCGAGCAGTTTCGCCGTGCGCGCCGCCTCCTGGGACACACCTGCAAGGTAGGCGGCGACGGCGTCCGTCACGTCCGTGCCGGCGGGCGAGCGCAGCGCGCCGCCCAGCACCATGCCCGCTCCGTCGAGCAGGAGCAGTCCCTCGTGAGCGCCTTCGAGCCCCGCGAAGACGCGCGCCTCCTCGAGGGGTACGGCGGCCGTCCCCGGGGAAGGCGCGGCCACCGGCTCTGAGGCCGCAGCCGCCGCGGGGACGGCGGCCGCCCCCCCACGCACCATGGCGAGCGCCTGGTCCACAGACGCGTCTTCCGGGGCAATCCGCTGGGCCGCGAGCAGGTGTGACTCCGCCTGCGTCAGGTCCCCCACCTTGAAGTACAGGAAGGCCAGTCCCTTCAGCGCCCCGGTGTGCTCAGGCGCGATCCGCACCGTCATGTCCCACTCGTCGAAGGCGCCCTCGTACTCGTGCAGGTCCGCCAGGATGCGCGCGTAGAGATCGTGCGCGTCGGCCAGGTGGGAGTGGCGCTCCAGTCCGAGCAGCGCCACGCGGCGTGCCGCGTCGAGCTGCCGTTTCTGGCGCAGCAGCTCCCCTAGCCGCAGAAAGACCAGGCTCTGCGGATCTTGCGCGAGCTGCGCCGAAAGAGCCCTGACCTCGTCAGCCATAGGCCCCGCTTCCTGAGGCTCCCCCAGCCAGCACTTGCGCGGCGCCCTTGGCGCGCTGCACGTCCGCAAGCTGCGCGACCTCCTCGTCGAGCCGCGGGGCCAAGCGCTCCCACTGGTCCCACTGCTCCACCGCCTCGGCAAAGCGGCCGCTCGCGACGAGCGCGAAGCCCAGATGCCGGTAGGCGGCGGGGAGCAGGGGGTCGAGGCGCAGCGCGCGGCGCAGCTCTTCCACAGCATCCGCCGAGCGGCCCGAGGCGAGGTGGATGCGACCGAGCAGCAAGTGGACGGCGGGGTCGTGCGGCAGGAGGCCGGCCGCCTGCTCGGCCGCGCCCCGGGCCGCGGTGACGTCCCGCCGCCCGAGGGCCTCCTCGGCCTGCGTTACCAGCGCGGCGGCGTCGCCACCGGGTCCCGATCCCCCTTCCCCGCCGGCCGGCCGGCCGCGGGACTGGGTGCCGAGGTCGGTGAGCACCAGGAGCCCGGCGCTCTCCAGACCAAACAGCGTCTTGGCGACGTCGAAGTCGGAGCGGCCCAGGGCGGCCGCGATGGCGCGGACGTCCCGCTGGCCGTCGATCAGCGCCAGCACTTCCCATTCCGGCGGCAGCAGATCCAGGTCGCCCTCGGATCCCGCCGGCGCGGGGGCGAGGGCCGGCACGAGCCCGAGGTGGGGGACGCGCTTCTCGATGCGCGTCCATTCGTCGATGCGGCGCGCCCCTTCCATCAGCAGAGCCTCGGTGGGGATGCGCACGGCCGATTCGGCGGGGACGTCGGTGAGCGGCCCTTCCACGAAGGAGAAATAGCCTTCGCGCCAGCTCATCACCTCGAAGACCACCTCCTCGATCTGAAACCGCACCTGCCGCTGCAGCTCGCGCGGCGTGATGGCGCCGAGCTCGACCAGGATCTCGCCGAGCCGCCGTCGGTCGCCCCCGCGCTGCTGCATGTCGCGGGCGCGCTCCAAGTCGGCGTCGGTGATGCGGCCGGTACGCAGCAGCAGGCCGCCCAAGGGATGTGGATTGCTGCGGATTTCAGCGTAGATGATGGCGCCGTCCTCGAAGAAAATGGTGCCCGCGTTATGCCGCAGCTCCGAGGTGACGCGCAGCACGCCCGTCTTCCGGCTCAGGTCCAGGAGCTGGAAGACGTCGTGGATACCGAGCTCCCGGAGGGGGCCTTCGATCGCCATATCAGGCCGCGTCCGAGGCGAAGATGTGCTGCAGGTCGAGCGCCGTCCGGGCGTGCACGCGCGCGCGTTGCGCGAACGGACCCCCGGGCTCGAGCCGGGTCACCTTCTCCCACGCCTCGACCGCCTCGGCGTAGCGGTGCAGGCGCGCCAGCGTCACGCCGATGTGGAACAGCGCCCCGATGTGCTCCGGGTCGAACTTGAGGACCCGGCGGAAGGCTTCCCAGGCCGCCTCGATCCGCTTGTCGTCCAGCAACGCGCGCCCGAGCAGCAGCAGAGCCTCCACGTCGTAGGGATCCTGCTCCAGCAGGTCGGCGAGGCGAATGATCGCGGGTCGAGCTTTCCCCGTGCGCCGCAGCAGGTCGGCCAGCGCCATCGCGGCTTCGTGGAACGTCGGCAGCGCCTCGAGCGCGCGCTCGTAGGCGCGCTGCGCGTCGGCCGCCTCCTCCTTCTCTTCGTGCAGACGGCCCAGGTCGAGCCACACCTGGACGAAGCGGGGGTCGAGCTCGAGCGCCGCGCGGTAGGCGGCGAGCGCCCCGCTGCGGTTGCCCACCTTGAGCGCGACATCGCCTTGCAGTTTGTGCAGGTCGGCCCGGCCCGGGGCGCGGGTCTGCGCTTGCTGCAGCGCCGTGAGTGCGCCGGACGCGTCCCCCGCCATCGCCCGCGCCCGGGCCGCCGCCACCAGCGCCTCGACGTCCTCCGGCGCCACCCGCAGCAGCTCCTCGGCGGGCTCGCGCGCCTCTTCCCCGCGACTGAGGGCGAGCAGCGCCTTCACCTCGCCGAGCCGCGCGTCCACCCGCGCGCCGTCGTGAGCGCGGGCTTCGCGATAGCGCTCCAGCGCC
Organism: Gemmatimonadota bacterium; assembly: GCA_041477065.1. Lineage (GTDB taxonomy): Bacteria > Gemmatimonadota > Gemmatimonadetes > Gemmatimonadales > GWC2-71-9 > 13-1-40CM-70-15. The sequence continues at coordinate 42,121 of JBGOUQ010000016.1, forward strand.
TCGCCATGCAGCCCGCGCTTGGCGAAGATGTCTCCCAGCAGCGTCGCCGCTTCGCCGCGGTCGGCACCACGCTGCGTGGCCCGCACGGCTTCGGCGGTGGCGACGTCGAGCAGGCCCTTGCTCAGGTAATCGCGCGCCAGCGCGAGCGGATCGTCACGGCGGCGCTTGTCGCCGGGCGCGGCGGCGGGCGCGGGCGGAGGGGCGAGCTCTTTGAAGATGTTGTCCAGCAGCCGCTGGTCGAAGTTGAAGTCCCCGCCCAGCGTCTCCGTGGTGACGTCGGCCGAGATCTCCGGGACGACGCCGATGGTCGCTTCTTCGAACTGCAGGTCGATGGTGAGCACGAACTTCTGGGCGACGTAATACGGGTCCAGCTCGAGCGCGCGCTTGGTGGCCCGGAGCGCCCCATCGAAGTCGCCGAGGTTGGACAGGGTGAAGCTCAGGTTGTAGTGCGCCCCGGCGTTGTTCGGGTCCGCCTCGACGGCGCGCACGAACGCGTTGCGCGCGTCCGTGAAGCGCTTCAGCTCGACCAGTACGATCCCGACGCCGTTCCAGGCCGCCGCCGCGTCGGGTGTGTCCGCCAGGACCTGGCGGTAAGCTTCGAGCGACAGCTGGAAGCGGCGCAGATGGAAGAGCAGCAGAGCCAGGTTGAGCCGCGAGGCGGTGAAGCCGGCGCGCAGCTGGAGCGCGGTCCGGAACGCCTCGATCGCCTGATCGGTGTCGCCCTGGTGGGCGAGCACGACCCCGACGTTGTTCCAGGCGAGCGCGTATTGCGAGTCGACCTCCACCGCCTGGCGGTAGGAGACGAGGGCGTCGGCCGTGCGCCCCGCCTGGTGCAGGACGACGCCGCGCTCGTTCCAGAGTTTGGGCGAGTCGGCGACCTCGCGGAGCAGCGATTCGTACAGCTCCAGCGCGGCCGCGAAGTCCCGCCGCAGCAGGTGGACCTCGGCCATCGCCTGCAACACCAGGCGCCGGTCCTCGCCGCGCTCCAGCGCGAGGCGATACTCGCGCTGTGCCTCGACGTAGTAGCCCTTCTGGCGGAACGCCAGTCCGAGGTTGTAGTGCGCGAGCTCGCTCCCCTCGGCCACTTCCGGCTGGGGCATGTCGCGCGCCTTCACCTGCTGGCTCTTCCGCTCCGCGTTGTACCGCTCGAGGGAGAGGTTCGTCTGCGCCCGGGCGAGCGGCGGATTGAGCGCGACGGCCCGCTTGGACGCGGCGCGCGCCTCCTGATGGCGGCCGATATCCCCGAGCACGAACGCCATGAGGTAGTGCGCGCTGGCGTTGTCGGGATTCAGCTCCACGGCGCGCTGCAGCGCGGCGAGCGCCGCGTCGTTGAGGCCGCGATTGTAGTAGACCTCACCGAGGTAGAACTCCACGACGCTCGAGGTGGGGTCGAGCTCCTGCGCCCGGGTGAACCATTCCGTCGCGATCTCGAGGCGGCCGCGGCTCTTTTCGGCGAGGCCGAGCTGGATGATGGCCGCGACGTCGTGCGGGCGGTGGGCCAGCAGCTGCTCGAACTGGTCGATGGCGATGTCGAACTGGCCGAGGATCGCGTAGGCGCGCCCCAGGGCCCACCGGGCCTCGCGATCGTCGGGCGCGGCGCGCAGCCGCTCCTGCAGCTCCGCGACGCGACGGTCATAGAAGCCGGTGTCGTGGTAAGCGATCTCGAGGTTGCGCTGGGCGACCTGCATCTTCGGGTCGAGCTCCAGCGCGCGGGTGAACTCGGCGATCGCCTCGGTCACCAGGCCCTTCTGGTAGTACAGCACGCCGAGGTTGTTGTGGGCCCCGGCGTCCGAGGGATCGATCCGGCGGGCGAAGGATCGGAGGACGGCGAGGTCGCGTTCCGAGAGCGCGGGCGCCGTCACAAGTCAAGTCACGCGGATGGCGTCGAAGATGGCCTTCAGGGAAGCCAGGTCGGGGAGCAGCAGGAAGTGTCCGTGCAGCCCCTCGGCGGCGTCGATCCGGAACTCGGTCTCGACGCAGAACACGAAGTCGCGGTCGTGCCCGAAGTTCAGGTACGTCGTCGTGAGCACCGCGGCGGAGAGGTCCACTACCAGACTGGGCACCGACGGCAGCAGCAACATGCCCATGAAATCCGACAGCGCGTTCATGTACGCGCCCGACAAAATGTTGCCGGCCTCCTTCAGGGCGGATTGCTCGATCGCTTCGAACGCGGTCGTCGCGCCGGCCTCGCGCCGCAGCAGCATGTCGCACAGCCGCCGGGCCACCTGCTCCGGAAACAGGAGCAGCGTCCGGCCGGTGAGATCCCCGAGCATGTGCATCAACACCGCCGCCACCACATCCTGCGGCGTGCCGAGCAGGTCCGGCACCTCTTCCAGCCGGGCGATGTTGATCTGCGGCACGCTGATCATGATCTTGCGATTGGTCATCTGGGAGAGCGCGGTCGCGGCGTGCCCCGCCCCGATGTTGGCCACCTCGCGCAGCGCGTCGATCTGCAGCTCCTTCAGGTCCCGGACGTCCTCCATGCCCCCTCCCTACAAGAGCCCGCCGGCGTCGAGGATCAGCGCCGGAACTCCGTCGCCCATGATGGTCGCCCCACTGAACACCGGGAGCGTACCCTGGGGTGCCTCGAACCCTTTCACTACGATCTCCTGCTGACCCACCATCCCGTCCACGACCAGACCGGTCCGCCGCTCACCCATCTCCAGTACGATCACCGGCCGCCGCGGCGGCGGCGCCTCCCCGGTCACGCCCAGCAGCTGCCGCAGGTGCACGAGCGGGATGACCCGGTCGCGCAGCACCATCGCTTCCCGGCCCTCGACCGTCGTGATCGCTGCCAGCCCGAACTCCACCGTCTCGGCCACGTAGCTGAGCGGCAGCGCGTAGCGCTCCGTCCCCACCGCCGCGATCAGCGCCCGCACGATCGCCAGCGTCACCGGCAGCCGCAACACGAACGTGGTCCCGGTCCCCGGGGCGGTCCGGATGTCGATCGTGCCCCCCATCGCGCGGATCTTCGTCATGGCCACGTCGATGCCCACCCCCCGCCCCGACACACTCGTCACCGACTCGGCCGTCGAAAACCCCGGGCGCGCGATCACCCGGAGCAGCTGGTCGTCGCTCAACGCTTCGGCGTGCGCATCCACCACTCCTTCGGCCTTCGCCTTCTCGAGGATGCGCGCGCGGTCAATCCCCCGCCCGTCGTCCCTGATACTGATCGCCACGCTGCTCCGCTCACGCACCGCCGACAGCACGATCTCGCCCTCGGGCGGCTTTCCCGCCCGGCGCCGCTCCGCCGGCGGCTCGATCCCGTGGTCGACCGCGTTGCGCAGCAGGTGCACCAGCGGATCGCCGAGCTCGTCGAGGATCGCCCGGTCGAGCTCGATCTCCTTGCCCTCGACCCGAAACGCGACCTGCTTCCCCAGCTGACGCGCCACGTCGCGTACCAGGCGAGGGAAGCGGTCGAACACCTGCCACACCGGCGTCATCCGCGCCTGGATGATCTCGGACTGCAGATCCGTCGATAGCCGTGAGATCTGCAGCGCCGCGTCGTCGACCCCAGGGTCGCGCCGGTCGGCGGCGAGCTGGTTCAACCGCCCACGCGCCGTCACCAGCTCCCCGATCAAGTCCATGAGCGCGTCCAGCCGCCGCAGGTCGACCCGGATGTGGCGGCTCCGGCCACTCTCGCCAAGCAGCGTCGCGCTTCCTCCCGCTCCGACTCCGCCTCCCTCCGCACGCGCCCCCCCCCCCCCACCCCCCCCTCCCACTGCCCCCGCACCTCCGACCGGCTCCTCGGCGACGAGCGTGACCCGTTCCACTTCGCCCGCCGATTGGAGAGCCTGGACGATGGCGTCGGGCGACGCCGCCGTGTCCAGCCGGAACGCGAACTGTCCGTCGAAGTCGTCGCCCTCGAACGCCGCCTGCGACGGCGAGACCTGGCTGACGGCCCCCAGCGCCTGGGCTTTCTTCAGCACGAGCACCGCGCGCACGCCCTTCAGGGGCGCGTCCGCGTGCAGCGTCACGTGAATGAGCCGGCCACCGCCTGCGGACGCGAGCGGCTCGGTGAGCGCGGCGAGCGGGGCCGGAGTCGCGCGTGGCGTTGACCCGCTCCCGGCGCGGGGGGTGGCGGGCGAGAGCCGGGCGGCCGCCGCGTCGAGCTCAGCGGCGATTCCCGCCACGTCGGCCTCCCGCTCCCGGCCCACGACGGAGAGAGCGATCGCCTTCTCCAATGCGTCGGCCGAGCGGAACAGCAGCTGCAGGACGTCGTCTCCGACGTGCCGCTGCGCCGGCGCTCGCCGCAGCAGGTCGAGGAGGTTTTCCATCCGGTGCGCCAGCTCTGCGACGCGGGCGTAGCCCATCGTCGCCGCCATGCCTTTCACCGTGTGGACCGCGCGGAAGATGCCGCTGACGGGCTCGGGAGCGGCGGGATTGCGCTCCCATTCGAGAAGCAGCTGGTTGCAGGCGCTCACGTGCTCCCGACTCTCGGCCAGGAACAACTCGGCGTACTGCGACAGATCCATGGACTAACCCAGCACGCGCTGTACGGCTTCGAGGACCCGCGAGGGCTGGAACGGCTTGACGACGAAATCCTTGGCGCCGGCCTGGATCGCTTCGACTACGAGCGCCTGCTGGCCCATCGCCGAGCACATCAGGATCTTCGCGTCGGGATCGTGCTTGACGATCTCGCGCACGGCATCGATGCCCCCCATGTCGGGCATCACGATGTCCATCGTGACCAGGTCGGGCTTGAGCTGCCGGTACTTCTCGACCGCCTGCGTCCCGGTCTCCGCTTCCCCTACGATCTCGAAGCCGGCCTGCGCCAGGATGTCGCTGATCATCGTCCGCATGAAGATGGCGTCGTCGCAGACGAGAACAGTGTGGCTCACACAGCCTCCCTAGGTGGACAGAATGGGGCCCAGCAGCGCGTCCGTGTCGAGCACCACGTAGGGGAGGCCCGAGCGCCGCCCCACTGCGCGCACCAGTCGCGGGTCCAGACCGGGCAACGCTTCGCGCCGCTCCAACGTGTCCGCGCTCACGGCCAGCAGGTCGATGACTTCGTCGACGGTGAACCCGATCGTCTTCCGGGCGGGGCCCACTTGCAGCAGCACGGTGGTTCCACCCCTCGCCCCCCCGCCCCCCCCAGCTCCTTCGGCCCCCCCCCCCTCGCCATCTACCGGCGCGGGCTGTCCCAGCGCCTTCCACCCCTCCACGACCGTCACCAGAGTTCCGCGCACGTTGACGAGTCCCGCCACCACGGCCGGCGCCCCGGGGATCCGGGTGGTGCTCAGCCGCGGCAGGATCTCCCGGACTGCATCCGCTTCCGCGGCGCAGGCCAAGTTCCCCACCCGAAAAACGAGCAGTCGAACTACCGCCGCGTCACCCATCGGAAGCGAAGAAGCGAAGATACTGCAAGGGGTTGGCTTCAGCAAGCAAGTTCGGATCGCCGGCCAATTCGGCGAGCGCCGCCCGCAAATCGGCGGGCCACTCCGACGTTAGCGACACCTGCACGCCCGTCACCGGATGGGTGAAGCGGAGCGCGGCCGCGTGCAGCAACTGTCGCGGGGCGAGCGCTTCGAGTCGCTCCGCGGGCTGCCGCGCGGACGGCGTGACGCGGCGACTGCCCCCGAAGGCGTACTCCCTGTCGCCGACGACCGGATGTCCGACGTGCGCGAGGTGAACCCGGATCTGGTGCGTGCGCCCCGTGCCCAGCCGGACGCGCAGCAGATCGGCCAGCGGGAAGCGCGCGACGACGGTCACATACGTGACGGCGTGGCGGCCGCCGGCACGCACCGTCATGCGCTTCCGGTCGACGGTGTGGCGCGCGATCGGGGCCTCGATCTCCACGGGGCTCTTGGCGAAGTGACCCCACGCCACCGCCGCATACACGCGCTCGACCTCGCGGCGTTCGATCGCACGGGCGATCGTCCGGTGCGCGAGGTCGGTCTTGGCGACGATGAGCAGGCCGGACGTGTCGCGATCCAGCCGGTGCACGATCCCCGGCCGTCCCGCCTGCTCCCCGCTCCCGTCATTCGCGCCCGAGGACAGCGGCGTCCCGCGGCCGACCAGCACGTTGACCAGCGAGTCGCCCCAGTGCCCGGGCCCGGGATGGACCACGAGGCCGGCCGGCTTATCGAGTACGGCGAGGTGCTCGTCCTCGTACACGAACCGGACGGCGGCGGCGGAGGGGGCATAGGTGCGCGGCGGACCCTCGGGCGGGAAGGCGACCGTGACCTCGGTGCCGCGCTCCAGGCAGGCCGAGGCGCGGAGCGGTCGGCCGGCGGCGGTGACGAGCTTCTCGGCGATGAGGCGGGCGGCGTGCGTGCGGGAGAGGGCGAGCTGGTCGGCGAGATAGCGATCGAGTCGCTCGGTGAGCGGGGTGACGACGCAGAAGGTGACGACCGCGGCCGTCACGGTGCGGCCGTCCCGGCCTCCTTCGCCCGCTCCTGGGTCCGACCTTCGAGCCACAACGAGATCGCGAGCGCGATCGCCCCCACGGTGATGGCGGAGTCGGCGACGTTGAAGGTGGGCCAGCGGTAGCTGCGAACCCCGACTTCGATGAAGTCGACCACGCCCTGGGCGCTGCGGATGCGATCCACCAGATTGCCGAACGCCCCCCCGCAGACGAGGGCCAGCGCGGCGAGGCGCAGCCGGTCGCCGGCCCGCGTCGTCCGCACCATGGAGCCGAGTACCGTCAGGGCCACGATCGCGAGGCCGAAGAAGATCCAGCGCGAAGAGTCCCCGAGGTCGATCCCGAACGCGGCGCCGCGGTTATAGACCAGGCGGAGCACGACGTAGTCCCCGACGACCTCGAGGGGCCGGCGGGCGAGCGTCGCCTCGGCGATCAGCTTGGTGACGAAGTCGGCGGCGACCACGCCGCACGCGCCGGCCCAGAACAGGCGGCGGTCAGCGGCGCTTCCCATCTTCCTCTTTGGCCTTGCACTTGATGCACAGGCGAGCGTGGGGCAGCGCGTCCAGCCGCTCGAACCCGATGTCTTCACCACACTGCTCGCACTTGCCGAACTTGTCGGGGCTCTGGTAGAGCCGCCGCAGCGCCTGGTTCACATGCCAGAGGTAACGGCCTTCCTGCGACGCGAACAGGAATGCCTTCTCGCGCTCCATGGCGTCGGTGCCCTGATCGGCCATGTGGAACGAGTAGCTCGACAAGTCGCCGTCGGAGGCCTGCAGGCTCGAATTGAACGACTCGTCGTAGTGCCCGAGCTCTTTCATCACACGGGCGCGCTCCTCCAGCAGCCGCTTCTCCAGGTGCTGAAGCTGCTTCTTATTCAGGCTGGCCTTAGCCTTGGATTTCGTCGGCATTATCTGGGTCCGCCCTTTCGTGCGTCGTGTCGCCGCAGCGCGATCGTCACCGTGCGCCCCTCGATATCCACGTCCCGCGTGATGTCGGCCCCCTCGAGCGCCGTCCCCAGGACGATCCGCCGCGCGAGCGTCTCCTCGGCGACGTACGACTGGTAGGCCGCGACGGCGGCCAGGACGTCGGCCACGCCCGTGAGACCGAGCTCGATGCGCGTGGTGTACGCGTAGTCCTGCTCTTTCCGCAGTCGCTGCACGCGGTTCACCACTTCCCGCGCCAGCCCCTCTTGCATCAGGTCGTCCGTCAACGTCGGGTCGAGCGCCACGACGTACGGCCCGTCGGCCTGAACCAGCCAGTCGCTCGCGACCTCGCGCGTCACGGTCACGTCCTCCGGCCGGAACTCCCACTCCCCGGCCCGCACCGTCTCCCCACGCTCCAACTGCCCGAGCTGGCTCGCCGTCAGCTGGGACACGGATTCCGCCGCCCGGGGCGTGTCTTTGCCGTACCGCTTGCCCAAGGTGCGGAAGTTCGGCTTCCCCTTCAAGGACACGAAGCCCTGATCGGAGGCGACGACTTCCACCGCCTTGGCGTTCACTTCGACCAGCAAGATATCTAACAGGTCCGCCAAGGCCGGGCCCGTCGCAGCCGCCGGCACGGCGACCTTGATCTTGGCCACGGGCTGGCGCACCCGCAGGTTCCGAGCCTCGCGGGCCGCGCGCGCCAGCGACGCGAGCAGCCGGACGGCATCCATGGCCGCTACGAGCTCGGGTTCCCGGATCCCCCGGTCGGTGGGAAACCGCTCCAAGTGCACCGAGGTTCCCGCCAGCGCCCGGTGCAGCCAGTCGGCCAGAAACGGCGCGGCCGGGGCGAGCAGCCGGCTGGTGGTGAGCAGCCCCTCGTACAGGGTGGCCAACGCCGCCTCGTCGGCCGTGCGATCCGGCGCCCAGAATCGCGGCCGATTCACGCGCACGTACCAGTTGGACAGGTCGAGCACCACGAAGTCCATGATCGCCCGCACCCCGGCGGTCACGTCGTACCCCGACCACGCCTCGCGAACGCGTCGGATGACGTCGTCCAGCCGGGCGAGCAACCATCGGTCGACGGGCGGCCGCTGTTGTGGCGCGGGGGTGTGCCCTTCGGGCGTCCAGTCCTCGGCGTACTTCTGGAAGAAGTCGTACGTGCTGCGCAGCGTGTTGAGGAATCCGCCGGCGAGCTCGGGGATCTGGCGCGGGTCGAAGCGCTTGGGGAGCCACACCTGGCTCTGGCCGAGGAGGTAGAGGCGCACGGCGTCGGCGCCGTGCGCCTCGATCACCTGCCACGGGTTCACGACGTTCCCGCGGCTCTTGGACATTTTCTGGCCCTGGGCGTCGAGGACCAGCTCGCCCACGATCACATGTTTGTAGGCCGGCGCGTCGAAGACGGCGACGGCGATCGCGAGCAGCGAGTAGAACCAGCCGCGAGTCTGGTCCACCCCCTCGCAGATGAAGTCCGCCGGAAAGTGGGCCTGGAAGTCCGCCTGGTGCTCGAACGGATGGTGCCACTGTGCGACCGGCATCGCCCCGGAGTCGAACCACGCGTCGATCACCTCGGGCACGCGCCGCATGGTGCCGCGGCAGGCGCGGCACGGCCAGGTGTAGGCGTCGATGAACGGCTTGTGGGGATCGAAGTCCGCGGCGAGCGGCTTGCCCCACCGCTCGGCCAGCTCGGCGTACGCGCCGATCACCTCGAGGTGCTCGCGGTCCTGATCGCATTCCCACACGTTGAGGGGCGTGCCCCAGTAGCGGTCGCGGGACAGCGCCCAGTCGACGTTATTCTCCAGCCAGGCTCCGAATCGCCCCGCTCCGACCTCGGGGGGATTCCAGTCCACCTGGGCGTTCACTTCGAGCATCCGCGTCTTCACGGCCGTCGTACGGATGAACCACGACGTCCGGGCGTAATAGATGAGGGCGGAGTCGCAGCGCCAGCAGAACGGGTAGCTGTGGGTGTACGGCCGCGTCTCGAGCCAGCGACCCTCGCGCTTGAGCCGCTCGATAATGAGCGTATTGGTCGCCTTGTCGGTGACGAGCTTCCCCTCGATCTCCGGCCAGCGCGTGCCCTGAAATGTGCCGTCGGCGGCGACGGGATTCACGAACGCGAGGCCGTACTGCTGGGCCGCGGCGTAGTCGTCGGCACCGAAGGCGGGCGCCATGTGCACGAGACCGCTCCCCTCCTCCGCCGAAACGAAGCCGCCCGCCACGATGACCGCCCGCTGGCCCTCTTGCGGCAGGGGCACGACCTCGAGGGGGCGCACGTACTTCTTGCCGACGAGGTCACGGCCGGGGTACCCCGCGACGCGTGTGCCCTCGGTGAGGGGACGGCCGCGCACCTTGATCTGCCCCGCCAGCGCGGCCGCCGCGATGTAGCGCCCGCCGTCGAGCTCCCACTCGCCGTACTCGAGGTCGGGGTGCACGGCCACGGCGACGTTGGAGAGCAGCGTCCACGGCGTCGTGGTCCACACGACGAGCTGCCGCGTGGCGTCACCCTCGAGTGGAAATCCGACGAACACTGAGTTGGTCTGGACCTCCTCGTATCCCTGCGCCAGCTCGTGCGACGAGAGGGCCGTGCCGCACCGCGGGCAGTAGGGCAGCACCTTGTGGCCGCGGTACAGCAGCGCCTTGTCGTGCAGCTTCTTCAGCAGCCACCACACCGACTCGATGTACGGATTGGAATAGGTGATGTAGGGATGCTCGTAGTCCAGCCAGTAGGCGATGCGATCCGAGAGCGCCTCCCAATCGGTTTTGTACGTGAACACGCTCTCCCGGCACAGCCGGTTGAACCGCTCGACCCCGTAGGCCTCGATCTGCTTCTTCCCGCTGATCTGCAGCTGTTTCTCCACCTCGATCTCGACCGGCAGGCCGTGCGTATCCCAGCCGGCGATGCGGGTCACACCATGGCCCAGCATGGTCTGATAGCGGCAGATGAGGTCCTTGATGGTGCGCGCGAAGACGTGGTGAATGCCGGGGCGGCCGTTGGCGGTCGGCGGCCCTTCGTAGAAGACGAAGGGCGGGCCGTAGCGGGTGGCCTCACGGGTCCTCGCGAACAGGCCCTCGTGCTTCCACGTGGCGAGCAGCTGCTTCTCGAGGGTGTCCGCGGCGAGCGCGGGATCGAGGAACGGGTACGCCATCAGGCCAGCCGCGCGCAGACGCCCCGCACCAGCGCCGCCAGCGACGGCTCGGCCGCGAGGGCCACGGCGATGATCTGGTCCACCGACGCCGGCTCGAGGGCGTCGGGCAGACAGCGGTCGGTGATGATGGCCACCCCGAGCACGCGCATCCCGCCGTGCACTGCCGCGATCACTTCGGGCACGGTGCTCATACCGACGACGTCGCCGCCCATGGCGCGGAGCATTCGGTACTCGGCACGGGTCTCGAGGTTGGGACCCGGGACGGCCACGTAGACGCCCTCGCGCAGCGTAATCCCGTGCTCCAGGGCGACGGCGCGCGCCAGCGCCCGGAGCGCCGCGTCGTAGGGGGCGGACATGTCGGGGAAGCGTGGCCCGAGCCGATCGTCGTTGGGGCCGATCAGCGGGCTATCGCCCAGCAGGTTGATGTGATCGGCCAGGAGAACGAGGTCACCGGGGTTCCAGAGCGGATGCATGCCGCCGCACGCGTTGGACACCACGAGGGTAGTGGCCCCGAGGGCCCGCATCACCCGCACGGGAAAGGTGACCTGCTGGAGGGTGTAGCCCTCGTAGCGGTGGAAGCGCCCCTGCATCGCTACGACGCGCCGGCCCTCCAGCGTGCCGAGCAGCAGCCGTCCCGCGTGGCTCTCCACCGTCGATTGCACGAACCCCGGCAGCTCGCCGTAGGGGAAGCTCGCCTCGACCCGGATGTCCCGCGCCAGCGCGCCGAGGCCCGTACCGAGAACGATGGCCACATCCGGCGCGAGCGCGGTCCGCGCCCGCACCGCGCGGACCGCGGCGTCCAGCGTCACCCGCCCTGTCCTTCCAGCGCCCGCAGCTCGGCGAGCTGGCGCTCCAACACCGCGCGGAAGCCCTGCAGATACCCGGCGAACTGGCGCTCGGCCTCCGCGACCCGTCCGCGCACCTCGGTCTCGGCGGCACGCGCCGCGTCGAGGAGGCGCCGCGCCTCCGCCTCAGCCTCACGGAGGATCACCTGGGCCTCGCGCTCCGCAGCCACGCGCGTATCCTGCCGGAGCTGCTGCGCGGCCACCAACGCTTCGTTCATCGCCCGTTCGCGCTCGCGGAACGCCCGCAGCTGCTCGGTCAGGGCCGACAGCCGCTCCTCGAGCACCGACCGCTCGCGCATCACCCGCTCGAGCTCGTCGGCCACGCGCATCCGGAAGTCCTCGACGCCGAGCGGATCGTAGCCGCGCAGGCTCTTGCGGAATTCCTGCTTGCGGATGTCGAGCGGCGTCAGGTGGAACGCGCCGTCGGGCTCGGTCACGCCGTCCTCGGACCGAACAACGCGGTACCCAACCGGATCACCGTTGCCCCCTCCTCGACCGCTGTGACGTAGTCGCCGGACATCCCCATCGAAAGCGTCGGAAGCCATAGGCCGCCCTCCTTCAATCCGTCCCGCAGCGCGCGCAGCCCGCGGAATGTCCGCCGCTGCACCACCGCGTCATCCGTGAACGGCGCCAGCGTCATCAGCCCTTCCAGGGCGAGATGCTCCAGCGTCGCCACGCGGCGCGCCAAGGCCGGCGCTGCGGCCGGGGCGCACCCGCTTTTCTGCGATTCGTCCGCAACGTTGACCTGTAACAGCACCCGCTGTCGCCCGCCGCCATGGGCGGCCGCGCGCCGATCCAGCTCTTCGGCCAGCTCCCAGGAATCGAGCGAGTGGACCAGCACGAACCGCCCGGGCACGTATTTCGCTTTGTTGCGCTGCAGGTGGCCGATCAGATGCCACCGCGCGCTTCCCCCACCGGCCTCCGCCGAGAGGGCGTCCATCTTGTCGAGCGCTTCCTGGACGCGATTCTCACCGATGTCCTCGAGGCCCGCCGCCAGCGCCGCCGCCACCGCCGCCGGACCGAACCCTTTGGTGACTGCGACGATCGTCACCGGGACGGTCAACCCGCCGGCGGCCCGACGAGCGGCGATTTCGGCCCGGATATGCGCCAGCCGCTCGGGCAAGGCGGCAAAATCCATAGCCGGGGAAAGTACCCGGCCGCTCCGGTCGAAACAATCCTCCGCGGGCGTCGGCCCCGCGTCAGGCCGGATTCCGGGGGGGGGGCGTCAGGCGGTGGTGGTCTGCTGGAAGGACACCCGCTCGCCGCCCTCGAGGTGGGTGATGACGCCCGAGAGCAGGTCCCGCACTTGCTGCGGGGAGAGCGGCCGGTGCAGCACACCGTGGCTGGCGATCGAGATGGTGGAGGTCTCTTCGGACACCACGAGCACCGTGGCGTCGGTCTCCTCCGAGAGTCCGAGCGCGGCGCGGTGGCGCGTTCCGAGGGACTTGTCGGTCACCTTGAACTGGGTGAGCGGCAGGACGCAGCCCGCGCCGATAATCTGGTCTCCGCGGATCAGCACGGCGCCGTCGTGCAGCGGCGAATACGGGGTGAAGATCGTGGTGAGCAGATCCGCGGAGACCTTGGCTTCCATCGGCACGCCGGTGGTGATGAACTCCTCGAGGCCGATGTCGCCTTCGACCGCGATGATCGCCCCCGTCCCGGCGCGGGAGAGCCGGTCGAGCGCTTCGGCGATTTCCTCCGCCACCGACTGCCGGTCGCCGCGAGAGAAGACACGCATGAAGCGCGACTGGCCGAGTCGCGCGAGCGCGTTGCGCAGCTCGGGCTGGAACACCACCACGGCGGCGAAGGCGCCGTACGTGAAGACCACGCTGAGCAGCGTGCTGATCATGGTGAACTTCGCGAACACGGCGACGAAGTATGTCACCGAGAGGATGACCAGGCCCACCACGATCTGGATCGCCCGGGTCCCGACCAGGAACAGCAGGAAGCGGTAGATGACCCAGGCGACGATGGCGATCTCCACCGCGTCGGGCCACAGCCTCGGGGCGAGAAAACGAAACGCGTCGAAGTTCATGTCGCGGGCCGCGTGGCGCGCGCCACGCTCAAGGCCTCCCGGGTCTGGGCGACGTCGTGAACCCGAAACAGCCGCGCGCCCCGCTCCCAGGCCAGCGCGCAGGCCGTCCCCGTCGCGCGGTCACGATCCTCCACCGGCCGCCCGGTGGCGGCGCCGAGAAACCGCTTGCGCGACGGTCCCACGACTACAGGATAGCCCAGGGCCGCGATCGCGGCCAGTTCGTCGAGCAACCGGAAGTTCTGCTCCGGGGTCTTGGCGAACCCGAATCCGGGGTCGACGGCGATCCGCGCCCGCGCCACCCCAGCCGCTTCGGCCCGCTCCGCCGCGCCCCGCAGCTCCGCCGCCACCTCGCTCGTGACGTGCCGGTAGGTGGCCAGCGCGTCCATCGTGTCCGGCGTGCCGCGCATGTGCATCAGGATCAGCCCGGCCTCGCCGTGCGCTGCCGTTTCGGCCATGGCCGGGTCGAAGGCCATGCCCGAAACGTCGTTGATCGCGGCGGCACCGGCCTCGAGCGCCTCCCGGGCCACGGCCGCCTTGCGCGTGTCCACACTGACCGGCCCGATCCCCCGCCGCACCAGCTCCCGGATCACCGGCACCACGCGGGCGCACTCCTCGGCAGCCGGCACCACTCCGGCGCCGGGCCGGGTGGACTCTCCTCCGACGTCCAGCAGCTGCGCCCCGTCTCCAGCCAGGCGTTCACCGTGGGCGACGGCCGCGTCGACCCCGCCGAACCGCCCGCCGTCGGAGAAGGAGTCGGGGGTCACGTTCACGATGCCGACCAGCACGCCCTGGTCGAGAGGGATCTCCCGTTCGCGGATGCTCCAGGCGCGTGGCGCGTCGGCGTGAGCTGCCAGGAAGCCTGCGAGCTCGGGGGCCAGCCCCGCGAGCTCCGCCGGGACGCGATCCGGACGCGCCAGGGGAGCCAAGCGGCTCGCCGTCGTGCAGACGAGCGCCCACCCCTCACCGGTGAGGACGTCGGCGCCGGCGCGGGCCCCCCAGTGAACGAGGGCTTCGCGCTCGGATTCCGTGATCGCTTCGAGGAGGACGGCAAGGGGCTGGACACCGGTCGCCGCGAACCAGGCCGGTTGTGCTTCCCAGCCGCGAGCCGCGAGCGCCGCGCGCACCGCTTCGGGGGTGTGCGCGGCGAGCGCGGTGAGCCTCACGCCCCGGCGGGCTCCGGGGGTGGATTCCCGAGGACCGGTCCGCGGACGGCCGGCGCCTTCTCCCGAGCGCCCGCGTCGGCGGCGGGCGCCGGGCGCGGCGGAGAGACTTGCTCGAGCGGCGGGAGCGTCTTGCCCTCGACCACGAGCTGCAGCTCCTCATGATCGAGCGTTTCACGCTCGAGCAGCGCCGCGGCGATGCGGTCCAGCTCGACGCGATGCTCGGCGAGAATCGTCCGGGCGCGCTCGAAGGCATCGCCCAGAATCCGCTTGAGCTCGTTGTCCACCAGTTCCGCGGTGCGCTCGGAAATCTCCCGCCGCTGGACCACCTCGCGGCCGAGGAAGATTTCGGCCTCGCGGTCCCCCACGGCGATCGGCCCGACGGCATCGCTCATGCCGAACTGGGTGATCATGCGGCGGGCGAGGTCGGTCGCCTGGTGAATGTCCTGCGCGGCGCCCGTCGTCACCTTTTCCGATCCGAACACCAGCTCCTCGGCCACCCGGCCACCATAGGCGGTGGCGAGCCGCGAGTGGATGTACTGCTTCGTGTAATTGTGGCGGTCTTCCTCGGGCAGCCAGTGCGTGATCCCCAGCGCGCGGCCGCGCGGCACGATCGTGATCTTGTGGACCGGATCCGACGCCGGCACGTACAGGCTCACGAGCGCATGGCCGGCTTCATGGTAGGCCGTGAGCTTCCGCTCTTCCTCGGACAGCACCATGCTCTTGCGCTCGAGACCGAGCATGACCTTGTCCTTGGCGTCTTCGAAGTCGGCGTTGTCGACGGACTGCCTGTTGCGACGCGCCGCCAGCAACGCGGCCTCGTTCACGATGTTGGAGAGCTCGGCGCCCGAGAGCCCCGGCGTCCCCCTGGCGACACGCTCCAGGTCAACGTTGGGTGTGAGCGGGATCTTGCGGGTGTGCACCCGCAGGATCTGCTCGCGCCCCTTCACGTCGGGCATGTCCACCACGATCTGGCGGTCGAAGCGGCCCGGCCGCAGCAGCGCCGGGTCGAGGATGTCGGGCCGGTTGGTGGCGGCGAGGAGAATCACGCCGTCGTTCGACTCGAAGCCGTCCATCTCGACCAGCAGCTGGTTGAGCGTCTGCTCGCGCTCGTCGTGTCCACCCCCGAGGCCGGCGCCGCGGTGCCGCCCGACGGCGTCGATCTCGTCGATGAAGATGATGCACGGCGCGTGGGTCTTGCCCTGCTCGAACAGGTCGCGCACCCGCGAGGCACCCACACCGACGAACATCTCCACGAAATCCGAGCCCGACATGGAGAAGAACGGCCGCCCCGCCTCGCCCGCCACGGCTTTGGCGAGCAACGTCTTGCCCGTGCCCGGCGGCCCGATCAGCAGCGCGCCCTTGGGCAGCCGTCCCCCCAGGCGCTGGAACTTCTGAGGGTCCTTGAGGAAGTCGATGATCTCTTCCAGCTCCTGCTTCGCCTCATCGCAGCCGGCGACGTCGGCGAAGGTCACCTTCGGGGTGTCGCCGGAGAGGAGCTTGGCTTTCGACTTGCCGAAGGCGAACGCGCGGTTGCCTCCCTGCTGCATCTGCCGCAGCATGAACACGATCAGGCCGAGCAGCAGCAGGTACGGCAGGAAATTGAGGAGCAACAGCCCGAACGTCGGCTTTACTTCCTTGGCGCGGACCTCCACCCCCTTGGTGCGCAGGCCGGCCACCCAGGCGTCACTCGACTCGAACGGCAGCAGCGTGGTGAAGTGCTCGGCGGTGCGACGCCCGTCAGGGACGGCGTGGCGGAAGTCACCCTTGATCTGCTGGCGCTCGCTGATCTCGATCGCGGCGATGTTGCCCTGGTCGAGCTGCTCCGAGAACTGGGAATAGGAAATGTCCGCCGCTTCCTGCCGGCGGCCGGCGGCGAACTTGACCAGGGCGATCGAGCCGACGATGAGCAACGCCCAGAAGGAGAGCGTGCGCAGCATTTGGGTCCAATTGAACTCGCGCGGGGCGGGTGGCAGGCGATTCGGCATCTAGGTCAGACTCGCTATATAAGGAAGGTGCCGGAAGTTCTCGGCGTGGTCGAGCCCGTACCCCACGAGAAAGGCCCTCGGGGCATCGAAGCCGACGAACGCCGCCTCCAGCGCCAGATGTTCGGCGATGTGCTTGTGCAGCAACGCGCAGATCTCCAGGCTCCGCGGGTTCCGAGCCCGCAAGAGCGCCACCAGGCGGTTCAACGTCTTCCCGGTGTCAATGATATCCTCCACGAGGAGGATATGTTTCCCCTCGAGCTTGGTTTCCGGATCGTACAGCAGCCGGACGTTGCCGCTCGAGACGGTGTCGTCCCCGTAGCTCGCGGCCACGAGGAAATCCACCTGCAACGGCCGGTCGATCCGCCGCACCAGGTCGCTCAAGAAGATGAAGCTGCCCTTGAGCAGGCCCAGGACGAGCAGATCCCCTTCGGGGTACGCGGTCGTAATTTCGGCCCCCAGCTCGGCCACGCGCCCCGCGATCGTCTCCTCTTCGAAGACGATCCGCGCCAGCTTCGTATCACCGGTCTGCTTCCGCAGACCCCCCGTTCCGGATAACATCGAGCCGCACCGCCGGGGTTCCGGGCTCGGGAAGCGCGACCGCGCTCCGACAGATGCCGGGCACCCAGAGAATGGTTGCACCGCTGGCGACGACGGGGTACCGCCCCCGCTCGCTGCGCGGCACTCGCGCCTCCATCAGCACTCGGCGGAGCGGCCGATGCCCCACCCCGCCGAGCGGCGCCACGCGGTCACCGGCTCGCGGGGCGCGTACCGCCCACTCCACCCCCATCACCCAGGTCGTCCAGCCGGCGCGTTGCACCGCCGCCGGCGCGGGGGCGGGCTCCGGACCCCAGGTGACGCGGAACTCACCGAAGACGACGCTCCCCCGTTCGCCTTCCAGCACTGTTTCCGCAGGCCGGTCGGAGAGGTCGCGCCGCAACCGCAGGCAGTCGAACGCCGTTTCCGCCGTCCACCCTCCGCCGAGCGAGAGCCGACGGCCCGACGGTCGCCCGGCCAGCGCCAGTATCGCGCGCGCCCGCTGGGGTCCCAGCACCAACCCAGCCCGCCGACCCGCCGCCCGCAGCAGCGCGACGGCCACATCGTCATCATAGCGGGCGAGTCCCGCACGGGCAACGTCGAACCCGTGGAGAGCGACGTGAAACCCAAGGTCGGGAACGACTTCCAGGATCCGGTCCCAGGCGCGCCGCTCCGCAGCGGCGTAGCGGCCGAGCCGGACGAGGTCGTCGCGGACCCGCGGGCCGAGTCGCTCCGACAGGAGCGGCAGCAGCGTGCAGCGGAGCCACGACCGCAGGTGCGCGGGATCGCGGTTGGCGGGGTCGTCGTGGACCGGCAGGGCGCGCTCGGCCGCATGGGCGGCGAGCTCAGCGCGCGCGAACGGCAGCAGCGGCCGCACCAGCCCGCCCCGCGTGCGCGACGGCATCCCGGCGAGTCCGGCCGGCGCACTGCCGCGCAAGGCGCGCAGCAGCACCGTCTCGATCTGGTCGTCCCGGTGGTGGGCGGTTACGAGGTAGCGGGCGTCTTGGGCATTCTGAACGGTGCGGAGCCACGCGTACCGGGCGCGTCGCGCGGCGGTTTCCGTGGTGCCCGGGCCCAGGTGGAGCTCGCCCAATTCGAACGGGCACCCGAAGGATTCCGCGAGCCTCCGGACCGACTGACCGACCGTCCGACTGTCCGCCTGGATCTGGTGGTCCGCGTGGGCCACCACGAGCCGGAGGCCAAACGTCGGGGCCGCCTCGCGCAGCAGATCCAGCAACACCACCGAGTCGACCCCTCCGGAGACCGCGACGATCGCGGTGCCCGGCACCGGGAACAGCCGGGCCGTTTCGCAATGGACCCGGAAGCGCTCCGCCAGCGCGGTGACCATATTGAAGTATGCTCCCGCCGGACCAAACCTACCAACTGCTGCGCCAGCTGACCTCTCCAGTGGTGGCGGTCACGTCCGAGCGCGCCGGCAAACGGAACGGCATGATCTCGGACTCCGCGGTCCGCGCCTCGATCGTGCCGGCGGTGCCGCGACTCTCGGTGTATGTCCACAAGTTCAACTACAGCCACGACATGATCTTCGACACCGGCCGCTTCGTGCTGCACCTGCTGCACACCGGCGCCGGGCAATTCGACCTGATCCACCGGCTCGGCTTCTTCAGCGGGCGGGAGCAAGACAAACTGGCCGACATCCCGCACCGGCTCGGTGTCCTCGGCGTGCCCGTGCTGGAGGACTGCCACGCCTACTTCGAATGCCGAGTCGCGAATGTGATGGACACCGGGAGCTCGACCTGCTTCCTGGGTGATGTGGTGGAGGTAGGCGTCGGCGCGGGAAGCGGTGCGGAAGTACTGACGGCGGCACACTTCCGGGCGAACATCCCGCCCGCGTGGCGGGCGGACTACGAGGCTCAGCTGAAGACGGCGCAGGCGTTCGCCCTCGCGCGCTCACGAGATATCCAGCCGGTCATTTGGCGGGATCTCGCTCCTTGAATCGAAACGGCGGGCCTTCCGCAGGACCCGCCGTTCGCGTCGCGAGCGCTTCGTGCGAAGGAGCCGCTACTTCATGAACCCGATGAGCAAGCTGACGCCCACCTGCATCCCCAGATTGCCGTTGAAGACCTGATTGTTGCTCTTGTTCGCCGGTGAGGGGATGAAGTCCTCGTTCAGGTCGAGGCGCAGAGCCAGCATGTGGGGGAAGCGATAGCGCAACCCCACCAATCCGGCGATGCCCTTGTCGGTGACTTCGGTCAGACCGGAATACGAGTTGTGCACATAGCCCGCCCCCACAATGATGTCGGCCTGACTGCTGGCCGACGCGTTGTAGACGAGCATGACGTGGAGGGGCTTGTGATGCACAGACGGGCCGAGCGGCTGGTCGGTGCTCGTGCGGGAGAGGTCTGCCTCGACCGAGAACCGGTAGGGGAGGAAGACGCCGAGCCGCCCACCGATGCCGACCTTGTTGGTATACAGCAGGCTGTTGTCGAAGTCCGTGTAACGGGCGAAGCCCCCGACCTCGATCGTGCCCGGGCGTTGCGCCGCAGCCGCTCGGGCGAGCAGCAGTACGGAGGCAGCGCACAGCACCGAATCGCGAACCTTCATGACGGCCCCCCTTGGAGGAAGGAATCGGCTCCAGAATCTGTGGGCCCGTTTCCCGTTCGTCCAGCACCTCCCCACGCTTGACCTGACGGCCCATTCGGGTAGGTTCGCTGGACGCCGGCAAGCCGCCGGCCCTTCCCGACTGCGCGAGGAGGTCGTCCTATGCGGTCGCGTCGCACGCTCATTCCCCTCGCTGCGCTGGCCCTCATCGGCGCGTGCAGCCCCTCCCCCATCCCCGGACCGGGGGACCCCGATCGGACGGCGCTGCGCGCCGGCACCGACAGTTTCGTGCAGCGGCTGCGACGCTCCGACTGGGCGTCGGTGGCCGCCCTGTACACCGAAAACGCCGTACTGATGCCGCCCGAAATGCACGCGCTTTCCGGCCGCGTGGCCATTCTGGAGTGGATGAAGGCCTTCCCCCCGATCAGCATGTTCGACCTGCGGGTCATCTCGATCGACGGCGACGGGGCCTTGGCCTACGTGACCGGCAAGTACATCATGACGTACACCCCCCCTGGTCGCAAACCCGTCGCCGACACAGGCAAGTACCTCGCGGTGCACCGGCGGCAAGCCGACGGCTCCTGGCCGATGGTGGCGGACATGTTCAACTCGGACCTGGTCACGAAGCGGTAGCGAAAGGGGAGGATAAGCGCGTCAAAAGGGCCCGACCAGATGGTCGGGCCCTTCGGATCTGCGGATAGCGGCGGTCGGACTCGAACCGACGACCCGCGGATTATGATTCCGCTGCTCTAACCAGCTGAGCTACGCCGCCGTAAGCCGCGTATCCTAGCCGGATAATCGTCTGCCGGTCAAGACGTTGGACGTCTCGCCACCCATTCCGTCCGGGCGTAGCTTTCAGACCTGTTGCGGGGGATCTACAGTCCCGGAAGCTCCTCCCACAAAAACCCAGCAACACCCGCTTCCCGCGCCATGGGGGCCATGGCACGGGTTATTCAGTAAGGAATACGGATGACCAGGGGTGCCGACGACTTGTACGCGCTGACGCCTGGCCCGCTCCGCCCGCGGAGCCAACCGCTCCGACTGCTCGGGGCGGCGCTCGTGTTGGCCCTGGGCGTCATCGTGTCCACCTGCAAGCTCGACTCCCTGATCAGTCCCCCCTCGGGGGGCCTGCTGGTCGTTGCGCCGATCACGCTCACCGACAGCGCGGTCCTTGGCAGCACCGCGCCGCGGGTCAGCAAGGTCGCCGTCACGAACTCCGGCAGCGGCACCCTGCACTGGACTGTCACGACCGCCAAGTCGAGCACCTGGCTCGGCATGCTCTCCGGGAGCGGCACGGCCCCCGATACCCTCGGGCTCTCCCTCTCTCCCACGGGCCTGGCGGTCGGCATCTACCAGGACACGCTCATCGTGTCCTCGACCGGCGCGTCGGGCGGCCAGCTACGCGTGCCGGTCGCGTTTTCGATCAGGCCCTGCGACGTGGCGCCGATCACGCTCGGCAGCCCGATCGCCGGCGCCATCGGGGCCACAGACTGCACCGCGCCGCACCGCGCCGGTCGCTACGCCGATCTCTACAGCTTCTCCGGCTCGGCCGGCGACTCGGTATCGCTGGAGCTCCTCGCCGCTCCGGCCTTCGACGCCTACCTGGTGCTCGACAGCTCGGCCGCTCCAACGGCGCCCTCGCTCATCGAGGCCAACACCTGCGGGGGCAGCGCAGGCACCGACGCCTGCCTGCGTTACGTCGCGCTGCCGCGCGCCGGGACGTATCGCATCGAGGTCACCAGCGCGGCACCAGCCGAGTCGGGCGCGTACATCCTGCGGGTCACCCTGCCCCGGTTGCCCAACGCCCCGGACACCCTGGTCCAGCTGCGAGCCGACTCGGTGACGGTGCTGGCCACCGGCGCCACGACGCCCGAAAACACCCTGGTCTTCCGCGCCACCGTGAGCGACCCCGACGCCGCCGATTCGCTGCGGCTGGAGGTGGAGGCGCAGCCGCTCGGCGTCACCTTCACCGGCACCGGGACCACGCTTGGCGCCGCCGTGGGGAACGGAAAGCGTGCGTTCGTCCGCGTCGCGGGATTCGCGGACGACACCGCCTATCACTGGCGCGCGCGCGCCGTGGATCAGACCGGTCGCCCCGGCCCGTGGACCAGTTACGGCGGCAACGCCGAGTCGGCCTCCGATTTCCGGGTCGCCGTGCCGCAGCCGCCCGTGGCCGCGACCGCGCTCGGCCAGTTCCGGCGCGACAGCTCCACCGCGATCGCCCTCGGCGGGATCGACGACACGACGATCGCGGTGCTTAAGGGAACCGTCGCCGACCCCGACCCGGGCGACCTGCTGCGCCTTCAGGTCGAGGTGCGACCGGTCGGTACAGCGTTCACCAATACGCCGACCGACTCCTCCGTCCAGATGGCGAGCGGAGCCATCGCCGCCGTCGCGGTCCGCAGCCTGGCCGACCTCACCGGTTACCACTGGCAGGCGCGGACGGTCGACCAAACCGGGCGCGCCAGCACCACGTGGACGTCGTTCGGCGGCAACGCCGAGTCGGCGCCCGACTTCAGCGTGAAGGTCCTGCACCTACCGGCGAATCCGAGCGGGCTGGGGCAGTTCAAGCTCGACGGCGTCACGCCGATCGCGGTGAATGGCATCAGCTCGACGAGCAGCATCATTCTCAAGGGAACGGTGTCCGACCTCGACGCCGGCGAGCAGCTGCGCCTCGAGGTGGAGGTGCAGCCCGTCCTTACCGACTTCACGAACGTCCCCAACGTCTCCAGCGCGCCGGCGGCGAGCGGCAGCGTCGTGCAGGTCACGACGCCGACCCTCGCCGACAACGTCGGCTATCACTGGCAGGCCCGCACGCTGGACCCGACCGGCCGCTTCAGCAGCTGGGTCTCCTTCGGCGGCAACGCGGAGACGGCTCCCGACGTGGTCGTTTCCCTCACGGCTCAGCAGGTCGTGTTCACGGCCCAGCCGTCGAACACGATCGCCGGGGCGACGATCGCCCCGCCGGTCCAGGTCGCCGTGCAGGACTCGGGCGGCGCCACGCTGGCGAGCTTCCACGACACGATCACGATGGCCATCGGCACGAACCCTGGCGGCGGCACCTTGAAGGGCACGCTCAAGGTGGCGGCGATCGCGGGCGTCGCGTCCTTCCCCGACCTCAGCGTGGACAAATCGGGAACCGGCTACACGCTGCGCGCCTCGATCGCGGCGCCGGTCCTGTCGACGCTGAGCGCCGCCTTCAACGAGAGCGCCGGGGCGATCTCCCCCGCCCTCTCGACCGTCACAGCCGCGCCGGGCACAATCGCCGCTTCGAGCGGCGGCACCGTCAGCACGATCACCGTCACCGCGCGCGACGGGAACGGCAACCCGGTTCCGGGCCAGACGGTGGTCCTCGCCGCCACGGGCACCGGGAACACGCTGGTTCAGCCCGCCGCCGTGACGAACGCCAGCGGCGTCGCGACGGGGACACTGAGCTCGACGGTGGTGGGCGCGAAGACCGTGTCGGCGACGGTCAGCGGTGTGGCCGTGACGCAGACCGCGGTCATCACGGTGAACCCGGGGGCGGCCACCCAAGTCGCCGTGAACGGCGGGAACAACCAGGCCGCGACGGCCGGCACCGCGGTGGCAACCCCGCCGTCGGTGATCGTCCGCGACGCGACGAACAACCCCGTGCCCGGCTTCGCCGTGACGTTCGCCGTGGCCGGCACGACCAACGGCGCGATTGCGGGAGGCGCCCAGACGACCAATGCGAGCGGCGTCGCCACGCTCACCACCTGGACCCTCAGCCCGCAGGCGAAGCCCGACACCCTCACGGCGATCGCGACCGGCCTCAGCGGCAGCCCGCTGACGTTCGTCGACACCTCCAAAGTCGGCGTGGCGACGACGCTGGCGAAGTTCTCGGGGGATAACCTGACCGGGCAGGTCAGCACGACGCTCGCCACGCCACATGACGTGCTGATCTCCGACGTCAACGGCAACCCGGTGGCCGGCGTCACCGTCACCTGGGCGGCGGCTTCCGGTGGCGGCTCGGTGAACCCGACCACCTCGGTGACCAACGCAGCGGGGCACGCCACGACCACGCGCACGCTTGGCTCGGTTGCCGGCCCCCAAACGACCACGGCGAGCGCCACGGGGCTCACGACGGCCACGTTCAACATCACCGCCCAGGTGGGTGGCGCAACCCAGATGGCCGTGAACGGCGGCGATCAGCAGCGGGACACGGTGGGACAGACCCTCCCCACCCCGCTCTCGGTCCGCGTGGCCGACCAGTTCAACAACCCCGTCTCGGGCGTCACGATCTCCTGGACGGTGACCGACGGCGCCGGCAGCGTCAGCGCCCCGACCTCTGTGACCAACGCCAGCGGCATCGCGTCGATCACCTGGACGCTCGGCACGACCATGAGTCCGACGGACAGCATCCAGCTGGTTCAGGCGACCGGCGTGTCGTCGCCGCTGACCTTCACGGCCTTCTCGGTGCCGGACGCCGTCAGCGCATCGCAGTCGAGCGTGGTCGCCGCGCCCGGCACGATCAGCGCCTCGAGCGGGGCCAGCGCGAGCACGATCACCGTCACGGCCCGGGACCAGTTCAACAACGTCATCAAGGGCAAGACCGTCGTGCTGGCCGCGACGGGCACGGGCAACACGCTCACGCAGCCCGCCGTGGTCACCGACCTCAACGGCGTGGCGACGGGCACGCTGAGCTCGACCCTGGCCCAATCCAAGACCGTCTCGGCGACGGCGGGCGGGGTCCCGATCACGCAGCAGGCGGCGGTCATCGTCACGTCGTCCGCGGGAGCGACGATCGCGATCAACGCGGGGAACGGCCAGACCGCGACGGTGAATACCGCGGTCGCGACGGCCCCGTCGGTGCTCGTCAATGACGCCTTCAACAACCCGGTGGCCGGCGTCGCGGTGACGTTCGCCGTCGCTTCGGGCGGCGGCAACGTCGTCGGCGCGGCCCAAACCACGAACGCGAGCGGCATCGCGACGGTCACCAGCTGGACGCTGGGAACCGGCGCCGGTGTGAACACCTTGACTGCGACATCCACCGGCCTCACCGGCAGCCCGGCGACCTTCAGCGCTACCGGCACGGCCGGCGCGGTGTCAGGGGTGCAGTCGACGGTGAGCGGGACGTCGCCGATCACGGCCGGCAGCGGGACCTCGACGATCACCGTCACCGCCAAGGACCAATTCGGCAACCCGGTCAGTGGGGCCACGGTGGTGCTCGCGGCGACCGGCACCGGCAACACGCTGACCCAGCCGGTCGGGACGACCAGCGCCAGCGGCGTCGCGACCGGCACCCTGAGCTCGACCGTCGCCGCGGCGAAGACGGTCTCGGCCACGATCAACGCGGTCGCGGTCACGCAGACGGCGATTGTGACGGTGAACGCCGCGGCCGTCTCGGCCGCGACCTCGACCGTCAGCGCCACGTCGCCGATCACGGCCGGCAGCGGCTCGTCGACGATCACCGTCACGGCCAAGGACGCCTTGGGCAACCTGGTCCCCGGGGCGACGGTCGTCCTCGCGTCCACCGGGGCCGGCAACACGGTGACGCAGCCGGTGGGGACGACCAACGCGAGCGGAGTGGCGACAGGCACGTTGAGCTCGACCATCGCCGAGGCGAAGACCGTGTCGGCGACGATCAGCGGCACGGCCGTGACCCAGACGGCCCCCGTGACGGTGACGGCGGCCGCCGTTTCGGCGACGCTCTCGACCGTCACCGCCACGTCGCCGATCACCGCGTCGAGCGGGACGAGCCAGTCCACGATCACCGTCACCGCGAAGGACCAGTTCGGTAACCCCCTCAGCGGCGCCACGGTGGTGCTGGCGGCGACCGGCACCGGGAACACCGTGACGCAACCCGCCGCGACGACCACCGTCCTGGGCGTCGCGACCGGCACACTGAGCTCGACCTTGGCCGAGGGGAAAACGGTCTCCGCAACGATCAACGGCGTTGCGATCACGCAGACCGCCGCGATCACGGTGAACCCGGGCGTCGCCGCGAAGCTGGCGCTGTCGACGCAGCCGTCCGGCAGCGTGCAAAACGCCATCGCGTTCCCGCAGCAGCCCGTCGTGCAGCTGCAGGACGCCTCCGGCAACAACGTCGCGCAAGCCGGGGTCCTGGTGACGCCGGGGATCGCGACCGGCGGCGGCGCCCTCGCTCCGCTCACGGCGATCGCGACGAACGCGTCGGGCGCCGCGGCCTTCACCGGGCTCGCCATCACCGGGACCGTGGGCGCGCGGACGCTGAGCTTCACTTCCGGCACGCTCACCAGCGTCACCTCGGGCCCGGTGACGGTCACGGCGGGCATCGCCACGCAGATCGCGGTGAACGCCGGCAACAACCAAGCGGCGACGGCGGGCACGGCGGTCACGATTCCGCCGTCGGTGATCGTGAGGGACGTGAGCGGCAACCCGGTGACGGGGACCGCGGTGACCTTCGCCGCGGTGGGAACCTCCAACGGCGCGATTACCGGGGCCTCGCAGTCCACGATCGCGAGCGGTATCGCCACGCTGACGAGCTGGACCCTGGGCACGCAATCGAAGCCCGATACCCTCACGGCGACGTCCACCGGGCTCACCGGCAGTCCGGTGACGTTCGTGGACACGGCGAAGGTCGGTACCCCCGCGACGATGACCAAGTTCTCGGGCGACAACCTGACCGGCCAGGTCGGGACGACGCTCGGGACACCTCACGTGGTGGAGATCAAGGACGCCAACGGGAACCCGGTGCCGAACGTGTCGGTCACGTGGGCGGCCGCCTCGGGCGGCGGCTCGGTGGCCCCGACGCCGTCGCTCACCGACGCCAGCGGACACGCGCAGACCACTCGGACGCTTGGCGCCGTCGCCGGCACCCAGACCACGACCGCGAGCGCCGCGGGGCTCACGACGGTGACCTTCAACGTCACCGCGCAGGTCGGCGGCGCGACGCAGATGACCCTGAACGCCGGTGACCAACAGCGCGATACGGTGGGCCAGATCCTCCCCATCCCGATCTCGGTCCTGGTGCGTGACGCGTTGAACAACCCGGTGCCGAACGTCACAATCAATTGGTCCGTGCTGGACGGTGGCGGCTCGGTGAGTGCACCGAGCTCCCTCACCAATGGGAGCGGCATCGCGGCCGTCAATTGGACCCTGGGCACCGCGATGAGCCCGACCGACAGCACCCAATTGGTCCAGGCCACCGGCGTCGCATCGCCCGTAGTCTTCACCGCCTTCACCGTCCCGGACGTGGTGAGCGCCGCCCAGACGAGCGTGACGGCGACGAGCCCGATCACCGCCTCCACCGGCTCCAGTCAGAGCACGATCACCGTCACGGCGCGTGACCAGTTCGGCAACGTCATCAAGGGCAAGGCCGTCACCCTCGCCGCCACCGGGACCGGGAACACCGTCACCAATCCCGTTGCCGTGACGGATGTCAACGGGATGGCGTCCGGCACCCTCAGCTCGACGGTGACTGGGGCGAAGACCATCTCGGCGACGGCGGGCGGCCTCGCCATCACCCAGCAGCCGACCGTGACGGTCAACGCGGCCGCGGCCAACAACCTGAACTACGTGGTCCAGCCCACGAGCGCGACGGCCGGCGTCGCGATTGCGCCCGCGGTGCAAGTCGAAGTGCGCGACCAGTTCAACAACCGGGTGACGGCCGCGACGAACGGCGTGACGCTCACCATCGCCAACAACGCGGGCGGCGGGACCCTCACGGGCGGCGCATCCATCGCGGCGGTGAGCGGCGTCGCCACGTTCGGCGGCCTGTCGATCGACAAGGCGGGCACGGGCTACACGCTCGCCGCCGCCGCTACCGGCGTGACGGGGGTGACCAGCGGCGCGATCAACATCACGGCTGGTGCCGTCTCCGCGGTGCAGTCCACGGTGACCGCCACTACGCCCATCATTGCGTCGAGCGGGACGAGCCAGAGCACGATCACCGTCACCGCCAAGGATCAGTTCGGCAATCCGATCGGCGGCGCAACGGTCGTCCTCGCCGCGACCGGCACGGGGAATACCCTCACCCAGCCTGTCGGCACCACCAACGTGAGCGGGGTCGCCACCGGCACGCTCAGCTCGACCGTCGCCCAGGGGAAGACCGTTTCGGCAACGATCAACAGCGTGGCGATCAGCCAGACCGCGCCCGTCACGGTGAACCCGGCCGCGGCGGCGTCCATCGCGGTCAATCTGGGCAACGCCCAGACAGCGACGGTGAACACGGCGGTCGCGACCGCTCCGTCGGTGATCGTGCGGGACGCGTTCAGCAACCCGGTGGCCAGCGTCGCGGTCACCTTCGCCGTCGCCACGGGCGGCGGCGCCGTCACCGGCGGGGCGCAGACGACCACCGCCGCCGGCATCGCCACAGTAACCAGCTGGACGCTCGGCACCACGGCCGGGGCGAACTCCCTTACGGCCACCTCCACCGGACTCACGGGGAGCCCGGTCACCTTCACCGCCACCGGTACGGCGGGGGCCGCTACGCAGATCGCCCTCAACGCGGGTAACGGCCAGACGGCGACGGTCAACACTGCCGTGGCGACCGCGCCGTCGGTGATCGTCCGGGACGCGTTCAACAACCCGGTATCAGGGGTCGCGGTGACGTTCGCGGTGGCCTCCGGCGGCGGAGCCGTCGCCGGGCCGGCACAGACGACCAGCGCCGCCGGCATCGCGACCGTGACCAGCTGGACCCTTGGCACCGCGGCCGGGACGAACTCTCTGACGGCGACGTCCACCGGGCTCACCGGCAGCCCAGTCACTTTCACCGCGACCAGCACGGCGGGGGCCGCGACCCAGATCGCCCTCAACGCGGGCAACGCGCAGACAGCGACGGTGAACACCGCGCTCGTCACCGACCCATCAGTGATCGTGCGGGACGCGTTCAACAACCCGGTGGCCAACGTCGCGGTCACCTTCGCCGTCGCCACGGGCGGCGGCGCCGTCACCGGCGGGGCGCAGACGACCAGCGCCGCCGGCATCGCGACCGTGACCAGCTGGACGCTCGGCACCGCGGCCGGGGCCAACTCCCTCACCGCCACGTCCACCGGCCTTACGGGCAGCCCGGCCACCTTCACCGCCACCGGCACAGCGGGGGCCGTCACCGCGGCGCAGTCCACCGTGAGCGCCACCTCGCCCATCACCGCCTCGAGCGGGACGAGCCAGAGCACCATCACGGTGACGGCGAAGGATCAATTCGGGAATCCCGTGAGCGGCGCGACCGTCGTCCTCGCGGCGACCGGCACGGGCAACACGCTGACCCAGCCGGTCGGGACGACCAGCGCGAGCGGCGTCGCCACCGGCACGCTGTCGTCCACCCTCGCCGAGGTGAAGACGGTTTCGGCGACGATCAACAGCGTCGCGATCACCCAGACCGCGGCCGTCACCGTAAACGCGGCCGCGGTTTCGGCGGCGCTGTCTACGGTGAGCGCCACGTCGCCGATCAGCGCCTCCAGCGGCGCGAGCCAGAGCACCGTCACCGTCACTGCCAAGGATCAATTCGGCAATCCGATCGGCGGCGCAACGGTCGTCCTTGCGGCCACCGGCACCGGCAACACCCTCACCCAGCCGGTCGGCACGACCAACGTGAGCGGTGTCGCCACCGGCACGCTCAGCTCGACCGTCGCCCAGGGGAAGACCGTCTCGGCAACGATCAACAGCGTGGCGATCAGCCAGACCGCGGCCGTCACGGTGAACCCGGCCACGGCAGCGTCCATCGCGGTCAATCTGGGCAACGCCCAGACAGCGACGGTGAACACGGCGGTCGCGACTGCTCCATCGGTGATCGTGCGGGACGCGTTCAGCAACCCGGTGGCCAGCGTCGCGGTCACCTTCGCCGTCGCCACGGGCGGCGGCGCCGTCACCGGCGGGGCGCAGACCACCAGCGCCGCCGGCATCGCGACCGTGACCAACTGGACGCTCGGCACCACGGCCGGAGCAAACTCCCTCACGGCCACCTCCACCGGCCTCACGGGCAGCCCGGTCACCTTCACCGCCACCGGCACGGCCGGGGGCGTCACCGCGGCGCAATCTACGGTGAGCGCCACCTCGCCGATCAGCGCCTCGAGCGGGGCGAGCCAGAGCACGATCACGGTGACGGCGAAGGATCAGTTCGGGAATCCCGTCGCCGGTGCAACCGTCGTCCTTGCCACGACGGGCACAGGCAACACGCTGACCCAACCGGTCGGGACGACCAACGCGAGCGGCGTCGCCACCGGGACGCTCAGCTCGACCGTCGCTGAGGTGAAGACCGTCTCGGCCACGGTCAATAGCGTCGCGATCACCCAGACCGCGGCCGTCACCGTGAACGCGGCGGCCGCCGCGACCATCGCCCTGAACGCGGGCAACGCGCAGACGGCGACGGTGAACACCGCGCTCGTGACCGACCCGTCGGTGATCGTCCGGGACGCTTTCAGCAACCCGGTGGCCAGCGTGGCGGTGACCTTCGCCGTCGCCACGGGCGGTGGGTCCGTCACGGGCGGGGCGCAGACGACCAGCGCTGCCGGCATCGCGACCGTGACGGCCTGGACGCTCGGCACCGTGGCGGGAGCGAACTCCCTCACGGCCACCTCCACCGGTCTCACGGGAAGCCCAATCACGTTCACCGCCACCGGCACGGCGGGGGCGGTCACCGCGGCCCAGTCCACGGTGAGCGCCACCTCGCCGATCACGGCCTCGAGCGGGGCGAGCCAGAGCACGATCACGGTCACCGCCAAGGACCAGTTCGGCAACCCGGTTCAGGGCGCGACGGTCGTGCTCGCCAGTACGGGGTCGGGCAACACGCTGAACCAGCCCGGCAGCGTCACGAACGCGAGCGGCGTCGCCACCGGTACGTTGTCGTCCACGCTCGCCGAGGCGAAGACGGTCTCGGCGACGATCAACAGCGTCGCGATCACCCAGACCGCGGCGGTGACGGTGAACCCGGCGGCGGTCTCGGCAGCGCAGTCCACGGTGGCGGCGACCTCCCCGATCACGGCCTCGAGCGGGGCGAGCCAGAGCACGGTGACGGTGACGGCGAAGGATGCGTTCGGCAACCCGATTCTGGGCGCCACGGTGGTCCTCGCCGCGACCGGCACCGGGAACACTCTCACGCAGCCGGTCGGCACCACGAATGCGAGCGGGGTCGCGACCGGGACCGTGAGCTCGACGGTCGCCGAGGCAAAGACGATCTCCGCCACGATCAATAGCGTGGCCATCACCCAGACTGCCGCGGTGACGGTGAACCCCGCAGCGGTCTCGGCCGCCCAGTCCACCGTAGCCGCCACGTCGCCGATCACGGCCGGGAGCGGGACTTCGACGGTGACCGTCACCGCCAAGGACCAGTTCGGCAATCCGATTCCGAGCGCCACTGTGGTCCTCGCGGTCACGGGGACCGGGAACACCATCACGCAGCCCGGCGTCACCAACGCGAGCGGCGTCACCACCGGCACCGTGAGCTCGACCGTCGCCGAGGCCAAGACGGTCTCGGCCACGATCAACAGCGTCGCCATCACCCAGACGGCGGCGCTGACCGTGAACCCGGCGGCGGTCTCCGCGGCCCAGTCCACCGTGGCGGCGACGTCACCGATCAGCGCCTCGAGCGGGGCGAGCCTGAGTACGGTGACGGTGACCGCTAGGGATGCCCTCGGGAACCCGGTTCCGGGGGCAACGGTGGTCCTCGCCGCGACCGGCACTGGAAACACCGTCACGCAACCTGGTCTCACGAACGGGAGCGGCGTGGCGACCGGGACCGTGAGCTCGACCGTCGCCGAGGCGAAGACGATCTCGGCGACGATCAACGGCGTGGCCATCACTCAGACGGCGGCGGTGACGGTCAACCCCGCGGCGGTCGCGGCGGCGCAGTCCACCGTGGCGGCCACGTCCCCGATCACCGCCTCGAGCGGGGCGAGTCAGAGCACCATCACAGTGACGGCGAAGGACGCCTTCGGGAACCCGATTCTGGGCGCGACGGTGGTCCTCGCCGCGACCGGCACCGGGAACACCCTCACGCAGCCTGTCGGCACCACGAATGCGAGCGGGGTGGCCTCCGGCACGCTCAGCTCGACCGTGGCCGAGGTGAAGACCGTCTCGGCGACGATCAATAGCGTCGCGATCACTCAGACGGCAGCGGTCACGGTGAGCTCCGCGGCGGTCTCAGCGGCCCAGTCCACCGTGGCAGCGACGTCGCCGATTACCGCGTCGAGCGGGACGAGCCTGAGCACGGTGACGGTGACCGCCAAGGACGGCCTAGGGAACCCGATTCAGGGCGCGACGGTGGTCCTCGCCGCGACCGGCACGGGAAACACCGTCACGCAGCCTGTCGGCACCACGAATGCGAGCGGGGTCGCGACCGGGACCGTGAGCTCGACTTTCGCCGAGGCGAAGACGATCTCGGCCACGATCAACAGCGTCGCCATCACTCAGACGGCCGCGGTGACGGTGAACGCCGCGGCGGTCTCGGCAGCGGTCTCCACCGTGGCGGCGACGTCTCCGATCACCGCGTCGAGCGGGGCGAGCCTGACCACGGTGACGGTGACGGCGAAGGATGTCTTCGGGAACCCGATTCTGGGCGCGACAGTGGTCCTGGCCGCGACGGGCACCGGGAACACCGTCACACAGCCGGTCGGCACCACCAATGCGAGCGGGGTTGCGACCGGGACCGTGAGCTCGACCGTCGCCGAGGTGAAGACCGTTTCGGCCACGATCAACAGCGTGGCCATCACCCAGACGGCGGCCGTGACGGTGAACGCCGCGGCCGTCTCGGCAGCGGTCTCCACCGTGGCGGTGACGTCGCCG
>JBGOUQ010000017.1:0-71438 GCA_041477065.1 Gemmatimonadota bacterium
CCGTCCGTTCTCCGCGCTCGCGGGTTCCGCCATCAACGCTGCGGGGGGGGGGGGGCGCCCGCGCCGGGGCGGGGCGGCGCCGGGCCGCGCGCCCCCGGCCCCGCGCCCCCCCGCCGCCCCCCGGGCGGCTCCTCCCACCGCCCCGGCCACCCCGCCCCCGACCTCCCCCGCCGCCCCCTGCGCCCCCACCGCCCGCCCCCCCCCCAGCCCGCCCACCTCCCGTCCGTTCGCCGCGCTCGCGGGTTCCGCCATCAACGCTGGGGCCCCCCCCCCCCCCCCCAACTGACGGCCCCCGTCCTCCACGTCCCCGGCCCTGCCCGCGGCCTCCCCGCGACTCACGCTCGGGCTCATCGGCACGACTGGAGACCGGCGTCTCGCTTGCCGTACCGAGCACCTCGATGACGGGCGACTTTGCCGGGATCACTTCGATCCGGGGCCGGAAGTTGGGGTCCACTTCGACGACGCCGATCTTCGGGACACTCTGGCCGGGGGCGCGGGGACCCTTGGAGCCTCTGCGGAACCGAGCGCCGCGCGCCGGCATGGCCGGGCCGCCGCCCGCGCTGCCTTGGGAATAAGGTGGGGGCGGCGCCGATGAGGCCGGCTGGGGAGGCTCGATTTCCTCCTCCGCACCGACGGGCGCCGGCTCAGCCGGCGCGGCCGGCACGGCCGGCACGGCTGCCGGGCGGAGCTTCACGGTGTAGGCGCCGTCTTCTTCCTTCGAGAGATCGACGATCTCGCGGTCGTGCGCTTTGCGCAGCAGCTGCTGCAATTGCGCAGGCTCGAGCGGCTCGCTGGCGCCGGCCTGCAGCTCGTTGACCGTCTCGCGCAGCTGCTCCGCGGTGACGGGGCGCTCCTCGCCGCCCAAGCGGCCGAGGGCCTGTTTGATCAAGCCGAACGCACCGTCCAGCGAGAACGCGCTCTTGCGCTCGGCCGGTGCGCTCTCCTCCGGTTCGCGGCCCCGACCCCGGCCCCGGCCGCGACCGCGGCCGCGGTCGCCGCCGCGCTCTGAGCGCTCGGCCATCGCGCGCTCGGCGAGCGCCGGCTGGGCCGCCGCCCCCGCGACTTCCGGGCCCAGCGTGATCTCGTACTGCCCGTTGTCGAGCTTGGTCAGGGCGATCAGGCCGCGGCGCGCGCCCTCTTCGACGAACTTGCTGAAGCGGGAATAGCCCGCGTCTTTCTCGTCGAAGTTGGGATCGATCTCCTGCATCACTTGCTTGAGGCGATCGGAGCGCATCACGTCGTTGTGGGCCGTCATCTGCTTGACCGCTTCGACGACCAGCTCCCAGGGATCGCGCCGCTGATGCACGACGTCGCTTTCCTTCGTCAGCCCGGCGAGCTCGTTGTACGAGTAGTACTCATCGCAGTTCATGACGAGCAGGTCGCTCGAGGACTCCCGAATCCCGACCCCGATGACGTATTTCCCGTACTCCTTGAGCTTGAGCACGAGGCTGGAGAAGTCGGAGTCCCCCGAGAGGAGGATGTAGGTGCCGATCTCCGGCCGGGTAAACACCAGCTCCATCGCGTCCACGGCGAGTCGAATGTCCGTGGCGTTCTTCTTGGAGGAGCCGTAGGCCGTCGCCTGAATCGTGTCGATCGAGGCTTCGGCGAGGGGCACCATGTACTGGGGATAGCGCCGCCAATCGGCGTAGGCGCGCTGCACGGCGACCTTGCCGCGGATGATGTCGGACTGCAGCAGGCGCCGCAGCTCGGTCTGGAGATCCGAGCGGATCCCCATGGTGACGTTGTCGAAGTCGATCAGGAGCGCCGCATTGGGCGCGTGGGCGGGCGGCTCGTTGTGAGCCGGTCGCGAGAGATGGCTGGGTTGCTGCTTGGTCATGTCGTTGTACTCAGTTCCAGGCTCACGACCTGCGCGAGCTCCCGTCGCTTCACCTTGCCGCTTCCGGTCAGCGGGAAAGTGTCGAAGAAGCGCACCAGGTCGGGCACTTTGTAGTCGGCGACGGCTTCACGGCAAAACTCCTTGAGTTCGTCGCCGGTGACGATCGAGCCCTCGATGGGCACGACGCAGGCACAGGTCATTTCCCCGAGCAGCTCGTGGGGAATGCCGACCAAGCAGGCGTCGCTCACCGCGGGATGCGTGCGGAGGAGGTCCTCCAGCTCGCGCGGATAGATCTTGTAACCGCTGCGGATGATGAGCTCGTTGCGCCGGCCCACGATCCGGATGTAGCCGTCCTCGTCCACGATGGCGAGGTCGCCCGTCATGAAGAATCCCTCGGCGGTGAAGGACCGGGCCGTCTCGCCCGGCATCCGGTGATAGCCCAGCATCACGTTCGGGCCTTTCACCGCCAGCTCCCCCACCGCTTCGAGATCGTGGAGCGCGCCGCTCGTGACGTCCACCACGCGCACCTCCACCCCGGCAATCGGCCGTCCGGCCGTCTGGATCCGCCGCTCGGGAGTGTCCTCGAAGCGGGTGATCGAGACGGTGGGCCCCGTTTCCGTGAGCCCGTAGGCGACCTGCACGTCGCACCATTGCCGAATGCGGCGCACCAGGTCCGGGGAGACCGGGCTCCCCGCTACCGTACCGGTGCGGCAGGTGGTCGGCCGACGCTCCTCGAACCCGGGATCGCGCATGAGGAGCTCGTACATCGTGGGGACGCCGGAGACGATGGTGACGCGCTCGCGCCGGATCAGCTCCAGCGTCTCGCTCGCCTCGAACCGCTCCTGCAGCACCAACGTCGCCCCCGCGGTCACGGTCAGGGCCAGCAGGTGCACGCCAAAAATCGTGAACAGCGGAACGGCGCCGAGCAGCCGGTCTTCGCCGGTCAGTCGCAGCGCCGCCGCCGAGTGCTCGGCCGTCACCCCGATGTTCCGGTGCGACAGCACCACACCCTTCGGCTTCCCCATCGTGCCCGACGTGTAGAAGATGGCCAGCACCTGCCGGGCGGGATCCCCACTCCCCTCCACCGCGCCGGACGGGAGGGCCTTCCCCATTCCGCGCGCCAGGAGATCGGTGTACCGATAGACTCGGGCGTCCAGCCAGCGGTCCTGCGATCCCACGGTGACCACGAAACGCAGCTCGGGGAGTTCGGGCAGGAGCTCCTCGTAGAGCTCCAGGGTGTCCGCCCTCGCATTGCCTTCGGGGACGATCACCGCCCGCACGTCGGCATGCCGGAGCTGGTACTTCAGCTCGTGGAAGCCGAGCGAAGGATCGAGCGGCACGAGCGCGACACCAAGCCGGGCCGAGGCCAGCAGTCCCACCACCCATTCCGGCCAGTTCGGCAAGTCCATCGCCACCCGGTCCCCGGGCTGCAACCCGAGCTCACCGAGGGCTACCGCCAGCGCCTGCGCCTCCCGATCCGCCTGCCCATAGGTGATCCGGCGGGTCCCGCAGACCAGGAATTCCCGGTCGGGGTGCTCTTCGACTCGCTGGGCGAAGAGCGCCGCCAGATGACCTGTCACCACGTGCGTTACCACCTTCCACAACGTTGGGAACCATTGAAACTAAACAACTTGCGAGGGAAATACTACCGGGGCTCAGGGCTCGGGACTGGTGGGGGTAAGGCGAAGCCAGCGAGCGGCTTACTTCCGATAGACGGCCACACCGTACCAGCACGGGTTCATCTGACATGCGGCCATCACGACTCGTACCTGGTACTGCATTGTCTCTCTGGGCGTGAATTGGAGCACTGGGAAGTTCTCGCTCGAGCGCTCGGAGGCGATTTCGTTCTTCGCGGAGTTGCTCAGCACCAGTTGAAGGTCCGTGCAGTCATTGTCGCACACCCCGATCACCACGTAGGAGACGCCGCCTTCGAGCCTGACCGGGAACGATGCGGACTCCTCGCCGTTGAGAGAGCCGATGCGTGGAGGGGTCGTTCCTGGCCCCGCGTCCTTCACGCCGAGCGCCGAGGTAGCGCGGCGCAACTGCTCCCGGACCTGTTGCGACCAATGCGGAGTCTGCGGGTGCGCCGGCGCGGCCGCCGCGAGGGCGAGTGCGAGTCCGCCGACGCCCAGCACCCCGGCCCGACTCATCGGACCTGCCGCCGCCGAGCGGCGAGCGCGACGATGGCCACGGCCGAGCCGCCCAGCAGCAGGGCGAGTAGAGCGGCGCTGGCCGGCGCGGTGGGGCCGAGCGGCAGTCTGGGGACGAACCGCCGCTCCCATCGAGCGGTCCATTCGCCCACCGGCATCTCGAGCGCCGCCGCGAGCGCGGTGTCCACCGGCTCCGGGGAGTTCCAGAACCGGAGGAACCGCTCGCGGCCGACGTCGCGCGCCACGTCCGCGAGGTAGCGCTCGCCGGGCACCAACCCCTGCCGCTGCCACCAGCGGCGCACCGGCGTCACCACCCGAGGGAGGGAATCGTCGAGGTTGCCGCGCATGCCCTCTAGCACCGCCTCCCGGCATCCACTCGGCCTCCCGCCGAGACAGGCCACCGTGGTGGCGGGGAATCCATAGATCGTCTCCCACCACCAGCCCCCGGTGCGAAAGTCCCTCAGCCACCAGAACGCCTGCTGAGATCCTCCCGGTCGAATCCAATCGGGCAACATGGCGAGATCGAAGTTGCGCCGGGCGAGCCAACGGCGGACCGGCTTCCCCGGATTGCCGTAGGCGGCGTAGAAGGCGCACGGCCCCAGGGCCCCCTTGAGCCACTCGCGGAATCGCGGGTCCCGCTCCAGCCGCCGCCTCTGCAGGTTGATCGTCCAGTAACCGGCGGGGATGAAGACGGCGCACGTCGTCCGGTCGGTGGAATCCGGGAGCAGGTACGACGGATCACCGCCGAGCTGCTCGGCGGGCGCGAGCCGATACGTCCCGGGCCGCGGCACCGCGAACACCACGACGACTCCCACTTTCGTCGCGCCGAGGCCCACCTGCCGCCAAACGGTATCCATTGCCGCCGTCAACAGCGGGCGTAGCAGCGACGCGATCGAGTCGGGGCCGTCTACGACGACGGTCGGCAGGTCCTCTGCCATCCGGGAGTCCGGCCATTCGCCGTCATGCGTCGCCCGCAGCAGCGTCATGGCCGCCTGGGTGGCGCGCCACTGCAAGGCGAGGTCCTGGGCACGCAGCCGCGCCGGTGTCAACTGCGGCACCCGCATACGAAACCGCGACTCGCGCTCGGTGACCCCGCCCCGCGGGGGTAGATACCCGACCGCGACGATCGCACACGCCCCGAGGGCGACGGCGATCCAGCGTCTCACGCCACGCGCCATCGGGAGCTCCGCAGGCCGCATCCGGCGAAGATCGCCATCCAGCTGAGCGCAACGAAGCACGCCCACAGCGGCATCACCACCGGCGCCGGTCGCGCCGCCAGGATCGCCGCGCGCCACCTGGCCACGAGCGAGTCGCGGCCCAACCCCGCCGCGGCCGAGAGGCGCGCTCCGAGCGTCGCGGCGGGATCGGCGAGCAGCCGGCGGTACGCGTCCCGGCCCCCCAGCCGCAGCGCGAGGTGCACCAGCGTGGCCCGGGCATCGAACCCGAGGGGGCGCGGAAGCGCGCCGCTCGGCAGGGACCGGAGCAGCCCGGTGCAGGCGGAATCACCGCCCGCGGCGCAGCCACGGTACGCGGCGGCGTTGGCTCCATGGTTGAAGAAGTCGGCGAAGTCCGTCGTAACCAAGGAGCGTCGCTCGGCGGCGCTCGGATACCACGCTTCCAAAGCGGCCGATCCCTCGAGGTCCAGGGCTGTGGCGCAGCTCGGCACCTGCCCCAGGAAACACGCGCGGGCTGCCTGCGACGGGGCCGTGACGAGCTGCACGTACACACCCGAGCGATCCTGCTCCGTGCGGACCGACGGCCGCACCGATCCGCCCAGCCACAGCTGGAGGGCCGGGTCGGGCTGGGCGATCGGCACGTTGGAGACGAGCAGCATCGTAAGCGCCGCGGTGCTCATGTTCCAAGGAATCTCCATCCCGACGTGGAGCACGCCGCGCCGGACATTGGTATCGGGATCGAAGGCGTGGATGATGTACGGGTGCGCGACGAGGTTCGCCGCTGCCGTGCCGTAGAGGCTGTCGATGACCGGCCAGGCCCCCTGCGCGGCCTCGCGCAAGGGCAGCGGCGAGGGATTGGCGACGATCCGCAGTGCGCCGACGGCGATCGTGTCCCGCCCCGCACCCGCGCGCTCGCGCTCCAGGCTGTCCACCAGGTCGGCGATCGCGTTGGCCTGGCGCCACTCGCGGGCGAGGCTGTCGGCGCGGTGGCGCAGGCGGGCGAGGCCGGTGTCTTGCGGAGCCAGCAGGGCGAGCGCCAACGCGAGGCTAAACATCGACCAGCATCCACCGGCCTGTGAATACCGCGAGGGGACCCGGCCAATTGAGGATGACCAGCTGCAGCTTGCCCAGCAGGTCCAGCTCGATGTTCGCGACGCTCGCGACGATCTGGACGACGATGATCGCGCCGATCACGCCGAGGATGATCCCCGCCGTTCGGGCCGTGCCCGCGGAGACCGCGAAGAACACGGCGTAGGACACGAGCACGGCCATGGCGAACCGCAGCCCGAGCGCGAGGGGGTAGCTCTGGAGACCGGGCGGAATGGAGGCCATGGAGGTGGCGAGCAAGGCGCCGATGAACACCGCGAGTATCGGCGCGGCGAGCAGGGTCACCCCGCTGCCAAAGCGCAGCAGGACGTAGTGCCACCGGGGCAGCGGCAGGCTGAGCGCGTGGACGTGCCGGCCGCGATGGTCGGGGGCCCAGGTGGCGATCGCGACCAGCAGGCCGAGCGCCGCCGCGAGCACGGGATAGAGCGTGCCCCACGACTGCACCGCGCGCAGCAGCTCCTGAGCCTGCAAGGGACTCCGCTCGGCCGACCCCGCGCCTTGCAGGGAAATGATCGGCAGGGCGAATCCCGCCACCGTGCCGAGCAGGATGATCAACCGCGACCACTTCCACTGGCTGTAGAGTATCGCGCGGAACATCAGGCCTCCTCGCGTCGCGGTCCCCGGAACGTGCGCAGCAGCTCGACGAAGCCGTCCTCCAGATCCAGATCGATCACGTCCAGCAGCGACGCACCGATGCCGTCGAACCAGGACGCCATCCGCGGCTCCCAGTCGCGGACGAGCCAGGTTTCGGCGGACCCGTTGGCCGGCTCGCGGCCGAGGACCACGAAAGGCGGCTGGCCGAGCTGCGCCGGCGCGCCGACGACGCGCAGCCGTTTGGTGCCGTTCTTGAGCTGTTCCATCGGCACCTCGGTGACGAGCCGGCCGTCGTCCATCACCGCGACCCAATCGCAGATCCGCTCGAGCTCGTGGACCAGGTGGCTCGAGATGAAGACGGTGGCCTTCCGCTGGGAGACGTATTCGAGCAGTGCGGCCAGGATGTCCCGCCGGACGACGG
Source organism: Gemmatimonadota bacterium (assembly GCA_041477065.1). Lineage (GTDB taxonomy): Bacteria > Gemmatimonadota > Gemmatimonadetes > Gemmatimonadales > GWC2-71-9 > 13-1-40CM-70-15. Next base: position 7,285 of record JBGOUQ010000017.1, read on the forward strand.
GATCGAGCCCGTCAGTCGGCTCGTCCAGCACCAGCAGGTCCCCCCGCTGCGCCAGCGCGAGCAGGATCATGAGCTTCGCTTTCTGGCCCTTGGAGAGCCGCCCGAACAGCCGGTGCTCATCGAGCTGAAACTGCCGCAGCAGCTGCTCCGCCCGGGACCAGTCCCAGGTCGGGTAGAAAGCGGCCTGGAAGCGCAGCGTCTCGCGCACGGTGAGCGTCGGATCGAGATGCGGCTGCTCGGGGACATAGCCCACGCGGGCGAGGATACGGGCCGCGCCGGCCGGCATCCCGGCGCCGAGCACGGTGATGCGACCACGGACGGGCCGGAGGAGGCCGAGCACGAGGCGGATCGTGGTGGTCTTGCCGGAGCCGTTGGGGCCGAGGAAGCCGTAGATCGACCCGGCGGGGACGTGCAGGTCGAGGTCACCGATCTCGAAGCCCTTCCCCGGGCGGTAGTTCAGGTGCTCGATCTCGATCGCGTAGCTCATCAGGTCTTCACTCCGATCTCTTCCTCGATCGCCGTCTGCAATTCGGCCAGGGACACGCCGCGGCGCCGCGCGTCGGCGAGCAGCGCCCGCACCAGTGCGGTCGCCTGGCGGGAGCGCTCCCGGGCGCGGCGGCCGGGCGCGAGCTCCCGCACGAACGTGCCGGCGCCGTGACGGATTTCCACGAATCCGTCGGATTCCAGATCCCGATAGGCCTGCACGACGGTGGCCGGGTTGACGCGCAGCTCCGCCGCGAGCTGGCGCACCGACGGCAGCGCGTCGGCGGGGCGCAGCTCGCCCGCCGCGATCGCGACTTTGAGCCGGGAGGCGATCTGCGCGTACAACGGCGTGGAACTGCGGGGATCGATTCGCTCGAACACGCGGTGACGGCCTGTGTGTTACTGTGCTAATACAGTGGCAGTCACTCCGGGCGCTGTCAAGTCCCCAGGACCTTGATGATCACCCGCTTGCGGCGCTGGCCGTCCCATTCCCCGTAGAACACCCGCTGCCACGGGCCGAGGTCGAGCTTGCCGGCGGTGATCGGCACGATCACCTCGTGTCCCACCGTCAGGCTGCGCAGATGAGCCGCCGCGTTGTCCTCTCCCGTTTCGTTGTGGCGGTAGCGCGCCGGCTCCCACGGGGCGACGGTCCCCTCGAGCCAAGTCAGGATGTCCTGCCACAGCCCCGATTCGTGGTCGTTCACGAACACTGAGGCCGAGATGTGCATCGCGCTCACCAGCACGTAGCCCTCGGCGACCCCACTCTTGCTCACCTGATCCGCCACCTCGTCGGTGACGTCGATGATCTCCTGCCGCTGTTTGGTGTTGAACCAGAGATAGTGAGTCAGCGTCTTCATGAGCTGCCCCTGTGTCGAATTGTCTCACCCAGGCTTTGGCCCTAGATTGCGGCAACAATATGCTCCTTCCGTTCCGCCGGCGAATCTTCGCCATCCTCGTCGCCATGGCCGCGGTCCCCACGACCCTGGCGGTCGTCGGGTGGGTGCTCTCGGTGCGGGCGGTGGCGCCGGCGGCGGGCGCGCGGGCTTCGCTCGAGCAGGTGAATGCGTCGGCCCGGGCCATGCTCCAGCGGGTGGACACAACGCGGTTGTCCGCCGGCGCCCGGGTGGCGGTACGGCGGCACCTCGAGGAGATCTCCAACTCGGTGAGCCTAGCACGGCGCGCGGACGCCTACCTGCAGTACTACTCCGCCGGTTTCGCCATCGTGATCGTGGGGCTCGGGGCCCTGGTGCTGTTCTCGGCGGTGCGCGTGGCGGGCCACTTGTCGCGCCAGCTCTCGCGACCGATCGACGAGCTCGTGGGGTGGACGCAGCTCATCACCGTGCGTGAGCCGCTGCCCGCCGGGACCGCGGCGCGCGGCGCGCCCGAGTTCGAGTCGCTGCGCCGGGCGTTGCGCGATCTCGCCGGCGCCCTGGACGCGGCGCGGGAGCGCGAGCTCGAGGCCGAGCGACTCCGCGCCTTCCGGGAAGTGGCGCGGCGCGTGGCGCACGAGATCAAGAACCCGCTCACCTCGATGCGAATCGCGGTGGATCAGCTCAGCCGGACCGTGGGACCGTCGGACACTCGGGCGGGGACCGCGGTGGAAGTGATGACGGCGGAGACCGACCGCCTGGAGCGGCTGGCCAGGGAATTCGCGGACTTCGGGCGGATGCCGGAGGGGCCCCAAAGCGAGATCGATCTCCACGAGCTGCTCGAGGAGCTGGGCCGGACCGCCGTCCCCCCGGAGGTGACGGTCCGGCTCACCGCCAACGGCGGGCGGCGCATCGTGAAGGGACACTACGAGGCGCTGCGGCGCGCCTTCGCCAATCTGCTCCGCAACGCGGCCGAGGCGATGCAGGGTCGCGGGACGATCGACGTGGACCTGGCGGGCGACTCCCGCGGTCTGCTCGTCACGATCGCCGACCACGGTCCCGGGATCCCGTCCGAGCTGCGCCAGCGGGTATTCGAGCCGTACTTCACGACCAAGCAGGACGGGACGGGTCTCGGCCTCGCGCTGGTGCGGCAGGCCCTGGAAGCGCACCGGGGCACGGTGCGGGTATCGGAGACGCCGGGCGGCGGCGCCACCTTTTCGATCGTGTTCGCAACGTGAGCCCGCGCGTCCTGCTGGTCGACGACGAGGCCAACATCCGCCGGATGGTCGGCGCGCTGCTGCAATCCGAGGGGTTCGAAACCTCAGAAGCGGCGAACGGCACCGCGGCCCTGGCGGCGGTCGAGGCGGGGCCGCCCGACGCGGTCTTGCTGGACCTGATGATGCCGCCCGGGCCCGACGGGCTCACCACGCTGGAGCAGCTCAAGCGCCGGGCGCCGGACCTGCCGGTCATCATGATGAGCGGCAAGGCCAATCTCGCGGACGCCGTGCGCGCCACCAAACTGGGCGCGTTCCAGTTCCTCGAGAAGCCGCTCACTCCCGAGGGCGTGCTGGTGGCGATTCGCAGCGCGCTGGAGCTCTCCCGCGCGCTACAACAGAACCGCCGGCTGCACGAAGCGCTGGGCCACAGCGATCCGCTCGTCGGCGTGAGCCGGGCCATGGACGAGCTGCGGGGGCTCATCGCCCGTATCGCCCCCACCGAGTCCCGGGTGCTCATCACCGGCGAATCGGGCACCGGCAAGGAGTTGGTGGCGTCGGCGATTCACCGGCAGAGCGCCCGGGCCGCCAAGGCGTTCGTGACGGTGAACAGCGCCGCGATCCCGCGCGACCTGGTCGAGTCGGAGATGTTCGGGCACGAGCGCGGCGCCTTCACCGGCGCCACCGAGCGGCGGCTGGGCCGGTTCGAGCTGGCCGACGAGGGCACGCTGTTCCTCGACGAGGTCGGCGATCTCGGACCCGACGCGCAGGCCAAACTGCTGCGCGTGCTCGAAGGCGGCGTGATCGAGCGGCTGGGCGGGGAGCGGCCGATTCAGGTGAACGTCCGCGTGATCGCCGCGACCAACAAGGACTTGACCAAGGCCGCCCAGGAAGGCCGGTTCCGGGAAGATCTGCTGTTCCGGCTCAACGTGCTCCCCATCCATATTCCGCCGCTGCGCGAGCGGCCCGAGGACGTCCCGCCGCTGGTGCGCCATCTCGCGACGCGCCAGGCGGGGCGACTGGGCCGTCCGGTTGCGCTCGATCCCGGGGCGCTGCAGCTGCTCGGCGCCTACCCTTGGCCCGGCAACGTGCGCGAGCTGGCGAACATCGTGGAGCGCCTCACGATCCTCGCGGCCGGTCCGACCATCACCGCGGACGACGTCGCCCGCGTCCTCCCGCTGGATGGCCGGACCACTCCGCTCGGTGCGGCCGCGGACACTGTGTGGACCGACGTCGCGCTCGCTGACGCCCTGGACCAGTACGAGCGCACCTTGATCGCCCGCGCCCTATCGATCGCGCAGGGAAATGTGGCCGAAGCGGCGCGGCGGCTCGCCACCGACCGGGCCAACCTCTATCGGCGGATGCGGCGGCTCGGTCTCGAGCCCCCGCGCAACACGGCGGGATGACACCCGCGGCTCCAACCCAGGTACTCCGTATGCGCGCAGCCCTCCTAGTGCTCGGCCTCCTCGCCCCGGCCGCGGTGTCGGCGCAAGACACGGCGATCGTCATCCACCCGGAGAGCGCGGGCGTCCATTTCACACCGCCCGAGCTGCCACGTCTCGTCGCGGAGGAGGCGATTCGCTTCTACAACGCCGCGGCCACGACGCACCTCACGGGCCGCACCCGGCTGCCGCGCGGCAACGAGTGGCGCGGCGACGTGGCGATCCGCAACGGACCGGCTCTGATCGGCGGCCGCATCCAGGGCTCGCTCCTCGTGATCAACGGCGACGCGATCCTCGAGACGGGAGCGGAAATCACCGGTACGGCGCTGGTCGTGGGCGGCGCAATCAGCCGGGCCCCCGGAGCGACCATCGGCGGCGAAGCGCGGGAGTACCGCGAGCCGCTCACCTACCGGATCACGCTCGACTCGCTCGCCTACGCCCCGGACCTGCGCCGCCGCTTTCGCACCATCGGCGGGCAGTACGCCTTCGGCTCCGCCGACAGGCGCTCGGCCCTCACCCTGGCGACCGGCGGCACGTTCAACCGGGTCGAGGGGTTGCCGGTGGTGTTCGGCCCGGTGTTCGAGTGGCGGGTCCGCGACAAAACGCGACTCCGGCTCGACGCCTTGGGCGTCTTCCGGACGGCGGGGGACCTCACCCGCACCCGCAGCGATCTCGGGTATCTGGTACGCACCGAGCTGCGCCAGGGCGAATCGCGCCCGGTGAGTCTGCGGTTCCGGGCGTTCGACATCATCACTCCCGTGGAAGACTGGGGCTTCCACGCCGCTGAGGTTGGCTGGGCGGCCTTCCTGTTCCAGCGCGACTACCGCGATTACTACGTGAACAAGGGGATCGCCGGCGGCGTGGTGGCGCAGATCGAGGCGCCGCTCTCGGTGAGCCTGGAGCTGCGGCGCGAGCGAGAGACGAGCGTCCTGGCGCAGGATCCGTGGACGGTGTTCCGGAACAAGAAGGCCTGGCGCCCCAACCCACCCGTGGACGACGGGCACTACACCACCCTCGCGGCCGGCGCCACCCTGGACACACGGAACGACAAGGACAACCCGACCTCAGGCTGGTACCTGCGTGGCTCGCTCGAGCACGGCAAGAGTCGCGACGTGACGCCGCAGGCCGGCGTGCCGGCGAACGTGCGGGCCCCCATTCCCACCGACGGCTCCTACCACTTCCTGCGCGCCTGGCTCGACCTCCGGCGCTACTCGCGCATCAGCTCGGCGGGACGGCTCAACCTGCGTCTCCTGGCCGGCGGCTGGGCCGGGGGCGATCCCCTGCCGCTGCAGCGGCGGCTCAGCTTCGGCGGGCCCGACCCGTTGCCGGGGTACGCCTTCCGCCAGGGGGCGTGCAATCAGAGCATCATCGACCCCGCGTTTGCCGGCTCGCGGCCGGGGGCGTGCGACCGGGTGGTCCTCGCGCAAGTCGAATACCGGGGCCACATCTCGCTCCACTGGACGTACAACCCCTCGCGCGAGGAAGGCGAGGGGCGCCCGCTCGAGTCGTTGATCCGGCTAGAGGGGCCGGACCTGGTGGTGTTCGGCGACGCGGGTCAGGGTTGGCTCGTGGGCAACGGACCCGGTCGGCTGGCGGCCGGGAAGCTGCCGTCGCTGTCAGGCTGGTTGGCGGATCTCGGCCTGGGAGTGGACTGGGGAGGCTTGGGGCTCTACGCGGCGAAGGCCGTCACGCTGAGTGAGCCGATCCGCTTCGTCCTCCGGCTCGACCACCGCTTCTAGAGTGCGAGGGCTCGCGCTCCTCGCGATGGTGGTTGTTGCCGCGGCACCCGCCGCGGCGGCGACCCAATCTCCTTCGCTCTCGATCACTGTCGAGCGCGAGACGCCGCGCATCCAGACCACCGCGCTGCTCGCCGACGGCAAGTACCTGGCGCTAATGCGCTCCGGGTTCCCCCTGCGGCTGCACTATCGTCTGGAGCTGTGGCGGGTGCGCTCGGGTTGGTTCGACCAGTTCGTACGAGAGGCCACCTGGGACGCCCTGGCCCGCCACGATCCCCTGGCCGACGACTTCGTGCTGATCCGCAGCGGCGGCTCGGTGAAGCGCTACGTCACCCCCGAGGATCTGGCGCGCGCGCTCGAAATCCCCTATCGCGTCACCCTCGCCCCCAAAGCGGGGGGGGGGGATGGGCGGTTCTACTTCCTCTGCCGGCTCGACGTCGCGACGCTGAACGACACCGACCTGGAAGAGCTGACGCGGTGGTTGAAGGGAGACGTGAGCCCGGCGGTGTCGGGCCAAGGCAGCGTGGGAGATGCGCTGGCGCGGGGGTTACAGCGTGTCCTGGTCCGCATCGCGGGGCTGCCCCGGCTCACGCTGGAGGCGCGCTCCACGGAATTCCGCCCGGCCGCGCCGGCGCGCTAGGTCAACTGCCGAATTGCCGGTCGATCGCTTCCCGGATCTGCTGCAGTGAGCTCCCCGCCTGCGCCATCCGCGTGGCGGCCATGGCCTCCCCCATGCAAATGTCGCAGTAGGCACCGTGCTCGGATTCGAAGCAGGTGAGCAACGAGCGATGGCCCGCCGTGCGCGAGCAGTTGCAGTGGCAATAGACGCCGTCCAGCACGCCGGGCACCGCGTGGGCCGCCGCGTAGGCTTCGACCGAGCCCGGCGTGCGCGGGACCAGCCCCGGCGGCAGCACCTTCTCCGCGGTGATGCCGGGCCGCGGATCGGGATGGGTCGTGGCGTGCCCCGTGCGGGTCACGACCAACACCGCGGCCAGCGCCACGACCGCGACGCCCGCGATCACCCACGGCGATCTCACAACCCCTCCAGCGTCGCCAGCACGTCGGCACCGTAGAACAGCCGGATGTAGCGGCTCTGGATCGGCGTGAGCCGGCGCACCGCCCAGGCGAGGTGCACGAAGTGCGGCTCGACCGGCGGCCGCAGCGGGTGCATCCCCACTTCTTGGGGCAGGAGGTTGCCCTTGCGGGTGTTGCAGGTGCTGCAGGCGGTGAGCACGTTGCTCCACGCGTTTGTTCCGCCCCGAGACAGTGGGACGAGGTGATCGCGCGTCAGGCACTCACGATGCCGGAGCTCGCCCTGGTGTCGGCCGCAGAACTGGCAACGGTAGTCATCACGGGCGAACAGGAAGGTGTTCGTGACCTGGCGGCGGAACCGCCGGGGGACGTGCACGAACTTGACCAGCCGGATCACCGCCGGGCGCGGGATGGCCAGGCGCTCGCTGCGGACGACCGCGCCCCGGTCGGCTTCGACGATCTCGGCTTTGCCGTCGATCACGAGGCGCAGGGCCCGGCGCACGGGCACCATGGTCAGAGGCTCGAAGGACGCGTTCAGCGCAAGGCAGCGCACGGATCGCCCTCCCGGCGATAAAAGCGCCGCCCCACTCACCACGGGAGGCGGCGTCGTATGCTACACAGGGAGATAACGCGAAGCAAGACCGGGGGTTAAGCCCCGAGGGCAAACGCTTTGCGGAGCTCCTCGAGCTGGCCCTCCACCGATCGCCGGGACGAGCCGCCCGCGGTGGCGCGACTTTCGACGCTGTCCTCCCACGTGCCGAGCTGCGCGACCGCGGCGCCAAGATGGGGGTGGATCCCCGCCGCCACCGCGGCCGGGATCTTGTCGAGCGGTACGCTGGCGCGCTCGGCCTCCCGCACCAGCTTGCCCACCAGGCCGTGACTCTCGCGGAACGGCACGCCCGCCTCGACCAGCAGGTCCGCCAGATCGGTGGCGCGCAGCGAAGCGTCGAGCGCCGCCGCCATGCGCGTGGCGCTCACGGTCAGGGTCCGCGTCGCGCCGGTGACCGCCGGCAGCACGACGCTCAGCGTATCGAAGGCATCGAACAGGAGCGCCTTGTCTTCCTGCAGATCCTTCTGGTAGCCGGCGGGGATCCCTTTGAGGGTGGTGAGCAGCGCCACCAGGTCGCCCAGCAGGCGGCCGGACTTGGCGCGGGCCAGCTCGAAGACATCGGGGTTGCGCTTCTGCGGCATGAGGCTCGAGCCGGTGCTGAAGGCATCGGAGAGCTGCACGAAGCCGAACTCCGAGCTGGCGTAAAGGATGATCTCGGCGGCCAGGCGTGACAGATGCACGCCGACGAGCGTCAGCGTGAACAACACCTCGGCCACGAAGTCACGGTCGCCCGTGACGTCCAGTGCGTTGGCCGACACGCTGCGAAAGCCCAAGGCCTCCTTGAGGAGCACACGATCCACCGGGAAGCCGGAGCCGGCGAGCGCGCCGGAGCCGAGGGGCAGCTCGGCCACGCGGCGTCGCGCGTCGCCGAGGCGCTGGCGGTCCCGCACCAGGGGCCACGCATGCGCGAGCAAGACGTAGGCCCAGCGCACCGGCTGGGCACGCTGGCCGTGGGTGTACCCCGGGAGCAGGACGTCGACGCCCTCGTTGGCTCGCTCCACCAGGGCGCGGCCCAGGGCGGCGAGGTCGGCATCGAGGTGGTCGACGGCGTCGAGGGTCCACAGCCGCAGATCGGTGGCGACCTGGTCGTTGCGGGAACGGCCGGTGTGCAGCTTGCCGGCCACCGCTCCGACTTCGTCGTACAGCAGCCGCTCGACCAGGGTGTGCACGTCTTCGTCGGGAGCGCCGGCGGCGGCGCCGTCGGCGAGCCGCTCGGCGACGCGGTCCAATCCACCCTCGAGCTGGGTCTCCTCCGCGGGCGTCAGGACCCCGACCCGGCCGAGGGCGTGGGCCCAGGCCTTGCTGGCGGCGACGTCCTGCGGCCAGAGGCGGTGGTCCACGGGGAGGCTGCGGTTGAGGGCGTCGAGCGCCTCACTCGGGCCGAGGGCGAATCGGCCCCCCCACATATGATGGGCGGGGGTCTCGGTCGGCGGCATCAGTCCGCGGCCGCCGCCCCGACGGTGCGCTCGCGCTCGGCGGCCAGGCCGGCTCCGATCTTGATCGCCAGCCCGTACAGGTGGATGAACCCCTCGGCGTCCTTCTGGTTGTAGACGTTGTCCTTGCCGAAGGTGGCGTAGGAGGGCTGGTACAGCGCGCACGGACTCTCCCGGCCCGCCACCGTCACGCCGCCCTTGAACAGCTTGAGCCGGACGGTGCCGGTGACGGTTTTCTGTGTGGCCGTGACGAGGGCGTCGAGCGCTTCACGCTCGGGTGTCCACCAGCGGCCGTCGTACACCAGGTCGGCGTAGCGAAGCGCGATTTCGTCTTTGAGCCGGAGCGTGCGGCGGTCGAGCACGAGCTGCTCGAGCTCGCGGTGCGCGGCGTAGAGGAGCGTCCCGCCGGGGGTTTCGTACACGCCGCGCGACTTCATCCCGACCAGCCGGTCTTCGACGACGTCCGCCCGGCCGACGCCGTGCTCGCCCGCGAGCTCGTTCAGCGTCTCGAGCAGCTCGACGGGACTGAGCGGCACGTGATCCACGCTCACGGGATTGCCTTCTTCGAAGCCGATCTGGACCATCGCGGGCTCGTCGGGCGCGCGGCGCGGGTCCCTGGTCATGAGGAAGATGTGCTCGGGGGCTTCGCGCGACGGATCCTCCAGAATGCCGCCTTCGTGCGAGCAGTGCCACAGATTGCGGTCTGTGGAGTAGGGTTTCTCGGCCGTGGCGACGACCGGGACCCCTTTCTGCTTCACATAGGCGATCAGATCCTCCCGGCTCTTGAAGTCCCACTCGCGCCAGGGGGCGATGACCTGCAGCTCCGGGGCGAGCGCGGCGTAGGTGAGCTCGAAGCGCACCTGATCGTTCCCCTTGCCGGTGCAGCCGTGGGCGACGGCCTGAGCGCCGAGGCGCTGCGCCAGCGCCGCGTGATGCGCGGCGGTGAGGGGGCGCGCCATGGACGTGCCGAGGAGGTAGGTCCGGGCGTAGACCGCGCCGGCCCGCAGCGTCGGGAAGACGAAGTCGCGGACGAACTCCTCGCGCAGATCCTCGACGATGCAGTCCTGGGCACCGGAGCGCTTGGCTTTTTCGACGAGCCCATCGAGCTCGCCGGCGCCCTGCCCCACGTCCGCCGCGAAGCACACCACGCGGGCTCCGTAGCGCTCGCGGAGCCACGGCACGATCGCGGAGGTATCGAGTCCGCCCGAGTACGCCAGGACGACCAGTGGGCCCATGTCCACTCCCTGTAGGTTTATGCAGGATGATGAATAAAAATACAGGGCGTGGAAACGGCGTGTCAAGGTGCCGCGGCCGGCGTCAGCCCGGGAGTCCGGCGAGCTCCCGGAGCCGCGTCTGCACCGCCCGGCGGGCGCGCTCACTGCGGGTGATGACGAGGATGGCGTCGTCGCCGGCGATCGTGCCGATGATCTCGCTCCAGCCGGCGCCGTCCACCGCGAGGCCCAGCGGTTGGGCGCCGCCAGTCGCGGTTTTCAACACGAGCAGCGGGCCCACCCCGTCCGCCGACACGAGCATGGTGGGCAGCAGCTGCTCCAAGTGCGGACGAACCTGGCCCCCGGACTCTGGCGGCGCGTAGTGCGACCCACCGTCGGGGGCGGACACCTTGGCGAGACCCAGCTCACGGATGTCGCGGGAGAGCGTGGCCTGCGTGACGTCGAATCCCTCCGCCCGGAGGAGCTCCCGCAGCTGCTCCTGGCTGCCCACGCGCTCGCGGCGCACGACATTGAGGAGGGCGGCGTGACGCTGGGTTTTCATGCATCCAATCTACTATTTATGCAGCCTGTGGACGATCCGGCCGGAGACGGCGGTCAGGACGGCGGCGGATGGGCGGATCGGCGGGTAGGCGGATAGTACAGTGAGATCGGCCGCCTTCCCCACTTCCAGGGAGCCGATCTCCGCCTCCCACCTGAGAGCCCGGGCTCCCTCGATGGTCAGCATCCGCAGGGCGTCCTCCCCCCGAAATCCCGCCGCCTCGGCCTCGGCCCAGAGATCGAGCGGCCCGACGCTCACCACCGAGTCGGTGCCCAGCCCCACGCCGATTCCCGCCGCCCGCAGCGCCGCCAGCGGTGCCGCGCCGTGACCGTGTGCCCGGTTGGAGCGCGGGCAGTGGGCGATCGTCGCCCCCGCCCGGGCCAGGATGGCGATGTCTGCCTCGCTCACCTGCACGCAATGCACGCACAGGCAACCGGACGCCACGACCCCGAGTCGTGCGAGATGCTCGACGGGGCTGCAGTGCAGCGGCTGCACGGCGATGCCCCGGCCGCGCAGCGCCTCGGCGAACGGTCCGGTTCCCTCCCGCACGAATTCCGACTCCTCCCGCGACTCGGCGAGGTGCGCCGCCACCGGAAGCGCCGCCCGGCGCGCGTACTCGACCACGGCGCTGTACAGCGCGCTGCTGACGGTGTACGGCGCGTGCGGCGAGACGCCGAGGCGCACCTGGGGCGAGACCAAGCGGCGCAGCCGCGCGACCGCCGCCTCGAGCTCGGCCATGCTCGACTCGAGGTGCGCGGGGTCGGGCCCGAATACTTCCTGGTACACGACGCCCCGCCCGCCGAGCCGGGCGAGCGCTTCCATCACCGCTCCGGTGCTCCCGGTCTCCGCGACGCAGGTCACGCCAGCGGCCCACCCCTCCCGGATCCCCTGCTCCGCCGCACGGTCGAACCCCTCCGGCGGCGTGGCATCCTTGAGCTGGCGCACGCGCCGGATCCAGCGCGGGAACTCCCGCTCCGCGTTCTGCCCGGCGAGATGCGTCAGCTCGAGGTGCGTGTGGCAATTCACCAGTCCCGGCACGAGGTGGGCGCTGGGGAACTCGAGCGTCGTCGTACCGGGGGGCGCGGGAACGTGGGAGTGCGGGCCGACGGCGGCGATGCGACCATCGTCACCAACGAGAACGGCGCCATCGGAGATCGGTGGCGCCGTGACGGGGTGCACCGAGCCGGCGCGGATGCGCAGCATCGGCGGGGGCGAGCGGGTCAGGGCGTGAGCGCCGGGCCGAGGACGCGGTGCACCGGGCACTCCTGGGTGGGTTCCGTGCCCGGATAGAACCACTCCCAGCGGTGCAGCTTCTGCGGGCAGAACGGTGTGGCGAGGTAGCCGGTCGAGTCGTCCACCTCGCGCGTCACCAGCGAGTCGGGCCGGGTCCAATCGGCTGGAGCCGGGCGCCGGTCGTAGACGTCGCGCATGAACGACGTCCAGGCGGGGGCCACGATGCGTCCGCCGCCCGCGTTGTGGTCGAGGATGCGGCGCTGATAGTCGTAGCCCATCCAAATCCCGGCCACCATCTCCGACGTGTACCCGATGAACCAGGCATCGGTATAGTCGTTGGTCGTCCCCGTCTTGCCCGCGGCGGGCAGGGTGAAGCCCGCACCCCACACTGCGCTGTAGGCGGTGCCGCGGCGGATCACATCCTTCATCATATCCACCATCAGCCAGGTGTGCTCGGGGTCCATCACCAGCTCGGTGACCGGCCGCGGCTGCCAGAGAATGGTGCCGCGCCGGTCCTCGACCCGCAGGATGCCCTGCGGGACGGCGCGGGTGCCGAGCGTCGCGAACGCGGAGTAGGCGGCGATCATCTCGATGGGCCGCACGCTGGCCGCACCGATGTGAATCGCGGGAAACGCGCCGATCGGCGTCGTGAGGCCGTAGCTCTTCGCCTCCCCGATCACCGTCTGCTCCCCCAGCGCCATGCCCAGCTTGATCGTCGCCAGGTTGCGGGAGCCGTACAACGCTCTCCGCATCGTGATCTGCCCCCAAGTCGAGTCGTCGTCGTCCTTGGGATTCCACAGGCTGCTGTCGAGCTGCATGATCGGCTGGCTCAAGGGCGTGTCGTCGAGCATCTCCGTCACGGGATGGCCGGCGCGGACGGCGGCCGAGTAGACGAACGGCTTGAACGTCGAGCCCGCCTGGCGGGTGGCCTGGACGACGCGATTGAACTTGGAATCCTCGAAGTCGCGGCCGCCGATCATGGCGCGGATGTAGCCGGTGTTCGCCTCGAGTGCGAGGAACGCTCCCTGGAGGTACGGGGTGAACGAGCCGTGGTCCTCGCCGTTGGCGCGGGAGGACTCGATGTAGTCGCGGTAGGTGACGGCGCCGGACGGGAGCTTGGCGTACACGCCGGACTCGACGGCGTCGAGCTGGGCTTGGAGCGCGCGCTCGGCGGCCTCCTGCATGTCGAGGTCGAGGGTGGTGTAGATGCGCAGGCCCCCTTCGTACAGGTCGCGGCCGAAGCGCGCGTCAAGCTGGCCGCGCAGCCATTCCACGAAGTACGGCGCGACGTCCCCGTAGCTGGTGCGGTTGGTCGTCAACATCAGCGGATACGCTTTCCAGTACTCGGTCTCCTCGGGGGTGAGGAAGCCCTGGTCGCGCATCAAGGTGAGGACGAGGTTGCGGCGCCGCACCGAGCGGTCGGGGTGCAGCCGCGGATTGTAGGAGGTCGGCGCCTTGGGGATCGCGGCGAGGGTCGCGGACTCGGCGACGTTCAGATCGCGGGCCGACTTGCCAAAGTAGATCTGGGCCGCCGCTTCGACGCCGTGGGCGCCCGCGCCGAGGTCGATCTGATTCAGGTACAGCTGGAGGATGGTGTCCTTGGGGAAGTTGCGCTCGATCTCCAGCGCGACGCGGGCCTCCTTGAGCTTGCGGGTGAGCTGCTTCTGCCGGCTGATCTCGTCGGGGAAGATGTTCCGCGCCAGCTGCATCGTGATCGTCGAGAACCCCTGGCTGTAGCCGAGGGAGACGATGTTGGCTTTGAAGGCGCCGAGGATGCGCCAGTAGTCGATGCCGTGATGCGCGTAGAAGCGCTTGTCCTCGGTGGCGACGAACGCCTGGCGCATAGGGAGCGGGATCTGGCTGAGCGGCACGACGGTGCGGCGCTCGGCACCGTACTCGGCGATCAGCCGGCCGTCGGCCGCATAGACCTTCGACGTCTGGGTCTGCCCGCCGCCCTGCAGCGGAAAAAGCCGCGAAATGCTGGGACAGCGTTCGGCCGCGCACACCCGCGTCCACGAGCCGTAGGCGACCCCCACGCCGTAGCCGCACGCGAGCAGCACCGCGGCGATGAGGCGCCCGCGAATCTTGCGGTCCTGCCACCAGCGCGCGGGGTCGGGGAGCGGGATGGGCGAGGAGAGCGTGGCCATCGGATTACAACCTAGTGAGGTCGCCGCGCGCTTGCCAGCGCGCAACGGGCTTCGTACGATTCGCCACCATATGACCGCTCTCCTCACCGAGCTCGAGTGGCGCGGCTTCGTGCAGCAAGCGACGCCGGGCCTGGACGCGCACCTCGCCAAGGGAGCGGTCACTGCCTATTGCGGGTTCGACCCGACGGCGCCCAGCCTGCAGCTCGGCAATCTGATGCCGCTGATGCTGCTGCGACACCTGCAGCTCCACGGGCACCGACCCATCGTGCTGATGGGCGGGGGCACGGGCCTGATCGGCGACCCATCGGGCAAGCGCGGAGAGCGGCCGCTGCTGTCGAAGCAGCAGATCCGTGAGAATCTGCAGCGCCAGCGTGATCAGATGGCCCGGTTTCTCGACATCGGCCCGGGCAACGCCGGGGCCCTGGTGCTGAATAACGCCGATTGGCTCGAGCCGCTCCCGCTGATCGACTTTCTGCGTGACGTCGGCAAACACTTCACCGTCAACATCATGCTGCAGAAGGAGTCGGTGAAAGCGCGCCTCGAGGACGGCCTGTCCTACACCGAGTTCAGCTACATGTTGCTGCAGGCCTACGATTTCCTTCATCTATACCGGGACCCGAAACGCCGCTGCACCTTGCAGGTCGGGGGCAGCGATCAATGGGGGAACATCACCGCCGGCGTGGAGCTGATCCGGCGGGTCGAGAACGGGGAGGCGCACGGTCTGGTCGCCCCGCTCGTCACGACGGCGAGCGGCCAGAAGTTCGGCAAGTCCGACGCCGGAGCGATCTACCTGGACCCGGCGCTCACGTCGCCCTACAAGTTCTACCAGTTCTGGGTGAACGTGGACGACCGGGACGTCGAGATGTACCTGAAGCTGTTCACGCTGATGGCGAAGGACGACATCACCGCGCTCGCCGCGGCACACAAGGGGAATCCCGGGGCGCGCAAAGCCCAGCGTGCGCTCGCCCTCGACGTGACCGAGCGTGCGCATGGCGACGCCGCCCGTGCCGCCATGACCGCCTCGTCCCTGCTGTTCGAGGACTTCGATCCCCGCGCCGCCACCCGGAGCGTGTTCGACGTCCTGGCCGAGGAAATCCCCACGGCGGTGGTTCCCAGCGCCGACGCCCTCTCGCTCGTCGATGCCGTCGTTCGCGCGGGCCTCGCGAAGTCCAAGAGCGAAGCCCGGCGATCGATCGAGCAGGGTGGCATCTACCTGAACCAGCACCGGGAGAATGAGGTGGAGCGGACGCTGGAGTCGAAGGACTGGCTGGATGGCGGCAACGTCCTGCTGCGCAGGGGCAAGAAAGACTTCGCGCTGCTGCGAGTGGCGAACCCCTAACCACGGAGGCGCTGACATGTTCATCGGCCACTTCGCCGTCGGGCTCGCCGCCAAGCGCGCGGCCCCCAAGACCTCGCTCGGCCTGCTCATCGCCGCCCCGATCCTCGCCGACCTGCTCTGGCCGACCTTTCTGCTCCTAGGTTGGGAGCACGTGGGCATCAATCCGGACGGCCCACCGTTCCTCAAGCTGGACTTTCTCGCCTATCCCTACTCACATAGCCTGCTCATGAATTGCCTGTGGGCGGCGCTGTTCGCCGGCGGCTACTACGCGGTCACGCGCTACCGCGCCGGCGCCATCGTGATCGCGCTCGGCGTGGTGAGCCACTGGGTGCTGGACGTCGTCGTGCACGTCCCCGACATGCCCATCTCCCCGTGGAGCGAGACGAGAGTGGGGCTGGGGCTGTGGCACTCTGTGCCGGGCACGGTGGCCGTCGAGATCGTGATGTTCGCGATCGGGGTCTATCTCTATGCGACGACGACGCGGGGGCGGGACGCGGTGGGGCGCTACGCGGTCTGGGCGATGGTCGCCCTGCTCTTCCTCTTCTACGTCGTTTCGGTCAACGCCGCCCCACCGCCGACCGCTCAGGCGATCGGGATCGGGGCCCTGGTCTTCGGCCTGCTATTCCCGGTGTGGGCGTGGTGGGGTGACCGCCACCGGGACGTCGTGACGACCTAGAGCACGCCCTCCAAGACATCCATCACCTTGTCCATCTCCTCCGCCGTGTTGTAGCAATGCGGCGAGAGGCGAATCGCACCCTCGCGCAGCGAGCAGACCACGCGCGCCCGCTTCACGGCGTGAAATGCCTCGACGGCCTTGGCCGGGGCGAGGCAGAGGATCGCCGAGCGGTGCTTGTCGTCCCTGGGCGAGGCGACACGGATGCCGTGGGCGTCCGCCCACTTGAGCAGCGGCTCGTGCAGCGACCGCGTGAACTCCGCGATGTCGCGGATGCCGATCTCGAGCAGCATGTCCACCGACGACGTGAACCCGTAGAAATCCTGGAACGGCAGTGTGATCATCTCGAAGCGGCGGGCGTCGGCGCGGAACGTGGGGTTGTACTCGGTGAGGCGCGAGAAATCGTCGGTGCCCTCGAACGCCATCCACCCGGTGACGGCGGGCTCCATCTGGGCCACCAGCTCCTTGCGCACGTACACGAACCCCGACCCCCAGGGGGACAGCAGCCATTTCTGGCCGCCGCAGGCGAGGACGTCCACCGGCGTTTCGCGCACGTCGAGGACCGAGTTGCCGACGCCCTGGATACCGTCCACCACGAGATAGGTGCCGTTGGCCCGGGCGGCGGCGCCGAGGCGCTTCAGATCGGCGCGGTACCCGTTGGAGAACTGGACGAACGACACGGCGAGCACCCGCACGCGCGGGTCGCGCAGCCGCTCGAGCAGGGCGTCCTCATCGGGCCAGCCTTCCGCCCGGCACGGGGCGAGCTCGACCTCGATCCCTTCCTTCTTGAGGCGTAGCCAGGGATAGACATTGGCCGGGAACTCGCGATCGGAGACCAGGATCTTCTCGCCCCGACGCAGCGGAAGGGCGCGGGCCGCGAGGTTCAAGCCCCAGCTGGTGTTGGTCGCGAGCGCGATCTCTCCGGTGTCGGCGTTGATCAACCGGGCGGCGGCGTCGCGCGCGGCCGCGAGTCCGGCCTGGAGGTCGCGGTCGGGCAGGAGGTGGGGCGCGGTGCGCTTGGCGGTGAAGGCGTCGACGACGCGGCGGGTGCGCTCGGGGATGGGGCCGATGGACGCGTTGTTCAGATAGATCGTGTCGGCGGTCCAGGGGAACTCGCTGGCCCGGAGTGCCTTGAAGCTCTCGCGCAGCGCGCGCACCCGCGTGGGGTGGGAGACGATGTCGGTCATAGCGCCGGTTCGCGGAAGCGGACGTCGAGGGCGTCGCGCAAGCCGTCGCCGAGGAGGTTGAGGCCGAGGACCGCGAGGCCGATCGCGAGGCCGGGGACGAGCGACACCCACGGCGCGACGCGCAGCAGGTCGCGCCCTTCCGCGACCATCGCGCCCCACGACGGCGTGGGCGGCTGCGCGCCCAGGCCCACGAAGGACAGCGCCGCTTCCGCCATGATCGCCCCACCGATGCCGAGCGTGGCGGCCACGACCACCGGGGCGATCACGTTGGGGAGCACGTGACGCACGACGACCCGGGCGTCCGAAGCGCCGAGCGCCCGCGCGGCCTGTACGTACTCGAGGGCCCGTTCCACCAGCACCTGGCCGCGCACGAGGCGAGCCATCCCCGCCCAGCCCACCACGCCGATCACGACGAAGACGAGCGGCAGGGACGGCTTCATCGCGGCGGCGATGGCGATCAGCATGAGGAGCGACGGAAAGGCGAGCGTGACGTCGGCGACGCGCATCACGGCGGCGTCCACCCAGCGGCCGTAGTAGCCGGCCGCGAGCCCCAGCGCGAGACCCAACAGGGAGGCGATGCTTTGGCTGATCAGGCCGACCGCGAGCGACAGCCGCGCACCGAACAGCACCCGGGACAGCACGTCACGACCCTGTGCGTCCGCCCCGAACAGAAACGCCGACGACGGCCGGGTGAGGCTCTGCGCCAGGGCGCCGCGTGTGGGGTCGGCGGGTGCGACCCAGGGGGCGAGCAGGGCCGCAAGCACCAGCGCGGCGACGATGGCGAGGCCGGCGAGGGCCCAGCGATCGCGCGCGAGGCGGTGCCAGACGAGTGGCGCGTTCATGGGGGCTTCGACTACGTTACCCGGGACCTCACCTCCCGGGCAAGCGGACGCGTCACGTGAAAGCCGGCACACCGTTCACACTGGTCTTGGGCGGCGGCGGGATGAAGGGGGTGGCGCACGTGGGCGTCCTCCAGGCGCTGCTCGAGCGCGACCTCATCCCCTCCCACATCGTCGGATCGAGCGTGGGCTCCTTGATCGGGGCCGCGTGGGCCGCGGGCCGCAGCATTCCCGAGCTGCGCGAAGTGGCGATGGGGCTGAAGCGCAAGGACGTCTTCGCCGTCGCGCACGCCGACATGGCGTTCAAGCGCATGCGCTCCCCCGCCTTGTTCCGGCGCGAGCCGCTCGAGCACCTGATCGCCCGCCTGATCGGGGACCGCTCCTTTACCGACCTCAATCGGCCGGTGGTCGTGAACACGGTGGACATCAACTCGGGAATGCAGGTGTTCTGGGGCCTGCCGGGTCTCGACGAGGTGAAGGTCGGCGACGCCGTGTTCGCCTCGTGCGCGCTGCCGGGCTACCTGCCGCCGCGCGAGATCCGCGGACGCTTCTACGTGGACGGGGCCACCGTGGACAATCTGCCGGTGGGCGCCGCGCGAGCGTTGGGAGGGCAGTGCGTCCTCGCCGTGGACGTCTCGGCGTCGAGCGCGCTGCGCGCCGATACGCAGGACGACGGGTTCGCGGCGGTGTTCGCGCGCGCGACCGAGGTAGCGATGCAAACGCTCCTCGAGCTCCGGATGCGCTCCTGGACCACGCCGCCGGTCTATTACATCCACCCCCGCGTCGAGCACATCTCGATGTTCTCCTTCAATCATCTGCGCGAGGTGGTGGAGGAAGGCTATCGCGCCACCAGCGCCGCGCTCGACCGCGCCGTCGAGTGGCCGGCGCCGGGAGAGGCCGGGGTCTACCCCAAGCGCCGGGTGATCGTGCGCGTGGAACGGGAGCGCTGCATCGGGTGCGGCGCCTGCCTGGTGCAGGGGCCTCCCGGGATGTTCGTGCTCGATGCGGAGGGCAAAGCGGTGGTGACGACGCCGGAGCAGGAGTGGTCTCCGACGGGCGGGGGATTCATCCGCCACTGCCCGACCTACGCGATCAGCGCGCGGCCGGCGCCGGCGGTCGTCGAAACGCTGCGTCGATCCGGATGAAATCGCGCGCCACCCGATCCCAGTTGTAGTAAGTCTCCACCGCCCTGCGCCCGGCCGCGCCCATGCGCCGGCGCCGCTCCGGATCCCGCAACAGCGACACGATCCCCGCCGCGATCGGCTCGGGGGCCGTCGGGTCCACCAGCACGCCGGTTTCCCCGTCGCGCACGGCGTCGGGCACGCCGCCCGAGCGGCCCCCGACGACGGCGAGGCCCGACGCGGACGCCTCGACCAGCGAGATGCCGAACCCCTCCACGAGCAGATCGTGGCGACGCGAAGCGCCCACGTACAGGTCCGCCGCGTTGTACAGCGCCGGCAGGTCGGCGTCCGCCACCGGCCCCAGGAACCGCACGGCGTCACCCAGCCCGAGCTCCGCGGCCAGTGCGGTGAGCTGCGGTAGCCGCGGGCCGACGCCCGCCACGGCGTACCGGACTGCCGGAACGGCCGCGCGCACGGTGGGCAGCGCGCGGATCGTCATGTCGATGCCCTTGTGCCATTCCAGCCGGGCCACGGTGAGCAGCCAGGGGCCGCCGGCCAGGCCGTACTTCGCCCGCACCGCGGCCGCATCGAGCCCGGGCCGGAAGTGTGCCGGCTCGGTGCCGAGCGGCACGACTTGAACCTTGGCCGCGAGGTCGGGGCGCTCGAGCAATCCGTAGACCGACCGCGCCAGCCCAGCGGTCCAGGAGCTGTTGGCGACGAGCACCGCCGCGTCGTTCACCAGCGCGCCAGCGGTCCGGCGCTTGAAGCGACTACGGCGGATCTTAGCGTCGAGCAACAGCAGCTCCGTGCCGTGCACCACGACTCCGTAGGGAATGCCGTGGCGGCGCGCCAGCCACCACGCCGGGTAGCCAGCCGGCTTCAGCTCGCCGCACCAGGTGAAGTCCGGACGCCAGCGTCGGGCGAGGGCGCCGGCGCGCCAGGTCCACAGGGCGAGGCCGTTGAGGGTGCGGAGTCGGGTCGCGCGGATGCCGACGCGGTCGATCGGCTGCGGGAAATCGGCGTCGCTCGCGGCGCTCTCGGGATATGCGCCGGTCGACACGACGAGCGACTGCGGGGGGTAGCGGCGCGCCAGCTCGCCCATCATGCGGGCGATCCCGCCGCCGTGGGGCGGGAAATTGAAGGACAGCAGCAGCGTGGTCAGTGCCTACGCCACCTGCGACTCGATCTCGCGCAGATCCTTGATGACCCGGTTCCAATTGAAGTAGGTCTCCACCGCCTTGCGGCCCGCCTGCCCCAGCCGCCGCGCCAGCAGCTGGTCGCTGACGAGCCGCGCGAGCGCGTCGGCCACCGCCGCCACGTCGTCGGGCTCGACCACGACGCCCGTTTCCCCATCGCGCACCGCCTCGGCGAGTCCGCCGCTCCGCCCGGCCACGACCGGCAGTCCGCAGGCGCTCGCCTCGGCGAGCGCGATGCCGAAGCCCTCGACGCGCGTCCCGTCTGCCCGCCGCGAGACCCCCAGGTACACGTTGGCGGCGTTGTAGAGCGCGGGCAGATCGTGGTCCGGCACCGTGCCGGCGAAGCGGACGACGTCGGTGATCTTCAACTCCTCGGCGAGCTTCTTGTAGGCGCTCTTCTGTTTGCCCGCGCCGACGACGAGGTAGTGGACGTCGATCCCCTGCGTGCGCACCTGCGCCACCGCTCGGAGCACCGTGTCCACACCCTTGTACGGCTCGAGCCGCGCGACGGTGATGGCCCAGAGATCGCCGTTCAGACGGTAGCGGGCGCGCACGTCGCGCGTGTCCAGGTCGGGCCGGAACTGCTCGGGGTCGGTGCCGAGGGGCACGACCCGGACGTGCTCGGCCAGCGGGTCGAGACCCAGCTCGCGCAGCACCTTCTGCGCCTGCTCGCGGGTCCACTGGCTGTTGGCGACGACGGACACAGCGGAGCCGAGCAGCGCCTTGAGCGTGCGCCGCGCCCAGGCGGAGTGATGGATCGCGTGCAGCTCTTTCAGCATGTCCCCGCCGTGGACCAGCACGCCGTACTTGGTGCCGACGCGCTCGTGCGCCCACTTGGCCGTGTAGGCCGACGGTCGCACCGAATCGCACCAGGCGAAGCGCGGCTTGTAGTGGCGTGCCAGCGTGGCGACGCGGCGAGACCAGAAGAGCAACCCGCCGAGGTTCTTCAGCGCCCGGGTGGAGATCGGGAGGCGGTCGATGACCGCCGCGTACCGGCCGTCGGTCTCCGTCGAGTCGCGATGCCGGCCGGTGGAAACGAGCAGCTCGCCGCGAGGGTAGCGGCGCGCGATCTCGCCCATCATGCGGGCGACCCCGGTCTGCATCGGCGGGAATTCGTCGGTCAGGAGAAAGGTCTTAGCCATCGGCGCGCCGCTGCCGCTCCCACAGGCGGGCATACTTGAGGAAGACGCTCACGGCGGCGAGCCCGCACAGGACGACGCCGTGCCACCCTTCGAGGATCCCCAGCTGCAGCACGTAGGTCCGGAAAAAGGTGAACGGCGGCCGCACGACCAGGTCACCGAAGCGCGCCCGACGACCGCGATCCCATAGGTCCTCCGCCCCCCAGGCCGCATACCGGGTGAGCTTCTCCAGGTGCTCGGCGAGGTCGCGGTAGGGCACGTGCTCCACGGGCGCGCGCAGCCGACCCACGTTCGCCACCGGCTCGAGCCCCTCGTGCACCCGCCGTTCCACGAATCGGCGGTCGCGGCGGAACAGGCGGACCGACCAGTCCGTGCCCCACCCCGCGTACCGCATGGTGCGTCCGAGATACACGTTGCGGCGCCTGACGGCGTAGGCTTCGTGCCGCGGGGCCGCCACGACCTCGGCAAGCTCGCGCTCCAGATCGGTGCCGATCCGCTCGTCGGCGTCGAGGGCGTACACCCATTCGTGCCGCGCCGCGGCGATTGCCTCGTTACGCTGACCGGCAATCGTTGCCGCCCGGCTCTCGATCACGCGGGCGCCTGCCCCCCGCGCCGCCACCACGGTGCCGTCACTCGAGCCGCCATCCGCCACGATCACCTCGCCGGCCCAGGCGAGCTGCCCGATGCACTCCGCGATGTGCGCCGACTCGTTGAGGGTCGGAATGATGACCGTGAGCGGCGTCGGCATGCGTTCCCTAATCCTAACGGGGGCGTTCCCCGCGGAGCAATGCGCGTCGCTCCAGCGCCTCCCGGTACACCTCCTCGGTTCGCTCGACGGTGCGCTCGAGGGTAAACGAGCGGCGCACGAGCTCGCGGCCGGCCCCGCCGAGCCGCGCCAGGGTAGGCGCATCGTCAAGCAGTCGCGCCAATGTCGCCGCCCACGCCTCGGCATCGCGCGGCGGGACGAGCACCCCGGTCGCATCCGGAGTGATGAGGTCGGGATTCCCGCCGGCATCGGAGGCGACGACCGGCACGCCGAGGGCCATCGCCTCGAGCAGGGCCTGCGACAAGCCCTCGATCCGGGAGGGGAGCGCCACCAGCGTGGCTAGCCGGTAGTAGGCGAGCGGGCGCTCGGTGAACGGAATGAACACGGCCCGGTGACGCGAGGGCAGCGCGGCGGTGAGGGCGGCGAGCTCGGCGTCGGGCTCAAGCCCGACGCACGCCAGGACGACGGGGCGCGAGAGCTGCGCCAGCGCCCGCAGCACGACGTCCTGGTCCTTCCGGCGCGCGACCACCAGGATCACGGTGCGGTCGCCGACCTCGCCAAGCGCGGCGCGGGCGGCGGCGATCTCATCTCCGGTGGGCGGCGCGTCCACGCGGGCCACATCGATTCCGTTGGGCACGACGCGCAGCCGGCCGCCAGGATGGAGCCGCCGGCGCAGGGCGCGAGCCACCGCCGAGCTGACCGCGATCGTGCGGTCGGCGGCGTGCCCGACGGCGAAGAGCTCGAGGGGAGACGTGCGCGGCATGGTGCGACGGGTGACGACGAACGCCTGAGGCAGCCTGGCGCGCCACCGCAGCCAGGTGAGCGCGCGGCGGTCGAGCGTCGCGTGGCTGTTGAGCACGTCCACGCGCTCCCGCGCGATCACGTCGGCGAGCCGCGCCGCCAGGCGCTCGAGGCGCGAGAAGTCGAGCGGCACGTGGCCGATCCCCGCGTCGCGCGCCATTCGGGCGAGCAACGACTCCGCCCGGCATCCCAAGAGCACGCGGTGGCCGCGGTGCTGCAGGTGCTGGCCGAGGTTGAGAATCGATTGCGTCGAGCCGGCGCCGTCACCCTGGTGAGTCAGCTGCAGCACGGTGAGCGGGGCGTGTGGCATGGCTCGAAGGTAGTTATACTCTACGCCCGATGCACATCGCGGTCGCGTCGCATCACCGCCTGCCGGTCCAGGGCTACGGCGGCACCGAGCGGATCGTCGCCGCGCTCGTACGCGGGCTCGCGGCGCTGGGCCACCAGGTGACGCTGATCGCGGCCACGGGCACGAAGCTCCCCGAGGCGAGCGTCGTCGAGGTTCCCCCCAAGCGACTGCGCGACCCCGCGCTCGACTTCACCCGGCTGGTCCCGCCCGACGCCGATGTGCTGCACGTCCACTTCCCCGTCCGCAAGCCTCCCACAGGTGGGATGCCCTTTCTGCAGACGCTGTACGGCAACCTCAAGCAGGGCGAGCCGGTGCCGCCCAATACCGTCTTCCTCTCGCGCAACCACGCCGCGCGCAACGGCCGCGACGCGTTCGTGTATGCCGGACTCGACCCCGCGGAGTTCATCTTCCGCGACCGCAAGGAGGACTACGACTTCTTCATCGGCCGGCTGCACAGCGCCAAGGGGTACCACTGGGCGGTCGAGGGCGCCAAGCGCTCGGGACGGCGCTTGATCCTGGCCGGCGGCTGGCGGCCTTCCTTCACGGGCCGGATCAAGTACGTGGGGGAGGTGGACGGGAAGGAGAAAGCCGAGCTGCTCGCCGGGGCCCGCTGCCTCTGGATGCCAGCGCTGTGGGACGAGCCATTCGGGCTCACCACCATCGAAGCGCTGTTCTCGGGCACCCCCGTATTGGGGACGCGGCGCGGCGCGTTGCCGGAAGTCCTCACTCCCGAGGTCGGCGCGCTGTGCGACACGCTGGACGAGATGATCGAAGCGTCCCGCGACATTCACACCCGGGTGCCCGCGGTATGCCGCGCCCACGCGGAGCGGTACTTCACCCACCGGGTGATGGCCGAGGAGTACCTCCGGGTGTACCGGCACCTGCGCGAGACTACCGTCCTGCCTGCGGGGCGGCCGACGCCGCAGGCGCCGCACTGAGCCCCCCCTATTCGTCGGGGTCGTCCACGATGTCGCTGACGAAGGGGTCCTCGCCGGTTCTCGCCGTGATGACCAGCAGCCACCCGAGCGCCGCGTTGCCGACGCACGCCACCACGACCGCCACCCAACCCAACGCACCCGGGCACCTGCCGTTCGCGACACACCGGTAGATCGTCGCGCCCAGGAGGATCACGCCGGCGCCGGCGAGGCCCGGTCCGAGCACGCCGCCGAGGATCCGGAACGTGCGGCTCACCCGCTGCGGCCGCATCACACTCACACGGCGGTCCTCTCGAGGAGGCGCTCGGCGCTCGCGACCGCGTGCAGCAAGCAAAACGGGTAGAAGTGAACCAGATGGCGGCCGAAGCCGGTGTGGATGATGAACAGCGTGCTCATGTGCGGCTGGCCCAGGAACGTGAGGGCCGCGTACGCGGCGTAGGTGGCGACCCACCCCGCCAGCCCGGCGAGCCCGAAGCGCCGTGCCAGTGCCGCGCGCGTTGCCTCACCCTCACCCCCCACCCCCCCCCCTCCTCCTCGACGCGCCACCCAGATCACCACGATCAGCCAGCTCCACGCGAACGCCCCGTAGCCGTAGTGGGAAAACACCTGCCCCTGTACGCCGTACGCCAGCCGTGCCATCGCCCGCAACGCGGACACCGCTGCTTCGGATTGTGCGGCCAGTGTCGGGGCGAACAGCGCGGGCGCATGCACCGCCGCGGGCCGCAGCGTCCAGCTGAGGTATCCCACAGCCGCGCCGGCGAGCGGGGCCCACAACCGCCAGTCGCGACGCTGGGGAGGAGACGCGAGCCAAATGAGCACGCCCATCGCCACGACGAATTCGGGAAGCCCGTCCCGGCGGATGAGCGCGACCGCAGCCCCGGCCACCGCCCCGATCGTGAGCGCGAGCGCCCGCGTCGGGATGAGCGCGCCGTCATCGGTCGCCACAACGATCGCAACGGCGATCGCCAGCATCACCGGCACGCCGGCGTAGGCCGTGATCTGGCCCTTGAGAACGTGGTCGGTGACCAGCAACCACACCAGCCCCCACGGGGCGAGGGCCGGTGCCACGCGCCGCAGGAGATAGTAGAACAGCAGTACGAAGGCACCGAACAGCAGCAGCGGGAGCAGGCGGCCCTGGAAGGTGGGATCGCCCACACCCATCCACAGTATCACCGAGTGGAGCGGCGGGCGGGCGGGATCCAGGCAGTCGAATATCCCGCTCAGTGCTCCGCGCTCGGCGAACTTGAACGCCCGGCACGCCCAGATCTCCACGGCGTCGGTGTAGTGATACGGAAACACGAGGTGCGGGACCTCGGCGAGGAAAAACGCCAGCGCGAGCCACAACGCGGGATGGACGCTTCGCGAGACGGCCGGCTCGGTGGCGGTCGTACGATCCTCAGATGGGGAGGGGCCAGTGCGGCGCACCCAGACGCCCGCGATGAAGGCGACGCCGAGCGCCACCCACGTGACTGCGGGGGCAAGCCGACCCGTGGCGAGCGCCCAGCCGTAGTCGACGAGCGCGACAACCCAGGTAAGCGTCAGGAACCGAAGCGCCCACGCGGCCGCTGAGCGGTGGCCGCGGGCAGGGAGCCACCACCACGCGGCCAACGCGAGCAGCCCGCAGAGCAGCAGATCGGCGCCCAGTCCCGCCGACGGGCCCACCGGCCGGACCCCCGCCGCCAGTCCTTGCTGGAACATCACGGCGGCGCGCCAGGTGCCGATGCCGACCTGCACGGCCGTGAGCAGGCCGAGGACGATCCAGGCCGCGCGCGATCGGCCGGCAGCGGCGGTCACGTCAGACGAGCCGGTAGTTCCGGAACTCGAATACGCGCGCACCCGTGAGCCGCTCGATCCAGTCCGAGAGGTAGAAGCGGAGGTGGTCGGGCCGGAAGTGCCGCGGCCCGATGACGCGCTCGGGGTCGTGGGCACGCGCGGCGATCCAGTCGCGCGCGACGCTGGGATGCTCGCCGGCGAACGGCCGGAGCAATGGGAGCCAATCGAGGTACCCCTTCGCCTGCTCGCGCGCCGAGCGCTCTCGGCTCCAGGGATAGATAGTCTTGGAGATCTCGTATTTCTCGCGGATGGCGTGCGCCGGCCGGGCCCATCCGTAGTGGAACATGGCCGCGTCGGTGACCCGTGCGCGGATCTTCCGGTAGCCGGGCCCGACGCGGAACCCTTGCGCCCCCTGGTAGGGGCGGATGTCCCGGTCGAGCCGGATGCAGCGCACCTCGCGGCGGTACCAGCGGCGGCTGGTCGCGACGGCATCGAATCCGCCGTAGAAGTGCAGGTATTGCACGAGCAGGCCCTCGACGCGCTCGTCGCCGTCCCACTCCGCGACCTTTTCCTGGAGGATGCGGGCGCCCCGCTCGTGCAGCACCTCGTCGGCCTGGATGTAGATGCCCCAGCGGCCGCGGCAAGCGGCCATCGCCTTGCGGGTCTCGATGGACAGCATCTCGTTCTTTTTGGTGAAGTCCCACTCGCTGTCCACGATCTGGACGCGCGGGTCGGCCACCGACGCCACCAGGTCGCGCGTCTCGTCCTCGGACCTCCCCACGTTCACCACGACCTGGTCGCACACCTCCAGCACCGAGCGGATGGCCGGGACGATGGGGAAGTCGAGCTTGATCGCGTTGCGGACGATCGTGAAGCCGCACAGCATCGCGGTCAGGTCCGGAATTGCAGGTTGTAGAGGCGCCGGTACAAGCCGTCGGCGGCGAGCAGCTGGGCATGGGAGCCCCGCTCGACGATACGCCCTTCCTGCAGCACCACGATGACGTCGGCGTGCTGTACCGTGGCCAGGCGGTGCGCGATGACGAGCACCGTGCGGTGGCGCATCAGCTTGTCGACCGCGTCCTGCACCAAGCGCTCGGACTCGGTGTCGAGCTGACTCGTGGCCTCGTCCAAGATGAGGATCGGCGGATCCCGGAGCACCGCCCGGGCGATGGCGATGCGCTGGCGCTGGCCGCCCGAGAGCCGGGTGCCCCGCTCCCCCAGGACCGTCCCGTAGCCGTCGGGTAACCGGGCGATGAAGTCGTCGGCGTTGGCTGCGGCCGCGGCGGCGCGCACCTGCTCCAGGGTGAAGTCGCTGCGCCCGTAGGCGATGTTGGAGAGCACGGTGTCGTTGAGGAGGATCGTCTCCTGTGAGACGATTCCCATGAGGCTGCGCAGCGAGCGGCGGGTGTAGCGGGTGATGGGCACCCCGTCCAGGAAGATCGCGCCGGCGGTGGGCTCGTAGAAGCGCGGCAGCAGGTCCACCAGCGTGGTCTTCCCCGCCCCACTCGGCCCCACGATGGCGATCACCTGCCCCCGGCGCACCTCGAGGTCCACCTCCTGCAGCACCTCGGCCTCCGCGCCGTAGGAAAAAGACACCCGGCGATAGTCGATCCGCTCGGTGAACCGTGCCTGGGTTTCTCCCGGCCGGTCGCCTTCATCGGCGGGGAGATCGAGCACCTCGTACACGCGCTCCGCCGATGCGAGGGCGCCCGCCATCACCGCGGGGTAGTTCGAGACCGACTTGACCGGCGACATCAGCCGCAGCGCCACGACCAGGAAGGTGATCAGCTCCTCGGGACGCATCGCGGGACGGTTGCCGAGCGCGAGCAGCGTGCCGTACCACAGGATGCCGACGATCATCATGCCGCCGAACACTTCACTCACGGGGCTGGTCAGGGAGGAGAAGCGCTGGGCCCGCAGCACCCGTTTGCGGTAGCGGTCGGCGAGGGCCTTGAAGCGCGCCAGCTCGAACGCTTCGGCGACGTAAGCGCGGACCAGCTTCACCGAGCTCATCATCTCGCCCACGTGGCTCGTGAGCTCGCCGCGCTCGGCCACCATCTCTCGCGAGCGTCGCCGCAGCCGAGCGATGAGCGGACGGATCACGAACAGCAGCACCGGCGCGAACACCAGCGCCACCAGCGTGAGCCGCACCGACAAGCCGAACATGATGGCCAGGTAGACGACGATCATCACGCTGTTCTGCAGCAGCGAGGCGAGCGCCGCGCTCACCGCCATCTTCACGCCATCGGCGTCGTTGATCAGCCGCGCGATGCTCTGGCCGGCACGCGTGCGCTGGAAGTAGCCGAGGGGCAGCGCCTGGAGGTGGCGGAACAGCCGCAGCCGCAGGTCGCGCACCACGCTCTCCTGGATCAGCACGTTCCAGTAGGCGGAGACGTACTCGGCCGCGTTCTTGAGGAACAGCGCGACGAGCAGCACCACCACGACGTTGCGCAGCGCCGCTTCCGGCGCGCCCGCGTTCATGAACGATCCGGCGATCCGGCCGAGCACGCCCTGCACCACCGAGCCGCCGACCGGCGACAGCGCCTGCTCGCCGAACAGCGTGCGGAGAAACGGGATCAGCAGGGCGATGGTGAAGCCGTCGAGCACCGACGCCACGATGGTGGCGAAGATGGCGGCGGCGAACAGCAGCGAGTACGGGCGGAGGAGCTGGAGGAGCCGGGCGCCCGAGCCCATTCTCACCGGACTCCGCGGCGCGGCGTCAGCAGAGCCACCGGCAGGATCACCTCTTCGGGAGTCACCCCGCCGTGGAGGAACGAGCCGCGATACCGGGCTTGATATTCCCGAAGCTTGGTGGGGTAGACGAAGAAGCGGTCGCCGGTCGCGAGCAGCATCCGCACGCCGAGTCCCATCCCCGGGAGGCCGTACGACTTGAGATCCTCGACCAGGATGGACGACTCGGGATCCTCGGCGCGCAGGTCCTCGCCGAATTTGTAGCGGAGGTTGGCGGTCGCGTCCCGCTTCGCGTACACCGTGGCCGGGGTCTGGCAGTGGATCGAGCCGTGGTCGGTGGTCAGCAGGACGGGCACGCCGCGCCGCTCGGCCTCCTGCAGCGCCGCCAGCACGGGCGAGCGCTCGAACCAAGTGCGCGTCAGCCCGCGCAGCGCGTCGGCGTCGCGCGCCACTTCGTAGAGGATCGCGCTCTCGGAGCGCCCGTGCGTCAGCTGGTCGATGAAGTTGAAGACCAGCGCCGTGACGCCGTCCTGGGCGAGGTGCGCCGGCAGCCGCCGCAGCAGGTCCCCGCCGTCCACGGAGCTGAACAGCTTCTCGTAGCGCACCGGCACCGGCTTCCCCATCAGGTCCTGGAGCTGCTCCGTGAGCAGCTCGGCCTCATGGGCGTTGAGGCTCTCCTCGTCGGAGGGGGCACCCCACCATTCGGGGTGGCGCGCCGCGATCTCCATCGGGAACATCCCGCTGAAGATGGAGTTGCGGGAGAACGGCGTGGCGGTCGGGACGATGCTGAAGTAGTGCGACTCTTCGACGTCGAACAGCGGCGTCACCAGGTCGCGCAGCGTCTCCCACTGGTCGAGCCGCAGGCAATCGACCACGATGAACAGCACCCGCCCGGTGGACTTCAGCACCGGCACCAGGAACTCGGCGCCGACGTCCACCGAGAGCGGCGGCCGGTCCCCCTCGGGGTTCGCCAGCCATTTCGGGTAGTGCCGGCGGAAGAACTCGGCGAAGTCCTTGCGCAGGCTCTCCTGCAGGTTGCGCAGCGCTTCAGAGAGGCCGGGCTCGGCGGCCTCTGCGAGACGCACCTCCCAGCGGGTGAGCTCCACGACCAGCTCGATCCACTCACGCCAGGCCATCGTCGCGCCGCGCCGCGCCGCGAGCTCGCGGAACCGCGTCACGAAGTCCCGCGCCAGGCGCTGCTGGCGGATGCGGTCGCCTTCGAGCAGCCGGGTGACGACGGAGAGGATCTGCCGGGGATGCACCGGCTTGACGAGGTAGTCGTCCACCTCGATGCCGATCGCTTCTTTCAGCGTTCCCTCATCCTCGCTCTGCGTGACCATGACGACGGGCATGGCGGGATCGATGGCGCGGATCTCCCCCAGCAGCTCGAGACCGCGGCGGCCGGGCATCTGCTCGTCAAGCAGCACCACGCTGTAGGGTTGCCGGCGCAGCAGGGCCAGGGCGTCGTCTCCGTGCGCCGCCTGTTGCACGGAGAACCCCTGTTGTTCGAGGAACCGGCGGTGCGCCGCGAGACCTTCAACCTCGTCGTCGACCCAGAGAATGCTTTTCGGGCGGGGCATCGGGGCGAAAGCTAGTCCGACTGGCGGAGCGCGGCAACGCGCCGATACATTGCCCGCGTGCTGACCATCCTGTTGGTCCGCTTCAGCTCCATCGGGGACATCCTGCTGACCACGCCGCTGGTGCGCACGCTGCGGCGCCGCCATGCCGAGGCGCGGCTGGTCTTCGTCACCAAACGCGCCATGGCCCCCCTCGTCGCCGACAACCCCCACCTCTCGCAGGTCGTGACCCTGGAGCCCGACGAGCCGGTGCGCCACCTCGCCGAACGGCTCCGCCCCCTGAACGCCACACACGGCCTCGATCTGCACGGCAGCCTGCGCAGCGCGGCGCTGCGCCTGCTGGTGCGCGCCCAATGGAGCGGCTACTCCAAGCGCAAACTCGCGCGCACGCTGCTCATCGCCACGAAGCTCGACCGTTACGGCCGCCGCGTGAGCGTCGCCGAGCGCTACTTCGAGGCGGCGCGCGAGCTCGACGTCCGGCCCGACGGCGGCCCGCCCGAGTTCCACCTCGGCCCGGGGGCGCGCGAGCGCGCCGACGCCTGGCTGGCGAAGCGCGGCCTGGCGGGCGGCGCGCGCCTCGCCGCGCTCGCACCCGGGGCGGCGCACGCCACCAAACGCTGGCCGGTCGGCCACTGGATCGCACTCGCCGACCGGCTGCGCGCCGCGGGATTGACGCCCATCGTGCTCGGCGGCCCGGACGACCGCGGGCTCGCGCAGCAGCTCGCCGCCCATGCCGAGAGCGCAGCCGGCGAGTTCTCGCTCCAGGAAACCGGAGCGCTCCTGTCACGCGCGGCGGTGCTCGTGACCAACGACACCGGCGTGATGCACATGGCGACCGGCGTCGGGACCCCGGTCGTCGCCCTGTTCGGACCGACCGTGGAGCAGTTCGGCTTCTTCCCATACGCGCCGGCGCCGAGCACGGTGCTCCAACGTGATCTCGACTGCCGTCCCTGCTCCGCCATGGGCACCGCGACCTGCCCGCTCGGCCACCACCGCTGCCTCGCGGATATCGCGCCGGCCGACGTGATGCGGGCGGTGGGTGGAGCGGTGGCGTGACGCAGGCGACCACGCTGGGCGAGGAACGCCTGATCGCGCTGCTCGCGGCCGCCGGGCGAGGACCCAAGCGCGATGGCCTGTACGCGCTGTGGCTGGTGCTGCGCGCGGCCGAAGCGCTGCTTCCCCCACACCCGCTGGGAGGCCGGAGCCACCGGCGCCGTCTCCAGGCGCTCGACGCCCGGCTCGCCAGCCTGGCGTTGCCGGCGCCCCTCAAGCGGGCCCTGCTGGCCGCGCGGCAGCACCTCGAGCCTGCGACCGCCGGGGCCTCCGCGCTCGTGCTCTCCCAGCTGGTCGCGCCGGCCCGGGACGTGCTGGGCGCGGAAGCCGCGGACGCCATTGCGGGTGCCGCGCGCGCGGCCCGCGTACATTTATCGGCATGAGCACCCGGCGGCTGCAGAAGCGACCCTCCCTCGAGGGGCTGGTCCAGCAGGTGGATCAGCGCCGGCGGGGTGAAGTCACGGGGGACACGATCCCCTCGGGATTCGCCTCGCTCGACAAGTTCTTGGGCGGAGGGCTTCGGCGGCGCGACCTCATCGTGCTGGGCGGTGACGTCGGCGCGGGGAAGTCGGCGCTGGCGCTGGGGTTCGCGCTGCGGGTGGCGCAGCAAGGGACGGGGGTCGCGTATCTCTCGGGCGAGATGGACGAGGAGCGGCTGATGGAGCGCGCGCTCGCCATCGAAGGCCGCGTGTCGGTGGACGAGCTGCGCGGAGGCGGCGGCGCGTTGCACGACCAGACGCGCGCCGGCATCGGCGCCGCAGCGGTGCGGCTACGCGGGCTGCCGCTCGCCATGCTGCCGCTCGCCGCCGACGACCTCGACGCGATGGCGGAGCGGCTCGATCCGCTGCGCCAGCTCGGCCTCGTGGTGATCGATTACCTGCAGCTCGCGCCGCCGACGACGTCATCCGTCGCGCGCGCGAGCCAGGACGAAGATCTCGCCCTCGTGCTGCGGCGGCTCAAGGCGCTGGCGCTGGAGCGTCAGGTCGCGCTGGTGGTGGTGTCGCAGCTGCCGCGGTTCGCTCCCGCGCGCGAGAACCCGCGCCCGACCCTCGACGACTTCGGCCACCTCGGCGCCGTCAAGCAGCACGCCGACGTGGTGCTCGCGATCTTCCGGGAGGAGATGTACAACCCGGGCGGCGGGGTGGAAGGGGCGACCGAGCTGCTCGTCGCGAAGAACCGCAACGGCCCAACGGGATTCGTGGACTTCTACTTCTACAGGCGCTGGATGCGGTTCGAGGACATGCTGGATCCCGACCGGTAGACGCCGGACCCTCGCCCGGCCGTACCGCGTGCAACCAATCCCAGGCCGGCGGTGTCGCATCGAAGGACCGCCCTTCCTGGGAGTCACCCATGTCGCATCGTCGCTGCGCCGCCGCCCTTGCCCTGCTGGCCCTTCTCCCCACCACCGCGCGGGCCCAGCACCTCGCCTCCCGCATCGCCGCTGCCGGCGACGGCGCGGTCACCTTCAGCTACGCCTCCCGTCCCGGAGCCTGCGGAGACGGGCGCAGCCTGTACATCGCCGGCCTCGGCGCGCACGGCGGCACATTCATCTTCTCGCCTGACGGCAACGGGCTCTTCTCCGGTTGGACCGACGAGACCGCGACCTTCGCGGGGTGCGTCCCGGGACCCGCTCGGGTCCGCCTGAGCATCCGGGACGGCCGCGTGAGCGCGTTGCGCCCCGCGGTCGGCGGTCGGAGCGCCGCCCCCGCAGGCACGACGGACCTTGGGACCGTCGGCGCGGCGGAAGCGGCGACGTATCTGCTCGACCTGGCGCGAACGGGACCGGAATCCGTGTGCACCGCTGCGCTCGTGGCCGCCGCACTCGCCGACAGCGTGCGGATCGCCACCCCGCTCCTCGCGATCGCCCGGGACCGAACCCTGGCGCCCACCAATCGGGAGCACGCCCTCAAGTGGGTCGGCTGGACCGCCGGAATGGAGGGGAGCACGACCGCGGACGCGGGCGTGCGCGCCATCGCGGCGGATGAGACCGACGTGCCCGAGGTGCGCGAACGCGCGATCCGCGTGGTCGCTCATCCGGCCGGCGACGCATTCTTGCGCGACCTGTACCGCCGGCTCACCGCGACTTCACTCAAGGAGCGGGTGATCCGCGTCCTGGGCGAATCGCCCCTGCCCGCTCCCGCGAACGTCGAGTGGCTCGAGCGCCTGGCGCGGACCGAGAGCGAGAGTCAGTCGCTGCGCGAGCGCGCCATTCGGGTGCTCGGAGAGCTGGGAGAGACGGGACGCCTGCGCGCGCTGTACGCTGGACTATCGTCCGACGAGCTCAAGGACCGCGCGGTCCGGGTCGCCGCCGACGGCGACAAGGACGGGGGCCCCGACGCCGCGACGATCGCGTGGATTAAGGGGCTGGCGGCTGCGCCGAGTGAGCCCATGGCCGCGCGCGATCGGGCGATCCGCGTGCTGGGGGAGCAGGGCGAAGTGCCGTACCTGCGCGACCTGTATCCGCGGCTCGACCGGCCTGACCTGCAGGATCGAGTACTGCGGGTGATCGGGGAGGTCAGCGGCGAAGAGAACCAGCGGTTTCTGTGGACGGTGGTGCGCGACGTCCGCCAGCCGACGGAGCGCCGCGACCACGCGCTGCGCAGTCTGGCGGCGGCGGGGGTCCCGACCGCCGCGCTGGTCGCCGTGTACGACTCGCTTCCGAGTCGCGAGCTGAAGGAGAGGCTGATCGGGCTGTTGTCCGAGCGCGGGGACGCGGCGGCGCGAGAGAAGCTCGGCGCCATCGCCCGGCAGGATCCCGACGCGGACCTGCGGCGGCGCGCGCAGCGCCGGCTCGGCGGGCGCTAGCTACTTCACCGTATCGGTCTTCGCCGAATCCACCGCGGCGCCGATCAGCGTGTAAGTCGTGCCCGGCCCGCCCGCGTTGGGCCGCAGGGTGATCCACAACGGCTTGTCGCCCTTTTGCGCGAAGAGGCTGACCGTCCCGTCCGGGGCTTTGGCGTCGCTCTGCAGCTCCCACCCGTTCAGCGGCAGCATGCGGTGGTACCACGCGGCGACGGTGTCCACCGACGCGGGGGTGCTGAACACCATCTGACCGGCGTCGGTGCCCGCCTGCATGCTCACGGGACTCGACAAGGGATAGGCCAGCACGCCGCGCATGGCCTGGCTCAGGACGGCGCGGGATTCGGCCTGCCCGCGGCGCTCGCAGCCGGCGGCGACACCCGCGATGGCGGCGAGCAGAATGAGGGTTCGCGTCATGGGTGCGAATGGTACCGGTGGCGGACCCGGTCGGTCAAGTTGTAAGTTGCGTACAACCGCGAGGTTGGTATGGCCGGCCATAGCAAATGGAAACAGATCAAGCGCAAAAAGGCAGTGACCGACGCCCGCCGCGGGGCCGCCTTCACTAAGCTCATCCGGGAGATCACCATCGCCGCCAAGCAGGGTGGCGGCGACCCCGCCGGCAACGCCCGGCTCCGCACCGCCATCGACGCGGCCAAAGCCGAGAACATGCCGTTGGACAACATCGAGCGCGCCGTCAAGAAGGGCACCGGCGAGCTCGAGGGTGTGACCTACGAAGAAGTGACCTACGAGGGCTACGGCCCGGGCGGCGCGGCGATCCTAATCCACGCGACCACCGACAACGCCAACCGCACCGTCGCCGAGATCCGCTTCGTGTTCTCGCGCCACGGCGGCAACCTGGGCGCGACCAATTCCGTGGCGTGGATGTTCGACCGCAAGGGCCAGATCCTGGTCGACGCGACCCGGGCAGACGAGGACATCACGATGGAAGCGGCGCTCGACGCCGGAGCGGAGGATATGGTCCGCGAGGGCGATGTGTTCCTGATCACGACGCCGCCCAACCAGCTGCACGCCGTGCACGAAGCGCTGAAGGCCAAGCGTCTCCCCGTGCAGAGCGCCGAGATCGCCATGCACCCCAAGAGCACGGTGAAGGTCGACGGCGGCGAGGCCAAGAAGCTGCTGGCGCTGATCGAGGGGCTCGAGGAAATGGACGACGTCGCCAAAGTGTTCTCCAACTTCGATATCGACGCCGAGGCGATGGCCGCGGTGACGGGATGACGTGAGAGTGCTGGGCATCGACCCGGGCACCTCCGTCACGGGCTACGGCGTGGTGGACGCGGAGCCGGGGAGGGCCGGTGGCCGCCTCGTCGAATGCGGCGTCCTGCGATTCGCGCGGCGCAGCTCCCTCCCCCATCGGCTCCACGAGCTGCACAAGGGGATCACCGAGTTGATTACACGGCACCGGCCGGACGCGCTCGCCCTGGAAGACGCCTTCTATCAGAAGAACGTCCGCACCACCCTGGTCCTGGGACACGCCCGGGGCGTCGTGCTGCTCGCCGCCGAGCAGGAGGGGCTCAAGATCGCGGAATACTCGCCCGCCACGGTGAAGAAGACCGTGGTCGGTGCGGGGGGCGCCGGCAAGAGCCAGGTCGCCGCCATGGTGGCGCGGCTGCTCCGCCTTCAGCAGCCGCCCCGCCCCTCCGATGCGGCCGACGGCGTGGCCGTGGCCCTCACCCACATCATCCGGTCGTGATCGCGACCGTGGCCGGCCGCCTCGCGGCCAAGTCGGCCGACCGGGTCGTGGTCCAGACGAACGGCGGCGTCGGCTACGAAATCGTGGTGCCGCTCGGCGTAATGGAGCGGCTGCCCGCCGTGGGCGAGCAGGTCACGCTCGCCACGGAGCTCGTCGTGCGGGAAGACGGCTGGGCGCTGTACGGGTTCCTCGTGGAAGCGGAGCGCCACTTTTTTCAGCGTCTCACCTCAGTCTCGGGGGTCGGTCCCAAGCTCGCCATCGCGTTGCTCTCGGCGCTCGGCGCGGGACGGGGAGCGAAGGCGATCCAGGAGAAGAACATCGCCCTGCTCTCTTCGGTGAGCGGCATCGGCAAGAAGACCGCCGAGCGGCTAGCGCTCGAGCTGGCCGACAAGGTCGGCGAGTTCGTGAGTGCGGCCGGGGAGGCAAGCGGAGCCGCCGCCCCGCCGCCGGGAGGGGGGGGCGCCGGCGAAACCGCCCTCCGGGCGCTGGAGCGGCTCGGGTACGGTCCGGCGGAGGCCGATCGGGCGCTGCGGCAGGCGCTGGCCGAGAACGGCGGCGGCGCCGGGGACCCGGAGCAGCTGGTGCGCCGCGCCCTCCACCTCCTCACTCAGAGATGACGATGTCCACCACCACCGCGGAATGGATCTGCACGCGCTGCGGCTCGACCAACCGCAGGCTCGTGCCCGAAACGGCGACGCGGGCGGAGGACGTCTGCGTGACCTGCCACGCCAGGCACGAGCTGGAGTCGGACGCGCGGCCCGTGCGGTGGCGCGCCCGGCCTGTTTCGAGATGACCCGCGCCGAGATCACCACGCCGGAGGTTCTCCCCGAGGAGCGCGTGACGGACGCGGCGCTCCGGCCCTCGCGGCTCGACGAGTTCGTCGGCCAGGCCAAGGTCAAGGAGTCTCTCCAGATCGCGATCGACGCCGCCAAGCAGCGCCGCGAGCCGCTCGACCACGCGCTGTTCTTCGGGCCGCCCGGTCTCGGCAAGACAACGCTCGCGCTCCTCATGGCCCACGAGATGGGGGTGAACATCCGCATCACCTCCGGTCCGGTGCTGGAGCGCCCGGGGGACCTCGTCGGCATGCTGACGGCGCTCACGGCGGGAGATATTCTCTTCATCGACGAAGTCCACCGCCTGCGACCGGTGCTCGAGGAATTCCTCTACCCAGCCATGGAGGAGTTCCGGGTGGACGTTCGGATCGCGGACGGCCCGCACGCGCAGACGATCCCGATGCCGCTCGAGCGCTTCACGCTCATCGGCGCCACGACGCGCTTCGGCCTGCTGACCCCGCCGATGCGCGCCCGGTTCGGCCTGGTGGAGCGGCTGTCCTACTACCCGCCCGACGACCTCGCCCAGATCATCACGCGCTCAGCCAAGATCCTCGGCGTCAGCGCCGACGCGGCGGGAGTGGCGGAGATCGCCCGGCGCAGCCGCGGCACGCCGCGCGTCGCCAACCGGCTGCTGAAGCGCGTGCGCGACTACGCCCAGGTGCGCGCCAGCGGCAGCATCACCGGTGCGGTCGCCGTGGAGGCGCTGAAGCGCCTCGACGTGGACGAGTTCGGGCTCGACGACATGGACGGCCGCATCCTGAAGACCATCATCGAGCAATTCGACGGCGGCCCGGTGGGGCTCAGCACCGTGGCGGCCGCGGTCGGCGAGGACGCCGGGACGCTGGAAGAGGTGTACGAGCCGTTTCTGATGCAGCAGGGCTTCCTCGCCCGCACGGCGCGGGGGCGCTGCGCGACGGCCTCGGCATATCGCCACTTCGGCTTCACGCCGCCGAAGCGCGCCGAGCAGCCGAACATCTTCGACGGGTGACCAAACTGCGGATTGTGGATTGTGGATTGCGGATTTGAGGGTGGAGCGTCCAATCCGCAACCCGCAATCCGAAATCCGCAATCTGCTCCATGCGCCTCTCCGACTTCGACTACCCTCTCCCCCCCGAGCGGATCGCCCAAGTGCCGCTCCCCGACCGCGCCGCCAGCCGCCTGCTCGTGCTGGAACGATCCACGGGCGCGTTGCGGCACCTGCAATTCGCCAACCTCCCCGAGCTCATCGCACCGGGCGACGCCCTCGTCCTCAACGCCTCGCGCGTGATCCCCGCGCGCCTGCGCGGCCAGCGCGAGCTGGGCGCCCCCGCCGAGCTGCTCCTATTGAAGGAAGGAGCGGACGGTGATTGGCTCGCCCTGGGGCACCCGGGCGGCAAGCTCAAGCCGGGGCGCCGGATCACCATCGGACCTGAAAGCGTGGTGGAGATCGTTGGGGTGCTGGGCGGCGGGGTGCGCCGGGTGCGCTTCGTCGGGAATCTGGACGCCCGCGCCACGATCGCCCGCTACGGCGAGGTGCCCCTGCCGCCGTACATTCACCGCCGCCCCGACGACGCGGACCGGGAGCGCTACCAGACGGTGTATGCCGAGCATGAGGGCAGCGTCGCGGCGCCGACGGCGGGGCTGCATTTCACGACGGCGCTGCTCGATCGGCTCGTCGCCATGGGCGTCGCGGTGGCGCGGCTCGACCTCCACGTGGGACTCGGCACCTTCAAGCCGGTGGTGGTCGAGGACGTGGAACGGCACGTGATGCATCCGGAGTCGTACGCGGTGAGTGAGGAGGCGGCGACGGCGATCAACGCGCGCCGCGCGGCGGGCGGGAAGGTCTGGGCGGTGGGGACGACGGTTGCCCGCACCCTCGAAACCGTCGCCGACGCCGCCGGGCGCGTGCGTGCCGGCGCGGGTGAAACGAGCCTGTTCATCCGGCCGCCCTACACTTTCCGCGCCGTGGACCGGCTGATCACGAACTTCCACCTGCCGCGCTCGACGCTGCTGATGCTGGCGTGCGCCTTCGGCGGTTACGAGCGGGTGATGGGAGCGTATCAGGAGGCGGTGGCGCAGGGGTACAGGTTCTACTCGTATGGCGATGCGATGGCGATCGTCTGAATGCGGAATGCGGAGTGCGGAATGCGGAATGGAAGACGCCGATGTTCGAGTTTACCGTAGAGTCGACCAGCGGTCCAGCCCGCGCCGGCCTGCTCACCCTGCCGCACGGCACCGTCGAGACGCCGGTGTTCATGCCCGTCGGAACGCAGGGCACGGTGCGCGCGCTCTCCCCGAACGACTTACGCGCCGTGGGCGCGAGCCTCGTGCTCGCCAACACCTACCACCTGCACGTCCGCCCGGGCGAGGATGTCGTCGCCAAGCTCGGCGGCCTGCACCGCTTCATGGGGTGGGACCGCCCGCTGCTCACGGACTCGGGCGGATTCCAGGTGTTTTCGCTCGAGGGGTTCCGGCGCGTGGACGAGGACGGTGTCGAGTTCCAGAGCCACGTGGACGGGGCGCGCCGTCGCCTCACACCGGAGCGCGCCACCGAGATCCAATGGACGCTCGGCGCGGACGTGGCGATGGCGTTCGACCACGTACCGCCCGGCGGGGTGGAAGAGCCCGCGGCCCGTGACGCACTGGAGCGCACGTTACGCTGGCTGGAGCGGTGCGAGCGGAAGCATCGGGAACTGGCGGAAGGAGGGAAGGTTGGAAGGTCCGAAGGTACCTTCGCACCTTCCGACCTTCCCTCCTTCTCCCAGACTCTCTGGCCCATCCTTCAAGGCGGCACTCACCTCGGCCTCCGGCTGGAGGGCCTGCGGCGCATCCTGGACCTGGGCGACTGGACCGGCCTGGCCATCGGCGGGCTCTCGGTCGGAGAGCCC
This sequence comes from Gemmatimonadota bacterium, assembly GCA_041477065.1. Taxonomy (GTDB): domain Bacteria; phylum Gemmatimonadota; class Gemmatimonadetes; order Gemmatimonadales; family GWC2-71-9; genus 13-1-40CM-70-15. The sequence goes on from JBGOUQ010000017.1 coordinate 46,903, forward strand.
AAGCCGGCGATGTATGCCACGCTCGAAGCGCTCGCGCCCCGGCTGCCGGCGGCCCTTCCCCGTTATCTTATGGGCGTGGGGTTCCCCGAGGACCTCGTGGCGGCGGTAGAGCGTGGAGTGGATCTGTTCGACTGCGTGGCCCCCACGCGCAACGGCCGTAACGGCACGGCGTTCACGCCAGACGGCCCCGTGAACATCCGCAACGCGTCGCACCGTGAGGACCCGCGCCCCCTCGATGCCGGCTGTGATTGCGAGACGTGCACCACGTTTTCGCGCGGCTATCTGCGGCATCTGTTCATGGCCGGGGAGCTGTTGGGGCTGCGGCTGCTGTCGCTGCACAACGTCCGGTACCTCATCCGGCTCGCCGCGCAGATGCGTGCGGCGATCGGCGCGGACGACTTCTCGCGGTGGGCCGCCGACTGGCGCCGCCGCTACACTCAACCGGGATCACCATGACCGGACTCTTCGCACTTCTCTTTGCGCCGCAGGGGCAGACCGGCGGCGGGCTCGCCATCTTCGTCGTTCAGATCGGCGCGTTCATCGCGATCTTCTACTTCCTGTTGATCCGCCCGCAACGTCAGCAACAGCAGAAGCACAAGGCGCTGCTCGCCGCCCTGCAGCGCGGCGACCAGATTGTGACCTCGGGGGGGATCATCGGCGAGGTGGTGCACCTCAAGGAGAACGAGGTGACGATCCGCAGTGGGGAAGCCAAGCTGGTGGTGATGCGCAGCAACATCGCCACGATCCTGAAGAGCGGCGCCGAGGCGAAGTCCGCGTGAGCGTCCGGGGCCTCCACCTCCTCGGCTCCCCGGCGCTGCGCCAGCGCGCGGCGCCGATCGCCGCGGTGGACGACGAGGTCCGCTCCCTGGTGGACGATCTGTTCGAGACGATGCGCGCCGCCAAGGGCGTCGGGCTCGCCGCGAACCAGGTGGGCGTCGCGCGCCGCGTCGCCGTGGTGGACGTGGGGCCGGACGAGCCCCCGCCCCTCGTGCTCATCAACCCGGTGATCCTGCGTCACGGCGACGAGCTCGAGACCGCGGAGGAGGGATGCCTGTCCATTCCCGACCTCTTCGGCGACGTGGAGCGCCCACTCACGGTCGTGGTCGAGGCGACGGATCGGGACGGCTGCCGCTACACTGTGGAGGCCTCCGGCTACAAGGCGCGCGCCATTCAGCACGAGATCGACCACCTCGACGGCATCCTCTTCCTGGACCACGTGAGCGCCGTGAAGCGTGGCCTGCTGCTGGCCAAGTGGAAGCGGGCACGCAAAGGGAAGTCCGGCTACGTCAAGGAGGTGACGCCGGAGCCGGCCGGCGAGCTGTAGTGCGCGTCGTCTTCTTCGGTACCCCAGAATTCGCGGTGCCTTCGCTGGAAGCGCTGCTCGGCGAAGGGTTCGACGTCGCCGCGGTGGTCACCCGCCCCGATAGCCCGCAGGGCCGCTCCCGCTCGCAGCTCGTGCCCTCCCAGGTCAAGCTCGCCGCGCAAGCCGAAAGCGTGCCGCTGCTCGAGCCGGAGCGGCCGAGTACGCCGGAGTTCTACGCGCAGATCCGCGCGCTCGCTCCCGACATCGGCGTGGTCGTCGCCTACGGCCACATCCTGAAGCCCGAGCTGCTCGCGATTCCCGCCCAGGGCATGGTGAACGTCCATCCCTCGCTGCTCCCCGCGCTGCGCGGGCCGGCGCCCGTCGAGTGGGCGATCCTGAACGGGCTCCAGAAGACCGGCGTCACCATCATGCAAATGGAGGCGGGACTCGACAGCGGTCCCATCTTGCACCAGATCCCGCACGCCATCCCGCCGGACATCACCGGCGGAGAGCTCTCCGACCACCTGTCCGAGCTCGGCGCCCAGGCCCTGATCGAAGCGCTCGGGCTGCGTCAGCAGGGCTTGCTGAAGCCGGTGCCCCAGGATGACGCGCGCGCCACCTACGCCCCGAAACTCACCCGTGAGCTGGCGCGCGTCCGCTGGGACGACGCTCCCGACCGCGTCGCGCGCGTGATCCTGGCGCTCGATCCCAGGCCCGGCGCCTGGGCGGAGCTCGACGGTCGAGAGGTGAAGCTATTCGGAGCGACGACCGTTTCGATGTCGGGCGCTCCCGGGGAAGTACTGCGAGCCGACGGCGACTTTGTGCTCGCCGTGGGAAACGCGGCGATCGCCGTCGCGGAGGTGCAGCCGGCGGGGAAGCCCCGGATGCCCGCGGCCGACTGGATCCGCGGGCGCGGAGTGCGGGCCGGCCAACGTTTCGCGTGAGACTCCCGCTTCCCCGCCTGCATGCGATCACCGATGAGCGAATCGCGCGCCTCGCGAATCTCTCCGAGATCGCCCGGGACCTCGCCGCGGGGGGCGGGACCGAGCTGGCCTTCCACGCCCGCGGACGGGCGCTGTCGGGACTGCAGCATCACGAGCTGGCCGTCCGTCTCTCCGCCTATCCACCGGTCCGCCTGTTCGTCAACGACCGCCTCGACATCGCGCTGACCGTGGCGGCATCCGGCGTCCAGCTGGCTCACGGCAGCCTCGCCCCGCGGGACGCCCGCCGCTTGAACCCCGACTGGTGGATCGGGCGCTCGGTCCACGACGCGGCGGAAGCCGAAGCGGCGCAAGCCGAGGGAGCCGACTATCTTGTTGTAGGACCCGTGTTTCCCACGGCGACCCATCCCGGCCGGCGGCCGCTCGGGCTCGCGGTGCTGCGCGACATCGTCCGGCTCGGCCTGCCGGTGGTGGCGATCGGTGGGGTGACGCGGGAGCGGGTCCGCGAGATCCGCGACACGGCGGCCTGGGGCGTGGCCGCGATCCGCGCGCTGTGGGAGGCGGCGGACCCCGCCGAGACCGCGCGCCGGATGGCAATGGAGCTGAAGCCGTGAATGCAACGATCGACGTCGTCGTGAACGGAGAGTCTCGTGCGGTCGCGCCCGGCCAGACGCTGCTCGATCTGCTCGGGACGCTCGGGCTCGACGCGCGTACGGTCGTCGTCGAGCACAACCGCCACATCGTGCGCCGCCCGGCCCTGCGCGACGTGACCGTGGCCGCCGGCGACGCCATCGAGCTGGTGCATTTCGTGGGAGGCGGGTGAACAGATGACGACGGCAGTCGAGACGATCCGGGACACCCCGTTCACCATCGGTGGACGGACCTTTCAGTCCCGCCTGATGGTGGGGACCGGCAAGTACCGCGATCACGAGACGATGATGCACGCGATCGAGGCCTCGGGTGCCGAGATCGTCACGGTGGCGGTGCGACGCGTGAACCTGGATCGCACCAACGAGGAGAGCATCCTCCATCATCTCGATCCCAAGCGCTATTTCCTCCTGGCCAACACCGCCGGGTGCTACAGCGCGGACGAGGCGATCCGGTACGCCCGGCTGGCACGGGAGGCCGGCTTCAACGACTTCGTGAAGCTCGAAGTCATCGGCGACCAGGAGACCTTGCTGCCCGACGCCGCCGGCCTGCTGGAGGCCGCCCGTACGCTGGTGAAAGAAGGCTTCAAGGTCCTCGCCTACACCAACGAGGACCTGATCACGGCGTTGCGGCTCGAGGAGGCGGGGTGCGCGGCGGTCATGCCGCTCGCGTCGCCCATCGGCAGCGGGCTGGGCCTGCTCAACCCGTTCAGCGTCCGGACCATCAAGCGCCGCCTCACGGTTCCGGTGGTCGTGGACGCGGGCGTCGGCACGGCGTCCGACGCGTGCGTCACCATGGAGCAGGGCGTGGATGGCATCCTCATGAACACGGCGATCGCGGCGGCGCGGGACCCGGTGGGGATGGCGCACGCGATGCGACTCGGCGTCGAAGCGGGGCGCACCGCCTTCCTGGCCGGCCGCATGCCGCGGCGCGAGGTGGCGGTGCCGTCCAGCCCGCTCGAAGGGATGCTGGATTAAGGGCCCGACCGCCGCGCGGCGTGCGGCGCTGGAGATCCTCGGCGCGGTGCGCGCCGGCGCCACGTTGGGCGACGCCCGCGACCCCGCGCTCGCCGGTCTCGCCGAGCGGGACCGCCGCCTCGCCTACGAGCTGTCGGCCGGCATCCTGCGCCGCCAGGCCGAGCTCGACCGGGCGCTCACCTTGGCGCACGTCGACCCGCGCCTCCACGACATCCTTCGCCTCGGCCTCTATCAGCTCCGCTGCCTGGCGCGCGTCCCCGCGCACGCCGCCGTCTCCACCAGCGTGGAGCTCGCCCGCGAAGCGGTGGGAGAGGCCGCCGCGCGCTACGTCAATCAGGCGCTCCGCAAACTCACGCAGGACGCGGAAGGCTCGAGCGGAGACGAGAGCGCCACGCATCCGGAGTGGCTGGTGCGCCGCTGGCGCCGCCAGTTCGGCGCCGCCGAGGCGGCGCAGCTGCTCGCCTGGAACGACGAGCGGCCGGCGCTGACGCTACAACCCGCGCGCTGGGATCAGGACACACTGGCGCGGCGGCTCGAGGAGGCGGGGATCGGAGTGACCGAGGCGCCGTTCGGAGCGGGACTGCGGCTGGCTCTCCCCCACCCGCCACCCCCGTCGCTGCCTGGGTTCGCCGAGGGCGCGTTCCTGGTGCAAGACTCGGCGCAGGCGCTCCTCGCACGGTACGCCGCGGTCCCGCCCGGCACGCTGGTCTACGATGCCTGCGGCGCGCCCGGCGGCAAGGCGGTCGCCCTGGAGCGGGCCGGGGCGCGCGTGGTGGCCGGGGACGCGCGGGGTGAGCGCCTGCCCCGGCTGCTCCAGACCGCGCGTCGCTGCGGAGTGGCGATCCGAGTCCTCGCCGCCGATCTTCTGTCGGCGCCCTTCGCGCCGCTCAGTCTGCCCGTGGTGCTGGTGGACGCGCCGTGCACCGCCACCGGAACCATGGCACGGCACCCGGACGCCCGCTGGCGACTGCGCCCCGGCGCGATCCAACGCGCGGCGGAGCGCCAGCGTCACTTGCTCGCCGCCGCCGCGGCGCTGGTCGCACCCGGCGGGGTACTAGTCTACGCCACCTGCTCCCTCGAGCCCGAGGAGAACGCACTGGTCGTGAAGGATTTCTTGGAGCGAGCTCCGGAATTTCGGCGCGCTACGGTGGCGGGCGCCGTGGATCCGGCCCTGCTCGCACCCGACGGGGAGTTCCGCACTTTCCCGCCGCGCCACGGGATCGACGGCGCCTACGCGGTGCGACTGGAGCGGAGCCGGTGATGCAGTTCCGCCGTCACATGCCGCCGCTGCGCGAGTGGCGCGTGCCGGAGGTGATCCGGCGCCGGGCCGCGCGCTGGAGCCTGTGGGGGATCGGCGCGGTGCTCGCCGGCTACCTCACCGCGTACCTGCTGATCTTTCCGACGCCGATCCTGCACGGGCGCCAGGTGGTCCCGCGGGTACTGGGGCTCTCGTCGCAAGATGCCGGGCAGCAGATCCGCAACGCCGGCTTCGACGTGCGGGAAGGCGGCGGCGAGCCGCATCCCACCGCGCCCGCGGGCACGGTCATCTGGCAGGATCCGCCGGCCGGCGTCAACGCCCCGGCGGGCTTGCGGGTCACCCTGGTGGTGAGCGCCGGCCCGCCCAAGATTCCGGTGCCGGACGTGTCGGGCCTGGAGGGGTCGCTGGCGCAACGGCTGGTGAGCGCGGCAGGGCTCACCGTGGCGCAGGTCGAATCGGTTCAGGCGGCCGCCCCCACCGGCATTACCATGCTGACCCGGCCGGCCGCCGGGTCGCTTCTGCTCCCGGCGGGCGGCGTGATCGTGGTCGTGAGCCGCGGCGCGCCGACGATTCCCGTGCCCGACCTGCTGGGGATGTCGGTGGCCGATGCCCGCACGCGGCTGGAAGCCGAAGGACTTCAGGTCGGCACCGTGACGCGGCGCCGCACCGCCGAATCAAACCCCGGGACGGTGGTCGGCCAGAAGCCGGCCGCCGGGACGCTGGCGGCTCCCGGCACCGTCGTGGACCTGATCGTAGCCCGGAGCCCGCAATGAGCGACGGCGTGCGCATCGCCCCGAGCATCCTCAGCGCCGACCTGACGCGGCTCGCCGAGCAGGTACGGGCCGTCCTGGACGGGGGCGCGGATTGGCTGCACGTGGACGTAATGGATGGCCGATTCGTCCCCAACCTGACCTTCGGGTCCAACATGGTGGTCGCGCTCCGCAAACTCACCGACAAGCCGATCGACGTGCACCTGATGGTCGTCGAGCCGGAGCGCTACATCGAGCCGATGGCCGACGCCGGCGCGTCGGTCCTGACTTTCCACCCCGAGGCGACGATTCACGTGCAGCGCCAGCTCGCGGACATCCGCCAGCGGGGGATGCTCGCCGGCCTGGCCCTGAACCCGGGCTCGCCGCTCGCCCCGGTCGAAGAGGTGGTGGACGACCTCGACCTGGTGCTCGTCATGACGGTGAACCCGGGCTTCGGCGGGCAGTCCTACATCCCGGCGTCCACCGAGAAGATCGGCCGGCTCCGCGCCCTGCTCACCGCGCGGCGCTCGCGGGCCGCGCTGGAGGTGGACGGCGGCATCACGACCCAGACGATCGCGACCGCGCACGCCGCGGGGGCCGACACGTTCGTGGCCGGTAACGCCATTTTCGCGGCCCGCGACCCCGGGCACGCCGTCGGCGAGCTGCGGCGCCGCTGCCTCGTGACCGCATGACGAACCGCCAGCAGTGGACTGTCGTCGCGGGGATCGTAGGAACCGTCGTGTTCGGCGTGGCCCTCGCCCTCAAGGTCCGCGCGGAGATCGACCTCCTCGGCGTCGGCTCGCACGCCCCCGAATTCCATGCGGCGCATCTCGGCAGCGGACGGCCGGCCACTTTGGCCGACTATCGAGGCAAGGTCGTGCTGCTGAACATCTGGGCCACCTGGTGCGAACCGTGCCGCGTCGAGATGCCGTCGCTGGAGCGGCTGCACAAGAAGCTGGCGGGGACCGATTTTCAGCTCGTCTCCGTCAGCATCGACATCCAGGACTCGACGGTGGTGCGCAAGTTCGCCCAGGAGCTGGGGCTCACCTTCGAGATCCTGCAGGACCGGTCCCGGGCGATCGAGCAGGTTTATCAGACGACCGGCGTGCCGGAGAGTTTCGTGATCGACCGCGACGGGGTGATCGTGAAGAAAGTGATCGGCGCCGCCGAGTGGGACGGCCCGGTGAACGAGATGCTCATCCGGCGGCTGGTCGATGCCCATTGACCTGACGCGGCTGGTCACCCGCAACTGGCCGATCAAGCTGGCCGCGGCGTTCCTCGCGCTGATGCTGTACGTGGCCGTCGCCGCCCAGCAGCAGATCAGTCAGACGTTCGACCTCAAAGTCGTCGTCCTGGTGCCGCCCGGCCGCGCGCTGCTCGAGCAGCCGCCGACAGTGTCGGTCGCGATCACCGGGAAGGGGCGCGAGCTGCTCAAGCTCCGGTCCTTCCCCCGGGTGCTCAACCTGGCCGTCCCCGACACCTTCTCCGGGTCGGTGTACCGGGTGAGTCTGCGCGCGGGTGACGTGGCCATGCCCAAGGACGCCGAGGTGCAGGTCTCCGACATGGTGCCGCGGGAGATCACGTTGACCCTGGATTCCGTCGCCAAGAAGGACGTGCGCATCGTACCGCTCGTGGTGGTGGTGCCCGACTCGGGCCAGGAGCTGCGCGGCGGCCTCACGCTCACGCCCGCGGTCGCGCGCATCGTCGGCTCGGACCGGGCGCTCGCGGGGATCGAATCGGTCACCACGGTCCCCACGCGCATCTCCAGCGTGACCGGCAAGTTCGTCCAGCAGGTCTCCATCGACACCGCGCCCCTCGGCCCTGTCCGGATCGCGCCCAAGGCGGTCGACGTCGCGGGCGAGCTCGGCCCGGTCCACGAGCGCGTCTTCGCCGGGCTGCCGGTCGAGACCGGCGCGGGCCGGACCACGAGCTTCACGATGGTGCCGTCCCACGTGTCCGTCGCCGTGCGGGGCCCGGAGGACCGGGTCCAGGCGCTCACCCGCGACAGCCTCAAGGTCATCGCCCACGTGAACGGCCCGGCGGTTGACGGTGCATGGGCGCACCTCACCGTCGTCGCGCCCCGCGGGATCACCACGCGCATCACTCCCGATTCCGTCGTCCTCAGGAAGAAAACCGGCCGTGGCTGACGTCGTTCTGGGCATTGAGACGTCGTGCGACGAGACGTCGGCGGCGGTGCTCGTGGCCGGCGGCTCGACCGGCGGGGGGGGGCGCCCTGCTCCACCCGAGCTCGCCAGCCTCATCATCCTCTCCCAGGACATCCACAAAGTGTTCGGCGGCGTGGTCCCGGAGCTCGCCAGCCGAGCACACCTCGCGGCGTTGCCCGCGGTGGTGGAGCGCGCCCTGGCGGAGGCGGGCATCGCCTGGAGCGCCGTGGACGCCGTGGCCGTCACGCAGGGCCCGGGACTCGTCGGCGCGCTGCTCGTCGGCGTGGTCTACGCCAAGGCGCTCGCCTACGCGGGCGACCGCCGGCTCATCGGAGTGAACCACCTCGAGGGGCACCTGTTCGCGCCGGCCGTGGAAGACCCCGAGCTGACTCCACCGTTCGTGGCCCTGCTGGTCTCGGGCGGCCACACGCTGCTGCTCGACGTTCCGGCCTGGGGTCGCTACCGGCTGCTCGGCGCGACACGCGACGACGCCGGCGGCGAGGCGTTCGACAAGGTCGGGACCCTGCTCCACCTCGGCTACCCCGGCGGCCCGGCGATCGAGCGCCTGGCCCGGGAGGGCGACCCGACGCGCTTCACCTTCCCGCGGCCCATGAAGGACGAGGGGTTCGAGTTCTCCTTCTCGGGCCTCAAGACCGCGGTGCTGCACGCCGTGCGCGCGAGCAGCGACCTGGACCGCGACCGGGCGCACCTGGCACGCGCATTCCAGGACGCGGCGCTCGACGTGCTGGTCACGAAGCTCGAGCGTGCGGTCCGGGCCACGGGCTACGGTACGGCCGTGCTGGGTGGTGGCGTAGCCTGCAACCGGGCGTTGGCGGCGCTCGCGGCCGAGCGGCTGGCCGGCCGGGCCCGCGTGGCGGTGGCAAGTCCGAGACTGAACGCCGACAACGCGGCGATGATCGCCCGCGCCGGCTGGTGGCGTCTCGCCCAGGGGGAGACCAGCGACTGGACGCTCGACGCCCGCGCCGACCTGCCGCTCCCGGGGCTGGAAGCTGCAGCCCCCATTCCGCACTCCACATCCCGCGCTCCGCATTCCCGATGACCGTCTATCCCCTGATCCTGCACCTCGGGCCGCTCACCGTCACCGGCTACGGCCTGATGATGATGGTCGCCTTCCTCATGGCCGGCTGGGCGATCCAGCTCGACCTGCGCGGGCGGGGGCAAAACGAGGACTACGCCGCCGACATCGTGATGGCGGCCGTGATCGGCGGGCTGGTCGGCGCGAAGATCTGGTACGTGCTGCTCACCGGCGAGTGGGACGCGCTGCTGCGGCGCGGCGGCTTCGTGTGGTACGGCGGCTTGCTCGGCGGCTCGGCCGGCGTGCTCATCGCCGGGTGGCTGCGGCGCGTATCACTGCGGCTTACGGCCGAGATCTGCGCCGCCCCGCTCGCGCTGGGCTACGCCTTGGGTCGCGTCGGCTGCTTCCTCGTGAATGACGACTACGGCATCCCCAGCTCGCTGCCCTGGGCGATGAAGTTCCCCCAAGGCCTGCCCGCCACCACCGTGGGCAACCTGCAAGCAATGCACGTCAGATTCCCGCCCGGGGCGGACCCGCTTCAGGTGGTGGCAGTCCACCCCACCCAGCTCTACGAGACGGCGCTGATGTTTCTCGCGTTCGCGTGGCTGTGGCGCCTGCGTGGCCACTCCCACGCCGTCGGCTGGCGGTTCGGGGTTTACCTGGTACTGGCGGGGACGGAGCGGTTCCTAATCGAGCTGGTGCGCGCCAAGGATGACCGAGTGCTCGGCCCCTTCACGCTGGCGCAAGCGGCGAGCGTACTGCTGGTGGGCGTGGGCGTGTACCTGATGCGGCGGTGGTGGGACCACCCGGCGGTCAGCCGGCCGGCGACGGCTTCCTGACCATCCAGAAAATCGCGAACAGCACCAGCGCCACGAGCAGTCCCTGAAGGGCGAGTGACTCGACCGTCGGATAGATGCCGAGGAACGGAATGCGCGGCAGCCGCTCGATCACCGTCGTCCCGACGTACCCCCCTTCCTGCAGCTCGGCGATGCCCTTCCCCGTGAACACGAACGCCATGTAGTAGAGCAGACTCCCGGTGACGGCGAAGAACGGCTTCATGGGAATCCGCATCCCCCACCGATTGATGGCGAGGTACAGCACGACGAGGGCCGCGGTGCCGAGCGCGATGCCGCCCAACACCGCGCCCGAGCCACCGGTCCCTCCAGACGACAGCAGCGCCTTGAAAAAGAGGATGGTCTCGAAGCCCTCGCGGTAGACCGCGAGGAAGGCGACCGAGGCGAGGGCGATACCGGAGCCCGACGAGAGCGCGTCCCGCATCTTGCCCCGGAGGAAGGCGCTCCACTTGTCGGCTTCGATCTTGGACAGCAGCCAGTAGCTGACGTAGAAAAGCACCACGGCCGCGAGCAGCATCGTGCCCCCCTCGAGCGCGTCGCGTTGGCCGGGGGTCACGTGGAACAACAGCTCGATCGCCGCGGCGGTGAGCGCGCTCGCGCCGACGGCCGCCCACGCTCCCCACGCGACCTCGCGGCGTCGCTCGGTGGCGCCCGCCTTCCCCAGAAACGCCATCAGCGCACCGACGATGAGGATCGCCTCGAACCCCTCCCGCAGCAGCAACAGGAACGACTGGCCGAGCAGGTTCGCCCCCGAGGGATGGTCGACGACGAGTCGCTCGGCGCGCTCTAACCCCGCCAGCAGGCGTCCGTGCAGCGCGGCCAGCTCGGCGTCGGGGGCCCCCGCCTTGGCCCGGGCGCGCAGCCGGCCGAACACGTCCTCCAGCTCGGTGGCGAGGCCGGGGTTGCGCGCCCGCACGTCCGTTTCCACTTGCTCGAAGGTCAGGTAGGCGTCGAAGACCATCCTGTCCGAGCGGCGCGCGACCGCCGAGTCCACCTCGCGCCGCACGGCGGCGAACACCGCCCCGCTCGCCGATCCGCCGTACGGCAGCGTGGCGACGTAGGCCGTCACCGCCCACCGGTCGGAGTCCGGAAGGTCATCTTCGAACGACGGCATCGCGGTGCCCGCCACCCCCAGCATGATCTTGCGATAGATGTCGAGGGGCGTGACCCCTCCCATCACCGCCGGATCGGCGAGGTCGGCGGGTGGCGGGCCTTTGACGGATTTCGCCTTTGGGCCGTCGCCGCGGCCGGCGGCGCCGTGGCAGGCGGCGCACTGCACGCGGTACACCTCGGCCCCACGCGCCAGCGATGGGGCATGGGCCGGCGTCGGGACGATGGCGCCTCTCCCACCTACCGCCGCCGCGAGGCGCCGCGCTAGAGCGTCGGCGAGGCGTTCGACGTCCGCCGGCGGCGCCGTCCGATCCAGGAGGTTGCGCAGGGCGGCCAAGGCGCTATCGCCGAAGGCGCGCACCACGGTGGGCAGGAAGGGGATGTCGTAGCGGGCCTGGTCGAGGAACTGCTTAGCTTCGTCGACCTCCTCAGGATGGTCGATCCGGCCGCCGGTGGCCGGCACGCCGGCCGCGTACTCTTTGGCGGACAGGGCGGTGGCGGCGACGAGGCGGCGGGCGGCGCTGAGGGAGTCGTTCGCCTGACCCGGGAGTGGTGTTGCCAGACAGGCAGCGAACACCAAGCCAACAAACAGCTTACGATGGATGAGAACCGTTCTCAGAAAGGGTGCGTCGAATACTAGAGCGAATCAGTCGGGAATGCAAGGCGAGGCAGGTATCACCCTTCTTCGACGAGTACTGCGACGGCGACCGCAGCAAGATGCGTGTGCGACAACGACAGCAACACGCGCGCGACGCCCATCGCCGCGGCGCGCTCGGCGGCGAGCCCAGACAACGCGACGGCGGGGCGGCCGTCCGGCGCGCGCACGACTTCGATTTCCCGCCAGCCGATCCCCCGAGCCGCCTCACTCCCCTGTAGCGCTTTGTAGACCGCTTCTTTCGCAGCGAGCCGCACCGCGACGTGCTCCGCCGGGTTCGGCCGGCTGCGGCAGTACTCCGCTTCCGTCACCGTCAGCAGGCGGTCGAAGACGTGGGCGCCCTTGTCCGCGATCATCTGACGGGCACGCTCCACCTCGACCAGGTCCACCCCGACGCCGACGGCGCTCACGGCGCCGCCCGCGTCACGAACAGCCGGCGCCGCAGCACGCGGCCGTCCACCTCGACCGCCACCAGATAGACGCCGTTCGGCATCCGTCGACCTCCGGCCGTCAGATCCCAGACGTACTCATTGCCCGGCGGGGCCACCGTCGCTCCGATCAGGCGGTCACCAGTGAACGTGTAGATCCCGAGGCGCGCGGCAGCCGTTCCCACCGGCCAGGAGATCACGACCTGATCGCTCTTCACCGGATTTTCGGAGACGTCCACCCCGCCGGCCGTCGCGAGCGACAGGAACGCCGCCGTCGAATCGGAGCCGAAGCCGACGGCGTCGAGCCACCACGGCATCCCGCGCCCGATGAACCGCACCCGGGCGCCCGCCACCCCCGCCGCCGCCGGGAGGTCCACCCGCACGGGATACCAGGCTGGGCCGCTTCCTGCCAGCGCAGCGACCTCGCTCCAGCTCCGCCCGCTGTCGGCCGAGAATTGAACTTCACCCTGCTGCTGCGGCGCGAAGCCCGAGCCCGCGTGCTTGGTCCAGAGCTGCAGCCAGACGCGGATGCGGCCGCTCAAGTCCACCACCGGCGAGGTCAGCGTGTCGTTGCCCGCCCCGTACCAGGCGTATTGCCCCACCAACGCATCGCCGGTGCGCGTCCACCCCGTCCATCCCCGGTCGCCATCCTCGGCCCCGGCGATCGAGACGAGCTCGGCGGCGAGGCCCGCACCGTCCACCCGCACCGCGCGCGCGCCGTCGGCGGTGACGTCGCTGCGCCAGGAGTTCCGTAGCCGCCCGCGCCAGAGGGAGTCGGCGCGTGCGTTGCGCGTCACGATCTGGCCGGTCGACGTGCGCACGCTGAGGGAGAGCGGTATGGATGCCCCCGCGTCGAGGCTGACCCTGACTTCAGGCCACACCGACTCTACGCGCGCGGCCGACGGCAGCAACCCCGACGGGCCTTGAGCCCCCGCCGGGTCGCCTGCCCCGGCGATCACCGCCAGCGCGAACGGCAGGTTGTCGCGGAACACCCGATCCACCAACGCGCTGTCGTCCGGAAACACGAACCCGTAGTAGAGCCCGGAATCGGGCGTACAGCACCCGCTCGTCAGCTCGGTCGTGAACGCGATGGTCCCATGGGCCCGGTAGGCCCAGTCGGTGTACTCGCCGTTGGTGGTGTACAGCGTCCAACCGGGACCCGGGTGATACGCCGGCAGACTGGAAGCGGGCACGTTGTCGCGCACCGCCGGCTGCAGATCGGTGCCGGCCAGCGCCTGGAACACCGGCTGGTCGGGCGCCAGCTCGCCGTTGCGGAAACCGTAGGGGTAGAGCACCAGCCCGCTGTAGGTGTGGTAGGACACCGCTAGAACCGGCGGATGCGCGGCGTGGAAGGCGATGATCGCCTGAGTCTCGGGCTCCGAAGCCGGGGCGGAGCCGCGGTAGATCTCGACGCCCGGGTCGGGGCTCGAGCCCGCGTCGTCCACGCCCCAGAAGGCGGGGTAGTTGCGGTTGGGGTCGACGCCGTAGGTCCCGTCGGCGTTGTGCCGCCGGTTCTTCCGCCACAGCCGGCTGGTGGTGAAGGTGTACTGGTAGCCGTCCGGGTTTTCCACCGGGATCACCCAAATGTCGCGGCTGGCGAGCAGCGCCGGCGGCAGCGAGTCCGCGATCCAGCGGATCAGCCGCATCGCCACCTCAGTCGATACCCACTCGCGGGCGTGGTGCGTCGCCATGAACAACACGTTGGGGCGCGCGGGCGAATCCCCGGCGCTCCCGATTTTCACCGCCAGGATCGGCCGGCCCTCCACGGAGGCTCCGATCGAGTCCACCTGGATCCGCGAGTCGGCCGCGGCCCAGGCGGCAAGCGTGGCGCGGATGCCTGTGACCGGCTTCTCGAAGGACCGAAAGGTCTTGAAAGTGTCGGCGACGGTGGGCGCGCCCCCTACAGGGGCGCCGGCCACCGGCGCGACGACGTAGCCACGCGCCGCCAGCCGGCGCTCCGTCTGATCCGACACCACGATCACCGCGGTGAGGCGGCCGTCCACCGTGCGCAGCGCCGCCACCTCGAAGCCCAAGCGCACCAGCGAGTCGAGGCCGGCGCGGCCGCTGACTGGCACCTGCGCCATACGCAGCTGTTGCGCGGCGACGGCGGGGAGCGTGATCGCCGACGCGAGCAGAAGGAGGGCTAGAAGCCCAGGCGTTCGGCGAGCCATGCGGGAGCGGCAAGGTAGCCGCCGAGCACCAATCCCAGCCAGAGCACCAGGGCCGCGAGCGGCGCCCAGACGACGAACACCGGCCACAGCGGGGGGCGCCAGGCCGCGACGTCCGCGATCTCCGGCGCCCAGCGCCCGCGCTCGGCCGCGACCTCATCCTCCAGCGCCAGCCAGGCGGCCTCGAGACGCCGCGCGGCGGCGCGCAGCGCCTCCTGCCAGTCGGCGTGCGCATCCTTGTCCAGCACGCTCGCCTCGTGCACCTGAAACGCCGCCGTCTCGAGCGTGTCGAGCGCGTCCACGAACGGACCGCCACCCGTCCCGAGCCGGGCGGCGATGGCCCGCTTTTCGGCGCTGGTAAGCAAGCGGCGGCGCCAGCGTCGTGGCGGCATTCGAACGCCGCGGGCGGCGCGCTCGATTTCCGCGTCCAGGGCCGTCGCCAGCCGCTCCGCCACCGCCCGCACGGCCTGCTCCCACACGCCCGTCCAGACGCGCCGGCTGACCGCCTCGAGCACCGCGTCGCGCTGCTCGCGCATCGCCGCGGCGCGGCCCTGGCCGCCCAGCTCGAGCACGTGCGTCGCGAGCTGCTCGCGGATGTCGTCCAAGGGGATCCACGGCGGGGTGAGGCGCCGCGGCACGATCACGCGCCCGAGCGCGGGGGCCAGCTCGGGAACGCGGAGCGGCATCGGAATCCGGACGGGCGCGCTCACTCGGCAGCGATGCGCGCGCGCCGCCCCGTGCGCGACTCGTAGTCGGCTACGAAGTAGGGCAACGCCTCGGGCAGGAAGCGCGCGCGCCCGAGGCCTGTCGCCGCCACCGCCTGCTCGATGGCCGCGGGCGTACCTTCGATCTCCACCAGCACGTCCATTGCGGGATACCATTCGAGCCGCACGGCGGCGCCGCCCAGCCGGTACTCGGCGATTGTCCGGTCGATCCGCATCACGACCTCGTACCCCAACCGCTCGAGGATGGCCAGCGCCGCGTCCGGATCGGCGACGCGCACTTCATGCTCCTCGCGGTGCTTGTACCCGTCACGTACGCTCACCGGCCCTTTCCAACCGAGCACACCACCCGCGGTGCCGCCGGTCGGCCGGTAGATCCGCAGCCGCAGCACTTCGTCCCGCGCGCTGAGCCCGCCGTCGCGGTCGTAGCGGCGGTCGATCATCTCCCCGCGAAACACCGGCTCGGCGCCGCTCCCGACGAGGGCGCGCTCCAGCGCGTCGGGATCCTCGACCCGGGCCTTGAGCTCGAGCTCGTCGTGGGCGGCGCTCACCCGAAGATCGCGTCGAGCACGGCGGCGGTGTCACTCAAGTCCGCAAAGACGTGCGCGGCGCCGGCGGCGCGGAGCGCGGCGGCATCGTAGTGGCCGGTGGCGACCGCGACCGTGCGCGCTCCGAACGGCCGCCCGCAGGCCACGTCGTCGGGCGTGTCCCCGATGATGACGACGTCTCGGCCGGAGACTTCCCACCCCGCCCCCTGTTCGGCCGCGCGCCGCGCCGCGATCGCCGGCAAGTCGGGCCGGTGCCCAGAATCGGAGCCGTAGGCGCCCACGCTGAAGCGCCCCGGGTCGAGCCCGGCCGAGGCGAGCTTCAGCGCGGCCCCGCGCTCCACATTGCCGGTCAGCAGCCCCACGAGCGCGCGGCCCTCCGCCTCGTACGGCTCGAGCGCCGCGAGCAGCTCGCGGACGCCGGGAAAGAGGCGCGTGCGCTGGGTGGCCTGGGCGAGCTCGTGCGCCAGCAGCGCCACGTAGCGGCGGCACACCGCGTCTACCCGCTCCGCCGCGGCGGCCTCGGCGTGGCCCGCGAGCGCCAGCAGCTCGCGCACGATTTGCGGATCGGTCTTGCCGTCGAACCGGTACGTATCGATCGGCCCCGCCGTGCCCATCTCGTCCAGAAGGGCGCGATGGATGGCCCGGCGGCCCGCGCCATCGGTCCAGAGCAGCGTGCCGTCGATGTCGAAGAGCACGAGTCTCATGGCCGCCGCGCCTCCGGCCGCCGCACCGCGACGAGCTGGCCGCGCAGCCGTCTCCCGATCGCCGATTCCCCGAAGAGGTCGTCGCCCGAGACGCCGCCGCGCGAGAGAGCGGAGTGCACGATGCGTCCCGCGCCCCCCCCTGCCCACAGCGCCACGTGCGACACGCGCCCGTTCTCGGCGAAATACAGCAGGTCGCCCGCCTCATAGCCCGCGCCTCGCGGGTCCACGGGCACCTCCCCTCCCTGCGTCACCTGCAGGTCGCTGTCACGCAGCAGGGCAATGCCCCGCGCGGCGTACACGCTCTGGGCGAGGCCGGAGCAGTCGATTCCCCACTCGGTGCGCCCACCCCACAGATAAGGGGCGCCGCTGAACCAGCGCAGCGCCAGCTCCGGCACGGCCAGCATACGCGCCTCGGTGCGGATCTCCGCCTCGGCGCGCGCGGCGCCGGCCTTCACCGTGGCTACCCGGCCGTCCGCCAGCTCCACCGTGCCGTCACGCCGTGGTGCGACGCGCGCCCCGATCGGGAGCCGCCGTCGGCCGTCCGGCGTGACCACCTCGAGACCCAGGGAGCGGGCGGTGGCGCGCCCCGTCCAGTCCGCGGCCCAGTCCTCGGCGCCGGTCGCGACGTACCCAGCGTGCATCCATCCATGATAGCCGTCCCCGACGCGGACCCGCAGCCATCCGTCGCGCCGCTCCAGCAGTGCCAGGGGCTCGCCGTGGAGCACCTCGTTGACGCGTGCGGCGTTCAGCTTCGGGTGCTCGAGGAGGGGCGCGATCGCCGCCGTCAGGATCGCGGCCGTGTCGCCGCCGAGCGAGGCGTCGGGCAGCGGTGTCAGGTCGACGTCGAGCCCGGCGTCGCCGCCCAGGCGGCGCAGCGCTTCGAGCGCGTCGCGGCTGGTGGTCTGGCCGGCGAGACGCCGCGGCGCGTCCTCCACACGCACCTCGAACACGCCGAGCCGCGCGTCCGGCACCCACCTGCGCCGCAGGTCGTCGATGGTGCGCTCGAGCTTGTCCATCAGGCCGTCCCGTCGGCGAGGCCGGGGACGGCCGGCGTGCCCTTCGCCAGGCGCACGGCGCGCTCCAGCGCCTCGGGCACGGCTTCGGCGGCGAGGGCTTCCACTTGCAGAGCCGAGGCGGGCGCCACGCCGCCCACGCTCACGGCGAAGCTGATGTCGCCGTCGTACAGGGTGCCGAATGGGGTGATGCGCCGGGCCAGGGCGTCGTTCGCGGCCTGGGCGAGGGCCTGGAGCGACACCCGATCGATTGTGGCGTTGGTAGCGACGACCGCCAGGGTCGTGTTGCTGGGCGCCCGGCTCTGGGCGCCCGCGTCCGAACTGCGCCCGAACGGAGCGCCGCCCTGCGCCAGGTAGCGCAGCGAGTCGAGATACGTTCCGTGAGGGTCCCGGGCCCCGGCGATGATCGCGCCGCGTGCATCGCGCACGTCGCCCACGGCATTGACCACCACGAGCGCGCTCACGACGACGTCTCCCGCGCGCACCGCCCAACTGCCGAGGCCGCCCTTCATCATCGCGCCGGGCCCGGCCACTTTGCCGATCGTGGCACCCGCGCCGGCGCCGACCGAGCCCTCGGCGAAGGTGGTGCCGGCGGCGTCGCAAGCGCGCGCCGCATCCTCCGGCGAGGGCCAGTGCCCCTCCGATCCGGGGTGCCCCAGATCGAAGATCACCGCGGTCGGCACGATGGGAACGAGCGTGGGTCCGACCGGCAGGCCGCGGCCGCGCTCGCGCAGCCAGCGCATCACACCGTCGGCGGCGCCGAGACCGTAGGCGGAGCCGCCGGTGAGGAGGATGGCGTGAATCGAATCGACGAGATGGCGGGGGTCGAGCGCGTCGAGCTCCCGCGTGCCGGTGGCGCGCCCACGCGCGGCCGCCGCCGCGCGCATGCCCTCTTCGGGCGCGAGGACGACGGTGCAGCCGGTGGCGCCGCCGGGATGGGTCCAGTGTCCCACGGTGATCCCGGGGACGGCGGCGAGGTTGGACGGAGCGCGGACGGGCATCGACCCGCGAAACCTAGCGTTGCTTGCTCGGCTTGTGGAGTCCACGTAGCTTCCGACCCATGCCGGTCAGCAATGTCCGCTCCGAGCCCACCACGGTCCTCGTCGTGGACGACGAGGAGGGCATCCGCCAGGCGCTGGAGCGCTTCCTCACGCGCCTGGGCTACCGCGTGATGACAGCCGAGGACGCCGCGGTGGCGCTCACGCGGATCGCGCCCGGCAGCCTCCAGGCGATGCTGTGCGACATCCGGATGCCGAACATGACGGGCGTCGAGCTGGTTCCCAAGGCGCTGGCGCAGGACCCCGATCTCGCCATCCTGATGCTCACCGCGATCGACGAGCCGCGCACGGCCATCGAGTGCCTCAAGCTCGGGGCGTTCGATTATCTGATCAAGCCGGTGGACCTGGAGGAGCTGGAGCTGTCGCTCCAGACCGCCCTGCGGCGGCGCCAGCTGGAGATCGACCGCCGCGAGCTGGAGCAGTGGCTGGCCCGGGAGGTCGCGGTGCGCACGCGGGAGCTCGAGGAGCGCACGGCGGCGATCGAGGCGGTGGCGCTCGACGCGCTCGCCGCGACGCGCGACTGGAGCGGCGCGGACGAGGCGTTGGGGCGGCTCGCGCGCGAGCTGGGGATGACGATGGACGAGGTGAGACGCGAAGTCCGCTCGCGCCAGGTCTAGGCTTTCGACGCGTTCGCTTTCGCTTCGCAGGCCTTGCAGCGCGTAATGCCGCGGAAGGTGCAGATCAGGCAGATGAAGGTCCCGCAGTCCGAGCAGGGGTAGCCCTCCGACGCACGCTCCTCGTTCCCGCAGTAGCGGCAGACCATTCCGTCGTGCTCTTTCAGGACCGGCTTGTCCATAGTGCCTCAGAGGTCCAGGGCGTAGGTCTTAATCTTATTGATCAGCGTCGCGCGCGAAATGCCGAGCTCCAGCGCCGCGCGCGTGCGGTTCCCGGCATGGTGGCGTAGCGCCCGCTCGACCTGCGTTTTCTCCACATCCGCCAGGGTGAGCGGCTGGTGGCGCCGCTCGCCCGCCCCGCCCTTGCGGAAGTCCGCCGGCAGGTGCTCCACCCCGATTTGGGACTGGCCCCGCGCGAGGATCATCCCGCGCTCGAGCACGTTCCGCATCTCGCGCACGTTGCCCGGCCACGGCGCCGACAGCAAACGGTCGAGCGCCTCGGTGGAGCACTCGGCCGGACACCCCGGAAGCTGCCCGCGCAGCTCGGCCAGAATCCGGGTGAACAGCGCCAGTCGGTCCTCGCGGGAGCGCTCCCGCACCGGCGGCAGGTGCAACGGCATCACGCTCAACCGGTAGAAGAGATCTTCCCGGAACTTGCCCACCTTGACGTCCCCCACCAGGTTGCGGTTCGTGGCCGCGACCAGCCGCACGTTCACGGTGAGCTCGCGGGTGCCGCCGAGGCGCCGGAAGGTCTTGGTCTCGAGCACCTTCAGCAGCTTGGGCTGCAGCTCGGGGGCGAGGTCGCCGATCTCGTCGAGAAAGATGGTGCCGCCGTCGGCGAGCTCGAACAGCCCCTGCTTGCGGTCCTTGGCGTCGGTGAAGGCGCCCTTCTCGTGGCCGAACAGCTCCGAATCGAGGAAGGTCGCCGAGAGACCGGCGCAGTTCACTTCGACGAACGGGCCCGCGGCGCGCTGGCTCAAATGGTGCACGATGCGCGCTACCCACCCCTTGCCGGTGCCGCTTTCGCCGGTGAGCAAGAGGGTGGTACGCTCGGTCGCCGCGAGCAGCTGCACCTGCCGCGCCAACTCCTGCATCGCCGGAGAGACCCCGAGGGAGTCGAGGCCCTCTTCCAGACGTTCGTGCGCGCGCAGCAGGAGGTTCTGGCGCCGCAGCCGCACCTTCTCCGATACCCGCGCCGCCGCCGCCGCCAGGTGGGTCATGTCGACCGGCTTAGTGAGAAAGTGCTCGGCGCCGAGCTGCATGGCCCGGACCGCGGTTTCGATGTCCCCATGGCCCGTGAGCACGATGACCGACGCGCCCTGGGCCTTCAGCCGCTCCAGCACGTCGAGCCCGTTCGCGTCGGGCAGGTGCAGGTCGAGGATCACCACGTCCGGCCGGACGCGCTCGAAGCTCTCGATGCCCGCCTGGGCGGTCGCCTCCCGATACACGTCGGCCCCGATCTTCTCGAGGTAGGCGCCGATGGCGCGGAGGACACTGTCGTCGTCGTCGATCAGCAGGACGCTGTCAGGCATGGGTAACCCCTTGGATTCCCCCCGGCACGGTGGCCGGATCCACCAGCACGGCGAGGGCGCGGGGCTCGAGGTGCACCTCGAGCGGCGTTCCCCCGACCACTTCCCCGTCCAGCTGGACGGGCTGCGGCGCGCCCTCCAGGACCTCCACTCGCACCGCGCGCCCGCGGGCGAACCACACGCGGCCGGTGCCGTTCGCCGTGCGGCGCACCAGATCGAAAAACGCCGCGGCGCTCTCCAGGAACCCGTCCCCGCGCATCGCGACCACGTCGAGGATGCCGTCGTCGGGACGGATGCCGTCGCGCAGGCGCAGGAACGGCGGCAGCAGCTCGCCGCAATTGGCGACGAGCACCATCGCCGCGCGCAGCTCGTGGGGCGTGCCGTCCACGGTGATGCGATGGGCCACGCTCCGCACCTGCGGCAGAGCGGTGATGGCTTGGGCGATGTACGCCCCCATGCGCCAGCGCTGCTTGGCCTCGCCGTGCGTCCGGGCCATGAGCGCCGCGTCGAAGCCGGCGCCGCAGCACACGGCGAAGTAGTGCCGCCCGTCGGCGCGCTCGACCCGGCCCAGATCGATCCGCATCGGCGTGGCGACCAGGATGGTGCGGGCGGCAGCCGCGGGCGACCGGGGGAGCCGCAGATTCCCGACGAGCAGGTTCCCCGTCCCCCCCGCCACGAGACCGAGGGGGATGTCGCTGCCCACGAGGCCGGCCGCCACTTGCATCGCCGTGCCGTCGCCGCCGTAGCACACGACGAAGTCAAAGCGGTCGTCACGTGCCGTGGCGGCGAAGCGTCGGGCATCGCCAGGCGCGGCGGTGGCCAAGACTTCCACGTCCCAGCCGCCGCCGCGGAGCGTCTCACGGATCGCGGTCACGGCGCGCGCATCGGTGCGGGCGGCGGCGGGGTTGGTGATGAGGAGCGCGCGGGTCACGGTCAGTACCGCTTCTCCCAGAACAGGTCGAGGCCGATCTGGCGCAGCGCCGAGGCCGGCGTCGTCCCCGGGGCGGCGGTGCCGCAGGTGCGCACGGGCTCGAAGCTGGCCTCGGTGCGCCACTCGGGGCTGATACGGAACTGCAGGCTCGCGCCCAGGGAATTCGCCACGTCCACCCCCTGGCCTCCCTGCCCCTGACAGAACCCGCCGTTCAGGACCAGGAACGTCTTGCGCCCGATCTGCCAGCCCGCCGCGAGCCGGGCCCCGGAGAACGGATCGGCGGGATCGTAGGGGCGAAACTCGAAGTAGTCGAGCGGCACGCCGAGATCGGAGACGAACTTCCGCTCCAGCTCCCCGGAGATGGCTCCCGACAGCAGCGCCACGGCGTTGTTGAGTACCAGGCTCCTGCTCCCCACCCCACCCGGCCGGTCGCCACCCAGCTCGAAGCTCGGCTGCCCGAACAACAGGTAGGAGATGATCTCCGTCTGGGACAGATCCTGCCGTTCCACCGAGAGGGCGAGCTTGGGCACCAGGAGCGTGCCCCTGATCTTCGCGACCACGGTGAGATCGGAGGTCGCCTTGACGGGCGACACGGGGTGCACCACGTGCCGGGCTTCGATGTCGAGCCCGGCATCCAGATCGGGCGTTCCGAAGTAGCGGACCGTCCCCTGCGTCACGATGAACTCGCGCGACACCGGGCCGATCACCAGCCGGTACGTGCCGCGCGGTGCCTGTAGCGTGCCGCTCAACCGGTAGTTGCGCTCTTCCTTGTTGACCGCGACGGTCCCGGTCAGCTGGATGTTCGCTTCCGAGGACCGCAACCACACGTCGCTGCCCATCACGAGCTGCAGCGTGTCGATGCGCAGCCGGTCGAGGAACACGCTCTCGAACGCCGGCCCGAGCCGCTGGCGCTGGATCAGCGCCGCGAGCGACGTGTCGATCAGCGACGCGATCCACGGGTCGGGCTGGTCGAGGTTCACCACCCGCTTGTTCACGAGGTCGGCGAAATACAGGACCCCGGACGTCACGGTGCCGTGGCCCGAGAGGGTCGCCCCGAGAATCGGGCCGCGGAGGGCGAGCTCGGCGCTGGCGGTGACGCTCAAGTAGTCCCGGATCTCCAGCGCCTTGAACTGGTCGGCCGTGATGTCGAGCTCGAGGATCGGGTGGGCCAGCTCGGCGAGGCGCACGAAGCCGTCCACTTGCGCCCGGCCTTTGCCACCGTGCACCGTGAGCCCCTTGACGTGGATGGTGTCGCCCGTGAAGTCCAGCCGCCCCTGGATGTCTTCGTAGCGCACGTTCAGCGCCCGAATGGTCGCCGCCGCGGAGTCGATCAGGAGCCCACCCTCGAGCCGCGGCGCCTCGAAGGTCCCGCGGATGCCGACGTCCGCC
The DNA here is from genome assembly GCA_041477065.1 of Gemmatimonadota bacterium. GTDB lineage: Bacteria > Gemmatimonadota > Gemmatimonadetes > Gemmatimonadales > GWC2-71-9 > 13-1-40CM-70-15. The sequence goes on from JBGOUQ010000017.1 coordinate 69,703, forward strand.
GTGAAGCTGCCGCGCACCTGGCGCAGCTGCGGGGTCACCGCCTCGAGCACCGACAGGTCCACCTGGTGGGCCACCGCGCGCACCGAGATCGTGTCGCGGAGCTGGCGCCGCTCGACCGGGATCAAGGACAGATCGAGCGGCAGGTGGGCCGTGAGATTGAGAATCTGCTGGCCGCCGCGCCACAGGTGCACGCCGGCCTCGAGCCGGCGGTCACGATACTCGAGACTGCCGTCGAGCGAGGGCGCATGGAAATCGCCGAACCGCCCCTCGTTGATGGCGAACGACGCGGTGTACGCCGGCGCAGCGCGCGTGCCCGCGAGCGCGACCGTGGCGTTCAGGGTCCCACCGACCTCCACGGTATCCCGCTGCAGCAACGCGTACACACCGACCATCGGGAATCCGGCGACCTGGAAGCCGGCGCTCGCGGGTCCGTGCGTCGGCAGCGCGCCGCGCAAGGTGAGCCGGCCCGTCCCGCTCACGCTCGCCAACGCGGCGGGGCTGATCGTGAGCCCACTGTCGGCCACCCGCACCTCCACCGGGTCCTGGAGGCGCCAGACGCCGTCCGGGAGGAGCAGCGCGAGCGAATCGATCGCGACCGTCACCGCGCCGCCGTCCGACGACGCGACGCTGTCCCGCGCGAGCCGCCCGCCCGCGAGGAACGCTCCGAGGTCGCCGAGGCGCGAGCGGGCGAACCAGGTGAGCGAGTCGCGCGTCCCGCGCAGCGCCACCGACGCGAGGCCGAAACCGGCCCCACCATAGGCGATCGAGTCGAACGCCGCGTCGAGGGCGATCGCCGCCGCCGGACCCGGCTCGTAATGGGCGCGCACGCGGGCGGAGGGAATGCGCACCGGCCCCAGGCGCAGACGGTCCACGGTGCCGCGGGCATCGACCGCGACCGAGTCGACGGCGCCGGTGAGCGTGACCTGCGCGCGCGCCGAGCCGCGCAGCGGCTCGCCCGCCGCGTCTCGCGCGAAGCGCGGGCCCGCCAGCCACTCCACCAGCGAATCGAGCACGTTGAGGCTGTCGGCGTCGAAATCGATGGTCAGGGTACCGCCGTCGGGGCGCCGCCAGCCGAGCGCGCCCGAGCCCGTGGTAAGCAGGCCGGGCTGGAAGACGCGAAGCGAGTCCACAGACACGCGCCGGTCGGCGAACCGCACCCGCACCGCCCCACTATCGAGCGTCGAGCCGGCGAGCACGGAGGCGCCGAGCGTCGCGGCCAGCGCGCCGACCGGCGGTGCGCCGCTGTCGGCGGCCATTGACCCCCGCACGGCAAACGTGAGCGCGGAGGGCGGGCCCGCGCCCAGCCAGCGGCGCGGGTCGAGCGCCGTGGCCGCGACCGTGACGTCCCGTGCCTCGAACCGCCCGCCAAGCAGGCCCAATACGCCGTCGACCTGCACGCGTCCGGCGCCGGCACCAGCGGTCAGATCGGCGTGCACGGTGAGCGCCGCGGTTGAGCCTTCCAGACGGACCGGCCCAACGACGGTCCCCGCCAGGGGCAGCCCCGGGAAGCTGCCCTTCAGCCCGTCGAAGGACAGTGAGTCCGCGACCACGTCGATCGCGATGCCGAGCGTGTCGCTGCGGCTGTCCAGCCGGAGGGTCCCGCGCACCAGGCTCGCGGGGGGGGGGGGGGGGCCCGCCCCCCCCCCGGATAAAAAGGAGGGGCCCGAAAACACCGGGGGGGCTAAGGGAAAAAAAAAAACGGTTTTATTTTGGGGGGGGCCCCCCAACCCCCCCCC